>CAMLDI010000044.1 GCA_946478845.1 uncultured Paenibacillaceae bacterium
ATAGGCTTATAGCCTTTGTTCAAACCACCCTTTTGAAGGGTGGTTATGATTGACTATGGAAAAGCCTGAGGTTTTTCTTTCTCTTTTTTTTGCAATTTGTCAATTTGATTCATGATGTTATCCAGACCTGAAAAGATTAAAGTAAATAAAACAGCAATAATGATTTTTCCCCATGGTGAAAAATCAATGGTATAAAATACGTCATTTGATATGTATGACAGTGACAAATATAAAGCACTGAATTCTAAAGTGAATTCAGCAATAGTACTAAACAGGGGCTTTAATTTATATTTAATAACGGCTATCTTTAATAGCATGACGAAAATAAACATGTAAGTAAAGGCCAGTATACTAGCTATTAAAGAGAAAAGGTATAAATTCATTTTGGAATCAAATAGCACAAAAGCTGAGTTGAAAGAATGAATCCATAAAATCACAGCATATAGAACAATACTGGGGAAGGAAATTATGAAAAAAAGAATAGAACCAATGAGAAGTCCGAATAATATCGTGCCTATAAAGTTAGGGCTTTTTTTGAATATTCCTTTCCATATCAGCAAATGAACAGTAACCATTCCGATAGTTAGACAAATGAATAAGAGTAAGAGGATAATTTTTATACCGAACAAGTTTTCACATCCAATAAAAGTTCATAAAAATGTGGTAATGTTTTATTCATTTAACTTTAGCGCTTCTTTCTTTATTAAAGAATATTTTTAAAACACTGCCTGATAACATCTCCACGGCTAATGATGCCAACTAAAACCCCGTCTCGTTCTACAGGCAATTTCTTGATTTGCTTTTTCCCTAAAATGGCAGCCACTTGTTCAATTTCTTCTTCCCAGGAAATGGTGATTACTTTCTTTCTGGCGATTTCCATTACATTCAGTTGCAACAATCGTTCTTCCCGCTTTTCAAATTCCTCTTCATCCCCTGGAATAATAAATGAGTAAAAATAGCCAGCGAAGATTTTGTCTTCATGCTTTCCAATGTATTGCATGATATCTCCGTCACTGATATAAGCAATAATTTCGTTTCTGTCATTGACCACCGGAAGGCCGCTAATACGGTGTTCAATAAATTTTTCAATGACAGAACGAACTGTGTCACTTTCTTTTACTTTGTACACATTTCGAATCATGATATCTTTTGTTTTCATCATGAATCCCCCCTATACAGGTAGTTCAATTAATTTTACCCTATCACAAAATTTGGAATATAGGGGTGGAAACCAGGGTTTTTCATAAAAAGTTTTTTTTATTGACCCCAATAAGGAACTCGCAACTAAATATAAGTCTCGATTTTATTTTTAACCCTCTTATGCTATAATTATCATCAAATCAGTATTCTGAATAATGAAAGGATGAAAGTGATGCTTGAAAGTCAATTTGATGTTCAAGTAAACGAGCGTGGTCAAATAACAATCCCAAAAGAATTGCGAGATAAAATCAATATCAATCCCAAAGACAATTTAAAAATCGGCATAGATGATCAGGGAAGAATCTTTCTATATAAAAAGGATTTGATTGATGACCTTGAGGACTTAATTAAACGTGATTTACTAAACGAAGGGTTTAGTGAAGAAGATATTGCTGAAAAAATGATTGAACGAAAAAAAGAATTAGCTAATGCTCTTTTGAAGATGGTTGCAGAAACCGAAAAAGAATTCGAAAATGGAGAATTTACTTCTTTAGAGGACTTTAAAGAAGAACTCAAAAAAGAGGATTTAATCTAATGTTCCGATTGTATATCTCAAAACTGGCCAAAAAAGATATAAAATCATTAGACAAGTCTATGATAAAAAAGCTTGTTTTAGTTTTAGAAGAAATTGCAGAAAATCCTTATCTTGGTGAACCATTAAAAGGGGATTTATCTCACTTAAAAAAGTGGAAATTAATCCATTTGGGGGTTGAGTATAGAATCGCCTACCTAATTATTGAAGACCGTGTTGAAGTACGGGTCTTACAGATTGGTACGAGAGAAAACTTTTACAAAGAACTAAAACGAAGGGTTTAATAAGGAAGTAGATCATCCTTTAAGGATTGAAGAACAAAAAACCACACTAAGCTATTAGTGTGGTTTTTTCCGTTAATCTATACTTTTCCAAGTAGTTGTTCCCGCGTATTGACTCGTTCGTTAAGAATTCCATGAGGATGCCGCAATTTGTTTGTTTCTACTTCATAAATATATCCATTAATAATCGTATCCTTGGGAATGAGTGGATGATTGCGCAGGTATTCTACCTGAGCCTGGGTGGTTTCATCTACATTCTCAAAGGTTTTAAACCAATGATTGATTGCTTTAGGGTCATCAAGAATTAATTCGGGTAGGGATGGGTCTATAGTAACATTACTTAAATGTATTCCCAATTTTTCTTCTAAGCCTTGTACAATTTCATGATTATGGGCTGACATCATGCCGCATTCTGTGTGGTTTACTACGATAATTTCTTTTGTGCCAAAAAAGTTCAATGTTAAGGCTGCTGAACGAATTACATCATCAGTAACTAATCCTCCGGCGTTACGAAAAACATGGGCATCCCCAGGTTCGAGACCTAAAATTTCTTCAATAGGCAAGCGTTCATCCATGCACGTAAGGACAAAGAGACGACGGTTGTTGGGAATGTTTTTTTGTCGACGAAGAACCCAATTTTCATTCTCACCAATTGATTCGTTAATTTTTTGGCTTAGAATCATGATGTAACCTCCTTTGGGATAATTTAGATATATTAAACATATCTGAATAGTATGATATTTCTTGAGATGTTTTCTGTCAATACTTAAAATAAAAAAATACCCTTGACGTGAATGGAGGACGCTGGATGTTGTAAAATTCAACGGATAAGCCTTTTTTCTTTTCCTCTATTGACTTAGAGTTAACTTTAAGTCATAAGCTAAATTTATCAAATGGGGGTGAGAAAGATGTATACCATTAGCAAAGTAGCGGAACTTACAGGAATGAGTGTTCATACATTACGATATTACGAAAAAATAGGACTTGTATCTTCACCAAATAGAAATAGTGGAATTCGCCAATATTCTGAATCGGATATTTCCTTTTTGCAATTTCTAAATTCACTTAAAAGAACGGGGATGACACTTGAGGAAATTTTAGAGTTTACAATGGGTGGATGCGTAATAAAGGAGATTGAGGAAAGAGATAAAATAGTAGAGCCAAAATTAAAGAAAAGAATCGAGATTTTACAGAAGCACCTGGAAAATATGAGAATACAACGTAGTCAGTTGGATAATATTATCCGACTCACTGAGGATAAACTGGAAATTTATCATGATTTTTTGCATCAATTAAGAAGGGAGGACGAAAAGTGAAGTATAGAATTTATCTTATGCTATTAGGGTTTTCTATTTTTACGGGAGCGACATTTAATGTAGCCAAGTATGCTTTGCAGTATTTTTCTGTATTAGGAACAGCGGCATGGCGCTTTGGAATTGCTGCTTTAGCAATGGCGATCATCTTAATCCTAAAAGAAAAAATTAACGCCGAAGTGTTAAAAGAAAATTTATGGATTTACATTGTACTAGGTGTGATCGGAGTATTTGGTTTTAATTCTTTGTTTTTTTTAGGAATGAGGGATACTTCCCCTATTAACGGGTCATTAATTATGTCAACTAACCCGCTGGTTACAACCCTATTAGCATGGATTATTCTAAAAGACTCCATTTCTAAACGACAGGGGATTGGAGTTATATTAGCATTACTCGGTGTTTCTCTTGTGATAACAAAAGGTTCGTGGGAAGTGATTCACACCCTTTCCATCTCAAAAGGAGACATTTATATATTATTTGGGAATATATGCTGGGCATTATATGGAATATTGGGTAAACGTTTTTTGAAGAATAGCACTTCTTTCCAAACGACATCTTATACAATGATTGTAGGAGCAATCAGTTTAATTTGTGTTGCTTTCTTAACTCCAGATTCTGCTCCTTTAAACAACGTCACTTTAGGTGCATGGTCTGCCATTGCCTTCATGGCTCTAGGAACGAGTGTATTAGGATACCTTTGGTGGAATCGGGGAATCGCTGAAATTGGTGCAGGAAAAACTTCTTTATTTTTTAACCTGGTACCTATTGTTACTATGATCATTTCCTTGATGAGCGGTGTACCTATATCACTTTTCCAAGTTATCGGAGTTGTTCTGGTGTTAGCAGGTGTGCTAACAGCCTCAGGATTTTTTCAGGTAAGTCGAAGGAATGAGAAGATACCACTAACATGTAATGAATAATTATTATTTACACCTCTACCCAATACTGTATAGTATTGGGTAGAGGTGATGATAAATGAAAATAACGAATCTTTTAGAGAATAGTGCTTATTCCTACGAATTCATTCAACATGAGAAACCTATTTTATCAGCCCACGAGGGTGCCGATTTTTTTGGCATAGAAATTGGACAAACTGCACCTACCCTTATTTTGAAAACGGATAAAGGATTTTTCGCTTTAATTATCTCCGGTAATCGGGGAAGGGTTGATTTTAAGAAGATTGGAGAGTTATTGGACTGTAAGGATGTAAAAATGGCCAATAGGAAAGACGTTGAAAAAATCACAGGCTATCAGGTCGGAAGTGTTGCGATGCTAGGCATTGGGTTGCCTTTTATTCTGGATAAAGGACTATTCAAATATGATTTTGTCTATGGTGGTACAGGAGACCCGAATGTTACGTTGAAAATTGAGCCAAATGCTTTAATGGAAATCAATCAGGTTGTTGCGGTATTTGAGTAAAGGAGTTAAAACCATGGTACATAAAAATGGTGGAATTGGAAAGATGGGAAATAAAATGTTCGAAAACAGTGAACTTCAACTACTAATCAAAAACCCGAATCGCTTTCTTGAATTGGAAAGCCTTCTTATTTCTAAATCCAATTTGCCCGGCCCCAGAGGAAATTTAGGTTTGGCAGATGCCTTTGCGGATTGTTTTGAGACAACGGAGGTTGGGAATGAGCTATGGAATTTGCTGCAGGGATGGCTGGAATTACCCATAGATGTTGCCCCTACAAACCATCCGAAAGAATTCCTACCTTTCTGTGCAACGCTGGCTCTTGGTGCTTATTATTTTCATGCCAATGAAATCAGAAGGAAGGAGATTGTTTCACTATTTAAAAGGGCCATGGGGGATTCTAGATGGAGAATGCGGGAAGCGGTGGCCATGGGGTTCCAAAGAATAGGAGAGACGGATTTTGCCGTGGTAAAGGGTCTTTTCGATTCCTGGTTAGCGGATTCCAACTGCTTGGAAAAACGTGCAATCGTCGCTACTCTTGCCCATCCTCCAATGTTAAAAGAAAACCAAAACGTTCTTTATTGCCTGGATATTACAGAGCAAATCTTAAATTGGGTCATTTTCAATGGAAAGGAATCTTGCAGTCCAGAGGACTTTAAGGTTTTATCTAAGGGCTTGGAATATTCCATCAGTGTATTCGTGGCACAGGAGCCAGAAATGGGTTTTGCACTTCTTAAAAAATTTGCAGCAATAGAGGATAAAAGGATTAAGAAGATTGTTAAATCAAACCTTGGGAAAGCTAGATTAACAAAAAAGTATCCTGAAAAAGTAAATGAGGTTCTTGAGATCCTCTAGGGTTTTCTCTGGAGTACTTCAAGAACCTATCTTTTGTTCTTTCTACAACTATTTTTCCTTATGATATCCTCGCTCCCCATAGGGTTGCAGTTGATCCATCCACTTTTCTTCCAGTTTTTTCAGGGCATCTTTTACAGAATAATACCCTTCTGGTTTTTCTGGCAGGGTTTCTAATATCTCAATCACAAAAGCGTCTTCCCCAAAATCCAACCATTCTCTTTGCAGTTCTTTGTTAGGGTGTCCTCCCATTTTCAACATGAATTGTCTGCCGTTTATGGTTTTTAAATTATTGGTACTTTCGATAAACACTTTATTATTTTGTGTATTTTTAATCTGGTACACCCCGGCTTCGATTTTGGTTTCTTTATATATTTGTTTCAATTCCTTTTTCCGGTCCATGTGATATGCTCCTTTCCACTACTAAAAGTGCTTTGAGATTTTTCTTTTTCCATGTGAAATGATAATAAACGAACTGGACGATGAGATTAAATAGGAAAGCAATAGGATAAGCTAACCAGATTCCCTGAATCTCAAGGGTTGTAAACTGTGACAAGAAATAAGCTACGGGTACCTGGATCATCCAAATGCTTGAAATTGTAAAAATAGTCGGCCACAACACTGTACCGGACGCTCTCATTGTTGCTGAAATAACCATGGTATGCCCTAAAATAACATAACTCCAAAATGAGATGAGCATGAGATTCTGTGCAATTTCTATGGTTTCGGTATCATTTAAAAACATTCGTAAAAGGGGATTTGATAGCAGGCAAGCAAGGAGAATCACTACTCCACCAAAAAGATAATTTAAAGTTAATCCGAATTTGGTAATTTCCTTTATATTCGATAGTTTTCCAGAACCAATGGATTGTGCTACAAATACTGATATGGCAATAGATATGCTCATGGCAGGGATTTGTACATAACTGGCAATTTGATTAACAATGCCATAAGCTGCCGTTGCATTGGAACCATAATGATTAACAAAAGTAATCACAGCAATCTCTGACATCGCCATTGCCACCATACTAATACTCGTTGGAATGGCCAGCCGCAGTAAGTTTTTCATAATCGAACCCTTTAATCGAAAATGTTTTAAAACAATCAAGTCAGACTTGAGTACATGGTTTGTTTTATGCAAGTACCCTATGAGAATAACAAGGGAGAAGAGATTGGATAAAACGGCGGCATAGGCTGCTCCGTATAAACCGAATTCTGGTAACCCCAGCCAACCAAACATTAGCAGGGGAAGCAGTATAACATTTAGAATAATATTGAGCACTAAAAAGTAAAAAGGGGTTTTCGAATCTCCTACACCACGCAAAAAAGTGGTATATACCAAATATAGAAAGGTAATGGGTAGGGTCACAAATGAAATCCGGGCATAAAGAGTGCTTGCATAAAGAATGTTGTCAGGAGTCCCCATCCAGACTAGAATATTCTCTGTAAAAATCCCTCCAACAAGTGCTGCGATTACTGAAAGTACAATAGTAAAAGCAAGGGTAACTCCAGCCACTTCTTTTATTTGAGGAAGATTTCCCCCTCCATAGGATTGCCCTATAAGAATAGAGCTGCCTGATCCAATGCCGATGGCAAAAGAAATTAGGAAAAAGAATAACGGAAAAAAAGCAGAAATGGCAGCAAGTGCATCAACACCAAGTGTTTGGCCAACAACAATGATTCCAATGACCTGGCCTAATGATTGAATAACACTTGCAAAAATCACAGGAATAAGAAAAGCAATCATCGATTTTTTTAACGTATTCATTTCATCACCCAATATTCGCTCCCATCGGGTTTGCGATCTAAAAATCCGTATTCAATAAGATACCTTCGAATCATTACATAATCCCCATAAATCACCTGCAGAATTTCATTTAATTCTTTTTCTGTATAAACCCGTTCATTCTCAATGTGTTTTACAATTTCCCGCAGGACAATGAGTTTCTCTTTTTGTTTAAGAGGGAATTTCTTTAAGGGACCTGTTGGCCCTTCGGGAAAGTATTTCTCCACGATTTTTCTTTGTTCATCCCGGGTAATGTTATATCGGTCATCTACCATGGTGGCTGTCTTATGAACCGGGACGAAGGCAGGGGCATGCTGGTCTTTTTCCTTGAGCAATTCCATCATGGCCAAAAAGGTTCTTGCTTGCCGTTCTTTCTCTTTTAAAGCAAAGCGGTGATGCCGTATGGTAGAAGCACTGCCAATGCCTAATTCCTTTTGTACTTCTGTATCATTTTTCCCCTGGTAAAAAAGACGAAGGAGATTATTTTGATGCTCCGTGAGGCCAGTTAGTTTCTTATCCAGTCCGATTAAGTATTCAAATACAGATCCATGTTCTTTTTCAATATGAATTCCCATGTACCGTTCTGCTTCGTACAACAGCCCTTCATAAGGGTAAACGATTCCTTTTTCCAATCTCTCACCGCATAGGAGACAGATGTAGGTGTTTTTTTCTTGTATATATCCCCGTTTTAATTCTTCTATAGATGCATTCCAAAAAAGGTCTGATAATTCCATCTTATAAACACGTCCAATCTTCGTTCAGTTTACAGCAAACTATTTTAAATTTTGTTTGTTTTTATATAAACATAATACACATTTGTTTGCAAATGGTCAACGTATTTAATACTTAAAAGCGTTTGTTAATTATTGAAAAGAAATATGATACACTTAGGTTACAAAAAATAGTAAAAATGGACTCCGCAATGGTGATGGAGGTGAGTTCGATTAAGGTAATTCATAAGTTTCCAAAGACCGATGAGAAGACACATTTTAATTTAATCCATAATGGCTGGATTCAACTAAAAGAACCTAAAACACTGCTTATTACTATTTTAGCGTCCATTCCCATAATGGTTATAAATACATTGATTTCAATAGGGTTAATTAATATTTTTTCAGAAATTACTTTAAAGGAATTTGGTATTACAGCAGAATCATTCGCGATAACGATTCGTTTAGATGCATTGATTGGAATTTTTTTAACACTGGTCATTCACGAACTAATCCATCTACTTTTTATTCCAGACTTTATGAAGTCAAAGAAAACATTCATAGGAGTAACATTCTTTGGTGGATACGTTTATACAGCAGAAGAAATTTCTAAAACAAGATACATAATAATCTCCATTGCACCTTTCATCATACTTTCTATTTTTTTACCCTCTATATTAGGTCTATTGGGTTTACTAACACCAATAGTAAAGTTTTTAATTCTCCTAAATGCAGCATCATCTTCAGTAGATCTGTTTAATTTATTTCTTGTATTAACACAGGTACCAAAAGGTTCAGTATTAAAAAGCAATGGAATGAAGACATATTGGAAGGTAAAGGATTAATGATATGAATATATTAAAAATTAAAAATGTATATAAAAAATACAGCAGCAATAAAAAAGTTAATACAACAGCCTTAAATAATTTATCCTTAACAATGAAGGAAAATGAGTTTTTAGGTATAATGGGAACTTCAGGAAGTGGAAAGACGACTTTGTTAAATGTAGCATCCGGCATAGACAGGTGCGATGAAGGTGAAATAAACATATGGGATATGGACATAAGCAAAATGAAGAAGAATGAATTATCAATGTTTAGAAGAAAGAATATTGGCATGGTTTTTCAGGATTTTAACTTGCTCAGCAGTTTAACTGTAAAAGAAAATATTCTTGTCCCATTGATTTTAGATAAAAAATATGAGGTTATGGAGGGGGATACTGTTGACAGATATGCAAACATGCTGGATATAGCTGAGATAATGGACAGATATCCCTACGAAATATCCGGCGGGCAACAGCAGAGAGCTGCGATTTGCCGCGCCATTATAAATAACCCTAAAATAATATTTGCAGATGAGCCTACAGGGAATCTTGATTCCAAGTCCTCTGAAAAAGTTTTGTCATGTTTTGAGCTGTTGCACAGGGAATGTAATGCAAGCATACTTATGGTAACTCATGATTTCTTTTCTGCCAGTTATTGTGATAGAGTCGTGTTCATACAGGATGGTTCAATCATTAAGGAGATCACAAAACAAGGGGATAGGGTTAAATTCCTTAATAATATAATGGAACCTATCATACAGGGTTTATTATGACATTTGGTGAAATTGCCTTTAAAATGTTTAAGGCAGAGTTAAAGAAATATAGATTATTTATCTTGTGCAATCTGTTTTCTATAGCTATTTTATATAGTTTTATAGCAATAGCAGTAAATAAACAATTCATGAATCCTTCCATAGTAGACCCCATGATATCCAGTAATATATATGCCCCAACTATCCTGGTTTTGATGTTTATCGGTATATTTATTCCTTACTCTCAAAGTGTTTTTATTAAAGACAGACAAAAAGATTTTGGCATTTTATTAACTCTTGGTATGACAGAAAATGAGGTTAGAAATCACGTTTTAATAGAAAACCTGATACTCTGTTTTATAGCTTTAATAATTGGCTTGGCAGCAGGAACAGGGTTATCCCTATCTTTTTTAGCTTTTATCCGCAATGTGATAGGCATTAATAAATTGGATGTTGCCATTTCAGGGACAGCCTACATACTTACAACGATATATTTAATTGTAATATTTTTGCTTTCATTGCTTGTCAATGTTAAAGGTATCATTAAAAGTACAATATTAGACAAGATAAAATACGCTGAAAAAGCTGAAAGCGGAAAACATTACAGCATTGTGCTGTGTGGAGCTGGAATATTGCTTACAATCGCAGCTTTTATTGTAATGATTCTTTTTTTCAGCATAAACAGTAACCTATGGTTTCTGAGTCTGTTGTTTTGCATATTAGGCTCCATGTTGATATTTTTTAATGGGGAAGCCTTAATTGAATATTTTCAAAGTAAACATTATAAAAAATACATAAAAAACATTTTCGTATTGTCAGATATAAAATATTATTACAGCAAAAATAAAAAAGTCTTTTTTGTTACCAGCTGGATCTTTTTTGCTATCTTATTCATTGTAATGTTTAGCCTGGTAACATACCCTAGTTTCACCAAAAATGCTGTTACTTATCATCCATTTCACCTGGTATACGGTGAAGTGAAAGGAAGCTTCAAGCCTTTGGCAGAGGACGAAATTCAGTCTATTGCAAAGAATACAGGCAATAACATAACCACTAGTGAAACCGTCAGTTTTGTAAGAAACAACATGCTTACAATATTTTGTGTAGACGATATTAATAAAATCATGAATAGAGACTACAAGGTTAAATCCGATTCCTTTATATATGTTTATCCCTATGACATGAAGGATGGATATGAGCATGATACTAATTTAAGCTTTTCATACATTAATATTGATTCCAATGAAGGTTCAAAAAAGTTTATTGTTCAAGAATCAAGTATTGACCCTTTATTTGGTGAAGTAAACTGTATATCAGATAAAATTATGTTGGTTAACAGAGAGGATTATGACTGGATCGCTGCCAAGGGGTTTGATTATTACATAAAAGGAACGCTACATCTGTATAACTTCAACAATTGGCGCAACTCTAATGGGATAGCAGATGAGGTATGGAACAGGCTGTTGGAAGTGAATAATTTGCCTGAGGGAGACGCTTCTTATAAAATAAGTTCAAGAATAGAGGCTTACAATACTGCCTTACAAAGCTCTAATTTTTTAATTTTCATTATTGTATATGTCTGTCTTCTTTTGTATTTTTCTGCCATAATTATGATTCATTTTAAACTGAAGATGGAGTACCAGGATGAAAAAAAGAAGTACTTTAGTCTTTATAGAATTGGCATTGGCGAAATGGAGATTAAGAAAATGGTATCCCAAAAGATATTAATTATTTTCTTTATATCTGCTTTATATTCAATAATAATAAACATTGCCTACAACTATTTTACCAACAGTTCCTATGGATATGGAGCTATAGGAATTTTTTGTGCTCTTATTATATCGCTTGTTTTTTTAATAATACATTTTATAATGTATAAATTATATTTCCGTGTGTATTATAAAAGAATTATTTTGGAACTGGGTTTAAATTAAGGTGTGTATCAGAAAATGAGTTATAATTGAAGCAATGCTTATAACAGGGAAGTGATATTCTTGGCTGAAACACATGTCTTCTCAAAAGGAGAGGAAATTGCCAATGCCATTATTCACGGGATTGGAGCTTTATTAAGTATTGCAGCTTTAGTATTGCTCATTGTTTATTCTGCACGGTACGGGAATGCCTGGCATATTGTCAGTTTCACCTTGTTTGGCGTAACCATGATGTTTGTCTATTTTGCATCTACCTTTGTTCATGCTCTTCCACAGGGAAAAGCCAAAGATATCTTCGAGATCTTAGACCATTCAGCAATCTACTTTTTTATTGCCGGTACATATACTCCATTATTATTTATTGGGGTCAAAGGATGGTTAGGTTGGACCTTATTTGGGGTTATTTGGGGATTAGCCATTGGAGGGACAGTATTTAAGGTTTTCTTCGTGAAGAAGTTCCTTGTCATCTCAACCTTGCTGTATGTGGCAATGGGCTGGCTGATCGTTTTTGCCTGGGATCCTTTAATGAAAAATTTAAATTCCATGAGTTTAATTTTTTTAATTATTGGCGGCGCCATTTATACCATGGGAACTGTTTTCTATGTTTGGAGAGGATTTAAATACCATCACGCCATCTGGCATTTATTTGTATTAGCTGGATCTATCGTCCATTTTTTTGCCGTACAATACTTATTATTTTAAAAATATGAATTCTATCAAAAGGGGCTAAGTTTAAAGGCAGTATGTCTTATGTCTTTTAGCCCCTTTTTTTAATAAAAGAGAATCTTAATTAATTCCAACTTTATAACTTCTTCTTTCTAACAAGATAATATCACGCCATACACCATCTAACTTACCGATACGCTCTCGCCTTCCAACTTCCCGAAATCCATACTTAACATGTAATTTCAGACTGGGGATATTTTCAGGAAAAATTCCAGATTGTAACGTCCAGTATCCGTTCTGTTCACTTATTTCAATTAAAGATTGTAAAAGTTTACTACCGATTCCTTTTATTCCATTATTTCGACTAACATAAATACTTACTTCAGCCACCCCGGCATAGACGCATCGACTTGAGACAGGGCTTAACGCAGCCCATCCTAAAACATTATCATCTAATCGTGCAACTATTCGGCATTCCTTTATATGATCGTTGTCCCATGCCTCCCAGGAAGGAGCATCTTTTTGAAAGGTTGCATTTCCAGTAGCGATTCCTTCTAGGAAGATTTCTCTTACTTGATCCCAATCTTTCTGCAACATTTTATCAATAATTATTGAATCCTTCATTTGAGTACTTGCTTCCTCCTTATTCCTTTTCTTTCCATGATAATAGATATAGTCAGGTTGGTAAATATAAGATTACTTGGTTACAAGTTTAGTCCTATCTGTTTCCAAATAAATCAAATTTTCTTGATAAAGAATATTGACATTTGAAAATATTGGATATATATTTATTATATCAATATTTTTTGATTTATAAAAAAGGTGAACATCATGAAAAAAGAAATTCAATTAGTAGACAAATCAATGGATAAAGTATTTGAAAAATATGAGTCAAAGTTTAAAGCCATTGCTGATAAAAAAAGACTACAAATTATGAATATACTTACTCAAAATGGTGCCATGTGTGTTTGTGATCTTGCTCCAATGCTGGATATGGCACAATCGAAATTATCTTATCATTTAAAGATTCTTTTGGATGCCAATATTTTAAAAAAAGAAACAAAGGGAACCTGGAGTTATTACGAATTGAATCCAGAAGAACTGAATCACCTGTTGTCGCCTGAACTTTGCTGTATTTTCAAGCCAAGCCGCAACTAATTTTTTTAGGGATTAAATCAATTTTTTTTGATTAATATATCAATTTAATTTGATTTAAAAAGGATAATTTACAATTACTATAATTTTTGGGGGGAGTTTTGTGCCAGAGATTGTAACGAAAGTTTTCTTTGAGTTTCTTGATTTAGGTACGAACTTATTCGTTTTATTTCTTGGCATCTCATTTTTTATTAACTTTATTCAAGCGTATGTTCCTATGGAAAAATTAGAAAAATGGATGTTTAGTAAAAATCGATTTTTAGGAAATTTAGCAGGTGCACTACTTGGTTTTATAACACCTTTTTGCTCATGTTCAACAATTCCCCTATTGGTTACAATGCTTAACCGTAACATACCTTTCCAAACGGTAATGACTTATTTATTTACCTCCCCATTATTAGATCCCTGGATTTTAGGTCTGATGGCTTATATTTACGGGATGAAAGTAACAATTATTTACACTGTAACAACTTTTATTTTTTCAATGATTATTGGGTGGTATTTAGATAAGAAAAATTATAAAGAGCATGTAAAGAAAGTTGTGATTAAAGGGTATCTTCCAGAACAAGATGAGGCACGAAGAAAAGATTTCATTTTAAATTTAAAGGAATCTGTTAAGGAAACGATTTACCTAATACGTACAGTGGCGGTTTATATATTAATTGGTGCGTTTATAGGAGCAATTATTAAGGAAGCTGTTCCGACCCACTTCTTAACTCTTATTTCTGATCAAAATCAATGGTGGATTGTCCCTTTAGCAGCTATTCTTGGTGTTCCCTTATATATTCGGTTATCTACAATGTTACCAATCTCTCAAGCATTACTTGTGAATGGATTCCCGATTGCCCCAACCATGGCACTATTAATCGGGGGTGCAGGTGCAAGCTTACCTGAAATTGTTATGTTACGGGGCATCTTCAGCAATAAATTAGTTGGGGCATTTGTTATATCGGTATTTATTATGGCAACTTTCTCAGGCTATTTATTCTTAATTATTTATTCTTAAAATCATAAATTTTAAGGAGGGGAATGGAAATGAATTTATTATCAATTTTTAAAGGAAAAGCAAAGAAAAAAGATTGCTGTCAAATTGAGATTATAGAAATAAAAGAAGAAGATAGCAGTTGCTGTTCAAGTCAAAGCAACGAAGAAAAAAAGGAAGTATCCAAATAATAAACTTTTTTCGCCTAAAGATAATTATTAATAAAATATTGAGGAGTGTTAAATATGCTAACATTAAATCCCGAATTAAATTCCTATTTTGAAACATTTTTTAATGAGGCTGTACAAAGGGGAACATTACCGGAAAGGGAGAAAGTTGTAGCTATTCTAACTTCTGCCTTTTTATTAGGTGATCAAACCACATTGAAAAATGCCATCATAACTGCGAAACAGCTAGGGTTTACAAACGAAGAAATTGGCCAGGTATCTGCTATCGCTATTGCCGTAAATTCACAAAGATTAAATAATCAAGTAGAAATCAGGATAACAAGCGAAAATAATCAAATAAATACATGTTGCCAATAAGGGGTTATTCTATGAGCAATCAATATATTATTTTAGTTAGTCCTACCAGAGATAATGAAATTCAACTAGTGAAAGAGCTGGGATATAAAACAATATTATTGAGAAAAGAACTTTCATTTAATGAAATATTAGAAGTGGATGTACCTATCGAAATTGATTTAAACAATGAAACTTTAGTATTGGATAGGTGTTTAGAATTATCCAGAAATTATGATATTATATCAGTATTTACAATGAATGAATATCGAATTCCATTGGCATCTAAAATAGGTGAATTACTTAATTTAAAATACATCTTATCATATGAAGCTGCATTATGTTGCAGGAATAAAAAATTAACAAGACAGAGATTAAATGCTGCTGGTATTGGACCCGTTCAATACCTCCTTCTTAATTCCAAAAATGATTTAACATCTCAACTAAGGGGATTTGATTTTCCTCTAATCGTAAAACCTTCTAATGATTCGGGCAGTAAAAATGTTTATCAATGTCAGAACATACAAGAAGTAAAAAAAGCTATCAACAACATTTTACAAAGTGGAAAAAACAATGTTGGTCAGGCTATCGATCCAGAAATACTTATTGAAGAATTATTAGATGGACCAGAATTTAGTGTAGAATCTGTTACAGTAAATGGGGATACTTCCATTATTGGAATAACAGAAAAAATTGTAACTTCATTCCCTCATTCTATTGAAATAGGCCATGATTTTCCGGCGAATCTAAACAAAAATCAAGAATTAGAAATAAAAAAATTAGTAAGGGAAAGCTTAGCAGTTATTGGTGTTGATTTTGCTGTTACACACACTGAAGTTAAGTTAACAAAAAAAGGGGCAAGAATTGTAGAAATTAACGCACGACCAGGTGGAGATGAAATACCACACCTGGTTCAGGTTGTTACAGGTGTGGATCTTAAAACTTTAGCACTTTATGTTACTTTAGGAAAAGGAATTAACTCCCTTTCTTTTTCTTTATCTGGTATTCCTTCGGCGTCTATTCGCTTTTTTTTGGCTAATGAAGAAGGAGAAGCTTACTTTGATCGAAATTTTCACTCTGACCATATCAAAAAAAATAAATGGTATATTCAAAACGGTCAATTGGTCAAAAAAACAGAAAGTAACTTTGATCGTTTAGGGTACTTTATTGTTTATGGTGATGAAGAAAACTGTTCAAGTCAGAAAGCAAATTATTTACAAGAAAAGTTGAAGGTAACAATCAAGAAACCTTTCAAAGTTTAATAATTCTTTAGATAACTCGAGTAAAAAAACAGTAGTTCAAATGGAATCTACTGTTTTTTTATGAATAAAAATACATTTTTTATAATATTTTATTATATTTAAAATATATTAAAATATTATAAATATATTGAAAATATAGTGTTAAATGTTTACAATTGTATTGAAATACAATTGGGAAAAATTATAATATTAAATCAATAATTACGTTTACATCATAAGATCCACTTGAGCCATAAAGTTAATAGCTTAGGAGGTAAATTAAATGAATATCTTACTGATTTCCAATTTTGAAGGGGGATTTCAGCCTAATACCATTGCAACGGCTGCTACCTCTTTGATAAAAGCTGGATTTAACGTATCAGTCCTAGATATTTACGTTGAAGGGATTAGTGAGGAAAGGTTTTTAGACAAAGACTTAGTAGCAATTTCAATCCCACTATTCGATGCAATACATGCTGGAGTAGAAATAGCAAAACGTATTGCTGCTATTAACCCAAATGCACATATCACATTTTTTGGACAGCATGCGACTATTAATGCCAATCGCTTAGCAGGAAAGTATAGTGACTCTTGTATTTGTGGAGAATGGGAGCAGCCTTTAACATTGCTTGCTAAAAACCTTTCAAGAGAAACACAACAAGACATTCCGGGTGTATTAAGTGCTGAACAAGCTATAAAAGGAGAGACCATCCCCCCTTATATGGGACGTAATCACCTTGATGTGCCTTCTAGACATTTATTGCCACCGTTATATAAATATCCTCAAAAGCAAATTAATCATATCTTACAATCGGAGGAGATAGTTGGCTCAACTGAAATTACTAGAGGATGTCATCACAAATGCTTGTACTGTTCAGTATATGCTGCATTTAACGGAAAAATTATCTTAATTCCTGATGAAATTGTTTTACAAGATGTTAGAAACTTAGTAGAAGATGGAATGACCCACCTCTCCTTTATTGATGCTGATTTCTTTAATACTAAGTACCAGGGTATTAAAATATTACGAAAACTACACCAAATATTTCCTCACTTAACCTACGATTTTACCACTCGTGTTGATCATATTTTAGAAAATAAAGAAACCTTATTAGAAATGAAAAACTTAGGTGTTAAATTTATCACCTCAGCACTCGAATTTCCTTCTGAAAACGTGCTTGATGCTGTGGCTAAAAATACTAGTGTTGCTGCTATAGAAGAAGCTGTTCATTTTTTACAAGAAATTGATATTAAATTAAACCCAACGTTTATTATGTTCAACCCTTGGACTAGTTTTGAGGATCTTACAATATTTAGATTATTTATAGAAAATAATCAATTAGGGCAATTAATAGATCCAATCCAATATGAAACTAGGTTATACCTATACAAAGGGTCTCCTCTATTACATAAAGAATCCATTAAAGCTTTAGATTTAACTGAATATGAATTCCATTATGATTGGAAGCATCCTGATCCAAGAATGGACGAACTATATTTTGAAATATTAACACCTGTTGAAGAGGGCATTTTTAAACGGTGCTGTTTGAAATGTTAAAGGAGAGAAAAACAGTGGCAGAAAAATCAATTGGAGCTTCCCCTATTACTAATACACATGTATTTCCTAACATCAATACCTATACTAAGGCTAAACAAAAGCTAATAGCAGAGTTTACTGGTACTTATTTTCTAGTCTTTGCAGGAACTGGGGCAATTATTGTGGACTCTCTTACAAAGAGTTTAACGCATGTTGGAGTGGCCATTACATTCGGTCTAGTAGTTTTGACTATGATCTACTCCTTTGGCCACATTTCGGGAGCACATTTTAATCCAGCAGTTACTCTTGCCTTTCTACTCCTTAGAAAAATCTCTAAGCGAGAAGCAATCCAATACATTTTTATTCAATTAATCGCAGCCTTAGCAGCAAGTACTACCTTATTACTTATGTTTGGAAATGTGTCATATTTAGGAGCAACTTTACCCAGTGGATCGTGGTTACAAAGCTTTGTTTTAGAGTTTGTTTTGACATTTGTACTTATGTTGGTGATTTTAACTACTGCTGTCCATGAAAAAGCTATCAAAACCTTTTCTGGTACAGCTATAGGAGCGACGATTGCTTTAGAGGCTATGTTTGGTGGCCCTATTAGCGGAGCATCCATGAATCCTGCTAGATCATTCGGGCCAGCAATAGTTTCCGGGACATTTTATAGTCTGTGGATATATTTATTTGCAACTACCTTAGGGGCTTTGTGTGCAGCCTTAATTTACAAAACTCTTCATATAAATGATTAATGGGGGAAACAAATGAAAACTGTTAAATTGATATTACTTGGAGGATTTTTAGGCGCAGGTAAAACTACAACAATGATAAAATCTGCTTTAAAACTTGAGGAACAAGGCTATCGTGTTGCAATTGTGACCAATGATCAAGGAAAAGAACTGATTGATACTGAAATCGCCCGTCAAAATGGATTGGACACAAAGGAAGTAACAGGGGGTTGTTTCTGTTGTCAATTTGATGATTTATACAATAATCTAAATATTTTAGTAGAAGAAAAAAAACCAGATGTTATTATTGCAGAAGCTGTAGGAAGCTGTACAGACCTGGCCGCAACTGTTATACGGCCTTTAAAGCAATATTATTCTGATCAATTTAAGACCGCACCTTTAACTATTGTTGTAGACCCTGCTAGATTATTACAGGAGCTTAATGTTGACGAGGAAAAAGCATCTTTTTCACACTCAGTGAGCTATATCTTTGAGAAGCAATTAGCTGAAGCAGACATCATTGCACTAAACAAAGTAGACCGTTATCCTTTTGAGGAGGTCAATAAATTAATTAATTATTTACTACAACGTTATCCACAGGCTATTGTCAAGAGCATTTCTGCTGAAAGAGGAGATAACCTTGGGGAATTAACAGAAACTTGGTTAACAACAGATCTTGGTGGAGATAAAGTATTAGACATAGATTATAACTTATATGCAGAAGGAGAAGCTAAACTAGCTTGGATGAATCTTTTGGGTGATTTAAGTACTAATCAAGAAATAGATCCCTATGAATGGACCCAACGTTTGTTAAATAAGCTAAATAGTCATTTTAAAAGAGAAAAGATGGCAATTGCTCATTTGAAAATTCATATAGGTTTTGAAGAAGGATTTGTTAAAGCAAGTATGGTTCAGACAGATGATCAACCAACATTTACTGAACAAAATGTAAATAAGGGAAAAAACTTTAGAGTAGTATTAAATATTCGTATTGAAGCTTCCCCAGCTATTCTCAATCTAGTGGTAGCAGATACACTGGGAGCACTTAATAAAGAATTTGAAACTAATTGGAATGAAACATACAATGAATGCTTTAGCCCTCTTCCTCCAAAGCCAGTTCATCGTTTATCTGAAGTTGGACTTTAAGGGGGAAACAAATATGAAATTAAAAAACTTGATAGAAATTTTTCCGAGTATACCAATCTTTCATGACGACTGTTGTAATTCAGATTCAGAAAAAGATTCATTTTCAGGTTGCTGTGAAGGTAGCCAAAATTTCTTTGAAGATAGTTTAAAAATAAAAGAACAATTAAAAGATTATTTTAATGAATCTATAAATGTCCATATTTATAATTATGATTTATCAATAGATCGAGTAATGGCTAAAAAGAAATTAAGGGGTTTGTTTAAAAAAAAGGGGTTCCAATATATCAGTGAGGACGAAATTATTAAGTATGTAACCCCAACAGTGGTGGTTAACGGAAATTTGATCAGTTTTTCCACAAAACCTAATATTGAATCAATAATAACAGAACTTTTAACCAGTAAAGCTAAATGATTTTTTTGCCCAATATACAATAAATGAACAGGTTTGCTATCAAAGTATTGTGGATTGGAGGGTGATATGTGTGAAAAAAAAGACCAGCAAAAGCCCTTTTTTATCCGATAAGCCTTTGTACAAAATTCCTTCATATCACAAAATGAAAGACGAACTTGTTGAACTTAGTGAAAGCCTGGATAAACAAATTCAACACTTTAAAAAAGGGATAACAAGCAAATGAAGAAAAGACAGGGTGCATCGGCATCTTGTCTTTTTCCTTATGGAACTCAAATGGGGGTTTGGCCAGTAATATGATCGAAAGGAGTATAATAAGAGATAATATCTTTTTACAAGAAATAGGAAATTCCGGTATAATAAAATCAGATAATTTAGAATATAACTCATCCGGGGTGATACATTTGATCGATCGGGGCAAAAAGGAACGATTAGTAGAGAAAATAGACACCCACCTTCGTCGAACAGCAAGGCAATTAATTAAATTTAATACATTGCAAGAAACCTTGAATTATCTTATCGATTCTTTTTGGGACCAATTTACATGCGACTATGTTTCTATTCTCCTAAAAGATAGCGAGTATTTATT
>CAMLDI010000045.1 GCA_946478845.1 uncultured Paenibacillaceae bacterium
CGGCCATCTAAAAATCCTCCCCACGCAGTAAACCATCGTTCACCATTATTGTAGTCAACGATCGTTTACTTGTCAATAGGTTTCACAAGAAAAGGCTTAGCAAATTAAACGGAAATTTTGGTGTTCCACTAAACAGCAAGTAGGGCAACTGTGGCCCCAAACCCTGCCACTTCGGGCCAACTTGGCCCGAAGTCGTGGCGCTTCGCTTCTTTGTTACGTCATGTCGCTATCGCTCCTGTTCCTTGTTTTTCTGTACGTACGTTAGGCCGAATAGGCGGTCAATATTAGCCTTTGCGGTAATGACCTCCTGCATTTCTTTTCTTACCGTCCGGTACTCACCATAGGCGGCTTTTTTCTTTGTTGCAAGCTCCCGGCCCTCGACTTTAAGCATATCCATTTTGGGGAGCTTCGCCCCGGACAATAAATGCCGAAATGTGTCTTGCGCCGCCCGATAGGTGGCAATCTCAGCCTCAGGCTCCGCAAGGTATTTCTTGCTGTACCTTGCGGCCTTATAGCCCTCAAACACGGGCCAGGTTTTAGCGTAATCAACCACCGCCGCCTTTAACTCCGTATTGACACGCATAGCCGCCTAGGTGGATTTTATGTTATCGGAAAGAGTATTCCACATTCGGTGGTATCTTTTAACGAAGCTGCAGGATTCACTTAATGTTGCGGTCTGCTGATTTGCTTGCGCCCTTTCGGGCTACGTTGTCACATGGCTTCAACCTTAGGATTTCTCCACCAGTTGCCTGTCTGCTACCAAGCGACTTGGCTCTTACTTGAGACGGACTCTCACCGACTAGCAATTAACGGCTTGCTGGGCACGCAAAAAATTAAAAGAAGTCATTTTGATAAAATCAAAATGGCTTCTTTGTTTATCACTCAATATTCTCTTTTTATAAAAAAGCATCTCTTGCTCATTTGGTGTACTAGATTAAGCTTTCGAGAACTTAAGCCCTTTATAATGCATGGAGATAATCTCATTATCTGTATTTCTATCAAAGTGCACATAATCCATAGTCCCTTCCAACAGAAATATATCTTTTTGAATGGGATTTAACACTATTGGAGCATCGAGCACTTTTGCTTCCATAGCAATCATTGTTGTAACACCATTGTGTCCCAGGTTTACCCAACAATTGAATATCGAGTTGCGCAATATAATCCAAATATTCTTCATACGATTGAACAGGTTTATACTCACTCTTTTCCCCTCGAATAAGTGGATCATTCTTGAAATCATCATCTGTTAAACTATCGTACAATGCGATTGGAAATGATTTTAGGTCAGGAATACCACTCGTATGTGTCATAAAATGATGAATGGTCATTTGATCGGCATATTTCCCGTTTTTAAGATGAAAATCAGGTAAATATTTTTTAATGGGTTCATGCAAGGAGAGCTTACCCTTCTCCTGTAATTGCATTAAGGCAACGCATGTAAAAGATTTCGTAATCGACCCAATGGCAAATACAGTATCACTCGTAACTTTCAACTGATTTTCTACATCACGGTAACCAAAACCCTTTTCATAAAAGAACCTTCCATCTTTTGCTAACCCGATGGCAACACCGGGAAGATGAGACTCTTCGATCACTTTTTCTACATAGGTTTCAAAAGTAGCGATCCAGCCATTATTTTGCATTTTTTCACTTCCTTCTCCTCGACAAAACTTCGAGGATGCCACTTTTATAAGTAGCGTTTTTATTTGCTAAAAAGGTTGCTTTTAACAAATAAGATATCTTTATTTAGGAAATTTTTAACACAATCTATAAAGAAAATAATCATTAGCACGGGGTTTCATTCTTATAAATTATTCTCTTTTCGTTTTCAACCATCATTATCATTAATTATTAGTTATAAAACATGCTGTTTTCACAATAGATTAGCAACATATGGAAATTTATCAATATTAGGTTATATCGCTAATAGTTTTCCTATATAACTAAACCTTCCATACACTATCCTTTTCTTGTCAGTACTACTTATAACGTACTAACGTTATATCTCGTACCTAAATTTAGAAAAAAATCAATTTCTTATCTTTAGATTAATTTCAATTTAAACAAAGAAAGGAGGACAAAAATGGCTAATGTCATCTTTTTACCCCCAGTACCTGTTGCAGGAAGAAGATGGGTTCCGGGAACTGATGAAGATTGGATATTAGGACCTATGGATGCATACCGACACTCAACCATTACTGCAACTGCCATCCCAGACGATCCTATTCTTGTAGGTAGACATAGCGTAATAGTTGTTCAGGAACTTAGGGTAGAACAACGAACCCCTGGAGAAGTCTTAATTGGAGTGAGAATGCGCAATTTTGGAGATGTAATCTTAAGAAGTTTTTTTATTTATGTAAGCACAGTTGGACGATAATAAGAATTGGGAGGCGATCGAAATGCGTTTAGTCGTAATTCACGACTCGGAAGGAATGATTATTACACTGGCAGCCCCTCCAAACGGGCTTCCGATCAGTAAAGTATTAAAACCGGGAGAACATTTAACCCAATTAGATGTACCTGATATAACGCCTGAACCCAGTCATGAAGTGATCATGAAACATTTGTTGAATATCATAGACAACTACAAACTTGACACCTCATCAAGTATTCCAAAACTCATTAAATTAGATGAGAATCAATTACAGAAAATGGTACCTGAATCAATCACATTTAAAGCTTAATGATGTGTTGGTTCAGATGACCGGATCGTTTGAAGTGTTACAATCGATAGGTTGGGTATCTTAGGATATCCAACCTTCTTTTATTAAAAAGTCTATTTTGGGAGAGGATTTTCTCCAAGGTAATTTTTATCAACATCCATATTTGTAATAAATGTAGCTCCCCAACTTT
The DNA here is from genome assembly GCA_946478845.1 of uncultured Paenibacillaceae bacterium. Next base: position 2,857 of record CAMLDI010000045.1, read on the forward strand.
TCAAGGAATCAATTAAAAGAACCCGTAATCACTTTATAAGTGTTACGGATCTTGGTTTATTATTTCTATAATCTTTCACGGGGAGTTTTATTGATAATATAGTAGCCAATTATCAAAATTAGTATCACAAGAGAATAAAGCAATGTACTATAGGGATCATTGTGTTCAACAATAATTAAGCGAACCATTGCAGTAATCCCAATATACAAGAAATACCGCAAAGGGAAATGATACTGATCGCGAAAATACTTTACAATCATCGAGATGAACTCAAAGTATAGGAAAAACACAAGAATTTGCTGCAAAAAAGCATGAAAATCCATTTGATCAGATAAGATATTCAATTTCAGAAAGAAATACAATTCTTTGCTAAGTAAAATAGACAAAACGAGGCCTAGAATGATTAATGCGATATTCAAAATCGTTTGCAGTACTTTTGATATGGTTACGGGATTGAAGATCAATACTTTTTTGGGTAGTTTTTTTGGGTCTAGTTTTTTTTCAGACTGCACATTAATTTCCGGCATGTTTGCTCCTTCGTTTTAATAGATTTATTAAATTATAATAGTACTTTCATCTTTGATAATAATCAATTAATTTGTATAATTTTTATATTTTTGATTAGGGTTTGGTTAACGTTTTTCAGCAAAATAAAAAAGCCGGGAATCATCCTCGGCTTTGGAGCAGTTTTTGTGCAATTTCTTTTACTTCCGGTATATGTAACGCCCGTTTCTGACGTAAAGCTCGAGAGCGAACTCTTTTCATTAATTCGTCTCGTTTGTTAGGGTCTATTTCTATTCCCTCTTGCTGCAACAAATAGACAATGGTACTAAATCCTGAATGCCTTCCAGGAACAAACTGATGTTTTCTCCCAATTTCACCAGGATCAAAGGATTGATAGGTTTTCGGATTTTTCAGCAATCCATCCACGTGAATTCCCGATTCATGAGAAAAAACCATGGACCCGACAATGGGCTTTGCTTCAGATAATTTTCTCCCGGAAGCATTGCTAACAAAGGATGCTAGGGGTTGCAGATACCTTACATCAATACCATCCTCTCCCTGATATAAATGTCTCCAGGCCATAACCACTTCTTCTAAAGCTGCATTTCCTGCCCGTTCTCCAAGGCCCATTACTGTAGTACTGGCCCATTGCACCCCTGCAGACATGGCCGCTAAGGTATTGGCCGTGGCCAAACCAAAATCATTATGGCAGTGGATTTCCAATTCAACATCCTTAGGAAGGGATTGAACGATTTTCTCCATTCGATGACTGGTTGTTACAGGATTCAAAACGGAAACCGTATCCGCATAACGAAACCGCTGAACCCCATCTCCTACCAATTTCTGCATTAGATAAATAAGAAAATCTTGCTCAGCTCGGGAAGCATCTTCTAACCCAACGCTGATGATCATGCCTTTTTGTTGCCCATATGCAACCGCTCTGCGAATTCGCTCTTCAACCTGGCGGGGGTTCATTCCTAACTTTGCTTTCATTTGAACGGGAGAGGTGGGAATGGAGACATGAGCTCTTTTAATACCTGTTTTATACGCTTTATTCAGGTCCTCCTGGACAGCACGGTTCCAGGTAGACAGGATGATTGGATAATTTAATTGGGCCAGTTTTTGTAAATCCTTTACTTCATCCTCACCCATGGCTGGAATACCTACTTCCGCCTGATCAATTCCTGTCTTTGCCATCATTTCCAGTATTTTTTGCCGTTCAGAAAAAGTAAAAACTACTCCAACCGCTTGCTCGCCGTCTCTTAATGTCGTATCACATATTTTGGCTTTCAAACCTTCCCCACCTCCTATCGTTAGTGACAGGTTCCCCCTGAATCGGAACAGGTGGAACAAGCCGATTTCATGTTGCGGATGACAAAACCTTCTTGATCTCCTTTGTAAAAATAATCAACCACAGCATTTTGTAGGACATCATAAGTAAAGGCATCCATATAAACGATTAAGCGATTTTTTACCATGATGCGATCTCCTGGCTGCATAACTTCTTCCCAATCCATTTCATACTTTAATGTGCATCCTTCATTAATTAAACGAATGCGAAGGCCAGAGGTCTCTCCAAACCCCTGTTCATCGATTATTTCTATGGCCCGTACTTTTGCTTCCTCCGTAAATTCAATCATGCTAGTTCCCTCTCTTTCTTGACGGATTCCAGTTCCTTTTCCAGACAACCGACAATCAGCCCGGATTCGAAATAAACGGAATACACAAGAATATCCTGAAGAAAATACCCGTGATCGACCACCACACCTTTTTCGCCCTGCCTAATTATGATTTCCCCTCTAGGTTTATTGGGAAACGTACCATCGTTTCGAATGTCTTTCGTAGCCATAACCTCATCTTCCAGGTTAAACCGATACATTTCATTCCCCCACATGTCATTTCCCCCTTTTTATTTTTGATAATGGAATAAAGGCCTCTGTATTCTGATGAAATACAGGAAATACCTTCTCCTGAATTGGGGTCGAATGCACAAAGACTTCGTATGCGCGAATCAATTGGAGTCTTTGTTTTTCCCAGGTAGCTGGATCACGAGGATCCCCCCATAATAAATCTTCCTGAACAAGAAATTGATTAAACTTTTTCAGGATATGAAGTCTTGCAACAGCCACAACTTTTTTATCATAGGGCACCTGGTAAAAATGAAAGAAATCTTCTGTATCATGTAGGTCCGCAAGAAGTTGATCCATGGTATAATTCCCCTTTCACCTTTTTACAACGATTTAAAGATTCACAACTTCCGGATATTTCTCGATCCAGGAACAACCATCTGCTACGTATTTTTCTCCTTCTTTAATGGTTTTTTCCATTTTCGTATATCCGAATTGCATGGTTCCACGCAGACCTTTGCTTAATAAAACTAATCTACCTGAATAAAGTACCGCTCTACCAAATCCTTCATCATTAATTTCCATAATGCTGCTCACCATTTTCCCTGTTTTCTCTTCAATGGTAAGTGCTACTGCCTGGAAGAAAAGAGTGATTTGTGCTTTGTATTTTTCATCAAGATGGCCGCAAGATATCATTTGTTGCTTTTCCTCATTTGTTAAGAGAAAATTGTGAGCCATTTTTTGTTCGGGAGTAAAATTCCGATAAACTCCTAAACTATCATAAGAATCAATGACAAGAATCAAGTTTTTAGCAAATGAAGATGTAGCAATATCTACTTCCACTCTTAAATCACCTCTTCCTGACTTTTTTCTTGATTCATAATTTTCGCTAACCAGAGTGGCGGTTTGTTTTGTAACATAAGAAGGAGACGATCTAATTGTTGGACAATTTCTGTTCCTGACTCCACTTTTATGGGCATGATTTTCTTTTTTGTCACCTTAGCTGCTGCTGTTGGCCCGATTTGCGTAATAAAAACAAGGGAACAATCAGACATAGCATCTACCCGTTTATCGATTCTGCCGTACTCATCATCGCTATCTTCATTTGAAATATAACGAGTGGTATACCAGGAGTATTTTTCCGGGGTAATATCATAAATGATAAACAATTCACATTTCCCAAAATGGGAATTGATTACTTTTTCATCATCGGTTGCAAAAGCTACTTTCATAAGCTCAATCCTCCTAATCCTCCAACAGTTGGTTTCCAACTTGTATTAGTAAATCTGTGGTACCCCTGTACCCTACACTCGTAAAAATAGGTGTACCTAATCGGTCGAAAATAGGAAAACCTAATGGGATAAAATGTGCCCCGATCCTTTCGGCCCCCTGTTTTCCATGGGAGTTGCTTATCCATAGGTTTGCACCCCTGGCTATATCTTCAAGGTCACCTAAATCACCAATCCATACTTCTTCTTCCATCCTTTTTAAAATAGGGGTTGGGATCGATGATACGATTCCTTGCAAAGAAATACCCATTTCTTTTAACCATCCGAACATGGCATACAAATGATCAGGTTCTAAGGCCACAACTGCACGTTTTCCTCCAAAGTAAAAATGTGCATCTAACATGGCATCCAGTAAATTTTCCCGTTGCCAGAGATATTTGATAGGAGTTTTTTTCCTTCTCCAGGTTTGGAGAAATGAGAAAAAGTCATCATTGACCTGTAATCCTGTTAAACTTGGAAATACCCTGTAAGGAACTCCTCCTGCTTTTTCTATTATTTTTCCTACAGGTTCCATGCTAGAACCGATAACAAGAGTCATCTCAGCCGTCAACATTTGTTGCAGGGATTCAATGGGTACTCCTCCTCTGCTTAAAGCAGAATAACCTGTTAATAGATGACCGGATAGAGACGCTGATAAATCAGGAATCGTAATCACTTCGCAGCCAAATTGATAGAGGATTTCTTTGATTTCCATTACATCCCCTGGGGTCAAATGGGCAGCAGGAAGGAGATTCACTCGATTACGAACGGTTTTCGTAGGAAGATTTCCACTTTTTATCACGGTATCTACAAGATTTTCCACGGTTTTACTATAGCCTGTTTCCAGGGACCCTTTAAAATCAGGAAGAGAAGCGCCAAAAATAAGACGGTGATCTGAAGGATTTTTTTCCACATATTCTTTGATGTTTCCCTGTAGGTCATCACCTGCAACTTCTGTTAACGCTGTACTTAAAACCCCAATAAATTCCGGGTTATGCTTGGCAATAACATTGTCTAGGGCTTGATGAAGGGATTTTTCTGCACCAAAGATTACATTCATTTCCTGCAATGCAGTGGTTTGCATCGCAATGGGTTCACGAAAATGCCGGGTCATTAATGATTTAGCAAAAGCTGCACATCCCTGAGAACCATGAATGATGGGCATGGATTTAAAGAAACCTTGTAAAGCCAGTGCCCCACCCAAAGGCGGGCTAATTTTTAAAGGGTTCATGGAAATATTTTTTTTCAACACCTTAACTGTCATTGGATAATTCCTCCTGCCACCTGGTTTTATAACGGACCAGTTCCCATATGGGATGTTGAATGGAATGAACAAGGTGTTGGGCTAATCTTTTCAAACCAACATATCCTGCATAGGCTGTATGTCTTTCTTGATTAATATCTAGAAAAGGAATTTGTTCCTTCAAAGCCAAATACATATTGCGTCCACCTGCAATTATGATGTCAGCTTTTTTTGTTTTGACGGCTTTTAAGATACGGGCTGCACCATCGGATTCAATAAGCTCAACATCGTGTCCTGCTCTTTCTTTGATTCGGGCAACATCATCTTTTGTGCTTTTATTGGTACCTACAGCAACCACTTTCATCCCTAGTTCTTGTAGAGCCGTAATGACAGACCAACTTTTTACGCCACCAGTATAAAGAACAACTTTTAACCCTCGTAAAATTTGCCTTTCATATACTAGATCCTGGCTTAACTTTTCCTCTTCTTCTTTAATCAAGTTCTCAATTCGTCTCGTAAGATCTGGATCATTAAATACCCGACCCATTTGCCGCAGTGAAGCGCTTGTTTCTCGTGCTCCATAAAATGAACCTTCAAAGTACGGAATGCCGTATTTTTCTTCCATTTTACGTGCCATATTTATGAGAGCTCGGCTACACACCACCATATTCGCTTTCGCGCGATGGGCATAACGAACTTCTTCAAAACGGCCATCTCCGGTTAAATGGGATAATACTCGAATGCCTACTTTATTAAATAAGGGCTCTAAGTCCCACATTTCCCCCGCAATGTTATACTCACCTATTAAATTGAGATCAAAGGGTGTGGTTTCAGGGGGTTCAGCGGTACCTATTACATATTGAAGGAGTGCCTCCCCTGCTAAACGATTTCCAAGATTTTTGCTTCCGACAAACCCTGGACTATTAACTGGAATCACGGGAGTTCCCCATTTTTTTGTTTCATCTTGGCAAATGGCATCTAAATCTTCGCCAATTAAAGCTGTCACGCACGTAGAATAAACGAAAATGGCCGGAGGATGAAATCGTTGAATAATTTCATAAATCGCTTGCCGTAATTTTCGTTCACCGCCGAAAATAATGTCCTGTTCACTTAAATCGGTGGTAAATCCATATTGGAAAAGATGGGGGCCTGAAGACAGGCTCCCCCTACTTTCCCAACTATTTCCCGCGCAAGCCAGGGGCCCGTGAACAAGATGGGCTACATCAGCGATGGGAAGAAGAGTGATCTGGGCCCCATCGAAGGAACAACCACCGGCAGCTTCACCCGGCTTTGGCATTGCACACCCTTTATGGCTAGGCTGGTTATGTTCACAAGCGGGCTCAATAAAGGCTTCCATCACCTGACGCTTCAAGATCCATCTCCCCTTTTAATTCTGCTTAACGAACCGCATCAAAGCTATGTCCAGGAGCATCCTTATCGAGTTCTTCTAGGATGGTATTAACGATAGTTGTTAATAGATTTAATGCACCCTGGTACCCAATAATTGGATAACGATGTAAGTGGTGACGGTCAAAGATTGGGAATCCTACCCGAACTAATGGAATATCAGCATCTTTGGCATTGAATTTCATGAAGGTGCTGCCGATCACAAAGTCTACTGGATCCGTTAAGAGCAATGAACGAAGGTGCCAGAGGTCTTTTCCGGTATACACTTTGCCATCAATTCCATATGGGCTTGCTTTTAATAAAGCGTAAGCTTCTTCCTCAAACTCTTTATCCCCATTGGTACATACAATATGTACCGGCTCGATTCCGACTTCTAAACAGAAGGAAATCATTCCAAGTACGATGTCCGGATCCCCGGCAATCGCTACTCGTTTTCCGTGAAGGTAGGCATGGGAGTCAACGAAAGCATCAATTACTCTGCCACGTTCATCTTTTAATTCTTGAGGAATCTCTTTCCCTGTAATTTCTGCAATCTTTTTAATGAGTGCATCGGTTTTTTCGATACCAATAGGGTATGGTCCATTGATTACAGGTTGTTCCCATTTTTCTTCGATGTATTTCGCCGTTTTCTTTAAAGGATATTTTTGTAAGTTGAAGGTAGCTTTGGCCCCTGCTGCTTTAGGAACATCCTCTAATTTTGTTCCGCCATAGTAGAGTTCATATTCTCCATTTGCTGGTGAATCTAAATTGTCACTATGGTCACCAAGAACTGTGTACTCTACTCCCATAAGGGATAGGATCCTTTTAAGTTCAACGATGTTCCCAGTATAGGTTTCAAAGCCAGGGATCAGGTTGATTTTTTCAGTTTTTTCAATTTCACCAGGTTCTTTTTCAAAGAGGTAGCTAAGAATAGATTTCATCATGCTATCGTAGCCAGTAATATGAGAACCGACAAAACTTGGAGTATTGGCAAAGGGTACAGGGAAGTCTTCAGGAATATTGCCCTCCTGACGTGCAGTTCCAATAAAAGCCTGCAAGTCATCACCGATTACTTCTGCCATACATGTAGTACTCATGGCGATCATTTTTGGTTTATATAAAGTTGCGCTATTTCCGAGACCTTCTACAAGGTTTCTCATTCCTCCAAACACCGCACTATCTTCTGTCATAGAAGAGGAAGCCGCAGGAACCGGCTCTTTGAAATGGCGGGAAAAATGGCTACGGAAATAAGCTACGCAACCTTGAGACCCATGGACGAAAGGCAAGGTTCCTTCGAATCCAAGGCCGGCCAGCACAGCCCCTAAGGGCTGGCAAGCTTTTGCCGGGTTAATTGTAAGTCCTTCGCGAGCAAAGTTCTTTTCTTTGTATTCTTCAGTTTTTAAATAATCTTTTACCTCTTCGACCTCTTGCAAGGTGCAGGGATTTTCAAATTCTCTTTTGTTTTCAGCCTGTTTTACATATTTTTCAGACTGGAATAAAGTGTTATGATCCTTAATCTCCACTTTTTTCGTCATGATCTCTGTCACCTCTCTTAGAATGGGTCTTTCATCAAGTTCCATGTTGGACTGTTTATTGCAATATCCATATCGCGAGCAAAGATTTTGAAACCATCAAAACCATGGTAAGGACCACTATAGTCCCAGGAGTGCATTTGACGGAAAGGTACCCCCATTTTATGGAATACGTATTTCTCTTTTACACCGGATCCCACTAAATCTACGTTCATTGCCTGTGCAATGTACTCTAGATCGTAAGCGGTTGGGTCATCATAAATTACAGTGCCTTCCTTCACTTCGCTATAAGTGCGTTGATAGTCATCTTTGTGGGCGAATTCATATCCGGTAGCCACAATTTCCATGCCCAGGTCTTCATAAGCGCCAATGGTATGGCGAGGACGGAGACCGCCTACGAGCAGCATAACTTTCTTTCCTTCCAAACGAGGACGGAATTTAGCGAGGACTTCATCCATTTCTTTTTGGTACTTCGCAATCACTTTTTCAGCATTGGCCTGGATTGTTTCATCGAAGAAAGCTGCAATCTTCCGTAAGCTTTCAATGGTTTTGGAAGGACCAAAGAAATTGTATTCCATCCAAGGAATCCCATATTTTTGTTCCATGGTTTTACAAATATAGTTCATGGAACGGTAGCAGTGGATCAGGTTCAATTTTGCTTTATGGGTAATAGACAATTCATTAATGGTACCATCCCCAGACCATTGGGCAATAACCCGTAATCCCATTTCTTCTAAAAGAATCCGGGATGCCCATGCGTCACCGCCAATATTGTAATCCCCGATAATCGCTACATCGTAAGGACCTGTCTCTTCTAATTCCCCTTTGCCCATTACATGATCCCTGATGGCATCATTGGCAATATGGTGACCTAAGGATTGGCTCACGCCACGGAATCCTTCACAACGAACAGGCACAATTGGCATTTCCAATTCTTTGGACATTTTCTTGGCAACTGCTTCAATGTCGTCACCAATTAACCCAATTGGACATTCAGATTGAATGGAAATCCCTTTTGCCAGCGGGAACATTTCCTTGATTTCCCGACAAAGTTGTTCCAGCTTTTTATCGCCACCGAATACGATATTTTTTTCCTGGAAGTCACTGGTTACCTGCATGGCAACAAATGAATTAATCCCCAGTTCCCCGTTACTGTAGTTGCGGCGAGTCCCCCAGCTATACTGGCCGCATCCAACAGGACCATGGCTGATATGCACCATATCTTTAATGGGTCCCCATACTACCCCTTTGGACCCTGCATAGGTACAACCACGAACGGTCATAACCCCTGGGCGAGTTTTAATATTAGACTTAATGGAGCACTTGCTGCCGCTAATATTTTCTTCATCATTCACTTCGAAGTGTTTTTCCCGAAATTTTCGGGTTTTCTCAGGATAAGCTTTTAGCAAATCATCAATCATTTTTTCTTGGGCTTCTTTAGTGGTACTCACAGTAACTCTCCCCCCTTTTTTGCCTGGATGTTTCCTTATTTTTTCGCTGCTTCAGCTTCTTCTAATTTTTTGATTTTTGTTTCATCATCTTCGATAATACCGAAATCTAAGAGGAGCTCTTCTAACTCTTCCATTTCGATTGGGGTCGGAATAGTCAACTTATCGTTGTGTAAAATTTTATCAGCAAGAATTTCATATTCTTTTGCTTGAGGATGATCAGGAGCATATTGTGCAACAGTCATTTTCCGTAACTCTGCATGTTGTACAATATTGTCCCTCGGTACAAAGTGAATCATTTGCGTATTTAAACGGCGAGCAAGTTCCATAATTAATTCGTCTTCACGGTCAGTGTTACGGCTGTTACAAATTAAGCCACCGAGGCGAACGCCGCCGGTATTTGCATATTTTAAAACCCCGCGAGCAATGTTGTTAGCTGCGTACATGGCCATCATTTCACCGGAACATACAATGTAGATTTCTTGGGCTTTATTTTCACGGATTGGCATTGCGAAACCGCCGCAAACTACGTCACCCAATACATCATAAGAAACGAAATCCCGTCCTTCGTATGCACCTTGTTCTTCTAAGAAGTTAATGGAAGTAATAATCCCACGTCCTGCGCAACCTACGCCAGGTTCTGGACCACCGGATTCTACGCATTTGATATCCCCATAACCAGTACGAAGAACGTCTGCTAATTCAAGATCCTCAACGGTCCCTTTTGCTGCAGCTAAGTGAAGAACTGTATCTTGTACTTTGGTATTTAAGATTAAACGAGTAGAGTCAGCTTTCGGGTCACAACCTACGATCATTACATCTTGCCCGAATTTAGTTGAAAGTTGAGCTAAAGTATTTTGAGAAGTCGTTGATTTACCAATACCACCCTTACCATAAAAAGCGATTTGACGCATGAAAATCCACACCTTTCCCCATGTTTTTTATTTGCTTGACACCTTTTCTTCTTCCGCGATAAAATTAAATCGCAATAAATATTTCATAGAATCAAGAATTACTTCTTCAATTTCGCCTTTTTGTACAATAGGTACTACCCCAGATGCGATTAACTCTTGTTTAGGACCTTCACCAATCCCGCTACAGATGAGCATGTGGCAATCAGTAATGCCTTTTATGGTCTCTACCAATGTGGTTTCTTTGTCATCACCACAGGATACAGTTCCATTACAATAGGCTTGAACTTTACGAATTCCAACAAAGCGAAGATTGTTGCCCTGGACTTCGTAAATCATAAATTCTTTTGCGTGTCCAAAGTGCAAGTTGACCTTGCCGTTGCCGCGGGAAGCTACTGCCACTCGGACCGTGGATGCAGAGGCCAACTTTTTGCGTTGTTCTCTTTGCATCCTTTTTTGTTTTTTCCATTCTATTTTCTTTTCAAGTTCGGCATGGATTTGTTTACGATATTCAGGATCGTAGTTGATTTCTTCAGCTAAGAATGCTTCCTTCGTAAATTCATCGCTGCGATCTTCCCCTAGCAACCCTACTGCATCAGCCCGGCATTGCCTGCAGTGACGCATCATTCGCATGTTCCCATCAGAACATTCATCCTGTAGGTTGTGTAAGTCTCCTGGTTTGGGTTCTTGAATGCCTTTCTTTTCAAAAACCGTCCCTGGAGCTACGATAAGGGGCATAATATTATGAAGGAAAGCTCCTTTTTCTTTAACTACCCGGGATACTTCTTTTAAATGCTTATCATTTACTCCGGGAATTAATACTGAATTAACCTTACAAAGAATACCGTGCTCCTTTAAAGCATCTAAGCCTTGAAGTTGTCGTTCGATTAAAATTTTTGCTGCATCGTATCCTTCATAACGTTTCCCTTCAAAGTAGATCCAGGAATAAACGTGTTGTCCCACTTCCGGATCAACGGCATTGATAGTGATTGTTACGTGATCAACGTTTAGAGACTTAATTTCTTCCACATAATCAATTAACCGTAATCCATTAGTGCTTAGACACAATTTAATGTCTGGTGCTTGTTCATAAATGCCTTTAAAGGTAGCGAAGGTTTTTTCCGGATTGGCCAAAGGATCCCCTGGTCCTGCGATCCCTACAACAGACATTTGCGGAATTTTCCCAGCAACAACAAGGACTTTTTTCACCGCTTCTTCAGGTTTTAACACCTCGCTTACTACACCCGGTCTGCTTTCATTGGCACAGTCATATTTTCTATTGCAATAATTACATTGGATGTTACATCCGGGCGCGACAGCTACGTGCATGCGCGCAAAGTGGTGATGGGCATCCTCGCTATAACATGGATGCTTAGCGACTTTTTCCTGAATGTGCGGTTCCAGATCATTTCCAACGTTTGATGAACATCCGCCGCCAGCAGAACATCCCGCTTTCTTTTGTGTAGCCATGGGCTCCTCCTTTCAATCGTATCGATCATCCATACCATTTAACACTATGATTATATTGTTTTGCGAAAATTTTCACATAAGGAGTCTAAGAATATACCTAGCAATAAGCCAAGCTTTTTTTAGAAGTACTAAATCTTATAAGTACTGCATCACCCCTTTACTCTTACTTATTCTTTTCCCCCCTTTCATTTGATGTCACCTTATGTAACATCTTTCTTGATTCTTAGTTTACCTTCCCCCTAAGTTAATTACCATTATCTTGTTAGATAACTTAACATCATTTTATCTCTATTTCTATTCAAGGATGGTCAAGCTTAGTATTATTCATTTAACGAACCACCTTTAACCATATCTGTATTTATATATATAGGAAAGCTGACATGAAGTGGCATAAAGAAATCCCAGGTCCATTAAATTCCCTGGGATTTCTTTATTCTAATGGTTTTGCTGTTGATGATTTTTCCTTTTTCAATATATAGAATGCGATCAGCTAGTTTCATAGCTTCACCTTCATCATGGGTAACAAGAAGAATAGGAACCCGCCACTTCCTATGAATAAATAACAATTCATCCTGGCAATTTATACGGTTAGTAGAATCCAGGGCTGAAAAGGGTTCGTCTAATAATAAAAGCTTAGGTTGTGGAGCAAGAGCCCTCACCAGAGCCACCCTTTGCTTCTCCCCTCCTGAAATTTGGTTAGGGTATTTTTTCATTAAATGTTGAATCCCTGTAATCTGTATCCACTGTTGCAGAAATCCAGGTAGGGTTTTTGACCGTATTCCATAGGTAATATTTCTTTCAATAGTCATATGGGGGAAAAGGGCATAATCTTGAAATAAATAACCAACATTTCTATTTTTCGTAGGAAGAAACACTTTTTTATAATGAAAAAGCACTTCCTGATCTCTTACAATTTCCCCATCATCTGGCCGTACTAATCCAGCAAGGGAATTTAGTATCGTTGTTTTTCCCGACCCTGATGGACCAAATAGAACGACGATTTCATTATTCATTTGGAAGGATACATCAAGGGAAAATTGTTTCAGCTTTTTTTTGATTGCCACTTTCAACATTTTTATCCCTCCAGGGAATCAGAATGATTCATCAGCTTATTTTTCCGACGGTTCCATTGATTTAACCACAGAATGCCACTAAACCCAATGGCTACAATGACTAATACCCAAAAAGTAACTTCTTCAGAATGGCCAGATTCTACAGCAAAATAGATAGCAAGTGGAATGGTATCTGTTTTACCAGGAAGATATCCTGCTAACATGAGTGTTGCACCAAATTCCCCAAGAGCTCTGGCAAAAGCTAATACCAGCCCCGAAAGGAGAGAAGGCCAGGCTAAAGGGAAGGAAACGGTCCAGAACACTCTCCACTCACTGGCCCCCATGGTTCTTGCTGCATTTTCCAGTCGAACATCGTATTGCCGGAATGCCCCTAAAGCATTTTGATACATTAAAGGAAAGGAAACAACAATGGAGGCAATGACTGCGCCAACCCAGGTAAATACCACTTGATAATTAAACCATTCTAACAACCATTGTCCAATCCACCCATTTTTGCCGAAAAGAATCAATAAACCAAAACCAACTACCGTTGGGGGAAGGACTAGGGGAAGCAGGAAAAAAGCTTCAATGACACTTTTGCCAAAAAACTCCTTTCTTGCAAACACCCTCCCAAAAAGGACCCCGAGGATAAATACAATAACGGTAGCAATAACAGCTATTTTTAATGATAAGTACAATGGATGAAAATCTATTGTTGCCATCCATTCTCCCTCCTACTTAAAGCCATAGTTCTGCAAAATCTTTTTGCTTTTTTCCCCTTTTAAATAGGTTAAAAATAATTCTGCTTCTGTTTGTTTTGTAGAAGCTTTCACGATGGCACAAGGATAAACAATAGGAGAATGCCATGTAGCATCAGAAGTAGCTAACACTTTTACTTTTTCTGATATTAAAGCATCACTTGCATATACAATCCCAACCTCAGCATTGCCTGATTCAATATAAGCCAGCACCTGGCGCACATCACTGCCCATGACAAGCTGTTCTTTCACCTGATTTAACATATTAAAATGAGTAAAGACTTCTTCAGCATATTTACCTGCTGGAACACTTTCAGGATTACCTATCGCTATTTTTTTATCTTTTAATTGTGCTAACTCTTGAAATGAACTTATATTAATGTTTTGTTCCTTGTTTTCAATCAAAACCAACTCATTTTTCGCCATATTAAATCGGCTATCTTTAATAATTAAATTTTTCTCTTCCAGTTTATCAACATAACTTTTTCCTGCTGAGATAAATACATCTGCTGGCGCCCCTGAATCAATTTGCTGCACTAATTTTCCTGAACTTCCGAAATTATATGTAAGTAGGATTTCAGGATGGTCATTTTCAAATTCCTTTTTAATCTCATTTAATGCATCAGTCATACTTGCTGCTGCAGAAATAACAAGTTCCTTCTTTTGAGTAGTTGAACTTTGGTTTGTGGTACATCCGGAAAAAACCAAAAACATAACCATGGATAAAATAAGCAGTCCGATTTTTTTCATAGCAAGTCCCCCGTTTGTAATATTCATTATAACTATTTATAATTAATTATAATAAATTATAATTAGTTAATATATGGCTGTAATAAATATTGTCAGATAATCTGACAAAAATAATTATAATGAACGTCTACCCCTTAAACTTAAAGCAGAGGAAAAGCATAGATTTGTCTAAGAAAGAGAGGCTCCTTCATTGAGTAATCAAATATCCTATACAATTGATGAACTATCGAAGCTGTTAAAAGTATCGAAGTTAACAGTATATGACTTAATAAAAAAAGGAGAATTACAAGCCTATCGCGTAGGAAGGCAAATGCGGGTTGAAGAAAGTGATTTAGAAAACTATAAAAATAATAGAAAAATAGGATTGAAGAAAGTTGATCCACCAGCAATAGGCATTTCCTTACCTGGTAAAGTCCCATTTCGCCCCCTTGTTATCAGTGGACAGGATTCAGCTCTGGACATCCTATCCTTGCATTTAGAAAAATCTTCAGGGGATTTTCGCCCATTGCGTTCTTATGTTGGCGGTTTATCCGGATTGATGGCCATGTTTCGAGAGGAAACAGACATTGTTGCCATTCATTTATTTGATGGGGAAACAGGGGAATATAACATCCCTTATGTCAAAAAAATTCTGACTGGGTTTCCTGTTCTTGTAGTTAATCTGTTGTATCGCACTGCCGGAATCTATATTAAAAAAGGAAACCCTAAAAACATTCATTCCTGGGAAGATTTAATACGTGAAGATATTTTAATTGTAAATCGGGAAAAAGGTTCAGGAGCAAGAGTATTACTTGATGAACAGTTAAAGCTTCATGGGTTATCCAGCAAAATGATTCAAGGTTACGAAAAGGAAGAAACCAATCATCTTGTTGTTGCTGCCATGATCGCCAATGGGGAAGCGGATGCAGGCATCGGCATTGAAAGAATATCCACCATGGTTGATGTAGACTTTATTCCTATGATGAAAGAACGGTATGACATTGTAATCCTTAATAAACCAGAAAATGAAGAAATCATTGAAAATCTATTAGCCACACTGCGTTCAACCTCATTCCAAAAAGAACTAAAAACCATCGGGGGATATGATTTAAGCCAAACAGGCACAATCCTTTACAACATTTAATAGAAAAAACCGAATGATCAACTCATTCGGTTTTTTATTTCTACTTTTTTGTAACCCTTTGGGCGGATTGCCCATAAGATACTACGTCAACAAATCTCTTAGGAGGTCATTGAATGGATCGTCAATTTTACCCACCATATTATCCATATTATCCTTATTATCCATATTATCCTTATTACCCTTACTATCCTTATTATCGACCACGTCGCTTCTTCCCTTTCTTCTTTATCTTCCCCTTCGGCCGTCGTCCCCGACCTTTTTCTAGAGAGGATGAAAGAGACAAATCTTTTTCCATGAAACATAAATGCGTAGAAGGAGATACGATCCATCACCTTTGCAAACAATATAACGTACCCCATCCTATTTTAATGGAGATGAACCCCCATTTACAGCAAACTCCTTCTCTGAAAAAAGGAGATATCATTCATATCCCTCGTATGGATGAAATCTACTGTCAAAAAATGTTCATGGAAGAAGATGACCATATGGGACCAGGAATGCAATTCCCAACCATGCCTGGCATGGGCATGGGTGGAATGGCTGGCATGAATGGAATGCCCGGTATGGGCGGAATGCCTGGTATGGATGGAATGCCTGGCATGGGCGGAATGCCCGGCATGGGTGGATTGGCAATAATGCCAGGAGCACAGGGTCCCCAGGGAATGTAAAAAGAGCTCCAGTGAGATGGTCCCAAAAACCTATATAAATTTACGGATTATAGTAAAAATATCTAGGTATTTGAGTCATTCGCTCCACAAACCTCGTGGTCTTGGTTGAGCCAGTGAACAAGCTGTAAGTCCAATTACCCGACAACATCACCTGTTCTTCCCACAACCGTTGAGATCAAGCCTAACGTTTTATGCTTGTTTTTATAATCAAATTAGTTTTATAATTCTTTTTGTATAATTTTGTTGGTCACACTTCAAATTATACGTAAACTGCGGGCTATCTTGGGACTCGCAGTTTTATTTTTTAGAAAAAAATCATAACCACATAGCGGGTGGTTTTATGTTTCGCCTTCTTCAGGCTCAACAGACTAAAGTCCATAAAAAAAGGCCGTTGCTTACGAACTAATCAGTTCGTTTTGCAATAGCCCCTTACTAATATTTAATAAAGATTTTTTGTTCAGTTTTCTACCTCTTTTTTATTTATTTAATATTCAAATGTTCTTTTAATTGAGTAGATATCTTTTGCCGTTCTGCCTCGGTCACAATATAATAGTAAACACCGTTAATATTGCTGCCATTTCCCTGAACAACAAAGCTTTTCGTATTCAAACGGCAATTTTTATAATTCTTCTGTATAAGCATCATTTCATCAAAGGTTAAATTGGTCTTAATATTGTCCCCAAGCACTTGCAGGATATCTGTAAACTTGGAAATGTTAGATACCTGTGCCCCTTCTTCAATAATTGCTTGAATGACCTGTTTTTGGCGTTCCTGACGCCCAAAATCTCCGTTAGGATCATCATAACGCATGCGGGTATACTTTAATGCTTTTTCCCCATTTTCCAAAAAGAGAGGGCCAGCAGGGAAAGTTACCCCTTCATAAGTAAAGGTAAATTTATTATTTACATTTACACCGCCTAAAGCATCTACAATTTGTTTATAACTTTCCATATTCACTTT
>CAMLDI010000046.1 GCA_946478845.1 uncultured Paenibacillaceae bacterium
ACATTCAACATTATACACGTATATCCTATTGAATGCAAGAATTTCTAAGCATTTTTCTTTCAAACACTCAGACTTTTTTTATTCTATCTTATCTATTATTAAAAGGCAAGGAGAGTCTGAGCGACCCTCCTTAAATTATTCATTATTCATTTTTAGATCCAGACCCTTCCCTCTGCCCTGCGACTGGTTAACTTTTGAGCATCTAAGGATTCAAGAAAAGGAATTAAATATTTACGGGAAAGCCCCAGGGCTTCTTTAGCAACAGCAGGGGTAATCACTGTTCCCTGCGGGCTTGCCTGGCGAAGTTTTTTTACTCCCTTCTCCCATTCTTTCCTTATTATATAGAGATCCTCTGTGAGGGGGAAAACTTCCTTTCTTTGGATCAGGTAGGCTGTATAATCCGTAGCAATGTGTTCAGGCAATTTATGTTCTTTTATTAAGGTTGACCATGCTGGAGGTGTAAGGCCAGCATGGAGTAACTCCTTTGCAATTAGCGAACAAGCTTCCCGGTATTTTTCTGGAGGATGGGGTGCAAAATCACAGAGCCATACCAACTCCCCTTCTTCATTAATTAAATGAAGATTGTCTGCCTCTACTAAAAAGTGGCGCCATATGCGGTCCGTTAGAAAATGAAAACGGGCACTTTTTAAAGCCGCCTTACTCATTCCCATGCGCAAAGGATTACGGGAATGGTAACTTTTAAGTTCTTCAGTTAATTCCCCAAGCCATTGCTGGAAAGCACTTTTGGAAATAAAGATTACGTTGTTCCCGCCATCTTGCCGGGAAACCTCTCTGCCAAGAGGTAAAAGATGGCCCTCTTCAACAAGTTTTTCTAAAATAGAAGTAATTTCTTCTTTTCCAATGACCAGGTGTTGCAGCAAATCATCCCTGGTACTAAACTGCCTTGTTTCGATATAGTGGAGAACCCTTTCTTTTGGGTCACCTTTGGCCAATCGTTGCAGGTAATCCACTGTCTCTTTCCCAAAGGGATGGCGTTCCCCATAGGGGTCTAGAACCTGCCCCCCACCTAAAGTAACAGGAGGTGTTGGCCTGCGGAGAATAAAGGCATCTCCTTTTTTGGAAGTAATCTTTTTTTCCAGGTATAGTTGGGCCAGGACGTCCTCCCCAGGGTTCAGGTTATTTCTATCGAAGAAAATAAGAGTGCCATCCACTTCCGATGTGCCAATATGAAGGCGCACTTTGCTCCGTTGTTTCAGGGGGAAATCCAGATGTTTCAAAAGATGAAACCGAATATCCAGGCGCTGGGTAGGGTGATAAAAGCCCGGGGCTGTAAGGGTCATCCCTCTTGAAACCTGATTAAGGTCCACGCCTGTAATGTTCAAAGCAGTCCTCTGCCCGGCACAAGCATGACTGGTTTTCTCGTTATGCACCTGCACCCGGCGCACACGTACTTCCTGCCCTCCTGGCAATAACTGCAACCGTTCTTCCTCTTTCACAGTCCCTTCATAAATGGTCCCTGTAACAACAGTACCCGCCCCTTTAATCGTAAAGGCACGGTCAATGGGCATACGGAAAGGAGCCGTATAAGGACGGAGAGGAACATCATGAAGTTGCCCGGCAATGTTCTGAAGGAGTGCATCGATTCCCTCATTGGTTTTGCTGCTTACCGGGAGGATGGGGACATTCTCTAAAAAGGTTCCCCTTGCCCACTCCCTTACCTCTTCCTGCACCATGGAGAGCCATTCCAGGTCAACGAGATCAACTTTCGTCAATACAATGATTCCCTTTTGGATTCCCAGGTAGCCTAATATATCTACATGTTCTTTTGTTTGGGGCATAATCCCCTCATCAGCGGCAATGACGAGAACAACCAGGTCAATGCCCGCTGCCCCGGCAATCATTTGACGGATGAAACGCTCATGCCCTGGCACATCAACAAGGCCTACCGTTTGTCCATCGGGAAGTTGACAGGGGGCAAAACCTAACTCAATGGAAATATTCCGTTCTTTTTCTTCTTTAAGGCGGTCTGTTTCTACTCCTGTCATAGCCCGGGTCAATGAGGTTTTTCCATGGTCAATATGACCCGCAATGCCAATGGTATGATGAATTTGCAATAATCCGTCCTTCATGCAACTGCTCTCCTTTATTATTCCATGGCTTTCTATTTGAATTTGGATAGGTTTTGGGTTATGATATTATCCATATAAAATACTACGGGGGGTACTCCCTCTGGTACTAGTATAGCCTAAAGGAAAAGAAATTGCATATGGGGGTGGATGGGGTGCTGGTGCCCCTCCCGGTCTTCAAAACCGAGTGGGACCTCAGTTGGGGTCTGGTGGGTTCGATTCCCACACACTCCCGCCAATAAATCCAATAACGGTAAGGGTTTCGGTGTTTTATCGTTGTTTTATGAACGGTAATTTTACACGTATTACCCCGACGTATTTTACCCGATTTACGGATACACCGTTGGTAACCGATAAAGGGAAACCGTGTGTAATAAAAAGCATTTATAGCCTGCTATTAACGTGATGTACGCAAATAACGTTATAGGAGGTTTTTTATTTATGACAATACGAAAATTAAAACGACAAGGTACTTTAAAGCAAAGTGAAAAGTGTACCGAAGGGCTTTCACCCCGTACATTAGATGATTACGAAACTAACTTTGGTTATCTATTGGACTTTATAGGCGGTGATCCGTTTAGCCTACAAAAAATACTCAGGCATAAGGATATGACTATGACCCGTAGGTATATACAGATGGCTAACGCCAACGTTAAAGACCATCACGAACAGTTTAGCCCGATTAACAGCTTATTTAAAAACAAATAAAACGCAAACACGGAGAGGGCTTAACGCCTTACCCCGTTTTATTGTCTGCGTAACCTTTTAAATAGGAAGATATACAGCTTACCGTTTAGCACTAACCCGCACAGGGACAGTAGAGACAATGGAAAAGGTACTATGACACCATACAACAGCCCACACGAGGTACAGAAAGGACAGGAGAACAGCAAGGAAAAGAACGTATATGTACCATTTTTGAAACCTTTTGGTAGGATTTTTTAACAAGAATAGGGGAGGCTATGCTTTAGGAAAGGGTGATGAGGTTATGACAATAAAAATTCAAAGAATAGTTAATGTTGCTATGGTCTTACTATCGTGGTTAACAGTACCCTCATTAGGTTCACGTAACATAAAAAGATTTCTTCCTGCCTCATTTCTTATTTTTCTATTAGAGTTTTTTCATGCACGAATTGGAAAAAAACAAAGGTGGTGGGTTTTCTATAATAAACCTAAATCTTTCCGTTTTGGGGAGTTACCCTTTGAAATTGGTCCGTTTATACCAATGTCCATGTGGTTTCTAAAGTGGACTTACGGAAATTTTAAATGGTTTATTTTACTTAATGGAATTACACATGCTTTCTTTGCATATCCATTCACATATTTAGCAAGGAAACTTAGGTATTATACATTGGTACGAATTAATAACTTTCAGTTTTTCCTTTACTTCTTTTATAAGGCACTTTTATTATATTGGTTTCAATATCTTTTTGAAACTAAAAGAAAAAAGTATGGGGTGGTTAAGGATTTCACTAATTGAAAAGCAGCGATCCCCATAAAAAATTTTTTGCCAGTTTTTCTATAACCTTTTGGGACTATTCAAGGCATAAAAAAGAGAGGACTAAAGGCATTTAAAACCCCTGTCCTCATTCTTCTATTAGTCCCTCAGTAACAAAGTATTCTTTTATGATGTTTGGATTTACCTTTAATTCTTTAGCTATTTCCTGAGGAGTGTAATCGTCCCATATCATTTGGTGGAAATTGTTAAAAACCACAGTGTTCTTCTTCTTTTCCCTAGGCTTATACTTATTTATATGGTCTAGTACCATCATCAGCGTAATTATAGCCACAGCTACTATAAATTCAATCAACTCATAGTAGGTCTTCAAAATATAATTTTATTGCTCAACCATCGATAAAAGTATTTTCTCCATTTCCTCTTTGGACAATATGTCTGCAATCATGCTAATTTTATAGCCCTGATCTGGAACTTCAATCCTCATCCCTTTTACATTGGTATCATCAGAATATGCGTAAACCAATTTATAATTTTTCACCTTGTAAGAATCGAAATGAGCAAACCACCCTATTTCATCTTTTTCATTGGAATCTAATTTTTCGTGGACAGTATAAAATCCAAACTCACCTTTTCTATACTGTAACTTTACAATGGGGTCCTTTCCGATATTGTTCTCCTTAGTACGAGCTTCTATTTCTTCTAATTTATACCCCTCTGGTAAAAAGGTCGGCTTATTTATAGGATAACTTACCATCTTTTGCGCTTCTTCCAATGTATGAGTAGTAAGGCTTCTTATTTTTTCTTCATACTTTTTTCCTTGTAACGCAATTTCTTTTAACCTCTTTTGCTCTTCTGGAGTGGGCACTTTTCGATTTTCTAAGACCATTTTATTTTTTATTTCGATATGTTCTCTAACTAAGCGACTGTAATCAGCAAATTCCTCTGCTGAAAGATACTTTTTTAATACCGCTAAATGTTGTTCTACTGCTGATAAATTTTCCTTCTCATTAGGATAGGTTTCAATAAATTTTTCTTTAGAACCAAACACCTGAGTCATTAATGTTTCGGTTGCAGTTGAAATATAAGAACCTCCAAATATCCATGTGATCCCTATAATCGCTATTGAAGCTACTGAAGCGATAATCCATTTAAGATATCTTGACTTTTTCTTTTCATTCCTCTTGTATTGATTAACAGCTAATTCTACTCTCGTATGTAACTCTTTAGGAATTTCAATATCTTGAAATTCTTTCTTCATTTCATCATTCATAAATATCCTCCTTTTTCAACTGAATTCGAAGCTTTTCTAAAGAACGATATAAGAGCGTTTTGACAGTGCCTAATGGCAACTCTATGATTTTGGAAATCTCCGTAAATGTATAGTTGTAAAAATACTTTAAAACCACTACACTTTTTTCATTTTCATTTAACCTTTCAATTATGTCTCTTAGCGTTAAACGAAGGGCACAATCATTTTCATTTGAAACGGTGTACTCTGGACCTTCTAATCTTAATGGGACAATTTTCTTATCTTTTTTCAATAGATTTATTGCGCAGTTTATCGTGATTCTAATGAGCCAGGTTTTAAAATACTCAGGATTTTTCAAAGTATGAATCTTACTAATTGCCTTATAAGCTGTATCCTGAACAACATCAAGGGCGTCATTTTTATTTTTTACATACACATAGGCAATTCGATAAATATCTTCTTCATAATTTTGAAAAAGTGTCAAAAATGCTTTCCCATCGCCTTTCTGTGCTTTCTTTACTAAGTTCTGAATGGGTCTCACCCCCTTTTTTGTCTTTTACTAATTAGACAATCCACTTAATTGATTAGCTTCAATAATGTAAATTTCTGTTACTAAAATATACTCCCGCCAATAAAAAACAAAGGGTTTTAGCCAGTCTACACTGTGCTAAAACCCTTTTTATTTTGTGAAAATCTATTCTATTAATTTTACGTTTTTAGTCACAAACCCCATGTTTAAATATTGAATAATGGAGGTATAATCATCACAAAAGGTATTTAAGAAATCTTGATTAGCGTGCCATCTGTAATTTCTGTTTTTGGCTTAAGTTTAAACCAAGGCTTTGATCCGCTAAAGCATGAATATCATCGATCAGCTCGAGGTTTTGTAATAATGACAGGCCATAAGAAGGAATCATTTCTTTAATTTTTGGTTCCCACTCTTTCATATGTTGCGGGAAGCATTTACTCATTACTTCTAGCATAACAGGTACAGCTGTAGAAGCACCTGGAGAAGCACCAAGCAATGCTGCAATTGAACCGTCAGCGGCACTAACAACTTCGGTACCAAATTGAAGGGTTCCTTTGCCTTCTGCCTCAGTATCTTTAATAACTTGTACACGTTGGCCTGCAACTACGATTTCCCAATCCTCTGTTTTGGCGTCTGGAATAAACTCCCGTAATTCTTCCATGCGCTGTTCTTTTGATAACATTACCTGCTCGATGAGGTATTTTGTCAATGAAACGTTTTTCGCGCCTGCTGCCATCATTGTTATTACATTATCTGGTTTTACGGAAGTTAACAAATCGCACATTGAACCGGTTTTTAAGAACTTCGGTGAAAAGCCTGCAAAAGGTCCAAATAACAAGGATTTCTTATGATCAATAAATCTTGTGTCAAGGTGAGGCACAGACATTGGTGGAGCCCCAACTTTAGCTTTTCCATATACTTTAGCATGATGTTGCGCTACAACTTCCGGTTTGGAGCAAACCAGGAACAGACCACTTACAGGGAATCCTCCAATATGTTTTCCTTCTGGAATACCGGATTTTTGCAGTAAATGAAGGCTTCCGCCGCCGCCGCCAATAAAGACAAATTTTGCTGTATGGCGTTCTACTTTACCGTTTTCGAGATTCCGCACTTTCAAACTCCAGGAACCATCGCTGGTACGTTTAATATCATCAACTTTTTGTTTGTACTTAACATCTACGTTTTGACTCTGTAAGTGATCAAACAACAAGCGTGTTAAAGCGCCAAAGTTAACATCAGTTCCAGAGTTGATTTTTGTTGCAGCAATCATTTCATCACCCGGACGGTCTTTCATCATCAGGGGAATCCATTCCCTCAGTTTTCCATGGTCATCGGAGTATTCCATGCCATGGAATAGAGGATTGTTTTTCATGGCTTCAAAACGTTTTCTTAAGAAATTTACATTATCTTCCCCTTGTACAAAACTCATATGAGGCAGTGGCATAATAAATTCCTTAGGATTACGTAACAGATTGCTGTTTACAAGATAAGACCAGAACTGCAGTGAAACTTGAAATTGCTCATTAATTTTAATAGCTTTATCAATATTGATCGATCCGTCAGGTTTTTCTTCGGTGTAGTTAAGCTCACACAGCGCCGCATGCCCCGTCCCCGCATTATTCCATTCGTTAGAACTTTCCTCTCCTGAGTTATCAAGCTTCTCAAACACTTTAATTTCCCAGTTCGGTACTAATTCCTTCAGAAGTGTTCCCAAAGTGGCACTCATGATACCCGCACCAATTAAGATAACGTCTGTTTTAGATTGTCTGTTGCTCATTTTTTACCATCCCTAATCCCCTAAGAATTTGCAGAAAGGATGTAGGCGCTCCTGCTAAAGCGTTATAGCAACACAGGGCGCGACCTGGCCATACACCTTTTCTGGATCAAAAATAACCTCTC
Organism: uncultured Paenibacillaceae bacterium; assembly: GCA_946478845.1. Next base: position 7,224 of record CAMLDI010000046.1, read on the forward strand.
CAAGTCATCCACTATTTTTACAGATTACAAACATATACTATTATATAATAGTTTCTATTAATTTTAAAGTTAAAAACATTATCTATTATATAATAGTTTAGAGTCGCTAAGAAGCTAGTAAAAAGTGGAAAGTCCGTAAAACAATGACTTAATTTAACTTTTCACTCCAACTTCTATGTTATTTTATTCACAAACATACTTTATTATATAATAGTTATAAAGTATTTAAAAGCTACTAAAAGTCTTGTAAAAAATGGAATGAAAAAAGACTCTTCTTTTTACCCTTTTCTTGGAACAATCCAGGCATTCTCCGCTTGATTAAAACCTACGTGAGGATAATAGCTCATTGCACCTGGAGCTGACAACAAAATCAGGGCCACTTCATCAGATAATTGATTTTGGACCTGGCGAATCAGTTCCTTGCCAATCCCTCTTTTTTGATAGGCCTGATCAACGGCCAAATCTGACAGGTAACAGCAATAGGAGAAATCTGTTAAAGCACGGGCTATGCCAATAAGCTTTTTACCCTCATAAGCTGTAATGGTTAGATTGGCATTAGCCAGCATTTTTTCTATGCGAGCAAGATCCTCATAGGGCCGTCGTACTCCTGAACTGCGAAATAATTCACTAACTTCTTCAGGTTGAACTGATACATTCACTAGAAAGGTTACATTCTCTTTCTCTCTCATTTTTTTCACTCCTCTTCCATCTTTATATATATCCCTAATCTTAATTTTCAGAATACACTATAAATACCTTTGTGCCTATCCTACTGGAGTATAAAGAAAAATTATGATAAAAATAGAATAGGAAAATCAGTAGGAGTGAAACCAATTTGATTACACGAAAAGATATTGTCATCGATGGCCATGCTGTTTTACGCCAGGTCGCACAAGATGTCCCCATTCCCCTTACAGAGGAAGATAAAAAAACCCTGCAGGATTTACTTGAATATGTGAAAAATAGCCAGGATGAAGAATTAGCAAAAAAATACGATTTAAAACCAGGGGTTGGACTGGCCGCTCCCCAAATAGCAGTCAGCAAAAAAATGATTGGGGTTCATTTTACTGATGAAGATGGCAAACTCCATTCTTATGCTCTGGCTAATCCAAAAATTATTAGCCATTCCATAGATACTATTTTTTTAGAAAACGGAGAAGGATGCCTTTCTGTGGAACAAGATGTGAAAGGCCACGTCTCCCGTTATGAACGGATTAAAGTAAAAGCCTTTGATTTGGAAGGTAATGAAGTCCTATTAAAACTTAGGGATTATGCAGCGATAGTCCTACAACATGAAATCGACCATTTGCATGGAATCCTTTTTTACGATCGTATTGATAAAGAACAACCTTTTAAAATTACAGAATAATAAAAGAGCGCACCTGGAAAAAACGGTGCGCTCTTTTATTACTTTCTTTAAGATGATTAGGATATAATGAATGCAACTTAAAATTTAGGTGGTGGTTTTAATGGTAAGCACAGCAACCCTAACAGGTATGGTTATCCAAATCCTTCTTTCCCTTGCCTTTCCCATAGGGGGAATCATTTACCTTGTACGGAAGAAACACTTTTCTTGGAAATCCTTTGGCATTGGGATTATCGTCTTTATCCTCTTTTCCCAAGTCTTAGAACAACTATTGCACAGAGTTGTCATCGACCCCACAACCATGACCTTAAAATGGTCTTCCAATGTTTATCTATTTGCTTTATACGGCGCATTAGCTGCAGGCATTTTTGAAGAAATGGGCCGCTATCTCGCTTTTAAATTCGTATTAAAAAAACAACGTTCTTACACCGATGGAATCTCATTAGGAATGGGCCATGGAGGGATTGAAGCTGTCCTCATTGGCGCATTAAGTGCTATCAATGTTTTAGTGATTTCTATATTCATTAATTCAGGAATTTATGATCAGGTCATAGGGTCATCTGTCCCTGCCGAACAGGCAGCCATTCTTAAAAATCAAGTAATTGAGTCTGAGTTTTGGATGTACATCCTCGGAGGAACAGAACGGATTTTCACCTTTTTCATCCAAATTGGCTTCACTTTGCTTGTACTCCTTGGGGTAAGAAAACAGCAATTTAGCTACGTTTTAACCGCCATCGGCCTCCATGCCCTCTTAGACTTCTTTGCCGCTTTATATCAAGGGAACATTATATCTAACATTTTCATTATAGAACTAATTGTTCTCATCTTTGCCATTGCTTCCGCTTACTTCATTTACCGGGCAAAGGGTTCCTTTTCCGAACCGTCTTGAGGAAATTAACGCCCCTATTATACAAATACCTAATGCTACCCAGAAAACCAGGTGCAGAGAATCCATCATCTCTTCAGCATTTGTTTGCCCATGGGTAGGAAAGGTCCCTAAATGCCCTGTTAATTGTTGAAAACGGGTGGAGAAAAGGGAAACTGATAAGGTAATCCCTGTCAACATGCCAACATTCCTCACGAGGGCATTTAATCCCCCAGCGGTTCCTAACCGGGATTTAGGTACCGCTCCCATAATACTGGAATTATTCGGCGATTGAAACATGCCTGAACCTAGTCCGAATAATGCTAAATGTAAAGCAACCATCCATGGGCTTTCCTGGGGTGTTAAGGTGTTTAATAGGAAAAAGCCAAAGGCATTGATTAATAAACCCGTTGTTGTTAAAAAGGAAGGCCCTATTTTATCCGATAACCACCCGGAAAAAGGAGCTATAATGGCCATTGTTAGAGGCTGTGCCATCATGGTATACCCGGTCACTTCCGGAGAAAAGCCAAGAACATTTTGCATATAAAAAGGCATCATGACCCCTACAAAAAACAAAGAGATAAAAGACAAAAAAGCAGCTATATTGCCATAAGCAAAGGCCCGTATCCGGTACAAGGAAAAATCAAGCATAGGAAAGGCACATCTTTTTTCCTGCAAATAAAATAGAACCAATAAGAAAAGAGCAAACCCAATACCTAATTGAACAAAATAGGATGTCCATCCCCACTCCTGGGCATTAGAAAGCATATAAAGCAAAGAAATCATGCCTGCAATAAATAGAGATGACCCTAAATAATCAAAGGGCTCTTTCCCTGGTTTTGTTTGGTCCTTGGGCAAGATATACATCCCCGCAATAAACCCAAAGATTCCAATAGGAATATTAATCCAAAATATGGAGGGCCACCCTAAATAACCAACCAATAAACCGCCAATCCCTGGACCGGTTAAAGAACCCAGGGAAACAATGGTCCCAATGATACCCATTGCCTGGCCCCTTCCCCCTCTGGCAAAGGTATGGGCAATAATGGCCTGGCTATTGGTCATTAAACAAGAAGCCCCTATTGCCTGAAGAATCCTGGACAAGATTAACATTCCTAAAGACTGGGAAAAGCCACACCCTGCTGAACCAATGGTAAAAATTAAAAAGCCTATTTGATATACCCTTGTCCTCCCATAAAGATCAGATAATTTTCCAATAATGGGCAACGTTGCACTAATGGTCAAAAGGTAGGCCGTTAACACCCATTGCACCACATGGAGGGGCATTCTCATCTCAGTGGCAATGGTGGGCAAAGCTACATTAGCAATACTGCCATCCAAAGTAGCCATAAAGGTTCCAATGGATACATTAGCAAGAATTAACCAGGGACTAATTCCCTTCTTTTTGTGATTTGGCAAAACTCCCTCTCCTAACCGTTGCAAGATCCCTCTCTCCTTTTATCCTCAATTCTTTATTTTTTTAGTTTATTTCTTTATATCAATACTTTTCAAGAATATAAATATTAAAAAGAACTCAATCAGGAAAAGAGGGATTCCATTGCCTATAGAAGATCAATTGCCTGTTCAGGTTTCCACTGTTCCTTTTAAAGCCCCTAACATTTTTATTTACTATCCCGTCATCCAGGGATTGCAAAATAAAAATGCCCAGCAAGAGATAAATAGCACTATTCTTTCCCATGTCCAACAACTTATTAAAAAACAGGATTATTATGAGCATCCTGAGGAAACAGAAGTGTCAGGGTATTACGAACTGAAAAACAATCAGCGCAGAATTCTTAGTTTAACATTAAGTAACTTTGCTTATACCCAGCATGCTGCCCATGGAATGACCTATTTAAAAGGTCTGACCTTTGACGCCAATTCAGGGAAATCCTACACATTGAAAGACTTATTTAAACCAGGCTCCCCTTATATACAAACCCTCTCTAAAATTATTGATGTACAAATTAAACAACGGGATCTGCCCCTTTTGCATGGGTTTCCTGGAATTAAACCGGACCAGGACTTTTATATCGCTGATAAATGCTTAGTGGTCTTCTTTCAATTATATGAAATTACAGCCTATGTATATGGATTTCCCATGTTTCCCATCTCCGTTTATGAGTTAACTGACATCATTGATGAAGAAGGACCCCTGGGTAAAATGTATCCTGGAAATTAACCCATCATTATTAAAAAAAACCGGGCATAGCCCGGGATTTAGACGAGGGCGGCAGCCAGGTTTTCTTTATCATAATATTTGCCTAAACCCAATAAATATTAGTAATAAACCGGAAATCAATGTAGCCTTCCCTTTTAGTTTTTCTGCCCCATACTTCTCGCCTAAATAGGCGGATAATCCGAGAAGAAAAAAACTAAAGATGCCTACGCTTAAAGATGTATAAAACACGTTTATTTTTGTTAATCCAGCATCTAAGCCCCCGGCAAGAGCATTAATCGATAAAGCAATACCTAATACAATGGATTCAAATATACCTAAGGATTTGGATTGGTCAAAATCGGCTTCCTCTGGCCTACGCAATAAATCGGTAATAATATTTTTATTATTTACCTTCGCAGGTTCCATCTTCCGTTCCTTTTTACCAATAAATGGTTGCCACAACACCCAAACCCCTACTGAAATCATAACAATTGCCCCAATAATATTGCCAATAAAGTGAGGGACCCATTGGGAAATCCAATGCCCAAAGTATCCGGCTATTAATGTTCCTGAAAAAGAAATAAGTGCAATCATTAAATTAGAAAAGTGGGAGATATAGATTTTTCTCACTCCATAGGCAATTCCAACCCCGGCATTATCCAAATTAGATGCAATCCCAATCGCGATGATTGTGATTAAACTGTGTAGATCCATAGGTTGCATTCCTTTCCTCTTGTGTTCCCGTTTATAACCTATGCATCACCATTGTGATTGTTTACCGGGGGAAAAATAGAATGCACTTTAAAAAATAAATAAGGCAAAGCATTTTTCAGCTTTGCCTGTTTAACATGTATTTTTATCGAACTTTTTTAATTTGCAACCTTTGATTTCTCATCACGTCCATGTACGTGAATAAATAATTGTTGATTAAAAACATAAATAAAGCTAAAACCATTAAAATTAGTAGGGTCATCATGAGCCATCCGCTAAAGAGGCTTATAATTGCAAGTAACATTACGATGAAATAAGCGGTTGACCTATATCCCTTGTAGAAGTAATAAGATAATACCCCTACAGCAACAAGACAAAGTGATGCAATACCCAGGTTTTCAGGCCCATTTTTTGCAATGTGATAGAAAAAGGCTAGAACTTCAAAAACCAGAAAACTAAGGGTGGTATACTGTACCATCTTTTTCCCCTTTAAAAAATCCTCCTCAAAATAATACTTCACCGTCTTTCACCATGCCTCCCCATTATACTCACTCGTTTTATTATAATAGGAAGTCTAATACTTTTCCGCATTTTATAGCAAATTTAATAAAATAGACAAAAAATTTGTCGAAATATGTCTGAAATTATTAGGTTGATGAAAGATAACCTTTTCCCTGCACATTAGGAGGGTATCCCCGATCTTCTGCTTTACTGAAAAGATGGTCTTTTACCTGGTCAGGGGTTAATTCAGGATGTTGTTGCAGGATAAGGCCAACGACCCCGGCACAAATAGGCGTAGCCATAGATGTTCCGGAAAGAATAAAGTAATCATTATCCCTTCGATTGGATTTCATAGCTTTATCCAGAGAAGAGCCACTTGCCCGTAAAGAAATAATATCTACTCCTGGAGCTAAAATATCCGGTTTTATCAAACCATCAATGGTAGGCCCACGGCTGGAAAAATTGGCAATCACTTCATCTGTCCGATCAATAGTATCTGCATCATCCATTGCACCCACAGTAATTACTTTAGGACTGATCCCAGGGCTACTTATGGTCCGTTGTTCTGGTCCTTCATTCCCTGCAGCAACCACAACCACAATACCTGCATCCCATGCTTTTTCCACAACTTTTACCATAGGATCATCCTTGGCAGACTGGGTAGCTTGGCTGCCTAAAGAAAGAGATATGACGTTAATGTTATACTGATTTTTATTTTGAATACACCATTCTACCCCAGCAATTAAAGAGGATAAAAAACCCGATCCATTACTGTCTAACACTTTAACTCCCACTAAATTTGCTTCTGGTGCCATCCCTTTGTATTTGCCATTAGAAGCAACCCCATTCCCCAGAGCACAACCTGCACAATGGGTACCGTGGCCATTGTCATCATAAGGGGATGTACGGCCATTTATAAAGTCCCGAAAACCGATAATTCGATCTGTGGGTGTGGTTAAATCCTTATGGGGAGCTACTCCTGTATCCACAACAGCAATAGTAATCCCTTTCCCGGTGAATCCCTGCTGATTCAATACATTGGCATGAACCGATGGTGAAGCCACATCTAACAAAGCTTGAATTGGACGATCAAAGTGGACTTTTTTGATGCGTTGATTGTTCTGCAAAATGTTTTCTAATACGTGATAAGACAATTTTGCGGAACAGCAAGCCATAGTAGGATACTCATGTTTTACATTACTCCCCAATTTACCTTTGGTGTGGGTATGCATTTCTTCTAAGCCATGAGCAAAACAATCCTCACCATTAAACTCCACAATGACAGGTACTCTTCTAACCCTTTTCATTCCACCCTCAATCCATTTGTGCAAAAAGCATGGAATCCATCGCATAGGTTTGTACAGCGATACAATTTTTTGCCGTAATTGCTGATCAACACGACTTCGGGAATTCCTAACCACCTTAATCAGTGAAAATCCAATCAATAAAACTCCTCCTATTTAACCTTGATATACCATTTTATGTAGACAAGGTGTAACATGGAGGCAACATTCGTCCCAATTAAGGAAAAATATACTTTTATCCTCAGGGAATAAAACCAAGCCATTCCCCACACCTTAAAAGTAATTGGAGGTGTGTATATGAAGCAGCAAGAACCGATTCGTATTGATCAAAATTTGGTCAATGCATGGAGCCGTACCCTACCTGAAATACTCAATTCCACAGATTCAGTGGATGTCAAAGCGGATTCCCTTGACCCTCATGCATTGCAAATATTTATTCGCACAGCCGGGCACAGTAAATATGGATTGCAATTCAAATGCGTCTATGTTGATAACAGAGAGGTAAAGGTATTTTTCATCAGTGCCCATAAAGGGGACGGTTGTGCTGATGAAGAGTCAGAAGTTGTAGAAGAACTGGCAGATGATTATATTCGTCATATTCATGAATGTGCACAGGCCCTGCAAACCATTACACATGCATAAAACAGGAGGTAAAAAGAAATGGCTCAACGAAATAAAATAAAAAAAATCGATAAGAATTTAGATAATATCATCCGTGAATTGGACAAATCGGATCCATCTACCAATAGAATGGTGCAACAAGACCGAAATGACCGTCGCCATCAAGACGCTTTAAACCACGAAGAATAAAGCTAAAAAAGGGAGGAGCCAGGTTAATTGGCTCCTCCTTTCTTTACCCTCCCATGGATTAGACGAAAATTCCAATTCGTGATATGCTGTCCAAAAGACTAGCGATTTATTGGGAGGGGATACTCATGGGAAAAATAATTAAATGGTTTTTAAACGGTTTGTTAGTCATACTACCTATTGCTGTAACCATTTATTTATTAACCTATCTCTTTAATTTTATCGATAATTTAGGGAAAAAAATAATCGCTTTATTTACTCCACTCCCTATAAACGGGATGGGTATAGGTGTAGTCCTGACCCTGGTGTTAATTACACTGATAGGTTTTATCAGCCAGTTATGGTTAAGTAAAAAAATTATTTTCTATACCGAAAAATTAATTAATCGATTTCCTGGATTAAAAACCGTTTACAGCATGACAAAAGAAACCATCCAATCCTTAATCGGTGAAAAAAAAGCCTTTTCCCAGGCTGTCCTCATCACCGAAGAAGATGGAGCCAAACGGGTTGGGTTTCTCACTTCAGAGAATTTAGCCTCCTTTGGCCTGGATTCTTCGTATATTGCCGTTTATATTCCCCATGGACTGCAGGTAAGCGGAGAATTAAAACTTTATCCTCGGGAAAAAGTTGAGATTCTTGATGTAACCGTTGAAGAAGCCATGCGGTTCTGTTTAACTGCTGGGGCCGGGGCAGGAAATTCTAAAGAAGTAAGTTAGGGGACAGTATACACTGTCCCCTATTTTTTCAATGACACTCCCCTCAATGCCTTCCACTGTTTATATTGAAAATAAAGAACGCAACCAATACAAAATCCACAAATAGCCACAAAGGCAGCTACACTAACCATAAGAGCTGTAATATACCCAGCTAAATTCCAACCCATTGCGAAGAACATTACAGATAATGAGAGCAAAAATAATGCAATTCCATTATTAAATCGTTGTAATTCTGCAGACTCTGTTTTCTGTTTTTTATCCTGTTTTTTCCGGTGTAGAGGTTCTGTTAAGCGAACAAATAGATTCCATTTGATCCCCCCTACAAATCCAATTCCTTGAATCAACCACAAACCGATAATAAACCAGGGTGATTGAAGGAATACGGAAAAAAGGACTAAGAGAACGATTCCCCACTGATTTATTCTCACTTTATAAACTGGAATCTCCTTCATATACCCTACCTTCCTTTACATTAAATTCCAATCAGATTACTATGTTTTTATTATATATTCTAACCCGAAGTTTAACAAGAATAATTTGGTGTTAGATTTTCTGACATTTACATAATAGTTTTAGTAAAACATATGTTATATTAAATGTAACAATCCTTCTCTCGAATCAAGGAGGGCTACAACATTGTCTTATAAAGATAAAAAAGTAATCACCATCGGTATAGTCAGTGAGTTAACCGGCCTTTCTGAAAGGCAAATTCGTTATTATGAAGAACGAAAACTAATTTTACCTGATCGAACGAAAGGTGGTACCCGAAAGTTTTCGTTCCTTGATGTTGAGCGATTAATTGAAATTGCAAATAAAATGGAAGACGGTATGCAAACCTTTGAAATTAGAAAAATGGAAAAAGAAGCTAAAAAACGTACGGATCCAAAAATCAGGGATCAAATGATTCGCGGACAAATCAACGCCGCATTCAATATCCGAAAAAAATAAAAACCACGCTCAACGATTTTGAGCGTGGTTTTTTCTTTTTGCAGATAAGATCTTAGATCTTACTCCATTGAATAGGCAGGAAATGAGGGATATCCAAATTCTAATACATCCGCACACTCATCACATATTTCCTGAGTGGCTAGGGCCAGGTTTCCTTCTACTATTTTCGAACACAAGGGACAACAATCTTTCATTATCATCAATCCTCCATCTCTTGCATTCTTACCTGTTGCCCTTCATTTTAAACGTTCCACCATCTCCCTACAGCAAATTCGTAAATAAATCTAACACTTATTTCATGGTTTAAATTTGGTTGTTAAATTACTTAACGATGTATAAGAAAAAAACAATAAATACATGTAAGATAAGTTTGAGAATCCTGAATTTCTTAAAGGGGTGATTACAATAGCCCTGCTTCGATTACTTTTTCAATTCCTTTTAATCTCATCGATCTATCTCCTGGGACAATGGGCAGTTCATGCTTTTCATATCCCTTTACCTGGAAGCATTGTAGGAATGATTTTACTATTCCTTTTTCTCTTGTTAGGTTTTTTTAAATTAACCTGGTTTGAACAAATTGCCCAATTACATATTAAACATATTGTCCTTTTTTTTATTCCACCAATCATTAGCATTATTCATTTTATGGGTGTGTTTAAAACCCAGGGATTACAACTATCAATCATTATCATTTTAAGTAGTTTGGCCATGATTTTGGTTACTGCATTGGCCGTGGACCATTTTGATTTGCGAAAAAATAAATAAAAGGTGGAATTCCTATGATTGAAAGTTTATTAACGTTAATGGGATATGCCATTAGTTATGTTTTCTATAAAAAATATCGAAAACCATGGCTAAATCCACTTTATACAGCAACCTTGTTAGTCATAGGCATACTGTTTTTCTTTCATATTGATACACAACAATTTGTGAATAACTCCTCCATCTTCAATTTCTTACTCGGCACAGCAACAGTCTCTCTAGCAATCCCTCTTTATAAACAAGTGCAAACTATAAAAAAACAGTTACCCTTAATATTAATAGGCGTTATTACCGGAACAGTAACCGGTATTTTCACCGTATTTGTAATCTCACGTTTATTTCATTTAGATAAAGCCTTGCTTTATTCCTTACTACCCAAATCGGTTACCATTCCTATTGCCCTTTCTGTTTCTAATTCATTAGGCGGTGTTCCCTCATTAACCGTATTATTTGTCGTTACCTCAGGGATCTTCTCACTCCTAGCAGCTCCTGCTTTAATGAATCGAATTGGGATCAAAAGCAAAACAGCCAAAGGGCTAGCACTGGGCACCAGCGCCCAGGCTCTAGGCGCGGGAAGGGCGTTAGAATTAGGCGAATTTGAAGGGGCTATGGGAAGTGCAGCGATGAGCATGTCCGCCCTTATCATGTCGATTTTTTCCCCATTGCTATTTTATCTATCATAGCAATAAAGAAAACTTGTTAGATAATTTTACGGATTTTGTTACGAATCGTTAAATAGCTGATATGATTAAACCATCCTCCTCCGGGATACATTTCAATCTCTCTCACTCCACCCTTACCACAATGTCCGCGCATTGTGGTCTTTTTTTCATTAAAAGAATGTATTTAAATGATTACTGGATACTATAAAAAAAGCACCTTATCCGTAGATAAGGTGCAAGGCTTCTCATGTAACTAAAGGTTGACCTAAGGAATAGGCCTCACACTTATAAGCGTTATTCTTCAACTCGATAAGCATGGATGGAGCGGGTGAAGGGAATCGAACCCTCGTATTCAGCTTGGGAAGCTGATGTTCTACCATTGAACTACACCCGCTTAATGAAAATTAACTACGTCGAATTAGCTACTATGCTAATTTTCGATTGGAGTCCTTTAGGGCACCCGCTTAATGAAAATTGACTACGTCTTCCAAAACAGGCAAAATAAAAAATGGTCGGGAAGACAGGATTTGAACCTGCGACCCCCTGGTCCCAAACCAGGTGCTCTACCAAGCTGAGCCACTTCCCGACAAAAATTATAACGTTGTCCAGAGAACTCGAATTTCTAACCTTCTCATTCTCCACGAAACTGCACCGAAGATACAATTTCACCTTTTATTAAAAATGGTCGGGAAGACAGGATTTGAACCTGCGACCCCCTGGTCCCAAACCAGGTGCTCTACCAAGCTGAGCCACTTCCCGACAAAAATAATGGCGTGCCCAGAGAGACTCGAACTCCCAACCTTCTGATTCGTAGTCAGACACTCTATCCGATTGAGCTATGGGCACAAATATAT
>CAMLDI010000047.1 GCA_946478845.1 uncultured Paenibacillaceae bacterium
GCGGCCGTTTCAAACCAGCTGACTGGTATGCAACATTAGAAAAATATAAAGTAAATGTTTGGTTCAGCGCACCTACTGCTTTCCGGATGTTAATGGGTGAAGGGGATCAACTGCCAAAACAATTTGATCTATCTTCTGTTCGCCACGTTCTTTCCGCTGGTGAACCACTCAATCCTGAAGTTGTACGGTGGGGACTTGATGTATTAGATCGTCGTATCCATGACAATTGGTGGATGACTGAGACTGGGTCTGCAATTTGTGCGAACTATCGCTCTATGCCAATTCGTCCTGGTTCCATGGGCAAACCACTTCCTTTCGTTACTTTGTCTATCATTGATGATGAAGGCAATGAGCTTGGAGCAAACCAAATGGGTAACCTGGCCATTAAACCCCAATGGCCTGCAATGATGAGAAGAATCTGGAACAACGATTCTAAGTATCAAGAATACTTCTTAAATGGCTGGTTTGTAACTGGTGACTCTGCTTATAAAGATGAAGATGGATACTTCTGGTTTGAAGGCCGTGTAGACGACGTAATCAATACTTCCGGCGAACGTGTTGGTCCATTCGAAGTTGAAAGCAAACTCGTTGAACATCCATCTGTTGCTGAAGCAGGTGTTATCGGGGTACCAGATCCATTACGTGGGGAAATTATTAAAGCCTTCATTACTCTTCGTGCTGGATACCAAGAAAGCGAAGAGTTAAAAGAAGAAATCCGCGTATTTGTTAAAGAGCGCCTTGCTGCTCATGCTGCTCCACGTCAAATCGAATTCAAAGAAAAACTTCCAAAAACACGTTCTGGCAAAATTATGCGTCGCGTGTTGAAAGCCTGGGAACTTGGATTGCCAACAGGTGACCTTTCCACAATGGAAGATTAATCATAAACTATGAAGAGCGAGCCTTTATTGGCTCGCTCTTTTTTTAAAAATATTAATTTTAAAAACTGCTATTAAAGGAAGCTTGATTGAATTGATAAAGGTCATTTTTATATTGAATATATTTTTCTAATTCATATAAGGTTTTTACACCTTGATTTTCAAGTTGTTCTAATTGATGAATAAATAAATGGGCCGTCATGCGAGCATCTTCTAATGCATGGTGCCTTTTTGTGGTTTCAATCCCATACTGGTGAAGGAGGTCGTCCAATGTTAAGGCTTGTTCATCTCCAAGAAGGTGGGAGGCCAACTTCATCGTATCAAGGGCTTTATTAGGCATTTTCATCATTTTGTGGGATTTTAACTTAACATTTATAAAATTAAAATCAAAGGCTGCGCAATGAGCAATAAGGGGACTGTGAGCCTTAAAGTCCAAAAAATTAGTGAACACAGATAGAAAAGAGGGAGCGCTTTCAACATGATGATTTTCTATCCCTGTTAGCTCTGAAATATGATTAGGAATGGATCGGTTAGGATTGATATAGGAATGGAAAATGTGTTCATCTTGAATCTTCCCGTTTTCAATAGCAACCGCTCCAATAGATAGGAGCTCATCACCGCTATAAGGATGAAAACCAGTGGTCTCTGTATCGAAAACGATGAAACGCATTTTTTTTAGATATTGATCCTCATGCCTGTGCTTTTTCAATACCAGTAATTTTTTGCGAATCGTATCACGATGGCCTTCATCTATAGTATTCCTTGTGCTTTTTCTGAAAAAAAGAGTTGTAAACAATGGCACCACATCCTTCATTGAATGCATGTAAAGGATTATAAGTGTATGTTATAACAAAAAAAGTGCATTGTAAATAAAATATTCTAAAAATTATGACAAATTATCAAAAAAACATAGTACCTATATAGAAACATTGACGTAATTAGACAATCTGTTTACCATAATAAAATAAGAGCATAGTAGCCATCTAATTGGAGGATGGCTTTTTTCTTTGAAATGGAACGGAGGAAGTAAGATTGTTAGTCGTAAATCACCTTACTTTTCATTACCCAGGTAGTAAAAATACCATTTTTGAAAACCTTTCCTTTACCTTGAATAAGGGTGAGTTTGTCTCGATCATTGGATCCAGTGGATCGGGGAAAAGTACCCTGTTAAAAATTATTGCTGGTTTATTGGATGGTCAAGATGGCGACATTTATTTTGCGGGAAATGAAGGGAACCGTCTTGGCAAAATTGGTTATATGCCACAAAAAGATCAACTTCTTCCCTGGAGAAAAATCATTGAAAATGTTTTGCTGCCTGTGGAAATAAGTGCAAAAAATAAAGAAAAAGAAAAAGAAAAAGAAAGAGCAATTGGGTTATTGCAGGAATTTGGATTGGCTAAAGTAGCTAATGAATACCCTGCACAGCTATCAGGAGGCATGAGACAGCGTGTTGCCTTTTTGCGTACGATTATGACAGGTTCTGAACTACTGCTTTTAGACGAGCCATTTGGTGCTTTAGACGCCATGAGAAAGCAAGATATGCAAGCTTGGCTTCTTTCTGTTTGGGAACGGTTAGGGAAAACAATATTATTTATTACACATGATATTGAGGAAGCCATTTTATTAAGTGATCGCGTGATGGTGCTACGGGAAGGAAAACTGGAGGAAGTTTTTATCCCATTTAAGCGTCCCAGAAATGCCAATATGATTTATGGTTCAGAGTTTATTGAGTACAGAAGAGTTCTCAGTGAGAAAATTCGGGAGAGGATAGATTCATGAAAAACATTAAAAAGTATTCTCTTTCCATTTTCTTTTTTCTGTTTCTTTTAGTAATATGGGAAATTACTGTCCGCAAAGAGTGGGTTCCTTTTTTTATATTGCCTGCACCTTCGATGATTATTGCTGGATTATGGAAATATAAAGATCAGTTGTTTACGATCCATTTAGGGACAACCTTATCAGAAATTCTTATTGGTTTGTTCTGTTCAGTTATTGCAGCCATTCTATTGGCTGTGGGCATGTTTTTTTCCAAAACAATAGAAAGGATTTTTTTTCCCATTCTTATCGTTTCCCAGACGATTCCTTTAATTGCCATAGCCCCTGTTTTTGCATTATGGTTTGGCTATTCTTTGTGGACGAAAATCGCAGCGGTTATTCTTTTTTCTTTCTTTCCTCTTCTGGTAAATTTATATGATGGGTTGAAAATGGCAAAGGATGACCTGGTGGACTTGTTAAAAACCATGGGTGCAAACAAGTGGCAAATCTTCCGAAAAGTTCAGGTTCCCATGGCTGTTCCCTCTTTTTTTTCTGGCCTCAAAGTCGTAGCTGTTTATAGTATTACTGGAGCCACCATAGGGGAGTGGTTAGGGGCAGAAGCGGGCCTGGGGTATTTTGGCCGAAGAATGGCTTCTACGCTTCGTTCTGATGGGGTTTTTGCTTCGGTTCTTCTTCTTTCTTTATTAGGTCTGATTTTATTTATTATGATTGGTTGGTTTGAAAAATTAACATTAAAAAATAGGAGGTAACACATTGAAGAAACTAAGTTTACTTATGGGGGCAGTGCTTGTCCTGTTTACCTCCCTGTTTACAGGATGTACTCCCGCTGGAGAAAAGAAAAAAGATCAATTAACCATTATGTTAGATTGGTATCCTAATGCTGTGCATTCTTTTATATACACTGCCTTAAAGAAAGGGTATTTTGCTGAGGAAGGCATCGATTTAAAGATCCAAATGCCAGCTGAAACGAATGATCCTATTCGCATGGCTGCTGCCAATCAAGTAGACTTGGCTCTAACCTATCAACCACAAGTTGCTTTGGCTCGAGGTGAAGGCATTCCTGTAAAATCTATTGCGGCTGTAGTTCGCCATCCATTAAATACGTTATTGGTTCCTGCAAATAGCTCTATTCAATCGCCTAAAGACCTGGTTGGCAAAAAAGTAGGCTATCCTTCTATTCCCCTAAATCAGGCTTTTATGGAAACGATGGTAGGCAAGGATGGTGGGGACCCAACGAAAGTGAACATGCAAGATATAGGCTTTGATATTGTTCCAGCCCTTGCAGGTAAAAGGGTAGATGCAGTATATGGCGGTTTTATGAATCACGAGCAAATTTTATTAAATAAACAGGGATTTAAAGTGCGCAACATTTCTTTTACAGACTTTGGTGTTCCTGACTATTATGAACTGGTGTTTGTTGCTGGAGAAGATACCATTACGAATAAAAAGGATCTTTTAGCTCGTTTTTGGAAAGCAGCAGAAAAGGGGCAAAAAGATGTGAATACTAATCCTGGAGATTCTTTGGCAATCTTGTTTGAAAACCAAAGCCAGGAATTTCCATTAGAAAAAGATGTTGAAGAAAAAAGTTTAGCCCTTTTGCTCCCTCTCATGGTGGAAAAGGATGTCCAATTTGGCAGCCAGTCTGAAGAAAGTTGGAATACCGTTATTAACTGGTTAAAGGAAAAGAAACAATTAACTAAAGACATTAAAGGGAAAGATTGCTTCGTTTCATTCGAAGATTAGAAATTAGAAATGAGGTGAACATCGATGAAGGTTTATCGCGCTTTAACCATAGCTGGTTCTGATAGTGGCGGTGGTGCGGGAATTCAGGCAGATTTAAAAACCTTTCAACAATTAGGTGTTTACGGGATGTCTGTGTTAACTGCACTAACAGCCCAAAATACTCTGGGTGTCCACGGGGTTATGCCTGTTCCCCCGGAATTCATTGAACAACAAATCGATGCAGTACTTTCTGATATTGGAACTGATGCAGCAAAAACAGGAATGTTATTCGATTCCAATATTATTGAAATGGTAGCGAAAAAAATTAAACAATATGAAATTAAAAACTATGTACTTGATCCGGTGATGATAGCCAAAGGAGGAGCTCCTTTATTGCTTGAAGAGGCAATAGAGGCTGTGAAGAAACATCTGCTTCCACTTGCTATGGTGGTTACCCCTAATCTTCCTGAAGCGGAAGTGTTAACAGGGCTAAAAATAGACACCATTGATCAAATGAAAGAAGCAGCCCGGTCTTTACGGGAAATGGGGGCTAGTTCCGTTGTAATAAAAGGAGGCCATGCCTCTGGAGATATGGCTATTGATGTGTTTTATGATGGAAAAGAGTTTACAGAGCTCACAGAAAAGCGTTTTGAAACACCCCATACTCATGGGACAGGGTGTACCTTTGCTGCAGCTGTAACAGCAGGATTGGCGAAAGGGAAAAGTGTAGCGGAAGCTGTAGAAGAAGCGAAGAAATTCATTACAGCAGCTATTTGCAATCCCCTTGGCATAGGCCATGGACATGGCCCAACCAATCATTGGGCATATAAAACCATTTAATTAAATAAGGATGTTCCATTATTTTGCTTTGGAACATCCTTTATTATTTTTTGATTTATTTGGGAGGGAGATTTGATTTTATGGATGATATTTGCGGCAGAACTTCTGTATCAAGACGTTCATCCAGTTTTTCAATTTTCTCTTCTAGTTGAATAATGAGTTGGGCAATGGTTGAAATATCGTTTTTACTTGGAATATTATTTTCAGCTAGAATTTGATCCACAGTTTTTTTGTAGTTTTCATGGGTATAGAAGAACCATTTTTGAATTTCTCCAATCCAAATGGTGTATTCTTCAGTTTTTACCCATTCATCTAACGACTTTCCCCATGTTTGTTCCATTGCTTCGTACCAACTTTTCCATATTTGGATTGGATCAAAGGTTGTTGAATTTATCGTCATTTACACCCCTCCTGATTGTACTTGAACTTGCTATCTCATATAATATTTAGAAGAGAACATCTTTATTTATGACAAAAATTTGTAAGACCATAAATTCAGTTATCATTTATTGGGATAAAAATAATAACAGGTGGGAGGTAGTAGGATGGATTATGTGGATCGGAACCGGGCGTCTTTTGATAAAATGGCCAGTGAACCCGGTTTGAAATGGCGCCACCGAGAACTCACCATGCAGTTCATATCTAGTTTTCAAATGCTTTTAAGTGGAAATGCTATATTAGATTTAGGTTGTGGGGTAGGCCACGATTCTTTACGGTTAAAACGGTATGATTTACAGGTACAAGGTTTAGACATAAGTGAAGTTATGCTAGAACAGGCAAAACAAAAAGTACATGGTGTTGAATTTATTCAGGGGGATTTTCGCCATATTCCTACGGGGGATGGGTTATATGATGGGGTTTGGGCCAATGCTTCTCTGATTTATTTGACACAGGAAGATTTACATAAGGCACTTGTTGAAGTGAACCGAGTCATGAAACAAGGTGGGGTGTTTTTCTCCTCGTTCCGAATTGGAGAGGGGGAGCAGGTTATAGATAACATTTTTAATCAATTGTATGAGGAAAAAGAAATAGAAAAGATTTTAGTTGACCATGGTTTTTCTATTTTTGAGCGAATTGTTACAGGAGATAAGGAAGAACCCTATATTAGTTTTTTTGCTATTAAGCAATAGTAACAAGTTTTAAGTATGTAATCGCCTCATGGATTCTTCATTTGCATGAGGCTTTTTTTATTTTTTAGATTATGAAGGAAATTTGTCTCACTACATTTTTAAGGATTACAATCGATGACTGTAACACTTTCAGCAGAGATTGGGACTATTGGTACATTTAAGATATCAATAGTAAGAGTTGCAATATTGGTGTTCTTGTTAATTTCAAGAATAAAGGGTGATGGAAATTCAAATCCATCAATTGTAAAAGTTAAGTCTCCAGTAATAATGGTAATCCCATCTACGTTACAAATAGGAGGGTTAATTCCTGTTGTTTCTAATGGAACAGTAAAAACTCTGACTCCAAATTCTTCAAATGTTAAGCTGCCTTCAATGGTACTACCTGTATTCTGACAAAGAGGACAAACGCTAATATTCAACGTTAATGCTAAAAGTTGTAACCCAAGCAATTCAAAGAAGATAGGTGGATTGAATTCACTGCCGGTTATACCAATTACAGAGCAAATGCAATTAGGTGATGGGAAGTTGGGGGGAGTAGGAAAGATAGAAGGACACTGTGGCGGGAATTGACCAACAGGCGGGCAGGGCAACGGCTGAATATTTGGAGGAATTGGAGCCCGAGGCATGCAGAAATTAGCAATGATCTCTAATTTCACTTCTGCTTCCACTTGAATTTCTTTACAAATATTTACATTTGCCACGATTTGGCATTCATTTAAAAGTACGGCATCGCAAACAATTTGGATGATACGGCATAACACAGTTGTACCTTGTGGTGCACAAAGGACATCTTTTTGGAAGATCTTCACATGTGTATCAAATTCGCAAATGACAGTGTCATTTGCGGAAACAACTAGATGAAGGGGAATGTTTGATACAATGGCAACTAACTGAGCCTGTGTTCCATCAACAAGGGTAACATCTTCACGGCCAATTTCTACACAGCATAATTCATCAGTTGGACAAAAAGAGGGTGCAGGGGTTGGGACAATGGGAATGGTTAAATCGGCCGTAGGAGCAGTACAGGTAACAGTTACTAATTGACCTGAAGCAATAGCATAGGTAATGGGTTGCACACAATCAAGGGGTGGGGCGATATCACGCTGCTCCTGGGTTTGAGAGATGGTCCAATCATACACTTTGGTTACACGAATACATTTTAAGTTTTCGATGTCAGTTGGGCAAGGAGGATCTGTTAATAAGGTGATTTCAACGACTCCGTTTCCTTCTCTCACACCTGCAGTGTTTATTTGATTGATGCCAGCATTGAAGGAACCTCCCCCGCCCCCACCGTTACTAATTATTTGACCATCTGGAGAAGTACCCCCACCCCCGCCGCCCCCACCAGCGAATCCGCCGCCGCCGCCCCCACCGCCGGCACTAAAAAAGGAACTTCCGCCACCCCCGCCCCCGCCGCTGCCAAAGCCATCCCCACCATCTTGACCAGCCGTACCTCCTAAACCAGTACCGCCAGTCCCACCTAACACAGTAGTTCCGCCATCCCCACCGCCTAAACCACCATCACCGCCGTTGTTAGTGCTCAATCCATTTTCTCCAATATCATTACGGGTAGCACCACCCCCACCGCCAGCAGCAATAAGAAGAGTGGTGGGATTTAAAGAGGTAAATTCACTGCCCCGCCAAACAAAGGAACCGCCGCCGCCCCCGGCTGCTGCATCATTATTTTCACCTGCTCCTCCTACTAAGATGGAGAGGGTCTCACCCGGTGTTACAGAAAAATCCCCTTGTATTGTTGCTCCACGTCCTCCGGGAATTACAGGATTACCAAGGAAGTCTCCTCCCTGTGCTCCTTCTGCCCGGATTCTCACGGAGCAAACATTTTCCGGAATCGTAAATGTTTGCAGAGATCCTGTAAAATTAAAGGTTGGCATTTCATGATCTCCTTTCTCTTTATGTAATAGTTGTAAAAAAAATT
The DNA here is from genome assembly GCA_946478845.1 of uncultured Paenibacillaceae bacterium. Next base: position 8,280 of record CAMLDI010000047.1, read on the forward strand.
TTGTTTTATGAAATCTAGTACCATTAAATGCTTGGGGTTACATACAGGTGAACGTCTATAGTTTGTATACATAAAAAAATCCCGGCCTCTACATGGGCTAGGATCTAAACTTAAAAATAATTTATTTTCTATTTAACCAGTGCTGCTCTGGCAACTGTCGTTTTTAGAATTTTGTTGCTGGAAAAGGCTATTTTCATCGTGGTTATAACAAGTGAGATGAGAAAAATTGCGAATATCATTTTAAAATCCTGCACTAAGTTTCCTCCGCCAAAAATGAGATTAAAATAACCTTCTGCCCCATAAGTAGCTGGCAGAAAGTTGCCCACCAATTGATAAGCATCGGAAAGTAAGGCCCTAGGCACAATCGCTCCTGAGGTGACCAGTTGGGTTGCTAACAGGAGAATGTTGAAATACACCCCTGCTTTACCGAGTACAATTAAAGACATTTGTGTTACCCCAAGGAATGTAAAGAGGACAAGGGCCTGGAAGGTCCAGGAGATTAACTGTGAATGGGTTAGTTCTATGCCAAAAATAGCGAAAAAAAGTAAAGTGATTGTTGCTGATAGGCTGGAACTAATGAAGTTTATAAACAAACGTGAGAAAAAAAGATCCCATTTTCCCGTACTATTATGCAGTTTCTTCGTTGCAATGTTTAACTGGAGGTTCATTAACATTGAACCTACAAAAGAGGCCAGAATCACCATGAGAGGAATCATGGTAGGGGTAAAACCTGGTACATCATTTGTTTTAATGATTTTTCCGTTTATTGGTTGACCATTGAAGTATTGGTTTATTTCTGTTGTTATTTTTTTTGCAGCAGACTCCATAATGGATTTCTCAAGGGTGGCAGTGGATTGGTTAATATAAAACTCCAGATGAGTCGTTTTTTTTTCTTGCAATTGTTTTGAGAAATTATTTGGGATGGTAACAATCATATCCCAATTTCTCATGTTCATTTGATTATGGCTAATTTCTAATGATGTTTGTTCTATAACAGTAAAGGGGAGGGAATCTTTTAATTGGTTTGCAAGAGCGGTGCCCATGCTATTGTCCTGATTGACAATGGCTACTTTTAAATTTTCTAAACGGTTATTCACCCCGTTATAAGCAGTCATCCAGATAAAAAAGAAAATAAGTTGAAAAGCTACGGCGATAATCATCCCTGCATAAGTTTCTGGGGTTTTAAAATAATGTTTTAAAGCGTTCATATTCTCCACTCCTTGTATATTATGTATGTAAGTACTTACTTACATCAAGGGTAAAAAAATTAGGGGGTTAACCCCCTGGTAAATAGCAATATGCTATTTTGGTAAAGTTCTTCTTCGGGAAGGGAGGTAATTTGGTGTGCAAAACGGGTTCTTGAAAGAAAAGAGCCAAATAGTAACCAGAGAAAATTCAACGCCACAGCTTCAAAGTTGGTTTGAATAACTTTTCCTTGCTTATTCATTTCTATAAAATAGTCAATTAATCGTTCTTTAACCTCACGAGGGATAGAGGTGATTAATTGATCTAGTTTAGGAAATGTGCCCATCTCTTTAAAGCTAATGAGGATGAAATCTTTATTTTTATTTAAAATCTGGTTATATCTTTTAACAAATTGGGTTAAATCCTTTTCTAAATCCCAGGTATACGCTATTTCAAAAAAGCGTTCTGAGATTGGTGAGACTAATAAATGAGTAGAAGCTTCATCCATAATACCCATTTTGCTTCCAAAGTGGCGGAAAATAGTGATTTCTCTTACCCCTGCTTCTTCAGCGATTAGTTTCGTAGTAGCGGCTTTGTATCCTTTTTCCTGAATGAGATGCAAAGTGGCATCAATAATTTTTTCCCGGGTAGATTGTGGCATGGGTACCTCACATCTTCCTTTGTTAGTAATTACTTACTTACAATTTATTATAGTGATTTATTTTCATTTGTCAATTCTTTTCTACCGCACATAAACTAGGCAAGATTTCTTTTCTAATGCTTCAGGTTTTCTTTCATGGTTTTCCTTCGGAGTTTACGGGATTCATACCGTTCCTGTGCTGTCCGATAGTTCCAGCGTTCTTCCTCTGTTTCAGGAATTACGGGAGGGACTTCTATCGGTTTATTGTTTTCATCTAAAGCAACGAAGGTTAAATAAGCTCTGGACGTGAGGCGTTTTTCACCGGTGAGCAGATTCTCGGCCTGGACTTTCACATAGATTTCCATAGACGTATTGTGGGTCCAGGTTACATATCCTTCCACACAAATAGCTTCCCCTGTTTTAATGGGGGAAAGAAAATCAAGGCTATCGCTTGAAGCTGTTACAACTACTTTGCGGCAATGTCGCATTGCAGCGATGGTTGCTACTTTATCCATATAAGCCATAACATTTCCACCAAAGATTGTTCCATGGTAATTGGTATCAGGGGGCAGGACAATATCAGTTAAAATGGTGCGGGATTCACTTGTTTTTTTGGCTTGCAAAATCATCATCTCCTATTTCTTAGCTAAACCTTAGCCATTAGCTAAGTTTAGTTTTCTTTACACAAATAGGCAAGCGTCGGTGCCTTTTCCATATGGGTTTGAATACTTTGTCATATAGGTTAATATATTAATTTTTTAAAGGAAAGGAAGGATGTCTATGCCACATGGAGAAGAAGTAGTCAAATATCAGTATCATATGGAAAAAGTAATTTATTATGAACAAAAATGTGTGGAGTACACTCATCATAAGAAATATTATAAACGTTACTTTAAAAAATATTGTTACCATAAAAAAATGGTTCATTACTATCATAAAAAGGGGTGCGGCCATTACTGCCCACCTTGTCCCCCATATCCACAACCATTACCCCAACCTGTACCCCAGGTTACTCAACCACAGTATCAACCCACACCTTTTCCAATGAAGGAACAACCACAGTATCAACCATCTCCGTATCCTGCGAAGGAAAAACCACTTCCATTTACACCGCCATCACAACAGTTTGTCCCCTTACAACCTGATGATCTGGCATATCCCTCTCGGAGTTTAGAGTATTCAGATTACGATTATGATGATTATTAATAAATGTAGTCGGATCCTATGAAGGGTCCGGCTTTTTTCTTTACCCTTCAGTTCGGCCATCCTTTAAATTGTTGGGCCTTGTTAAATAATGTGGGATATATTAAAAATCCTAACATCATGCTGGTTAAAGCGGATGCTGCGGTAAAGGAAAACATAATTAAGAGTTGATATCTTACTGCTTCTATGGGATTGGCTCCCCCTATGATTAATCCTGTCATCATACCGGGAAGTTGCACTAATCCAACGGTTTTCAATGAATCAATAATGGGAATCATGCCGGAGCGAATTGCCTCTTTCGTTAGTCTTTCGCTAGCTTGTCTTGTTGTTGCTCCAAATGTAAGGGCTACAAGTATTTCTTCCCTCATAGATGCTGAACGCTGTTTCATTTGGTTTAAAAGTAAAGAAGTGACCACCATGCTATTTCCGGTAATCATTCCGCTAATTGGGATTAAATAACGGGGTGTGGGTTCTACCATATTAAACAGCAACATGAAACCAATGGTAATGGACAGAACCAGGCTAATGGTGAAAAAGATTCTCCAGAAGACCAGAGGAATACCTTTCCCTCTTTTTGCGGAATTTAAGGAGGCTACAGTTACCATAATTAAAAGCATGATTGTAATGAATAACCAATGATTGCTTGCGAAAACAAAGTGTAGAACGTAACCGATCGCAATTAACTGGACTGTAGCCCGAATGGTTCCAATCACAATATCTTTTTCTAATTTTATATGTAAGCGCAGGGAAATAAGGATGGCAATTAACACAAAACCTATTGTGGCAATAGTAGCAGTTACACTCATTGGATCATTCCCTCTTTCACTATTCCATTTTCCATCATCCATCTGCGAGTCCCTAGTTTTTCTCCTTGTTCCTGTTGATGAGTAATCCAGAGAATGGTATGGCCTTCCTTATGATATTGCCGAATTACCTCTTCGATAATTTCTGTGCTTTGAAAATCCAGGGATGAAGTAGGTTCATCGAGCAAAAGAACTTCCGGTTGTAAGGAAAGGGAACGGGCTAAACTAATCCGTTGTTTTTCCCCGCCAGACAATTGGTCAATGGGGCGATGGAGAAATTCTTCCGTTAATCCAACTTTTTTAAGCAAAGAAAGCATCTCTTTTTCTAGGAGGGTTTTTCCCTGTAATTTTAGAGGGTAAGCCAGGTTTTTTGCTACGGTTGGCATAAAAAGGACCGGTGTCTGGTATACGTAATGAATTTGTTTGCGGAGTTTTGTTGGCTCCCATTGAATGAGTGGAATATTTTTGAAGTGGATGGATCCTTCTTCGGGATCTTCTAAACGGCATAAAAGCCGGAATAGGGTGCTTTTTCCAGCACCTGATGGACCCATAACCATGATGAATTCCCCTGCATAAATTTTGGCATTCATATTTTGAATGGGAATGATTTGTTTCCCATCCACTTCAAAACGATGGGTTACGTTTTTCAATTCAATAAGGGGTGTATTCCTGTCCAATTGGCTCCCATCCTTTCTGTAAGATTTTTTATTGGATGATTTTATCATGTATTTGCCCTTTTCGCATGGGATAATGTTCTATATAATAAGAAAGGGACAAGTATTAGAAGAGACTTTGCATAAAAAGGGGTAGGAGTAATGAATCAATTTAAAGATAGTATGTATAAACTGATTGTTGAAACATCTACCAATTTGCCACCAGATGTTCGTCGTGCCGTTCTTAAAGCACGCCAAAGTGAAGATGCGGGAACACGTTCCACCCTTCCTTTATCTACTATAGCAACCAACATTAAAATGGCGGAAACAGATGTTGCACCTATTTGCCAGGATACTGGCATGCCTACATTTGAAGTTCATTGCCCCGTTGGCGCTAATCAAATTGAAATGAAAAAGGCCATTTTAGAAGCGATTGATCTTGCTACAAAAAATGGCAAATTGCGCCCTAATTCTGTAGATTCTATTACTGGAGCAAATAGCGGGAATAACTTAGGACCTGGCACTCCAGTCATTCATTTCTCTCAATGGGAAAAAGATGATATCGAAGTTAAGCTCATCCTTAAAGGCGGCGGATGTGAAAATAAAAACATTCAATATAGCCTTCCTGCTGAAATTGAAGGTCTTGGCAAAGCTGGACGTGATTTAGACGGCATTCGTAAATGCATTCTTCACAGTGTGTATCAGGCACAGGGACAAGGATGCAGCGCTGGCTTTATTGGTGTTGGAATTGGTGGAGACCGTACCACTGGTTTCTCTCTTGCAAAAGAACAACTTTTCCGTAAAGCGGATGATGTAAATCCAGATCCAACCCTTGCTGAATTAGAAGAGTATGTGATGGAAAATGCCAATAAACTTGGCATTGGAACCATGGGATTTGGTGGAGAAACCACACTATTAGGCTGTAAAGTTGGAGCTATTAACCGTTTGCCTGCCAGTTTCTATGTATCTGTGGCTTACAATTGCTGGGCTTTTCGCCGTCAGGGTGCGATTATTGACGCTAATTCTGGTGAAATTAAAGGTTGGATTTATAAAGATGGAGAAGTAAACCTGAAAGAAGGCTTGAAACAACAGGAAGAGAATACCGATGTAAATGTTGTAACCCTTCAATATCCCATCTCTGAAGAACAAGTTCGCAGCTTAAAAGTGGGCGACGTGGTTGTAATCAATGGTTTAATCCATACTGGACGTGATGCGTTCCATAAACATATGCTTGACCATGATTGTCCCGTTGACATGAAAGACGGCGTGATTTACCACTGTGGCCCTGTAATGTTAAAAGACGAAAATGGCGAATGGCATGTAAAAGCTGCAGGTCCAACTACAAGTATTCGCGAGGAGCCTTATCAAGCCGATATTATGAAGAAATTAGGAATGCGTGTTGTAATCGGTAAAGGCGGTATGGGACCTAAAACCCTTAAAGGCCTGCAAGAGCTTGGTGGCGTATATCTCAATGCTATTGGCGGCGCTGGCCAATACTATGCAAACTGCGTGAAAAAAGTAGAAGGCGTTGACTTAATGGAATTTGGAATTCCAGAAGCAATGTGGCATTTGCAGGTGGAAGGATTTACTGCTATTGTTACCATGGATTCTCATGGAAACAGCCTTCATGCCGATGTAGAAAAAAGCTCTTTCGAAAAATTATCTGAAATGGCTGAAACCGTTTTTAAATAAATTCTAAAAATAATAGCCAGCATATGTTTCATGCTGGCTATTTTTTCATTATAATAATTTAAAAATACAGATATCATTGAAGCAGGAGGGTAGTTATGAATGAGAGGATAACATTTAATACCCTGCGTAAACTTGCCCGCTCCATTACCCGTGCCCTTTTTGAAAATAATAATCAAAATGGAGATTCCACAACTGAATTTAATTTTTATGAATCCAGAATAGAGTGGATGATTCGAACTTTTTATTTGTTATATCTCATCTTTTTTACAGATCACCTTAATCGGGCAAAAAAAAGGTCTCTTGATCAAGCCTTTTCCATTGGGTATAAAATGGGGGAAACAGGGGTTCCTTTTCAATTAGCTCTCCGTGCAATGAATCGGTATCGGCGAGTGTACATGGCAGGTATTCGGGAGCTTTTTCGGGAATATTCCATTTCCTGTTATGAAAAGGCTGAAGAAATCGTGGATGAGTTTATTGATTCCTATTTAATGGGCTATTTATCGAAAAAAGATAATACCATTGAACGCCTTCATGAGCAAAAAATGGTTATTATGGGACAAATGGCAGCAAGCATGGCCCATGAAGTGAGAAATCCTCTCTCATCCATCGAAGGATTTCTGAAATTAATTAAAGAAGATCCCGTTCTTTCTTTAGAAAAAAGGGATGAATATATTCGGATTGTTTTACAGGAAACAAAACAAATCAATCGGATTGTCACCCAATTCCTCCAATTTTCGCGGAAAGGCCATCAGGAGCATCATATATTTAAAAATGAATCCATCAATCAGCTTTTACAGGAAGTACAGGATTTAGTAGAACCCCGCACCATTGAAGAGAATATTTTATTTACTATTCATTTTCCCAGTGAGGAAATTATGATGCATGTACAAAAGGAAGAAGTAAAACAAGTATTATTAAATGTTATTCAAAATGCATTTGAAGCCCTGGCCAATCAAGAACGGCGGGCAGTGGAAGTAGAGGCTTACCGTTGCCGAGTGAATGGGAAAGATACTGTTGAAATTGTAGTAGCTGATAATGGGCCTGGAATTCCTGAAGAATACATGGGAAGGGTGTTTGAACCTTTTTACTCCACGAAAACATCAGGAACAGGCATCGGATTAGCTCTTTGTAAGGAACTAATTACTAATAATAATGGGGATATTCAAGTTTTCTCTTCATCAACAGGGACGAAATTTTTTATTCGTTTACCCCTGGCAGAAGCAGGAATTAAAGTAGGAGAAGAAATATAGAATGTCATATTGGAAGTCAGTTTTTCTTGTTTTGCTTGGGGCGTGCAGTTATGGTGTATTGCCGATCTTTGTTAAGTTTGCCTATGATCAGGGGTTTAATGTAAACCAGGTAAGCGGTGTGCAAATCTTTCTGGGTTTTGGTATGTTATGGCTGTTCCAATGGTTCAGTCATGGTTTTGTGAAAGTGAATAAGAGGCAATGGGGTTCCTTATTGGCTGTTGGTTTAACGATGGGTTTAACAAGTGTATTTTATTACTATTCCCTCCAATATGTTTCTGCCTCTCTTGGTATTGTGCTATTATTTCAATTTACATGGATTGGAATACTAATAGAAGCCATCGCTGTAAGGAGGTTTCCTGCCAAGGATAAGCTGATAGCCGTGCTCTTTTTGATCATTGGTACCCTGTTGGCTGCGGATTTATCAGGGTTACATATAGATAGCATTTCTTACCCAGGTTGGATTTCTGGAGGTTTGTCTGCTATTACTTACGCATTGTTTATCTTTTTTAGTGGGAAAATAGCTACAGAATTGAATTCTGTTCTTAGAACAGCCATTATTTTGACTGGTGGCATGGTTATTATTTTCTTCGTTTTTCCACCTCAATTTTTTTATGATGGATCCTTATGGAATGGATTATTAATGTGGGGACTACTGCTGGCATTATTCGGTGCAGTTTTCCCCACCTTATTTTTTGCTATGGGGGTTCCTCGTATTGGAAGTGGGACAGCAACTATTCTTGGTGCTGCCGAACTACCCACGGCCATTCTCATGTCCAGTCTCGTGTTGCAGGAATCCGTGACCATTGTGCAGTGGATTGGCGTTTTATTCATATTAATAGGAATTGGATTGCCGGAAATGAAGCAATGGCGCCGTTTAAAGAAAGGGGCGTAATAAATTGGATGAACAATTAGCATTGTTTAAGAGGTTAACTGAGGCTGGTGGAGCACCAGGTTTTGAACATGAAGTACGGGATATTATGAAAGAAGAGCTGTCTTTAACTACCCAGGAATTGATTTATGATCATTTAGGGAGTGTGTTTGGAATCCTGCGGGGAAACAAAGAAGGTCCAAAGATTATGGTAGGCGGACATATGGATGAAGTGTCTTTTCTTGTTACCCGCATCACGGAAAATGGGTTTATCCAGTTTCAAACCTTAGGAGGCTGGTGGAGCCAGGTTCTTTTAGCCCAGAGGGTAGAAATTATTACGAAAAAAGGGAGAATCCCTGGAGTAATTAGTTCTATTCCTCCACACAATCTTCCAGAATCCATGAAGGCAAAACCGATGGACATCAAAAATATGTTTATTGATGTAGGTGCAGATGACCAGGAAGATGCCATTGCTATGGGAATTAGTCCTGGGCAGCCTATTGTGCCCGTTTGTCCTTTTACTGTGATGGGAAACCCGAAAAAGTTAATGGCAAAAGCCTGGGATAATCGGTATGGTTGTGCCCTTTCCCTGGAAATGATGAAAGCAATGAAAGATATGCCCCATCCCAATATTATTTATGGAGGAGCAACCGTACAAGAAGAAGTGGGGCTAAGAGGGGCAGCTACGGCAGCACAAATGATTGAACCAGACCTTTTCTTTGCAGTTGATGCCAGTCCTGCAGGTGATATCCCGGGAGTGAAAGATGGAATGGGCAAACTGGGGAAAGGCTTATTAATGCGCATTTTAGACCGCACCATGATTACTCTGCCAGGCCTGCGGGATTATATGATTGATACTGCAGAAGAGTTAGGGATTCCTTATCAATTTTTCGTTTCCCAGGGAGGTACTGATGCAGGAAGGGTCCATGTAAGCGGCAAAGGAGTACCTTCTGCAGTCATTGGCATTCCTGCACGTTATATCCACAGCCACGCAGCCATCATTCATAAGGATGATTATGAGGCTGCCAAAGCCTTATTGATTGCATTGCTAAAGAAAATTGATCATAAAGCATTAGAAGTAATCAAAAGCAGGTAAAGGTTCATGGCAATCTTGTGAATAATTCATATCTTGTCAATATTTCCTATTCCATTGTAGTAAAATAAAGGGAGAGGGGCCTCTCTTAAAATGAATTGGGGGGATGATTGAAATGTTAGTCTTTAGTTATGCAAACTGGGATGAGATTTTAGAGGTTTGTATTGGGCTATGTGATAAGCTTCCTTTAAACCCCGATGAGAGAACAGGACCTTCAACCAATGAATCTACAGTTGTGTTAGATAAGGAACCGGAAGTTGCTTAATTATGAAAGCTGCAAGGAGTTTAACCACTCTTTTGCAGCTTTTTTTATTT
>CAMLDI010000048.1 GCA_946478845.1 uncultured Paenibacillaceae bacterium
TTTCACACACCTTAAAAATTTAAAAAAACTGTCTTGACATCGTGTAGCACCATAGTTCATGAATAGCATTGATGCTGAAATTGAATTTGATTTGTATGTGTAAAATTATTAGCTCGAGAACCTTATGGTTCTTGAGCTAATTTATTATAGACTTTAGTCTGTTGAGCCTGAAAGGTGAAACATTAAACCACCCGCTATGATCTGACCCCATAAAGTTGGACATAAGATTATGCTATTTGCTGGGTGGTAAGAGTCCTGTACAGTACAGGTTTTTTACATGAAAAATGAAACTTTTTCATCCTATTCGTAGTATAAATTACTATCCCTAAACTTTGTGGTGTCACTCTCTATCCTATGTTAGATTGTCCCCACTGTTCTCATACAGATAGTGGGGTACCTTTTTTTATTTTTAAAAAGGTAAATTTTAGTCATTGTCGAAATTAATTATATACATATTGAATTAATTTCTAAAAAAGGTGATAACAATGAAACAAAAAATTTTTTTAATATCCGTTTTATTTATTTTTATTATTTCACTTCTTGGTTGGATTCTTCCACCTAATCAATCAGATATGACCTATGCAGGTTTAGAGGTATTTGGATTTATTGGAACCGTTTTATTTGGTTTCATACTTATTATTTTGGGAATTGATAAATTAGTAAAACGTTTAAGAAACAGTTAATCTCTATAGTGGATAGCAGGGGCACTTAAAAGGGAGCATCGCAAAACTACTTTCTCAGTAGTTAGCTATGTTCCCTTTGTTATTATTCAAATGTGTAGTCTTCCCACGTACTACCTACAATTGAAGTAGCATAAGTATTACTATGGATAACTTGTACGAAATCCTATTCTTTAACATACAAAGAGGTTGATTTTATGCAGGAAAATGAAGGAAATATATCTTTTTTACACATTGCAGCATTATTTTTTCTCTATATAAATGTTAGTATTTTCTTTGCTTTACTTTATCTTTTGCTTGAAATTTTTAATTTAGGTTTTATTGTTGATCACTATACAACCCTACATGATGAAGCTCATTCACTGGAGTCCATATTACGGACTTTGTATTTTAGCTGTATTACTCTTATGTCTGTAGGTTATGGGGATGTTACTCCATTTGGCTGGTCAAGGGGTCTTTCTATTATAGAAGCATTAATTGGTTTTATTTTGCCAGCTACATTTGTTATGAAGTACTTAAAGTTATTTAAAAAGTAACTAAATTGTAACTTCAATAAAGTAAGATTACATTAAGTTAATCATGTTTTAGCACTAAGGCATTTTGCCTTCCGAAACCCCTTACTTGGCCACATGAGTAAAACCATGTGGTTCTTTTTTATTCAAAAAAAATACACGGGTAAAACCCGTGTAAGTAGGTAGGATGCCCGATGAGGTGTCCAATCTCATAGGGGGTGTCCAACTTCTTTGGACAATAATAGTTTATTCAAAGGGAAAATATCGGTGATTTCAAGTTTAGAAAAAAATGAAAAATGAATATTTTGTCCACTTTTAAAGTATACAATCTCTAAAAAAGAAAGCGGATACAAATTGCAATATTTTATTATAAATAAATATTATTTATTTAAATAATTGTTCAAAAATTCATCACAGACAAACTATTGCTATTTATTTTATAATTGCGTTATAGAACAGGAGGGAGAGAGATATATGATTAGGAGAGTGCAGGTTTTGCAGCCAGAGGAACTGATTGGAACAATACAGGATTTTACGAGACAGATGCCCGATTTGTATCAATGTGTGCTACATGCAATGAACAATCCTATGAAGTCCTATTACCCCAAGTTCACCAGGAAAGAAGCATTTGATTTGCTTCAAGATCATACAACTCCAGTAAAATTTTGTTATGACAGAGTCATGAAGAAGTTTGTTTTCTTTTTTGAAGAAGAAAAAAGTGCTCATAGTGTTATGGTTGTTCTTGATGAGGCATGCGAATCACATTACTTAGATAAATTAAAAGAGACATTTATGGCTTGTGGGGTACTGGTTTAAAAATATAAAAATCAATGAAAACGTTAACAATTCCAGTGTAGGGAGAACCTGTAAATCATTCAGGTTCTTTTTTTTATATCCATGTCGGCGAGCAAGAGGCACGATTTGATTCTTAGCATCTCTTTTTTTTATGGTTTAATAATTTTTTTAGTTAATTTTCATTTTTCTATGGGAGAATAGTTTTGCTAATAATTTTTTCAGTTTCATCTTTCAGCCATTCTTATGAATGGCTTTTTTAATGTGCATAAAATTCTAAAATTTGTAACAAATTAATAATAATAAATTAGGAATATCCGTTTATACTTAAACTATCCTTTCCGAATCCAATTATTATTGACCACGTTATGTTAGAGTTTGGGACATGGGTTTCATGTCCTATTTTTTTGTAAAAAAACGTAAATGAACGTAGAATTTTCTCGTAATTTGTCTATTTGACAATAATGGTTTTTTTAACTTATTTTGTGATATATATGATAAAATATAGGCAATCATACCATTTTAGGCAAAGTGTATCGTGCAATAGATATTGCTTTAGGAGGGTGATCATGCGGAGATCGGTTATTGCATTAATTGTTTCGATTGTCCTTTTAAGTGGAGGGTTATATTTTTTAAACTCAGAAGATTCTAACTCTCTGCTTACAATGAAAGAGGAACAGCCTTCAAAACCATCCCAGGATAAGACACAACAACCTAAACAGACCACACCAGCTTCTTCAGCGAATGGGTCACCTGAAGAATCAACATCCCCACAAAAGAGTAGCTCTAAAAGGGCGGTACCTAATCCACAAACAACTGAGAATGCTACGGAGAAACCATCTAAACCAACGAATCTGGGGAATTCTGAAGGGAATAAGCCACTTGTTCAACCAACAGAGCCACAAAAGCCAACTGAATCAGAAAAACCGGTTGTATCAGAGAGCCCGACCGAAGGACAGGATATTAACACCAGTATAAAAGGACTTTCCCCATTGTTTTATAAAGGATTACAAATTGATGTAATTGGAGTTAAGGTTAAAGTGCAATCACGTATACTATAATTGGTGAAATAGATAAAAGGAGTATCCCCTTTGAAAAGGATGCTCCTTTTTGTATTGTATAGGAAAATATAATTCTTTGATTAGAATTTAATTAGTTGGGAAAAATAGACATGAATAAAGGAAAGGGGGATGTTAGTACATGGAACCTGAAATGACTATGGAACAGGTTGTAAGTGAGCTCAGGCAAATTAGTAGCAATGGGGAATCCTTAAGCAAAAAAAAAGTGAAACAAAATCATCCAGAGTTAATGAAAAATGCTTTATATTATTTCCCCAGCTGGGAACATGCAATCCAAAATCTTTAATTTCAGGTTGTACCAATTGGAGAGTAATACACAGCATTTTCTTAAATAAGTAAAAAGATCTTGAAACAATTTTGGAGGTTTAGAATGGCACAAGGTACTGTAAAATGGTTTAATGCAGAAAAAGGTTTTGGATTTATTGAAATGGAAGGCGGCGGAGATGTATTTGTCCACTATTCCGCTATTAATGGTGAAGGATTTAAAAGTTTAGAAGAAGGGCAAAAAGTCGTTTTCGATATTACAGAAGGTGATCGTGGCCCTCAGGCATCTAATGTAATGAAAGCGTAATACTTAAGATGAAAAAAAGAAGCCTCATAGTTCATTCTATGGGGCTTTTCTTCTGCTTTTCCATAGGCAATTGCTATATAATTAGAAGGAATAGGGTTAGGGGGAGGGTTTTGTGGGGAAAAAAGGTTGGTTTGGTCTGGGGATAATTTTATCCCTTTTTCTTATTGGCGGTTTTATTGTTATTGGGGTTATAATGGATTGGGAAAAGAAAAAGATGGAAAAGGTATTGCCCTGGAACCAACAAGAAGTTGGTTCTGTTGTTGATGAATATAAAGGGGTATCCGTGTTTGAAAATGGATTAAATTATACCCAGAGCCATGGCAAAAACTATCATGCTGATGGATATTATTATGGATACAAGTGGCAATGTGTGGAATATGTGAAACGTTTTTATTATGATGCAAAAGGCCATGCTATGCCTAACTTATATGGAAATGCTAAAGATTATTTTGATAATACGTTACCCCAGGGTACATTAAATAAAGAGAGAGGCCTATACCAGTATCGAAATGGTGGAAATGTAAAACCTAAACCGGATGATTTATTGGTTTTTCAGAATGGCCTCTATGGGCATGTAGCTATTATTACTAAGGTTCAGGATGATTTTATTGAAGTCATTCAGCAGAATATTTATGCAAAACCTAGAGAAACTTTTAAACTTAAAGAAGTGGATGAAAATTATTTTATTGGTGATGGAAAACAACCTATCGGATGGTTGCGTATTGGGGACTAAATAACAAGAAGTTAGGTAATAAAAGATAGTAATATAATCATGAAATACATAAGGAAGTAGGATGAATGAAATGAATAATAATGAAGAAAAAAATTTGGAAGAAAATCAGATTGGGATTGTAGAAAATGGGGTTTTTGAAATTACAAAAATCATTAATGAATGGCGGGAAAAAGAAGAAGAGAAATAAAGCCCCTTTATTGGGGCTCGTCCTTCCTTAAAACCATTTTGCATACTCATCAATTAATTCTTCATGGAGAATATGATGAGGTGTTCCATCCGGATCCATTGAATCTTCCACTTGTTCCGGGGTAGTCTCTTCTGTAAGCTTTTTGTCACGGGGATCTTTACTCATGAATATCATTTCTCCTTTCTCAAAACCTAACTAGTATTATTTCCTTGCCTTTTTTTTTCATGCAACATTCTAGGGAATGGATTTCATGAATGGAAACCATACTATGGATATGATGCCGGAAGGAGGAAGTTATCTGTGAATTCAGAAGAACAACCATTACCACCTGAGAAGGAACAACCTTCCATTGAGGGAGACGATGATAAAGGTTTAACGAATATGATTCAACAACTGGGCCAAACCAGTATCCCTTCTATAAATGAAAGTAATATATATTGCTTGACCATCATTGGACAGGTAGAAGGGCATATTCAGTTGCCTCCCCAGAATAAAACAACCAAATATGAACACGTTATTCCACAATTGGTGGCTGCTGAACAAAATCCGAAAATTGAAGGGGTTCTTGTTATATTAAATACAGTTGGCGGCGATGTAGAAGCAGGTCTGGCCATTGCGGAAATGATTGCTTCCCTTTCTAAACCTACGGTGACATTAGTGCTTGGGGGAGGCCATAGCATCGGAGTGCCAATTGCTGTGGCATCTGATTATAGTTTAATTGCGGAAACGGCCACGATGACGATACACCCTGTCCGTTTATCTGGACTTGTTATTGGGGTTGCAGAGAGTTTTGAGTATATAGCAAAAATGCAGGATCGGGTTGTGAAATTTGTAACTCGCCATTCGAAAATCAGTGAAGACATGTTCCGGGAACTGATGTTAAAAGTGGGTGAACTTACCCGTGATGTAGGGACGAATATTGTGGGTTCGAAAGCAGTTGAGTGTGGTTTAATTGATCAGGTAGGAGGGTTAGGAGAAGCGATTCGAGAATTGCAACGAAGAATCAATATTTATCGACAACAACAATCAAAGCAGGTGGTTCAATAATGATCATTTATTCCGTGATGCCAATGGAATTAATTTTTCAAAATGAAAAAGAAAGTGATTATCAACAAGTTGAACTGCAGATGGGGTCCCTCACTATGTTAGTCCAGCCTATTGGCATAAATGAGGCACGTATTGTTCGCTTAATTAGTCCAGATCCCCAGGATTACCTGAATCCAACCTATGCACCCGGACAAAAAATCTTTTTTCGACCCAATGTATCGACATAATACCCACCATGACCATGTTTTATAGTTATGTTATAATTTGAAATAAGAACAGGAAGATTTTAGTCATGAAAGGCATCCGCAGCTTAGGGGTTCGGTTGCCTTTTTATTTGGATGGTGATAAATTTTGGCTAAAAAAAGAAAAAAGAAGAAACAAAATATCCGTCAATCATTGCGTTATGAATTATATGGCCTGGTCATTATTGCTCTATCCCTTTTAGCTTTATTAACCTTTTCTAATACAAGCTGGTTTGGCCGGTATATCTCCTGGGCATTTCGTTTAATTGCAGGTTCCTGGGATTTTCTCATTCCTCTATTTGGAATTGGGATTGGCATTTATTTAATGATTAGAAGAAGTTGGCCTATTTTTTATACACCAAGATGGCTAGGTTTTTTCCTCTTGTTTTATACTTTGTTAATATGGAACCATACTTTATTCGTAGATGCCATTACAGCCGGGGGCAAGTTTCAGCAAGAATCCGTCATTTCTGTAACCTGGCAACAGTTATTGCAGGAAAAGATGCAATGGAATAATGGAAATCCTTCTACCACAGATGTGGGAGGGGGCATGGGAGGAGCATTGGGGTATGCTTTTCTGTCCTATGTTGTGAGTTCAGAGGGAATCGGTTTGGTCCTTGTATTTATGATTTTAATAGGAGTTTTATTAGCATTTAAACTTTCCTATGTGCGAAGCTTTACTCTTTTAAAAGAGTTGGCGCAAAGAGGGGGGAAGCGCATAGGGGAAGTTGTACGGGATAGCTGGGAACTCATGCGTGACCAAAAAGAAGAGAAAAAAGGGATTTCCTCTGCTCATAAATCGTCAGCAGATCAGGATGAGTCACCCTTTCCTGTTTCTGATGAGATTATTATTTATCCTACTTCATCCAATGAGGAAGGATTTACAGAGACCATTCATTCAGATTCTCTGCCTCATGAGGAAGAGCCAGTCTTTCATGATTTTACGGCTAAGGTGCAAAAACAGGACCGCAATATTAAAGTTGTACTGCAAGAAAGGGAATTCCCCATTAAATTTTCTGACGAATCTGTGGATACCTTTTATCGCTTGCCAAATCTTGATTTATTGGAAGTAAATAAGAGTGTTAGACAATCTGTATCTAGTAAAAGCATGCAGGGGAATGCCAGAAAATTAGAATCTACTTTAGAAAGCTTTGGCGTGCAAGCGAAAGTATTGCAGGTGCATCGGGGGCCAGCTGTGACCCGTTATGAGTTGCAACCTGCAATAGGTGTTAAAGTGAGTAGAATTGTATCCTTAACAGATGATATTGCCCTGGCCCTTGCCGCTCGCGGCATTCGTATAGAAGCACCCATTCCTGGAAAGTCAGCCATTGGCATAGAAGTGCCAAATGATGAAATATCACTGGTTAGTTTACGGGAAGTCATAGAATCGGATGAATATGGAACTGCAAAAAATGCCTTAAGTTTAGCCCTTGGAAGAGATATTGCCGGCCGTCCCATTGTGGCCAATTTAGCGAAGATGCCTCATCTTCTTGTAGCAGGTGCTACAGGAAGTGGGAAATCTGTATGTATAAACAGTATTATCCTGAGTATTTTATATAAAGCTAAACCTAATGAAGTAAAATTTATGATGATAGACCCTAAAATGGTAGAGTTGAATATTTATAACGGAATTCCCCATCTTCTGGCCCCTGTGGTTACAGATCCCCGCCGGGCTTCTATGGCTTTGAAAAAAGTGGTACAAGAAATGGAACGGCGTTATGAGTTATTTGCTAAAGAAGGGGCAAGAGACATTGAACGTTATAATCAATTAGCCCAGGAAGCTGAATTTCCTGTTTTGCCCTTAATTGTTGTGATTGTAGATGAGCTAGCCGATTTGATGATGGTAGCCCCGGCAGATGTTGAGGATGCGATTTGCCGTTTAGCGCAGATGGCCAGGGCAGCAGGGATTCACCTGATTTTAGCCACACAACGGCCTTCTGTTGATGTGATTACTGGGGTCATTAAAGCAAATATTCCTTCTCGTATTGCTTTTGGCGTATCATCCATGGCAGATTCACGAACCATTCTAGATATGGGTGGCGCTGAAAAGCTTTTAGGACGAGGAGATATGTTATTCCTTCCTGTAGGAGCAGCGAAACCCATTCGAGTACAGGGCTGTTTTATAAGTGACCAGGATGTTGAGTCTGTGGTTGCTTATGTGAAGGAACAACAGGCAGCAAAGTATGATGAAGACATGATTCTTCCAGGGGAAAGCAATGATTCCAAGTCCTTGCCGGAAGATGAGTTATACAATGAAGCTGTTGCCCTGGTTCGTGATACACAAACTGCCTCTGCTTCTCTCCTGCAACGCCGTTTAAGAGTAGGGTATACGAGAGCAGCCCGTTTAATAGATATGATGGAAGCAAGAGGAGTGGTTGGCCCATATGAAGGCAGTAAGCCAAGGGATGTATTGCTTCCAAGAAATGATTCGCAGATTTCCTGATACGAGGAGGTTGGTTATGTTTTTAAACGTTTCCTACTGGGAATGGGCAGGATATATCATTGGCATGATTTTGGTGGTTTTAGTGAGTTTGCCAAATGGAATGTTGAAAAGGTTTGAGAACTATTTTTCTTCTGGCCATTTACATCAAAAGATATCCAGTATGGAAATTAAACAGGGGACCCTGGTTCAAAAACAATTTGGAAATATTCAGGAGAGAACCTTAGGAACAGAGGAAATAAAGCAAGTGATTGCCTGGTTTAATGAAGCCAAATTCATTGATAAAATTTCAAAAATGCCTGATGAGCAGTCCTGCAAACTATCTATGGAAAGTCCAGAGGAAAGGATTGAAATTCAGCCATATGGGGATGAATTGATGATTTACCGAAAAAATAGGACAGATCAAAAACCAATTCTTTATTGGGTACAACAGGCTGAATTAAGGAAATGGTTGCTTGATATACGGGAGGATTAGCATGGGAATCAATCAATCCACAGACCAGGGAATTGCCTACTTAATAAAAGCAGATTCGGTGATGAAAACAATTATTGAAAAGTATGATGCACCGATTCTCTTTCCCCATTCTCAATTATTTGCCACTCTATGTGAGTCGATTATTTCACAACAATTATCTGTAAAAGCCGCAGCAGCTATACAAAGTAAAATAAACAATTATTTTCATCAGGGGCTAGAACCAAACCTTATTATTCAAACCCCTGATGAAGTTTTGAAAACCTTAGGATTATCACGTTCTAAGGTTTCTTATTTAAAAGACTTGTCCCAAAGGTGTGTATCAGGCCAGTTAATCATTGATGAATTAAAGGTGTTGGAGGATGAAGAAATTATCCCCCAATTAATTCAAGTGAAGGGGATTGGGGTATGGACGGCACAGATGTTTTTAATTTTTGGGTTAAATCGTTTAGATGTGTTTCCCACAGGGGATTTAGGCATTAAAAAGGCTATTGGCCAACAGTATGGATTCTCACGGCTTCCTACTGAAAATGAACTTTTAGAAATTGGACAGAAATGGCGACCTTATCGTTCCATAGCTTCTCTTTACTTATGGAAAAGTTTGCAAAATACGCCCTCATTTCAAGAAGAGATTTCACAAAAGTAACACAACTATCCATTATAATAACCTTGATAACCCCTTCTTAGATTGAGAGGTGAGGAAAAATGGCCAAAAGATATTTTTTATTTTATATTCTCATGTTGTTAGGAATCATTTTCTTTTTACCAGCATGCCAATTTAAGACCTTCCAACAGGTGCCTGACGAGGAGACTGTTCTTGCTGTAGCTAATGTAAAGGAATCCAGTATTTCTTTTATCAATACAAAAACAGGGAGCCAACTTGCAAAATGGAAATTGGATTTTTCTTTCACGAGGGTTTTATTAATGCCCGATCAAAAAACACTCATGATGTATGGACGGCAAAACTCGGATATTACCTTTATTAATATGTCAACAGGAAAACTAAAACAATGGCAAGTTGGAGAAGGCGTGTCTAATGCCATCATTTCTGCGGACCAAAAAATGATTTATTTAACAAATAGGGATACCAATAAAGTGATGATGTATGATTTGGATGGAAAGAAGAAGGGGGAAATACAGGTTGGCGAATCACCCTACACCATGATTCCAACCCCAGATGGAAAAAGACTCATTGTATATCATTTAAACGGCGCTTCCCTTTCCATTATCGATTTGAAAACATTAACGGTACAGTCCACACTTACCACCAATGAAAATCCAATGGGTGGTTTGTATATTTCTCAAACCAATGAATTATGGGTAGGTGGGCATGGCGCTGGTTCTGAACCAGAACAGCACATTTCTGTTTTTACCCTGTCCAATGGGCAAAAAAAGGGTGAATTTTCTGCCCCATTAATGCCGGTAGACTTTCTAACTCTGGATGAAAAGAATGGGTTTGTACTTAGCCATGGAAACAATATGTTATATCGATTTGAACTTCCTGCAGGGAAGGAAACTGGACATTTGCAGTTAGGGGCCAATCCCCTTGGATTAGCCGGAGGGAATAAAATGTTATATGTGTCCAGTTATGATAGCAATCAAGTCTTTGAAGTGGATCCTGTTACATTAAAAGTGACACAAACGTTTAATGTAGGAAGTGGGCCTCTACAAATTGTAGTGCGGGAAGGTGTTGGAAAGTGAGCGATATTTCCATTTTAATTGTTGATGATGAAGATGAGATGCGAGAACTAATGAGCATGTATTTAACGCGAGAAGGATATAAGTGCGACGAAGCAAGAGATGGTTATGAAGCACTGGATAAATTGAAAAACAATGAATTCCATTTAGTCGTTTTAGATGTAATGATGCCCAACCTTGATGGCCTGTCAACCTGTATGAAAATTAGGGAGACTTCTTATATTCCCATTATCTTCGTTACTGCCCGAGGGGAAGAATGGGATCGTGTGAATGGATTGAGAATTGGTGCAGATGATTATCTGGTAAAACCCTTTAGTCCCAGAGAATTAGTGGCTAGAGTGGAGGCATTATTAAGACGTATGCAAAAAATGCAAGCGGTAAGCAGCGATGATTATCATAAGTTTGGCCCTGTTGAATTAGATGTAAAAGGCCACAAAGTTCGCTTAAATGGCACCGAGTTGTCCTTAACCTTAAAAGAATTTGATTTGCTGTATTGTTTTACAGAACATGTGGGCCAGGTATTAACAAGAGAACAATTGTTGGAAAAAGTTTGGGGATACGAGTACTACGGGAATGCAAGAACGGTAGATACCCATGTGAAGACGTTGCGGATGAAACTTGGGGATGATGGAAAAATGATTCAAACGGTTTGGGGAATAGGTTATAAGTTTGAGGTGTAACGTGAAAGGAATAACGCTTAATTTATCAAAAAAGATTATTTTATTGGTTAGTGCAGGAATCATTTTTACCCTTGTTATTTCTTATGCATTAACCCAGTACTTATATGAGAATTTCTATGTCCACAATGTAGAGAATTCACTAGTTTTTCAGGGAAAAAAAATTGCCGCTGAATACAAAGGGGGTCCTTTGACCTCAGAATTTATAAACAAAGTCAAGGATTATGACCGTATTTCTCAACCGGATATCTTCGTAACGGAAAATCCCAGAGAGCTGGGGGCCTGTCTCCCTTTTGATGTGGATTACCAGGCATTAATTACCGATGAGGAACGGAATCGCTTACTGATGGGGGAAACCATAACAAAGAAAGGTTACGAAAAACGGTTTGACAGCACAGTTATGGCTGTGATTGTCCCTCTTTTAGATCAAAAACAGTTAAATGGTGTTGTTTATTTATACCTTCCATTATCCAATATTACCGATGCCTTCAATGAAGTCAGATATATTCTTTTATTTATTGGCCTTTTGTTTATTAATATTGCTTTGATTGTTGGGATGCGGTTAGTCAATCGGATTACTGGACCCCTTCGTCGGATGGAACATGTAGCACGTCAATTAGCCCTGGGCAACTTTACAGAAAAAGTGGAAGTAAAATCAAAGGACGAAATAGGGAATCTTGGAGCAGCATTGAATCATATGTCAACAGCCCTTGAAGAAGTAGACCATCGACGCAGGGATTTTCTCGCAAACGTTTCCCATGATTTACGGACCCCTTTAAGTTATATCAAAGGGTATAGCGAAGCGATGATTGAAGGGGTTGTCACTGAAGAAGCTCAGCAGAAAAAATATCTTCGCTTGATTCATCGAGAGGCAGGAAGGTTACAGAGATTGGTTCATGATTTATTGGATTTAGCCCAATTAGAAGGGGATTCTTATCCATTAAATTTAATGCCCCTTTCTTTGGCCCAATTGGTTGAAGATACAATGGGAAAATATGAACCTTTCCTTCAGGAAAAAAAGATACGCCTGATTTTAGATCTAGACTTTGAAGTCATTGTTTTCGGTGATGAAGATCGGTTAGAGCAAGTGATTACAAATATTGTGGATAACGCACTACGTTATTCCCATGAAAATGGAGAATTGAAGGTCGCGTTAACACAAAAAAATAACGCCTGTACCTTAACGATTTCCGATACAGGGGAAGGAATCCCCCCTGAAGAATTGCAACGGTTAGGAGAACGTTTTTATCGGGTGGATAAGTCCCGTACCCGTAAAAAAGGAGGCAGTGGCCTGGGCTTGTCCATCGTTAAACAAATTATTTTTCTCCATAAAGGAACCATGCAAATTGACAGTGTATTGGGTAAAGGGACAGAGGTTAGTGTAACCTTGCCTCTCTATGATTTGAATATAGAAGATTGACTAATTGTGAAGAATCCAACACATATTTTTCACAATACCAACAATTCAATTCTCATTTGTTATCACATTTAACGTGTATAGTGGGAGTTGGGATAAGGTTGTATGAAAGAGGGAAGGTGTTCGATGAAAAGGGAAAAAATAATTGCCTTCATCATACTCTTCATTTTTTTCCTATACCCTGCAAATGGGTTTAGTGCACCAGCCAATGGATTGCAATCCAGGTTAGATGCCGTTCCTGAGGGAGGAACCCTTATCCTTCCGCCAGGGGAATATAGGGGGCCTGTGGTCATCCATAAATCCATTTCCCTGAAAGGGGAAAAGGGAGCTGTACTGATTGGGAATGGTATTGGAAGTGTGTTAACCATCAAAGGAAAAAACGTAACTGTTGAAGGGTTGCGTATTGAAAAAGGTGGTCTGAACAGTATAGATGGGGATGCCTTAATTCGTGTAGAAGCGGATGGGGTTATTTTAAAAAATAATCACACAGCAAATGGGTATTATGGAATCCATCTTGTGAGATGTTTTTATGCACAGGTTATGGGCAATGTGATTGAAGGAAATGAACAGGATGAAATTGCTGACAGAGGCAATGGCATTCAATTGACCTATGGCGGAAACCATGTATTGAAAAATAACCATATTGAATTTGTACAAGATGGTATTTATTATGATAATACTGTAGGAATTCAAACTGAGAAAAACCATGTAGAACATTCACGCTATGGATATCATCTAATGTTTTCCAAAAAAGTGAATTTAATAGAAAACCGTACCACTAACAGTGTGATTGGATCAATGGTAATGGATGCAGAAGATGTGCAAATAAAATCCAATGTATTTCAGGGACAACGAGATCCCCGGGGATATGGCCTTTTTATTTATGAAACTCAACATTGTGAGATTCAAGATAATATTTTGTCTGATAATACCACAGGCCTGGCATTAGATGGGGCAATGAATACCCTGATTTCAAGGAATAAGGTTTTTGGCAATGATATGGGGGTAAAAAGGGTAGGGGAGGTATTTGACTCTCATTTTACCGGAAACTCATTTATTGCCAATGTAAGGCAGGTTGGCGGTAAAAGGACCTGGCCTGAAGATGTTTGGCACAAAGATAAAAAAGGGAACTTTTGGGATGATTACCAGGGGGTTGATTTGAATCAAGATGAAGTTGGGGACAGCCCATATCGCATGGCAGATGCTATGGTGCGTTTGATGGATTTTGATCCTATTTTTTCGATTTTTTTCGGAAGCCCTGTTCAACAACTTCTTGAATGGATTGGAAAAGACCAGCGGGTAATTGACCCGTATCCCTTACAAATACCAATTAAATCATAAAATGCAATTTGGGGAGGATTTCAAAAATGAAAAGAATTAAATTTGCTTTATTTGCTGTTTTAGTTTTCGTGGTGATGCTGGCAGGCTGTACAGCGAAAAAAGAAGTAGCTGCTCAACCCATAGATGAAACTGTTGACAGCTGTGCTAAATGCCAAATGGCTGTAAAAAATAATGGGTATTCTGCCCAGTATATTACTGAAGATGGGAAATCTGTTAAATTTGATGATATTGGATGTATGGAAAAATACTCTCATGAACATACTGATGTAAAAATCGCCGGCAAATTTATTCAAGATGTAAACAGTAAAGAATGGTTGAAATATGAAGAAGCGTCTTATGTTTTAGCGATGGATACCCCAACTCCAATGGGCTATGGCATCCATGCATTTAAAGAAAAAACCACAGCTGATCAATTTGCCACTGATAAAAAAGGTAAAGTATTAACTGCTGAGCAAATTAAAACCCATGAATGGAAACAAGACAAAAGCAAAATGATGATGAAAATGAATAATACCTCAAATCAAAATATGAACATGAATATGGGGCATTAAAAAGAATGAGGGGCGGA
Organism: uncultured Paenibacillaceae bacterium; assembly: GCA_946478845.1. Next base: position 14,457 of record CAMLDI010000048.1, read on the forward strand.
ACGTATCAAATGATAGCCGTGGCCCGGTATGAGTGGCAAACCATGCTGCGAAACCGCTGGCTTGCGGCTTTTGCCCTTTTATTTGCCATACTCAGTGGAGCGTTATTTTACTGGCAATCTGTTATTTATCAAGGAGAAAGTGGAATAGGGATTTCTAAACCTACATCCATTTTAATGAACTTAGTATTGCAGTTTGTTCCTTTAATGAGTCTTATTCTTTCTGCCCAATCCATTGCAGGAGATAAAGGGGATGGAATGCTGTCATTATTGCATTCTTATCAGTTATCCTCTCTTCGTTATATTACAGGAAAATGGCTGGGTTTGTGTGCAACGATTACCCTTTCTTTTGCAATCGGAATTGGAATTCCCATGGTGTTTTCACTTTTCCTATCCTCTTCTTCCTTCGTGCAACTTCTAACCTTGTTCATTGAAGGGATTCTCCTTATTGGCATTTTTACTGCCATTGGATTATGGTTAGGGGGACGAATGAAAGGGAGAATGGGGGCAATTTCTTCTAGTTTAGTGATCTGGTTTTTCCTTGTTTTTCTTTATGCAATGCTTGTCATGATCATGATTCAATATATTCCTTATTTATGGAAAAAGCCTTTATTGGCTACTTTCCTTGTTTTAAATCCTATCGAAGCCATTCGCATTGGCATTGTCTTTCTCCAGGGGCAAGCTGATTTATATGGCCCTGAATTTGTAAATTGGCAACGGGCTTTGCAAGGGTGGAAAGGCATTGGCATTGGAATTGGATTGTCCTTATTTTATTTATTCACTCCTATTGGAATGGCAGCCAGGTCATTAAAAAAAGGAGGAAAATAATTGAAAGCACCTATTTGCATTTCTAATATAGAGAAAAAATTTTCTAAGAAACAGGCTCTTTATCCATTTTCTCTCACCATTGAACCAGGTACCTGTATTGCCCTTTGTGGGGGAAATGGCGCAGGGAAAAGCACCCTTCTTCGTATTCTGGCGGGAATTCATCAGGCAGATGGAGGAATCATTTCTGGCCTTGATAAGTATTCCTATGGGTTTATGCCAGATTCCATTCAAATCCCATCTGGAGTCAGTGGAAGAGACTGGCTTACTTATTTAGCCCGCTTAAAAGGGGTTTCTAAAACAGAAGTAAAGGATGTATTAGAGCGAACAGGGCTTATTGAAGCTGCTGGAAGGGATGCCGCTTCTTATTCAAGAGGGATGTTACAGCGCTTGTTGTTTGCCCAAATGGTGTTAGGTGACCCAGATGTTTTGCTGATGGATGAACCAGGAAATGGCTTAGATCCATTTTGGATAGATGAATGGAAAAAATGGATTCTCGAATACAGGGAACAGGGGAAAACTATTTTATTTTCTTCCCATATGCTCCGGGATGTCATTGCAGTAGCAGATCGGATCGTTGTACTCCATGAAGGGAAGATGGTCACAGACGAACCAGTTCATCTTTGGTTAAAAGATTCCCTTGAGCCAGAAGAGCGTTTTTTAAAGATGATAAAAAAAGGTAAGAGCCAAGAAAAGGGTCAGGCAATAAAAGCCTGACCCTTTTTCAATGGAATATTACATTTGTTTTAGTTTATCAATATCAAGGGGTTCCTCTGGGCGGGTAGTATCTGCATGTCCCAAAATGGTTTCTACTTCTTTTTCATCAATGAGGAATTTGGTGTCCTTATAACCAAACTGACTTAAAATCGTTGCAACTTGTTGTAGTAGGTAAAGTTCCCCTGTGGAACCAAGATTTGCATTTTTAATCTCAGAGGAAAAACTTACAACTGCGCCCCCATTTTCCTTTTTAATGGATTGGATGGTTGTATCTTTCGGAATTAAGGATTGTAATTTTGTATTTACAGGGCCTTTTTTCCATTCCTCTAATGCCAATTTAGGCAAATCATCTTCGTTTGTATATTTTATTTTTCGTGTTTCTTTATAATTATCCATCAATTCGTTATCGGCAAAAACCAGTATAATTTCTTTTTCCTTCTCCGTAGGTTCAGGGGTTGGAGTAGGTGTTGGCGTAGGGTTGGGACTAGGTGTGGTTTGATTGCCCCCATTACACGCAGCAAAGAAAAGGAGTAAGATAAAGGGCAGTAATAATTTTAGGGCTCGCATTATATGTAACCTCCTTTTATCAATCAAACTGAAAGGAAAACATTTCTATTTCCCTACCTTTATTGTTGCACACTGTCCAAAAAGAATAAACTGTTTTGTAAAGATTTTTTTGTTTTTTAAAGAAAAATTCGCTGTTTTGTCGAAAAATGTAGTATATTTATAATAAGTATAAATAATAGCCATTAGGGAGGATGCTATGGAAATTACATCCGTTGATGCATTAGTGCACGCTATTAGTCAGGTTTTTCCGAATGAAGTGTCCATTGCGATCTCAGATAAAGATAAATTTATTTACTATAGACCTAGTGAGAATATTGATCTGAAAATTAAACCAGGGGATGATATCAAAGAAGGTACATTAACCTTAATGGCGCTTAAAGATCGAAAAAAAGTGACCATGTATGTAGATGACCATATTTTTGGCATTCCTTATTTTGCTACCAGTACACCCATTATTCAAAATGGGGATACTGAAGGATGTATTACAGCCATTTATCCCCCTTTTCAAGGTAGGGAACAGCAACGATTGCCTCGCCATCTTTTTTTAATTGGAAAAGCAGAGGATCGCTGGATTCCAATTCCCTTAAATGAAATTAATTTAATTGAGTCAGAAAAAGGAAAAACCCTTTTATATACGGCAACAGGTGTGTTTATAAATAAATATACATTGATTGAATTAGAATCCATGTTGCCTCCTGATCAATTTATTCGTTGTCATCGGGCCTACATTGTAAATGTAAATGCAATTGGAGAAATTCATCCAGACTTTCACTCAACCTTTGTGCTGGTGATGAAAGATAAAAAGCTTAGTCGGGTTCCTGTCAGTCAAAAGTATTCAAGCCGTTTTAGAAAGTTAATGGGATTTTAAATAAAAAACAATGGAAAAGGCAACCCTCTTCTTAAGAAGGGGGTTGTTTTAATAATGAATCAAACCTGTTTTATAGATATAAAATGTCGCAAAAAACTGTCGATTTTTGTAGAAATCAGAAAGTGCTTTGTGAAATAAAATTCTGTTTTAACTCGAAAAATTCTGCTTTAACTTGAAATTGCGGTTTTTTTAACGATTAAGTGATAAGGTTGAAATGTCACAGAAAATACACAAATAAAAAAGATAAAAAATTAAATACGGGAGGCTGTTACAATGTTATCGAAACGTTTGCGCAATGAAGAATTGAAAAAACGTATCGTTACAGCTGAGGAAGCCGCTAGCTGGATAGAAAACGGGATGACAGTAGGGTTAAGCGGTTTTACAAAAGCAGGAGACACAAAAGAAGTACCGTACGCTCTAGTGGAGAGAGTAAAAAAAGAAGGAAAGCCTTTTAAGATTGATGTTTATACAGGTGCCTCACTTGGCGGCGAAATAGACGGAATAATGGCAGAAGCGGGAATTA
>CAMLDI010000049.1 GCA_946478845.1 uncultured Paenibacillaceae bacterium
AGAACATCACGGTGCCATTTATGGTCCAGATCCCAGTGATGCATCAAGACCTTTGCGCGGCCAGGTCCAAAACTTTGTTGGCATTACGATTGATGATTCCAAATTGACAGCTATCACCTATGAGATTGATCAAAACAAAAATAATGCTCAACCTTATATCATTGACCGGTTTGGCATATATAAAAATGAAGTTACCGCTCCCATGTTAAAGGGAGCAAATGCTTTCAAAGTAGCAGATAGAAAATAAAGAAGGAGGCTTTAACCCTTTGTTCCATTGGGTTAAAGCCTCTTATTTTTCAATAAGGGGACCCCAATACCATTAATCAAACCTTGGAGAACCATGAAGCCTAGTTTTCTGCGCAAGGGGAGATGGTGGGTATAAACCCCGCTATACTCAATCACCCCTTCACCCCCCCGGTTTATCTTAAAATCAGCGGCACCGGAACTCATATTAAGAAGATATCCTTTGTTTTCTGATTCCTCATTTAAGAGGGCAGAAAGTACACGATAAACCCCGGCTTCTTTCTCTAAATCAGTGTTATATCCAAAGAGGGGAGTGGTCATTATGCCATTGATTTTCCAATAGCCAAGGCATCCGATGAAATGATTCCCTTTTTTCACGCCTTTCATGGTAAGTAAATCATCCTTTAAACTTAGGCGGATAAAATCCTCTGTAAACTTCGGATTCCACTTAGAGTACTTCTTAATATATAAATCATTGTATAAGTCCAATAGTTCCCCGGCATAACCCTTGTGATTTTCATTCAAATCGATAATTTCATATCCTTTTTTGCGAATGAGGCTATAATCCCGGTTTACGTGTTCCCTTTGCCGTCCCTTCATTTCCTTTCGATGTTTGGAGAAATACACCTGGCGGCTGGCAATCATGTGATACCCCTTTTTTTGTAAGGAAGTGTATATATCTTTATAAACATACTGATTAATCGAACGGAAAATGAGTACATGATGGGGAAACCTGGTTGTTAAATAGGTTGTAATAGCTTCGATTTGTTCCTCTGATAAATCCATATAAAGATTGGTAGAAAACATCCAATTATTAATATGAATCACCTTATTTATCTGGGAGAAACGAAGCAATTTTCCCAGTCCAGATATAAGGCCTTCCAGGGTTTTCTTCAAGAAGGCATTTTTGATTAATACCAGTTCTTCCTTTGCATAGTCCACATAATGGGTGTAAGGAGAAACAACATAAGCATTTCCTATTTCTCCATGATTAATAGTGATAGGAACCAATACCTCATCTACTTGCAGAAGAGCAACCTGGGTTTGGATATTTTCGATATATTTTAGGGAACCGTCTTTGATAAAAGGCGTAAAGAACCGTTTTACATAACGGGAATTTTCATCCTGGGGTTCTTTCAATTGGTCAATGTTTTCTGCATCAAATAAAACAATATTCATTTCCGTTGGATTCTCCTCATTTTAGCCCCTTTTTCTAAATGGATTCCATAAGAAAAAGTAAGTTGTGGCAGAGCGCATCCCAGTTGGTCCAGGATGGCATACAGGTTTTCTCGAACCTGATTCTCCGCCATTTTTTGATCTCCCTGACATTGAAGGTATACATGAATCCTTTCTAGACTTTCTTGAACCACTCTATATTCCTCAATAGCATCCGTAGCAGTAATGATTGCTCTTCTTATAAAATCAGGGAACACAGTTACCATATTGTCCTCTTTTTTGGCTTTCATATAAAACAAATCATCGCATCTGCCTTCGATATATTCTAAGGCTATAAAAGGGGAGCCGCAGGGACAGGGGTCCTTTTTCTCTGTCAAAATATCATTTAAACGATAGCGAATTATAGGTTGGGTAGTTCGCTGAAAATCTGTCAGAATGGGCATGAATTTCCCAAGGCCTTCATCTAAATATTCCTTTTCAATAATCAGAATGTCTTCATTTAAATGGAGGGTTCCATGGGAGCAGGTAAACCCGAGAAACCCTTCTGTACATTGGTAAATCTGGTGAATCCTTTGTTGAAAGATCTCCTCCATATAGGACTGATCCATGGGGTCTAACACTTCAGCAACAGATACAATTTTAATGGGATGAATGGATAATTTTCTTTCCTTTTGCGCCCTGGCTAATAGACGTAACATGGAAGGAGGGGCTACTACTATCGTAGGCTGGAACTTATCCAATTCAGCAACATTTTCTTCTAAGGTCGAAAAAAGATCAAAAAAGTGAAACTGAATTTTAAAGCCATTGAGGGTGGTGTAAAGATTGCTATTGGCTCGCAGGAAAAAGGCGATTCTTTGTTTGGGTCCAAAAAAGAGGGAAGTAGGGAGTACTTTTCCCAGGATATTTCCGGCCCAGGCCATTTGCTCTATTTTGCTAACGAGAAAAAGCCCCCGATTGCCGGAGGTCCCAGAGGAAAGGCCAATGGTGATTCCATCAATTTTGGGGGTGAAATCCCTTGTTTCTTCTGCCCGAAGTGCCACTTTGAAAGCTTCTTCCTTTTTTATGCCTGCGGTATTTAAGTTGTCAAAGTGCTCCATCATGATGGATTTATCAATAATGGGAAAGTGACGCCACTCTTGAATCGAGTGTTTCTTTAAATAAGAGTAATAAAATTTTGACTGAGGAAGGACAGTCTTTAGAAACTTGTCCACAGCTTTATTTTGATAGGCTTCGATCTCTCTCCGATTGCTAAATCGATTTAGGCGCCTGGCATGATTATATTGAGTGAGAAAAGCGATAATCCCTTTCATGATTCTTTCTCCTTAAAGAAATCCATAGCGTGGGTAGGAATGATTTGAACTTCGGGATACAGCTTATGAAAATCATGGATTTTTTGAATGGTTTCTTTGTATTGATGCCAATTGTCCATAATTAAAGATGCTAATGGGTTAGGAAAACTAAGGTTTTTATAGGTTTCAGAAAGCCAGCAGGCATCTGAAACAAAGAAAAGGGGGACATCCCTTCCTCTTACAAAAATCCCAAATTGGCCTCTTGTATGCCCGGGCAATTCCACTGCGAGAATCTTTTGGTCTCCAAACAAATCATAAGCCATAGGGAAAGGTGAATTTTTTAAAGGAAATTGAATGACAGGACAATCTTCAATAAACCCCACCCGTTTTGAAAAATCTTCTGGCAAAAGGGAAGGGATAAAGGCATTTTTTAAAGCGGAAAAACCAGTTTTGTTTTGCAGATGGGTGTAATCCTTTCCTGAGCAAATAAATCTAGCTGCAGGAAAGTCACGGCAACCTCCAATGTGGTCTGCATGAAAATGGGAAAGAATAATAGTTTTTACTTCCTCAGGGGCAATCCCCATGGCTTCCAATTGGTCTTTTGCACTTTCTCCTTTATTTAAATAGATGGGAGTCATTTTTCCGTAAATGCCATAAGGGAACTTTTTCATGCTTTGTTCCACATGGTTGGAATATCCGGTATCAAATAATATGTACCCCCGGTTAGGGTGTTCAATCAGGACAAAGAGGGCCGGAAAAGAAACGGTTTTCCATCCTCCATGTTTGGAGGCGATTTTCTCCAGATGGGTGCAATAGCCTGCTTTCAGGATAGTAATGTTCATCCTTTGTCACCTTCCTGTTGTAGATACCATTTCACATATCGTTGTATGCCTTCATCTACATTTATGGAAGGGGAATACCCCAGTTCTTCTTTGGCCCGGTTAATATCCAGGGTTTGGTTTTTTCCAATCACACTTAAAGAGTATCGGGTAAGCAAAGGTTCCTTCTCAGGGAGAAAAACCTTGTGAAATCCCTCTATAAGGCCTACAAGAGAAAAAGCCACAGAAAAAGGGATGTGGATTTTCCTGAACTCTGTACCTAATTCTTGAAATAGACGTTCCAATAAATCGATAAAATACAGGGGTTCCCCATTGGTAATATTGTATTTTTTCCCTAAGTTTTCTTCTCCTGTGTTCATGCATAAAAGAAGGGCATCCACAACATTGCCTACATAAGTAATATCTGTGAGAATTCTGCCTCCCCGAAATATAGGTACCCCCTTTTTTTCATTGGCCTTGATGAGACGGGGAATAATCGTGGTATCACCTTCACCAAAAAGGGCTCGTGGGCGAATGGTGATGACAGGTAGTCCTCTTTGGTGGGCCTGATCGATTTCCTTCTCTGCTAATCTTTTGGTATGGGCATAATGATTGACAGCCTTTACGGTCAGGGCATCTTCTTCCTTCACGCCAAGCCGGTCATCAAAACGAAAATACAGGCTGGGGGTGGAGACATGAATCAGGCGTTTCACTCCATTTTTTTCGCAGGCAGATATGATATGGCGGGTTCCTTCTACATTGCTTTGATAAAAATTTTCAAATTTTCCCCAGGGGGAAGAAAAAGCCGCACAATGAAAGACGTAGTCCATTCCCTGACAGGCATCACGGACGTTCTCTTCTTCTATTAGCGAAGTTTGTATAAAGGAGCTTCCTTCCTTTTCTAATTCTTTTCCGACTTTTTCATTTCTCCCCAGGGCATACACTTCATAACCCAGGGAATTAAGGCGTTTGCATAAGTGTTGGCCGAGAAATCCTGTTCCCCCGGTGACTAAAACTCTTGTCAAAGGTTTTCCCCCCATTCAATATCCATGGTGGTGACTGCTGTTAAATCTTTTTTATATTTCATGGCTTTTCTCAGTATGTTGAAAAACACGGGTATTTGATAGAAGAAAGGTTTCATATCTTTTTTTGAAAAAACCACATCTTTCGCCCCCTTAAAGTCTTTAAAAAAGGAAGGCATTTTTTTAATGGCGGTACCACTCATCACACCATAAAGCAGCATGGGAATACCCAGCATATAGGCCTGATCCTTAGCTGGTGTAATTATCTGATTGTTTTCCTTGATGAAGGTAAGGGTAAACTCTTTGTTGCCATTAAAAAGATGGATGCCACTGGTGCTTCTCGGATTACATTCGATAGGATAGATCCTGCCTTGTGAATCGATAAAAAAGTCAAAGGCGATTTGGCCAGTGAAATTTTCCTGTTCAATGATATGGGAAACAAATTTTTGGATTTCCTCGTTCTCCATTTGTTGAAAAAAGACGGTTGCCCCTGGTCCGGCGGTATACTTCGTTGGATAGAGGCAATGGGCCAAGAGTTTCCCTTGGGAAGCAACAGAGTAAGAACAATATTGGGTTCCCTGAATAAAATCCTGGACAATCCATGGCCTTTCTTCTGAGATGGAAAGGTGTGGTATAGGATCTCCTTTTTCATAGAAATGAACCTGTGAACCAAAGCGGGAATAGACCGGCTTAATCACAACCTTTTCTTCTTTTCTGGCAAGCAAATCCTTCAACTGTTGATGAGAAGTGACACAGGTTGTGGGTGGCGGGGAATACCCGAAACTTTTCACCAGTTTATAAAACTCCCATTTGTTGTGAAGTTTCCATAGTTTATGAATATCCTCACAAAAAACCTGGCACCCTGTTTGTTCTATGGTTTCTTTTCCTAAGGAAATATGAAAGATTTCTTCGCAGGTAGGAACCAGCAAAGAAATGTTAATTTTATTAATAATCCTGCATAAAGCTTGAATATATCCTTTATGGTCCTCATTGGGTTTGGGCACAAGAAAAGATTCTTCTATAGAATGAGATACTTTACACAGGTGTATTTTCTCGCTTTCCGCCACAAAGACACGAAATCCTTGTTCCTTGAATAAACGTGCTAAATGAAGGGTCACCGGGGCCCGGCCTCCAGTTAGCAAAATATTAGTAGACAAAGATGAGGCCTCCCAAACTAAGTCCGGCGGATGTTCCTACTAGCATGACTTTGTCGCCCCGTTCAATTTTGTTTTGCATAATCGCATCATGTAATGCCATAGGAATGGAAGCGGCTACTACATTTCCATGGTCGGCAATGATATTCATAAAACATTCATTCTCAATCCCCAGTTTCAATCGCATCAGTTCCATGGCTTTGCCACTGGCTTGATGGGGGATCACCATATCGATATCTTTCAGGGTAAAGGGTTCATTTTTATATAGTTCTTTCATAAAGTCATCCATTACTTTGGAGGATAATTTGAAAACGGCTCTTCCATTCATAGCAAATAAAAAGTCTTCTTCTGTTTGGGAAGAATGGTTTCTTGGGTGCATTTTATTCCCGCCACCCCGGATTTCTGTATAATGAACCCCTTCCATAAAGGTTTCAATTCGTGCAGTTAGAATTTTAGAAGTTTGGTTAGGCCGGGATTGTTCAATGATGACAGCGGCTGCCCCATCCCCGAATAAGACGGAGCTTTCCAGGTGGTTATAGTTGATTCCTACGGAAGTAATATCGCTAGATACCAGGATAACTCTATGATATCTCCCTTCATCTACCAGGTAGGAGATAACATCTAATCCTACAACAAAGGACAGGCAAGTGGAGTTAAAGTCAAAGGCTGGAATGTTATTTTTAAGGCCCAATTCCTCTTTAATCAGGCTAGCATTGCTGGGAATGGGTTGTTCATAAGTTCCAGATGTGGCAACGATACAGTCGATGTCATCCAGGGTTAAGCCAGCATGGGCAAGAGCTTGATGGATGGCTTTTGCTGCCATTTGGGATGCAGTCTCCCCTTCAATTTGATGCCTGTACTTGACACCAGACTTTTTATATACGGTTCCTTCTGGGAGTCCAAAGCGTTGATCCAGTTCTTCAGCGGAAACGATTTTCGGGGGAAGGTATTTTCCAGTTCCTATGATTCTTACATTTCTATTCATTCTTTTTTCATCCTCTCCAACAAGTTGCTCAAACTTCCAGTTGGGCATTTCTAGTATATCATAAGTAATTTAATAGATTGGGAGGTGAGTGTTGGAAGAATGGGGAAGGGAACAAGAAAAAGGGAGCGAATGCCCCCTTTTTTTCTAATGATTAAATTTTACGGGCTAAATGAAATGCCTGATGAATGATCAGTTTCTTATTCAAATTTTAAGTTTTTTAATTGAATATGGTACAAATCATGGCGGCGATCCCGTAATTGGCGTACGGAACCTGATGTGCGAGATCGCCTTAGCTTCTCTAAATCAATATCACCAACAACAATGGTCTCGACATTTGCATCACATTCCCCTACGATGCCATCTCTAGCAAAGCCAAAATCTGATGGTGAAAAAATGCCTGATTGGGCATATTGTATATCCATGTTCTGTACATGTGTTAAATTGCCTACAGTCCCTGCAATACAGGTATAGATTTGATTCTCAATGGCACGGGCCTGGGCACAGTATCGAATACGTAGGTAAGCCTGGCGATCCTCTGTACAGAATGGGATGAAAATAATGTTTGCCCCTTTATCAACAACAACTCGTGCTAATTCGGGGAATTCAATATCGTAACAAATCAGAATAGCAATTTTTCCACAATCCGTATCAAACACATGGATTTCGTTTCCCTCTGCAATGCCCCACCACTTTCGTTCATTAGGAGTTACATGAATCTTGGTCTGTTTTTCAATGGTCCCATCCCGGCGAAACAGATAGGCTACATTGTATATATCACCATTTTCTTCGTCAAAATGGGATCCCCCAATGATGTTAACATTATATCGAACGGTAAGTTCCGTAAATAATTCGATGTACTGATCTGTAAAAGTAGCAAGCTGGCGAACTGCTTGATCTGGTCTTTTTTCTTCCAGAAAGGACATCAATTGAGTGGTAAACAATTCTGGGAAAACAACAAAATCTGAATTGAAATCAGCGGCAACGTTCACATAATGCTCAATTTGCCGGGAAAATTCAGCAAAGGAATCAATTTTTTTCATCATGTATTGGATTCCACAAATTCTTACTGGGAAGGAAGCATGATAAACCCGCCCTGTCTTTGGATGGTAATCTACATTATTCCATTCCATTAACGTAGCAAAGGAGTCAGAGGCTTTATCATCAGGAAGATACTGTACATTAATCCGTTTAATAGCAAATCCCTCGAGAAGTTGGAAGGATAATACTGGATCATAAATGCTATGCTTTTCAACGTCTTTTACATATTCACGGGGAGTCATTTTTGTTTTATATAAATGGTAATTTGGAATGCGACCGCCAATAATAATGCTTTGCAGGTTTAATTTACGGGTTAATTCCTTACGTGCTTCATATAGGCGATGCCCAATTTTCATGCGGCGGTATTCTGGGTCAACCATCACTTCAATCCCGTAGAGGTTTAACCCATCGGGATTATGATTGGTAATATATCCGTTGTCCGTGATAACATCCCAGGTATGCTGGTCGTTATATTCATCGAAATTGACAATAAGACTGGAGCAAGATCCCACGATTTTACCTTCATATTCTACACAGAACTGGCCTTCAGGAAAGATTCGAATATGGCTGGCCAATTGTTCCCTTTTCCATGGTTCCATATTCGTAAAGCAACGGTTCCATAATGCCATAATGTTATTAATGTCTTCAATGCGGGTATTGCGAACAACGATTTTTTTCTCGTATTTTGACATATCTGTTTCCGACACAATCTCACATCCTTTCCAATTATGGTACCCAACATTTGATATTTTGTTTGGTTTGCTTAGAAAATAAACTCATTATAAAGAACAGCAAGCCCATTAAGATTACTACATCTGTTAGTATGACAATTCCAATATATTGATACTTGGTCCAAAAGAGAGAGGGTAACAGGGTACCTAAAGCACCGCCAAGATAAAAAAACATTTGATAAAGTACGGAAGATGTGGTCTTTTCTGACCCTGCAAGTTCACCGATATACGCTGGGGCGACAGATTGGACTGTAAACATGCCTATAGTTACCAAACCGAATCCTACAAGGACAACAAGAAAAATAGGTACCAGAGTTAATCCTGTTCCAATGAACAATAAAAAGATCCCGATGAAAATTATCTTCGTTCTTCCTATTTTATCTGACCATTTTCCCGTAATGGGGCTAATAAGGGTTCCAAGTAATAAGATTAGGAAGGTATTCCCTAATTGGCCCGGGTTTAAGTTAAAAGGAGGGTTTGCAAGATAAAAGGTTGAGAAGGTGGTAATGGACATAAAGGAGAAAAAGACGATTAACGGTATAAGTAAACATGTTAGTATTTTTGGATTTGTCACAAGGGGCCTGATTTTGTTCCAATGGATCCTTTTTTCTGTATGGGATGGATCTTTAGGTAACCAGAAAATCATTAGAAAAACAGCAATTATTAATAATACCGCAAAAAATAGAAAGGCGGCCCTCCAGGAAAACCATTGGGTGATCCATCCGGCAAGTAACCTTCCCAATACACCACCCAGGCTGCTTGCAGACATATACATGCCTATAGCTAAACCTACGTTTTCTTTTGGATAAGTGACTAGCACATAGGCTAGCATAATCGCAGTCACCCCGGGTATAAATAAACCCTGGAAGATCCGGCAAATTAAAAGCCAGGAAAATGTAGGGGCAAGTGCAGCCACAAAAGTCGGAATAATCAAAAGCAAGGTTGAAAATACCATCGTTTTTTTTCGGCCGATCGCCGCAGAAATAGGAGCGTATATGGGTGTTCCCAAAATTAGTACATATAACATGGCTGAAATTAGTAGGTTTACCTTTGTAATATCGATGTGGAAAGCAATCTTCAGTTCTGGCAACATGGCCTGTGGGGTATAAATGCTAGAAAAGATAGAGGTTGTGACAAAAAACATAACGACGGTTGTCCGAAAAAAATATTTGTTCATCCCATTCCCTTCTTTGCGTGTGATGTTTTTTCATGAAAAAATGACCGGATGAGAGGGTCGCCCTTTCTTTGAAGTTTTTGAAAAAACGGTTATTTACTCCGTTAATTTTTTAAAACATAATAATAAACTGTTACGATTTGTAAAATAAAATGTAGAAGTGGTTAAAAAAATTATAAAACCGAAAGTATAAGTATCTTTTGTTTTAAAAAACAAAATTCCCATTATTTTTCACATCCTAAATGATTATCCTAAATCTTTCTATGTGATAATGATAGGTAGAAAATGAGTAGGGAAATAACGCTCTCAAAAAATAGAGAGATAAAAATGAATTATATTGCTTATATTCGTGAATGTGATAAGCATGAACAGTCTGTTGAGAAACATATAATCGGAGCTTAAGATTTAGTAGAATCAATTGGAGAAAAGATAGGTGTAAAACATTTGACTGTTCTTGCAGGGTATGCTCCATGATTTGAGCAAATTTACAATAAGTTTTCGAAATTACATATTAGAAGCAACTAATAATCCTTTTTCTCCAACTAAAAGAGGAAGTATCGATCATTCTACTGCAGGAGGTAAATTGTTATATGAATTAATCCATATAGGAAAAATTAATCTTTACAAATGAATATTGCGAAATAGTCGAAAATGCAATTATTGTACATCATTCTTATCTTCAAGATTTCTTAAATTCCGATTTAGAATCTTTTTAAAGAGAGTGCGGGAAAATGCATTACCTGGATTTAAATTGGTAATGCAATGCTTTTTTAACAAAGTCATGACCGAAGAGGATTTTGTTGATATGTTGAATAAGGTGCCTCTAATCTGAAAAATTTTCATTAAAGGTCTTAAAAGAATAATGAAAAACAGTTGATGTTTAAACAAAAAATTTTTTTAGCACTTTGGCAGATAGAGAGGAACTCATCTTTTGTACAGATGAGTTCCTCAAAGAATAAATAAGTAAATAAGTTTCAATCCGCGCTGAAAAACAGCGACTAGTTTATTTTAACATATATTTTTAAAAGGGGAGAATTTCTGTTGTACCTTTTTCAAATATATGAAATAATACAAATATATAAAATTATAAATAAGTTAATAAGAAGAATAAACTTTTAGGGCATCTCTTTTTGGAAAGCACTATTTTTATGTTAATAAAATGGTGGGATACCCTAATTTTTAATCGGAGGTGTAATTATTGTATTATGCTCATACTAAAGAAGGTGTACCACCTGAAAAATGGCAGATGTTAGAAGACCATTTAAAAGAAGTATCTAGGCTAGCTGGTGAATTTGCAGCAAAGTTTGGTAATAAAAAAATGGGAGAAGTAATTGGCCTTGCACATGATATTGGAAAGTATAGTGATGAATTTCAAAAACGCTTGTTAGGGTATAAGGAGAGAGTAGACCATTCTTCTGCTGGTGCTCAACTTATGACTAAAAAATACGGGGATACTGTAGGTATGATTTTTGCTTACGGTATTACCGGTCATCACGGTGGACTAAAGGATTATTATGGAGTTCCAGGTGAGGGTTCAAATGTTGAAGAACGATTGAAAAAAGTACTATCACCCTATGAAAATTATAATAAGGAAATTGATTTTCCTGAGAGAGTGTCACCTATTATACAAAATTTGCCAAAGAATCAGATGAGTTTTTCCTTATCTTTTTACATTCGTATGCTTTTTTCCTGTTTAGTAGATGCTGATTTTTTAGATACAGAAAAGTTTATTAATAAAGAAATGAGCGCAAAAAGAGGAATCAACGTTTCAATGGAATCCCTTAATAATCAATTTTTCAAGGGCCTTGAGGATATGAGGAGTGGTAAGGAGTTAACTAAAATCAATAAAATCAGAAATGAAGTTTTAGATGATTGCATAAGAGCAGCTAACTGTGATCCAGGGATGTTTACACTAACAGTCCCAACAGGGGGAGGAAAAACATTATCATCTGCTGCTTTTGCTTTAAAGCATGCGAAAAAACATGGATTAGAGCGAATTATATATGTCATTCCATTTACATCGATAATAGAACAAAACGTAAGTGTTTTTCGTGACTATATTGGTGATGAGGTAATTTTAGAACATCATAGTAATGTTGATTACAGCGATGAATTCGATGATGAAAATCGGCAAAAATCCTTACAAGAAGAAAGATGGAGATTAGCTTCGGAAAATTGGGAAATTCCTTTCGTGGTGACAACTAGTGTACAATTTTTTGAATCAATGTACCATCAGAAAACATCTAAATGCAGAAAGCTCCATAATCTAGCAAAAAGTGTGATTATTGTTGATGAGGCTCAAAGTATTCCAGTAGATTATTTTAAACTTTGTTTGGAAGGACTGAAAGAATTATCCCGTTCATATGGTTCGACTGTTGTACTGTGTACAGCAACACAACCATATATTGAGCAATTTTTCTCAGAAGAAAAACCGCCAAGAGAGATAATTTCAAGACCGGTTAATTTATACAGAGAATGTAAACGGGTGGATGTAGGGTATTTGAATGATATTTCTGATGAACAGCTGAGTCAGAGATTGCAGGAAAATGAGAAGGTTTTATGTATTGTAAATACAAAAAGGCATGCTCATCTTCTATTTAAGAAGGTAAGTAAGATTTGTGGGGATGGGGTCTATCATTTAAGTACACATATGTATCCTGTTCACCGCAAAACGATTTTAAAAGAAATACGTAAGAGGTTGAAAAGCAAGGAAAGGTGCATCGTTATCTCCACCTCGTTAATAGAGGCGGGAGTAGATATTTCATTTCCGTTTGTGTATCGATCATTGACAGGTATTGATAGTATTGCTCAGGCCGCTGGAAGATGTAATAGAGAGGGGGAAAGTGAGGATGAATATGGAAATAAGACCAACGGAAAGGTGTATGTATTTGAATCTAGTGAAGCATATGCCATACCAAAGGGGTGGATGAGCTATAATGCCAGTATTGGAAAGGAAATTCTAAGTAGATACGAAGATCCATTGTCATTAGATGCTATTGAAGAATACTTTAAACAACTATTTTCTAGGGATTCCACTGTTTTAGATAAAAAGGAAATATTCGAAGAATACAATAAAAATTTATTACATTATAACTACAGAGAGCTATCAGAAAAATTCTCTTTAATTGATAGTCAAACATATCCGATTATCATACAAAAAAATAATATAGAAGTACAAAAATGGGTGAAAGAATTACAATATGCACAATACCCTCTTTCAATAGTTAGGAATTTGCAAAAGTATATAGTTAACATTTATTCGTATGAATTAAAAAAATTGTTAGATGATAAATCAGTAGCACTAGTTCAAGAGGGATTATATGTGTTGAACGATGATAGTTTATACAGTGATGAAGAGGGATTATTGGTAGCAGAGGATAGTAAATATTTAAGTGGTTTTTTATGTTTTTAAGTGGGGTGTGATATATGGGATATGGTATTAAATTTCGAGTTTGGGGAGACTATGCTTGTTTTACTCGCCCAGAAATGAAGGTTGAACGAGTAAGTTATGACGTAATAACTCCTTCAGCAGCAAGAGGAATTTTAGAAAGCGTGTACTGGAAACCAGCTATCCACTGGTTCATTGATAAGATTATTGTGATAAAATCAATAAAGTTTGAAAACATCCGGAGAAATGAAGTTACTGACAAAATGTCTGTGTCGACTTCGACAATTAAAAAAGCAATAGAGGGTAATGAAACGAGTATTTATCTTGATGCCACTTCAAAACGAGCACAAAGAGCAAGCATGCTACTTAAAGATGTGGAATATATTATTGAGGCACATTTTGAGCTAACTGACAAAGCTGGTGAAACTGATACAGTTGAAAAACACTATAGTATAGTTTCAAGACGATTTAGAAATGGACAATGTTATAGTCGCCCCTATTTAGGATGCCGTGAATTTTCTGCTCACTTTGAAATTGTAGAGGATGATAAATTGATCCAATCAGAGTATTCAGGGAGCGAAAGAGATTTAGGATGGATGCTTTGGGATATTAATTTTGAGGGCAATCGTACTCCAATATTTTATCGCCCTAAAATGGTTAATGGAGAAATAGAAGTCCCTAATCTTTGGAGGTGAAACCATGATATTGCAATCGTTAGTGGATTATTATCAGATGCTGTTAGAACAGAATAATGATCATATTCCTAGGATTGGATATAGTGATGAAAGCGTGCATTTTTGTCTTGTTATAGATGTAAAAGGAGATTTAAAAAGTGTTCGTGATCTCCGGGATCAAAGTGAAAATAAAAAATCATCAAAGTTAGTTCCAATAAAATTAACACTGCCAGAACGTGTACAAAGATCTAGCGGAATTACATCGAATTGTTTTTGGGAGAATGCTGAATATTCTCTTGGGATAGTTACTAAAAAGGGTAAGAAAGATAAAACCAAAGAGAGATTTCAGTCTTTTTGTAATTTGCATAGGAGTATTTTAGACAATTTATCTGATGATGGTGCCAAAGCTTTACTTTCGTTTTTGGATAAACATGAAAAAAGTAATTGCCAAAATCAATTATTAAAAAATTTTGAAGATGATTTAAAAAATGGAGAGATTTTGATTTTTAAATTAGAAGGTGATGTTCAATACCTGCATGAAAGACCTGCTTTAAAAAATGCATGGGAAAAATACTATAGTCAAAAAGGGGAACAAGCTAAAGGGGTTTCTCTTCTATCGGGTAAAGAAGGTGCAATTTCAGAAAATCATGCCACTATTAAAGGGGTAAGAAATGCACAATCATCAGGAGCAAGGATAGTATCGTTTAATTCCAAAGCATTTGAATCGTATGGGCATCAGAAGGGATATATTTCTCCTATCACTGAAGAGGAAATGTTTCAATATACAACAGCATTAAACTATTTACTTTCAAAGAAAAGGCAATGCATACAAATTGCAGATGCAACAACGGTCTTTTGGTCTAAATCAAATTATATAGATCAGACGGATTTGGTTTATGCACTTTTAACAGGAGCAGAAATTGAGAATGAAGTAAAGATAAGTGAAGAGAAAAGGGAAAATGAACATGATACTAAGCTTATTCATTCTTTTTTAAAGGGAATACAAAAAGGAAATCCAATAAATTGGGATCAAACAAAATTAGATCCTGATACTGAATTTTATATATTGGGTCTTTCTCCTAATAACGCTAGAATATCTATTCGCTATTTTTATAAAAAAAGTTTCGGAACAACTGTCCAAAACATTGCACAACATTATAAAGATACTGAAATGGATTTTAATAGTAATAGATATGGTCCACTTACTCCATGGAGAATGTTAAATGAAACGGCAGTAAACGATAAAATCCATCCATTATTAGGAGGTGCTTTGTTTAAAGCTTTGTTAACTGGAGCTAGGTATCCAAATATGTTTTATCAACAAATTTTACAACGCGTAAGAGCAGAGCAGAGTATCAATTATTATAGAGCAGCATCAATAAAGGGATATTTAGTGAGAAAGGCAAGATTTGAAAATAATATTTTAAGAGAGAGGATGATTACGGTGTCTTTAAGCGAAGATAGAGATGATTTTGCCTATTTGTTTGGCAGATTATTTGCGGTTTTAGAAAGTACACAATTAGCTTCTAGTCCAGGTTTGGAAAGAACAATCAAGACAACTTATTTTTCTAGGGCCAGTACTACTCCAAAAGTAGTTTTTTCTACTTTACTTAGGTTAAACCAATATCACCAAGACAAATTAGCGAAAGAAAAAAAAGGAAAAGGACTTCAAGTAAAACTTGACAAATTGATTACTCTTATTTTAGAGAAAATTTCAACTGTCCCAGCTCAATTAAATTTAGAAGAGCAAGGGGATTTTATGCTAGGTTACTATCAGCAAAAACAAGATTTATATAGAAAAGGAGATAGCGAAAATGGGAACAGTAATAAAAAATAAATATGAGTTTATTTTGTTGTTTGACGTTGAGAATGGTAATCCAAATGGTGATCCTGATGCAGGAAACTTACCTCGTATTGATCCAGAAACGAGCATAGGAATTGTAACAGATGTTTGTTTAAAGCGTAAAATTAGAAATTATGTTGATTTACGAAAAAAAGGCGAAATAGGCTACAAAATCTATGTCCAAGAAGGTACGGTTTTAAATAATACTCAAAAGTTCGCCTATGAATCTCTTGGAATTGAGAAAGACGATAAGGATGATAAGAAGAATAAAATAGATGCAAGGGATTTTATGTGTCAGAATTTTTTTGATGTTAGAACATTTGGAGCGGTTATGACTACAGGTGATTATAATTGTGGTCAAGTTAGAGGACCTGTGCAAATTAATTTTGCTAAAAGTGTTCATAGTGTAATTCCCCAAGAGTTAACAATTACTCGTTTGGCTGTGACTAATGAAAAAGACGAAAAAAAGGGTCAAACTATGGGGAGAAAAACATATATACCCTATGGTTTGTATCGTGTTGAAGGATATATTGATGCAAATCGAGCAATTTTAGAAAATGGAGGAACAGGTTTTACTGAGGAAGACTTAGAATTGATTTTTGAAGCTCTAATAAATATGTTTGAGTTTGATCGTTCTTCATCAAAAGGAAAGATGATGGCTCAAAAATTAATCGTATTCAAACATGAATCAATTTTCGGAAATGCACCTTCACATAAGCTATTTGACCGGGTTAAAGTAGATTTA
The DNA here is from genome assembly GCA_946478845.1 of uncultured Paenibacillaceae bacterium. The sequence goes on from CAMLDI010000049.1 coordinate 16,281, forward strand.
ATAACCGAAACAACTGTACCTCGTACGATTCAAGATTTTAACATTACAATAGATTATTCAGATATTCCAAACGGTGTAGAGATTATAGAAAAGTTATAAGAGTAAACATTAGATAACTTCAGAAATTTATAGTTTTTATCATAGGTTAACTGGCAGAAAAAGACCCACTGTAAAACTTAGGGGAATCGCGGTAGCAGAAAGCTGATGATAATCTGCTAATATTTAAATTCAGATTAGTCTAACTAACTATGAATGAGTGGGGTTGAAGAAAGCCCCAGCTAATTGGAAGTTTCGTAGTATACATTGAAGGAGGGTTTAATTCTGAAATCGTTGATGGAATATAACGATGAAGACAGCTATCTTATGTTGTCTGGTATTCAACACTTTCAATTTTGTAAACGCCAATGGGCTTTAATTCATATAGAACAACAATGGGAAGAAAACGTAAGAACTATTGAAGGACAGCATTTGCATCATAAAGCTGATAAGCCATTTATAAAAGAGAAACGTGGGAACAAACTTATTGTTCGTGGGATGCCAGTACAATCAAAGGAACTTAATATTACAGGCATTTGCGATGTTGTTGAGTTTATTAAAGATGACCGTGGTGTAGAAATCAATGGTGCAGAAGGAAAATACGTTGCTTATCCTATTGAATATAAACGGGGAAAACCAAAAATGAACGATGCAGATGTATTACAACTAACAGCACAGGCTATGTGTTTAG
>CAMLDI010000050.1 GCA_946478845.1 uncultured Paenibacillaceae bacterium
TCTCATGGCTACCATGGTCTTTGGTTTATCTAAATATTTAGAGGGTTTAAAGTTATTTTTATAAAGCTTTATGGCATATTCCATCTCGCCAGGCTGATTATTAATAAATTGGGCAAATGCATAAGGAAGCCCTTTATTGGCAGCTAAAATAGCTGAAAAATTACTGGTGCCAAGAAGCCAAACTTCCGGTTTTTTCTCGATTAATGGTGTTGCCTGTAACCCTCTTAAAGGATGTTTATAAGGAAGAGAATCCTCCAAATACTCTAATACTTGATCGATTTGTTGGGGGAAAATATCTACGCATCCATTGCGCTCCCCTTGCAAGGCAATGATAGATAATTGTTGCCCACCCGGGGCACGCCCCACACCCAAATCTACACGTCCGGGAGCAAGAGCACTCATCACTTTAAAATTCTCCGCTACTTTATATGAACTATAGTGAGGTAACATGACCCCGCCTGAACCTACTCTTATATTCTCTGTTTTAGCTAACAAATAACTTGCAAGAATTTCCGGCGATGATCCGGATAATGCATCGGCATTATGATGTTCTGACATCCAAAACCGATGGTATCCTAATTGATCCACATATTGTGCCAGCTCAACTGTTTGAGCAAACCCCTCTTCTGCAGACATCCCCTCTACTAAGTGTGTTTGATCTAGTACGCTGATTTTCATCTTCCATTCTCCCTCTGTAATATAAAATCTGCAAGAATAAAAAGAATTGTCCAATAATTAATGTCTTACCCTATTATGCAGTGATAAAAATTCATGTTTCAAGGGTTTTGTTATAATACACCTATTTTTTTATATGGAATAGGGTAATACAAAATATTTTTTATAATGAGGAATGAGTATGGAATATTGGATTCAGGTAGAACCAAATGTAAAAATTTATGTGAATGACATCAACCCTTCAGGGAAAAAGACCATCCTATTTCTCCACGGGTGGCCTGCCAACCAGAGGATGTTTGAATACCAGTATAATAAGCTTCCCTCTCTGGGTTATCGTTGTATCGGCATAGATACAAGAGGATTCGGTAAATCGGATAAACCCTGGAAAGGGTACAATTACAATCGATTAGCAGACGATTTATTAGGTGTCGTTCAAGCATTGAACTTAAGGGATTTTATACTGGCCGGGCACTCTACAGGAGGAGCCATTGCTATTCGCTATATGGCAAGGTATCAGGGATACGGGGTTTCCAAACTAGCCCTTTTTGCTGCTGCTGCCCCCAGCCTCATTCAACGCCCCAACTTCCCCTATGGATTAACGGAAGCTGATGTCACTAAAATCATTGCAGAAACCTATAAAGATCGCCCTCAAATGTTGCGGGACTTTGGCGAAAACTTTTTTTATCAAAAAGTAACGGCCCCTTTCTCAGATTGGTTCTTTCAATTAGGGCTAGAGGCAGCCAGCTGGTCCACAATTGCTGTAGCTAAAGCCTGGCTGAAAGAAGAATTATTTTGGGATCTAGGACAGATCCACGTTCCCACCTTAATTCTTCATGGGATTCATGATAAGGTTGTTTTGCACCCATTAGAGGTTGCCCAACACCAAGGGATCAAAAACTCACAACTTGTCAACTTTGAACATAGCGGCCACGGATTGTTCTATGACGAAAAGGAAAAGTTTAACGATGTATTAGCCCGATTTATTGGTTAAAAAAACGCCAATCAGCATGCTCTTGCATCTGAATCGGCGTTTTTTGTTTAATCCTAAACTTTATTCATCATTTCTACCTTACGCCACCCGCCAACAGAGGTGATATCTTCTCCATCTTTTACGGCATAAGCTTCACAAATAAAGCCTGGCACTTCCTGCCCATTTGCTAATTCTACCTTCCCCATACCCAATGGAGCTGGAATGGTTGCCGTAAATGCCCCAAAAGAAACCAGGGGCATTTCCCAAACTTCTAATTGGATCGAGGACCCTTGTTCCCCATTTTTGATAAGTCCTGGTTTTGCTGGTACCGTTGGAAGCTTTATTAGTTGATATTTTGCAGCTGTTTTATCTTCACGAACAAAACGGGCACCAAATTCTATCATTTGTTTTTCAAAGGGAAAGCCCCTCATGTGCAAACCACAGACAGCAACAAACGTATAATCCTCTTTTTCCAACTGTTCAGCAAGGCCAAAAAGCAGATTCTCTTGGTCATGAAGAGAGAAAATAGTGATGCCAAAGGGCAATCCCTCCGCGGCTTCTGCGACAGGTACTGCGATCGCACTTAAATCTAGCAAGTTACAATGGTTTGTATAAAAGCCCATTTTGCTGTTTGCTCCAATGGGGTCTTCTGCAACCTGTTCCCTTGTCCATGTCCCGCCACATGTTGGAAAGATCAATACCCCATCTTTCAATAAGGTTTTCACTTTTCTTTCCATATCTTTCAACTTATACATCGTTTGAAATAAAGAACTGGCGCTGTAATCAGGATTTGCTCCTGTGCGCAGGATTTTCTCTGTTACAGGAAGAGCAGTATTTGGATGAGAATCCATGAATTCCCCTAAAGCAGCCCATCGTTCCGCCACCCATGGACCTTCATAGAGAATAGCCGCTGCTTCCATAAACAACTGGGAATCAATATATTCCAATGTAATATTCCATCTTTTTGCCTTAGCAACAATCCTTGCAACCGCCTCTTCCCAGGCCTTTTCATACTCATTGGAATAAGGTCCATAAAATTGCAGTGATTGATTAGGCAAAAATATTCTTTTTGGAAGTTTAGATTTTGCACGTGGGATTCTTCTAGACCAGGGATCATTTTCGTCTTCGCCACGAATAATCATGTCAACCTGGGATGCATCCTCTATATTCGAAGCAAATACAGTTACACAATCTAAGCTTTGACAGGCTGGAACCACCCCTTTGATGGGCCATGCACCAACGCTGGGCTTAAACCCTACAAGATTATTCAAGGCAGCAGGTACTCTCCCAGAACCTGCTGTATCAGTTCCCAGGGCAAAAGCAGCCTGGCCACGAGCCACAGATACGGCTGAACCTGAGCTAGAACCCCCACTGATTAATTCCGGCCGCAAAGCATTTTTGGTTTCACCGTATGGACTTCTGGTTCCCACCAACCCTGTTGCAAATTGATCCAGGTTAGTTTTCCCCATGGGAATAGCTCCTGCTCCAATCAATCGCTCAACTACTGTAGAATGGTTCTCTGGCATATAAGCAAATTCTGGACATCCTGCCGTTGTGGGAATATCCTTCACATCAATATTATCTTTAATCGCAAAAGGAATCCCCCATAATGGGGAGGTTTCACAATTTAATGTCTGCAAACGTTCAAGATAAGGCTGAATCCTTTCCATGGAAGGAGGCGTAATCCATATATTCATCTCCTGATCTTGTTCAACTCGCTTCATAATTTCCATAACCATATCTTCTGGAGATAACTGATCTTGCAAATACATCTGGCGAAGCCATTGAATGGATAGAATAGGGGGAAACTCCACTGTGTTTTTCATCCTGTGCAATCCTCCCTTAGTTAGCTATTTTTAATGCCTCTTGCATAATCCCCAGCAATAACTGTCCTGCATGTACCTCTTCACCGGAATGAACATACACAGTGGATACATACCCACTACAAGGGGCAAGCTGGGGAAACTCCATTTTCATGCTTTCCTCGATAATCAACTTATCGCCTTTTTCCACATATTGGCCTTCTGAGACAAGAACCTTCCATATGCTTCCTGGCATTGTAGCGCGTACAACTGTAACCCCTTCAGGGATTGCCTCCTCTACTGTTTCCTTTTCTTCACCATGCTCAGAAATATACTCTGCAAGGCCAAGCTCTTTCCAACGGGCCCGTTCCTCTTGAAACGCTGTCTGTTGCTGATGGTGGAAGGATTCGCTGCTCTCTTTAATGTCAGCAAGGAATTGCATATACTCCTCAAGATCGAAGGTAGTTTCCTTAATATCTGCTTCAAATCGACCTCTAAGGAAATCCTCCCGCATTTGTAAAAGCTCATCTGCTTCAACAGGATAAAATTGTATCTGGTCAAAAAATCGCAATAGCCATGGTTTGCCAGGTTGAAAACTTTTCGTTGACCGGAGACGATTCCACATTTGAATGGTTCTCCCGACAAACTGATACCCGCCAGGGCCTTCCATTCCATAGACACACATATAGGCGCCACCAATCCCCACTGCATTTTCCGGTGTCCATGTCCTTGCAGGATTATATTTCGTAGTCACCAGCCGATGGCGAGGGTCCATTGGCGTGGCAACAGGTGCACCTAAATACACATCTCCCAAACCGAGAACAAGATAATTGGCGGAAAAGACAATGTCTTTCACTTCTTCTATACTAGCAAGTCCATTGATTCGTTTAATAAATTCAAGATTGCTAGGACACCAGGGTGCATCAGGGCGAACATTATTCTGATAACGTTCAATGGCTAACCTTGTGGCCGGGTCATCCCATGACAAAGGCAAGCGGACAACCCTTGATGGCACTTTCATCCCTTCTATGGGAGGAAGTTGGCCATCGATTTCCATGATTTTTTCAATGGTTTCTTGCACCGTCGTTTTTAATGGATCAATATGCACTTGCAAGGAACGAATTCCCGGAGTTAAATTCAAATAGGGAATGGTTCCCTTCTCCTGAATAGCTGCCATAAGTCCATGAACTTGAAAACGCAACAATAAATCTAGCTCCATGTCCCCATATTCAACCAACACATTTTCATCGCCACTAACCCGAATGGTAATGGGGAAGTTTCGCTTTTCTTTCTCGAGAATCATTATAGGATAATCAGGCGAGAAGATTCTCCCTTTGTTCATGACCGTGGATTGCTGATCATATAGTTGTTGCAGGTTCTCCCACTTGCCTTCCCCAATCAGTTGCAATTGAGCCTCTTGCAAAGTACGAAGCTCCTGTGCATCTTCCAGGGTTAATAGTTGAAAAGAAATCTCATCACCCGCATGGAGTTGCCCCATTTTCCAAAACTCAGCAGAAGCAATGGTCACCGGACAAACAAACCCCCCAAGACTAGGGCCATCCGGTCCCAGAAGAATGGGCATATCCCCTGTTAAATCAAGGGCACCAATAGCATAAGCATTATCATGTATGTTAGAAGGATGAAGCCCGGCCTCACCCCCATCTTCCCTTGCCCAATGGGGAGCTGGGCCAATTAACCGCACACCAGTTCGAGAGCTATTAAAATGTACTTCCCACCGGGTAGTTGTTAACTGCTGCAAATAATCTTCATTAAGATATTCCTCTGTACAATGGGGTCCAGGAATAACACCAATGGTCCAACTACGGGATGTTGTAGGCAGATAGGATAAGGGCAATCCTTCTTTTATTACAGGCACTGCTCCCTTTTTAACAGACAACACGTCACCCGGTCGCAAAGCGCGGCCGCCATGCCCGCCAAATCCACCAAGGGTAAAAGTAGAAGAGCTGCCCAGGATTTGGGGCAAATCAAAACCACCTGCAACCAATAAATAGGTACGCATTCCTTCCCGTGCTTCCCCAAAAGATAACTCTTGCCCACGTTGGGCACAAATAGGTTTATACATCGGAATGTATTGATCGTCTAACTTTGCCTGCATTTCTGCACCCGTAATACAGAACCACATTTCACTGTGAAAACGGTACGCCCCTCCTCGCAGGGTCAATTCAAGCCCTGGTGCATCCTCTTTGTTCCCAAGTAATTTATTTCCAATGCGAAAGGAGAGGGGATCCATGGGTCCACAGGGTGGAACCCCAACATCCCAATAGCCAAGGCGTCCGGGCCAATCTTGCACCGTGGTTTGAACCCCCCCATCAATGACCTCTACTGCCATTTCTTCTGGATTGAAGTCATTAAGCAAGCGGGTATACACATTTCCCGTTTTAAACTCTGCTTCATGAAGAAGGGATTGGACATAGGATAGATTAGTGGTCACCCCATACATGCTTGTTTCAGCTAACGCCTGGGATAACTTATTGATAGCATCTTCCCGATTTTCCCCGTGAACAATGACTTTTGCCAGCATGGGATCATAAAGGGTGGTGATGGACAATCCATCTCTTACCCAGATCTCATTTCTTGCATTTTCGCTCAATACCACAGCATCTAATTGGCCTGCACTGGGGCGAAATTGGTGGAAACAATCCTCTGCATAAATCCGGGCCTGAATGCTATGTCCAACAGGAGTTTTTATCTTTGATGACAACTCCTGGAGTTCATCTGCTGCTTCTTTGACCATCCATTCAACCAAATCTACCTGGTACACTTCTTCCGTAACCCCATGTTCTACTTGAAGTCTCGTATTCACTTCTAAAAAATAGTATTGGAAAGTTTCCGGGTCATAGAGAAATTCCACTGTCCCAGCACTGCGGTATCCAGTTTCTGCTGCAATCCCTTTCGCAGAGGCAAACATTCTTTGCCGTACATCTTCAGGCAATTGTGGGGCAGGGCTTTCTTCGATGACTTTCTGATTACGTCGTTGGATGGAACAATCTCTTTCTCCTAAAGTGCCAATTTCACCATGGCCATTCCCAAAAATTTGCACCTCAATATGCCGGGCTTTCGGAATATATTTCTCTAAAAAGATGCCACCATTGTTAAAATTGGTTTCTGCTAGATAACGGACGCTCTCAAATGCAGATCGTAAATCCTCTTGGCATTCACAAACCCTCATGCCAATGCCCCCGCCACCTGCTGTACTTTTTAAAATGACTGGGTATCCAATACTCTCTGCTTCATGTTGTGCTTCTGCAAAACTTGTTAAGAGGGAAGTGCCAGGAAGAAGAGGAACCCTTGCCTTTTCCGCTAATGCTCTCGCGGAATGCTTTAATCCAAACTGCTTAATTTGTTCGGGAGTTGGTCCTATAAAAACAATTCCCTTAGCAAAGCAGGCTTTCGCAAACTCATCATTTTCACTTAAAAAACCATAGCCAGGATGAATGGCCTCAGCTCCTGTTTCCATTGCGATTTGCAAAATCAAGTCTCCATTAAGATAGCTGTCTTTTACTGGGCCATCTCCTATACATACCGCTTCATCTGCTAAATCCACATGAAGGCTATCTTGATCCGCTTTTGTATAAACGGCAACGGACTGAATGCCCATTTTTCTTAATGTTCTTTCAATTCGAACTGCAATTGCTCCCCGGTTGGCAATCAGTACCTTTTTAAACATCCTAACCCCTCCCTTAGTTATCCCAAATCAACACTTGAACAGGTGTAGGATTATAGGCATTGCAAGGATTATTTAATTGGGGGCAATTGCTGATTAATACCATGGTATTGCATAAAGATTGAAGTTCAACATAATAGCCAGGTGCGGAAATTCCGTCAGCAAAGGTTAAATCTCCTTCTGGAGTAACAGGAACATTCATAAAAAAGTTAATATTGGGAGCTAAGTCCCGTTTTGCATAGGCACCGTTTTGCTTTGCTAATTCCAACATAAAGGTATCCCGGCAATTATGCATATACAATTTGTCACGGGAATAACGGACGGTGTTGCTTTGGGCCGAACAAGAACCGCCTAATGTATCGTGGCGTCCGCAGGTATCTGCTACGATAGTCAACAATTCTTTGCCTGACTCTGCTAACAAAGTAGAACCTGCTGTTAAATAAATATTTCCCTGGGATCCAATAGTCGCCACCGCACTATAATGATCCTCAGGATTTTCTGCATCGAAAAACAAGGTATCTACTGCTTGATTTCCCTCTACATCCACAATTCGCAATACTTGCCCTGGTTTTAACTCATGCATCCAGCCTTCACCAGCTGAGATAATTTTATTATAAATAGCCTCCCTCTCTTGTCGGGAGCTCTCAACTTTTGTAATCACAGTCATCATAATCCCTCCTAAACTCCTTCAAGGAGCGTATAATATTCCCACGTATTTTCAAATGCCCGGCGATTTTCCGGCCGGAAATTCACACAATAATCAGAATCGTCAGCAGGTTCTCCATGGAAAACATCCAGTTTAATGGGAACAGATGGGTAAACCACACTGGGATCAAGAGGATTGGGGGTATTGGATACAATAAGCAACACATCCATCTCTGTGCGCAATGTAACCACATCCCCCTTCTGGCAATGGCTCTCCACAAAATGGAGCTGCCCTTTTTCATCACTGTACACTTTAGAAAAAAGATTAACCACAGGGCCTAAGTCCCGTAGGCTTAAACCATTTCTCACCAATTCCATGGCAAAATTTTCTTGCCCGCTGCGAAGCCACTCATTTCGCAATTCCTGGTATCTTGATGTTCCATACTTCTCATCGGTTAATGCCCGTGTTGTATAACCACTAATAGGGTCATGCCATCCCAGGTTATCCTCAACAATACTGGCTAATACCCTTCCATTATCGCTCATCAATACATTCCCTTTTGTTAAATGGACTGTATGCTGGGCTTTCAACGTATCTGGCATATTGTATCTCTCTGATAAATCTTTTGCGTTATATAATAGAAGGGAAAGATTTGCCCCTTTTTCCATGGCCGTAAATTGCAGCAATTTTCCTTTCCCGATCATTCCTGACCATTTTGCCCCTGGATCGATTGTTTTGCTCCAAATTTTCTCCATTTTATAAATGCCCTCCTATTTAATGTTTCAGAAGTGAAATAATATGTTTTTTAATTTTCATAAACCGGTCCACATCAACCAGTTCCCCGTCTTTAAACAATTGCAGGTCTGCATTTATTTCTTCTAAAATTCTTCCTGGCCTTGCTTCCATCACATAAATCCGTTGGGAAAGGAATAAGGCTTCATCAATATCATGGGTAATAAAAACGATAGTTGTTTTTTCTTTTTTCCAAATATCCAACAATAACTGCTGCATGGATTGCTTCGTTTGTGCATCAAGAGCACCAAAAGGTTCATCCATTAACAGCACTTCAGGATTATTGGCCAATGAACGAGCAATAGCTACCCGTTGCTTCATACCACCAGACAATTCTTTGCCATAAGAATTAGCAAACCGTTCCAAACCCACTAATTCCAAGTACTTATCTGAAACTTCCTTTCTTTCTTTTCCCTTCATACCTTTTAAGTTAAGCCCAAACTCAATATTTTCCCTTACTGTTAGCCAGGGAAAGAGAGTATAAGACTGAAATACCATTCCCCTTTCCGCACTAGGCCCCACCACTTCTTCTCCATCAACCTTCACACTGCCAGCTGTAGCTTCTTCCAAACCGGCTAAAATGCGCAAAATGGTAGACTTCCCGCATCCAGAAGGGCCAAGGATAGATACAAACTCTTCATTTTTCACGTATAAGGAGACATTTTCCAACGCCTGAAAACTGCCGTTTTTGCTTTTATAAACTTTCGATAAACCTTGAATCTCAATTTCGATTTTTTCTGGAGCCAATTCAAGTTGAGGTTGCACTATTTTAAGCATTTAGTTTCCTCCTTCAACCCAGGGAAATAATTTTTTGTTTGCAATGGCAAAGATGCGATCAATAATCAAGCCTAACAAACCAATCACGATAATCCCTACAAATATTGCTTCCGTATCTAAAAAGCGTTGTGCCTTCATAATGGTGTATCCTAACCCGTTATTGGCTGCTACCAATTCTGCTACTACTAAATAGGTCCATGCCCATCCCATAATCAATCGCATAGTTGACATTAACTTTGGCAACATAGCTGGGATAATCACCTTTGTTATGACCTGAGTTCGTTTCGCTCCAAGGGTATAGGAGGCAGAAAGAAGATCTTTGCTAATGCGATTCGTATCATCTGCAACCATTAACACAAGCTGGAAGAAACAACCGATGAAAATAACCAGGATCTTCGCTGTTTCTCCTATGCCCGCCCAAACCATAATAAGTGGGATAAAAGCGGTAGCTGGCATATAGCGAATAAACTCTGACATGGGTACAATAAAAGATTCTGCAAACTTAAAGGTCCCTGCCAAAATGCCAAGGGGAATGCCAATGAGACAAGCCAGAAAAAATCCCATAAACACGCGATATACACTGATTCCAATCTCTTCCCAATAGCTAGAATCTGAGATGGACTGAAACAAAGAAGTGATGACTTCTGTAGGCGTGGGCAAAAAGACTTCATCCACTAGTTTTAAATAGCTAAGCACATTCCAAAGAATAAAAAATAAGAGAAATGTCATAACAATGCCAATGAAGTACCACTTTTTCGGAATATCTTCCCGAATGGAAATTAATTTTTTCATAGTGATCCATCCATCCTCTCAATTCATTATTTCTCAAGCAGTTTTTTCACAAAGGAAGAATCTACAAATCCAGCAAAATCGGGTATCTTTTTAATGTAATCTAACTGTTGCAAAAATTTAGCATTTTCAATTGCTGTGTAATTAAATGATGCATAGCTTTCCCCTTCTTTAAAAGCAGCCATGTTTTCATCTGGTGAAAATAACTTAAATCCTTTCAACCCTACATCTAATTCCTCTTTTGAAATCCCTGCTTTTTTCGCAATGATTTCAATGGATTCATCATAATTTTTTGCTAAATACTCTACCCCATCGAACCAGGCTGCGGTAATTTTCTCAAGATCTTCTTTTCGTTCTTTGGTTACATCTCCACGAACCACAAATACATCAGAGATTAATCCCGGGTAATCAGCAGACGTAACAAGGGAATGTGCATTTTCCTTTTCCAATGCTTTGCTTAAAAATGGTTCCCATAAACCGACTGCGTCTAAATTCCCTGCAAGAAAAGCATTTCCCGCATCAGGTACAGCCAGGTTTGTAAACTGCACATCGGATTCCTTTAATCCTGCTTCTTTTAAAGCAGTAAGCATAAAGAAATGTTCAATGGTTCCAATTTCCGTCCCTATTTTCTTTCCTTTTAAATCTTTTACAGAATTAATATCTTTTGTGGCAACCAATCCATCGCCACCCGTAGAATTGTCTGTGATAAAAACCGTTTTTAAATCAATGCCTTTATCAAGAGGTGTAATGGTATCAAGTAAAGCCTGGCTGTTCCCATCTATTTTTCCTGTATTCAGAGCAGAAAGTGAGTCTGCATAAACAGGGAACCAAACCAACTCAACATCTACACCATATTTTTTAAAAAACCCCTTCTCCTCGACAAGGTACCATAAATACCAGCTAGGCAATGCACTAAGACCAATTTTTATGGGGTTTTTCTTTCCTTCACTCCCTCCTGCATTTTCTGCCGTTGCACCACATCCTGTCAGTAAAAGAACAATACCTAAAATAATAGATAACCAAGCTCGTTTCTTTATCATTTTTCCACCTCAATACTCATTTTTTTAATCACCTTAGTTCAACAAATTCTGCCCAAAAAAATAAAAGCCTGAGAGATTATTCATCTCCCAGGCTTTTATCCTTCCGTGTATATAGACTGCTTTACCAATCTATACGCTCTCTCTTGGACCAGACATAATGGTTATGAGGGGTAAGGTATAACCATTACCGGAACCCTAGACAGCTTTTTTGTTCTCACTTAGCATGACAGGAGAACCACTATTTAATTATGGCAACTTGTTAAGTTACTTAGAAGTATAAAGGACATATCCTAGCCCAACTACAATTGAGTTAGATTTTCTTACACTGTTTTTAATTAAATGAATTTCCATGTCACGTTTAATTCCAACAAACGGAAAAAAGCCAGGGAGATGTTTCAAATCGCCCTGGCTTTATGCAATTCCCTCTATTTCACTTGAACTAAAACATACAAATCCGCGCCACTCTGGGTTTCATTGGCGAAAAAGTTGATGTTTGCACTCTGCACCACAACAGAAATCTTAGCCCTGTCGTTTTCCATGGTAAACAAAGCTTCCTCATAAGTTAATGCGGATTTCGTTTCACCATAGTTGCTGTATCTGGTGAAAATGTCATTTAATGCAAAACGTATTAGTTCCTGCCCATTATTTTCCTTCACCGTCAGGTAATACTGTCCATCTCTTTCCTCTTTTGTCATGGTATATACTTGACCGGATTTTTTAATCTGCCAACTTTGAGGTTCCATGAAATTATTGGGTATGCTGATATCCGTCCGAATTAAAACATCAAATCCTGAGATTCCCATAGGTTGAGTAGGATCATAGAAAACGGAAATCGGCCTTTTTTGCCCATCAGGCAGTTCATAGGGTTCAAATCCAAAGGTTTGTTTGAAATCCTCAAACTTATAATTAGCAGGAAAATATACAATTCCTTTTGTATAATTCATCATGCTTAAATATTGTACAGACTGGATAATTTTCTGTTTATCCTCTGCAGGAAGATTACTTTTCGGTTTAATGGTGTTATTTTCAAGCATGCCATTTTTCGTCAACACTGTTCTCAGCACATTTTCTTGACTGATTCTGCTAACCGTAAAGGCGTCCACAGGAGGAATGATAGAAAATAATGAAAATGCAATGAGCATGGCGGCAATGATTCCGTTTTTCCGTACAGGAACAAAGCTTAATACCACACCTGCCGCAGCAGCAAAAATTCCAAACAAGATTTCATAATAGCGGGTGTAGGTCACCCCTGTATCCATCATATTAATGGCAGAAGAAATAATCTGCAAAACAACAATAGGCACCAGTACTTTGGGAAAAATAAGACGGAAGAGATTTGCAAACTTATTATCCAGCTTACTGGCCAGAATATAAATGAGAATGACGCTAATGGCGTAAGAAACAATCATAGATTCAAGAAGATTGTTGGTCCAGAACTCTCCAGTAATGTTCAGAGCAATATAAATAATGAGAATCAGTGTGAAGACTCCAGCAATGGGAATGATGATATAAGAAATAAGAACATCCAGGAATCTGGGGCAATGAGTCGCCTTTTCTATTTTTTCATCCTTTACTTCCATATCCTTTTTGCCAGGATAAACAGGAATAAGGGAAAGGAAAAAGATAGGAGCAAATAATACAAAAACAATATTGGCCGTATGAGCAAATGCCCTTGGATCCACTTCATAAATCAGTTGGTCAATAGCAAAGATAATCAGGCTTAATCCACCGAAGATGATAGCGGAATAAAAGATAGATTGAAAAATAGCTTTAAAAACAGCCATAAAGCTTTCGTTAAAAGTAATTCTGCTACGTATCACCGGCATCCAGATATAAGTAATTAACACGGCAAACAGAGCCACTGCTGTTCGTATGCCAATTTCATCGCCGATTTCTGGAGCAGATTTAATAATCAGATAGTATCCTCCTGTAAGTAGAACCGCTCCGCCTAATAGCAGTATTCTAGAGGATAACTTTACAAAAAAACGTTCATAAGCCGCCTGCAGCGCCGCACCTAAAAAGGCACCCACGGCACAGGTAAATAGATACTTAGAATAGTCTACGTTTTTATTAATGATCATAGCGGTTAAGACAGCTGCTACCACAAGAAATGCAGTAGTCAGGGGGTAACGTAGAACTGAACTAGTCAGTCCCTTGAGTCTGTACAAAGGTCCTAAGAATCTTTTCATAGCAGATCCTTTCCGCCTAAAAAAATGGCTTTTTTTTCATTTTACCATAGCGTTCCCCTGTAACAGAGCATCAGTCATGTTCCTTTGTGAACGTGTTATGATAATTTTAGGATTTGCTTATTCTTTATATATTGGAGCAATTCGATCAATACGATTAGTCCATATTCCCCCGCTAAAATTGGGCGGAAGAGACTTTAGATCTTCCATGGAATCAAACCCTTCGGAAAACTTACCGTTACCAGCAACAATAATCACCCGGGTATTTACCTCTTCCATACGATTGATAAAACGATGGGGCCAACCCCAGAGTAAAGGGGCATACTTCAAAGGAATGTGTAACTCTGTGTTTTTCAAGGAATCTGGAATATACCCTGTCCATCCTACAGCCATATAGGTAAGAAGCCCTTTTTTCAACGTATCCATAGACATGACTCGCAAGGCAGGCAGTTTATTATGTAATACAGCAATAGGTTGATTTCCCCCATATACGGCTAATTGTTGCAAACGGCTCTCTGGCAATTTGGATAAATAGTTGGCAAGTTTTTCCCCTTCCTGTGGGTTATCGCTTTTGATATGAATTAATAATGAACGATTAGGAAAATAAGTCATGACTTCATCAAGAGATGGCATCAATCCAATTCCCTTGCCTCGAAAAGGAAAGGTTTTTCCCTGATCTGCCGTATAATTATAACCGATATCCAGCTGCTTTAGCTGTGCCATTGTATAGTCTTTCACAACACCCTTTCCATTGGTGCGATAGTCAAGGGGCCAGTCATGAAAAACAGCAAATTGCCCATCTTTCTTTAGCTGGATATCCAGTTCAACAATATCCGCTCCTTTTGCAAAAGCTGCTTCCATGGAAGGAATGGTATTTTCCAGATAAGGGTGTTCTGGCGGATAAATACGCTGGGCTGTGTTCGTGCTATCAGTAATGCCTTCCATACTGAAAGTCTGAGCCAATCCCCGGTGAGCAAGAAGCAAGGGTTTCTCTTTTTGTGGCTTGACCCATAAGGAAGTATTATTTACATACATAAAAGCAAGCAATAAGATGATGAACCAAAATACCTTGCTCTTCATCATTCTTTTTAATTTATTCATAGGTATACCGCCCCTAAGTTTTACTTATTAAAGACCTTTCCTCCTCCGATGCAAGGGGAACAGGGTTATCTAGTTTTAATGGCTTTCCTTCTCCTGGAAGATTTTTTAGTTCTCCCGTTTCAATTGCCTCTTTAATTTTCCGCTCAATTAATTTCGATAAATCCATTTCATTCACCGCCTGACATACGAAATATAAATATTTCTATATTTATTATATGTCTATTGCAAAAGTTCTTTTGCGTGCATTGTATATAATAGAAAACTTGGCTAGCGCCAATCTCATCTACCAAAAAAGAAAGGTTAATACATTCATGAATTCCATCAACCTCTATGAAAAGAAAATCAGGTCACAAAATGGGGAAGACGGCATTATTGACGTAATTTTTCACCGTATTGGGACCACTAATAAGCTATTTGTGGAATTTGGAGTGGAGGACGGATTAGAAAGCAACTGTGCTACTCTTGCTTTATTTAACAATTGGACAGGGCTAATGATTGAAGGAAACAGAGAAAATTACGAGAGATTGTGTACTAATTTCGCAACCTATCCCAAGGTAAAAACCCTACTGCATTTTATAACCAAAGAAAATATTGTGCCTATTTTTAAAACAATGCTTGTACCTCTTCAATTTGATTTATTATCTATTGATATCGACAGCAATGATTACTGGGTATGGCAGGCATTATATCAATATAAACCCCGCTTGGTCGTCATTGAATATAATGCCCATTATCCTCCACCTGAGAAAAAGGTTGTTCAGTACAATCCCTATTTATCCTGGAATGGCACGTCCTATTTCGGTGCCAGCTTAACATCATTGTACGTACTTGGAAATAAATTAGGCTATTCTTTAGTAGGAACAGATCAAATGGGAGTGAATGCGTTTTTTCTTAGGAACGATCAATTAATTAGATCAGGCTTTCCAGCATTAACCCCGGAAGAAGCATACCATCCCCTGGCTTATGGACCATACCCTCATTTTGACGGCCCTTATTTGGAAATATAGGTCTGCCTTAACTTTTCGATATCCAATTTATCCATCTCATGTATGGTCTTCATCACTCTCTGAATTTTATTAACATCAGAATCATTCAACATTTCGCCTAAAACAGTTGGGATAATCTGCCATGACACGCCATATTTATCAATCACCCAACCACATTTTTGTTTTTCTCCATCTTCAGAAAGTTTCTTCCAAAGCCTTTTCAATTCGGTCTACAGCTTTGCGGTATTTTTCAATCCGTTGGAAATCCTTTTCTGTAGGGTTCTTAATTCTAGATAAATCCATATTATCGTTTAAATCTGCGAGCTTTACACGGCAGGCTACGGGATTGGGCAATATTCTGCTTATAAAATCATCATAACTTTCTCCATCCCGTTTTGTTACAGCATCTAAGACAGAGAGTACTTCTTCAGAAAATCCTTCATTTCTTAAGTCATCCATTGAAACATCTGTATCTTCGATTACATCATGAAGCACTGCACAAATCCTTTCAACTTCTCCTTTAGTAGAAAACATTACTCTGAGAGGATGCAATATATAAGGTTGTCCCGCTTTATCTTTTTGGCCTTGATGGGCGATTGTCGCAATGGTAATCGCTTTTTCTAGCATTTAAATCCCTCCCATAGTTACTCATGTACTCTCAATTTACGGATTTATGTTTCTTTTGGTATCTTGCAGCTATGGCAAAGCCCTTCGTGAACACAAATGGTTCCTCTACAGGCAGAACAAAGCCATCTTATTTTTTCATTGTTCAAAAAACTTTCAATTCCATTGGTTTTGATATTCTCCAGATTCTCAATCATACTCATATGGTATTTGTTTCTGTATCTTTTATCTAAGTACTGCAAAAGTTTGCAGGGGAATTCCTCACATTCAAAACAAAAAGAAATTCCCTTTTCAATCATTACTGGACAGGTTTTTATCTTACACTGGACACGTGTTTTCGGCTTGTTTGCATCACTGCCTCTACACCCGGGACATTTATTTTTTTCCCTGAGGTATGCAACACAAATGCTGCAATTCATGCCACAGGGGGCTAGGAGCAATGGTTGCTGATTCTCTTCCATCAGATCTTCCCTATCTTATGTATGTAATGTTGTTACGATTCTTATCTGGAACATTCACTACTGAATCTATTTTATACCCAAGAGTAGTTGAATAATAAGGCATGTACCCTTCAGGTATTTTCAATTCTTTAAGCAATTCAGGACCCTGCGGCGATTCAAAAGCCATTATGACAGAATAAAGCCAACAGGTGCCAAGCCCCATGGACTCCGCAGCAATTAACAAGTTCTGTAGTGCAGCGGCACACTCTGCATGAACAGGGATGGGGGCATTCTCATTTCCAGAAACAATAATTAAGGTAGGTGCATGATACAAACAATGAAATTCCTCTGAATCCCCTAATTTCCTTAAATCTTCACTCTCCATTTGCTTCATTGTTTTTTTCGCCAAATGGTTCAATCGATCCAGCATTTCTTTATTTTGAATGACCGTAAAAT
>CAMLDI010000051.1 GCA_946478845.1 uncultured Paenibacillaceae bacterium
CCTGGGGTATTATACCTTTTTCATATTAATTAGGAGGGCTTTTTCAGTGCCCTCTAATATCCCGGGAGCTTTTTTTAATTATTCAAAGGAAATAGAAGGCGGCACCCAGGATGATATATACAGTCATTAATAAAACCCCTTCATACCAATTTGTATTCCCATCTTTAGAAATGGATGAAGCAATAAAAGTTGCTACACCAATGGCTGCCAACTCATATGGAGTAAAAACTAAATCCATAGGATTGCCAAATATAAGACTGATAAATACAAGTGCAGGTGCGACAAAGAGAGCAATTTGCAAACTGCTTCCTACAGCAATTTCCACAGAAGCTCCAATTTTATTTTTCATTGCCATTAAAATAGCTGCACTGTGTTCTGCGGCATTACCTACAATGGCGATGACAAAAGCCCCTACGAAAATTTCAGACCATCCTAAACGATGAGCCACCTCTTCAATACTGTGTACTAACCATTCACTGGCAAAAGCCACAAAGATGGTAGCAATAATTAATATTAAAACGGAAAAGGTTTTGCTCCAAACTTTTTCCTCTTCTTCATGAATGGCTGCAACGTCAGAAAGTTCCTCTTTATGGGTAATCATAGAGAAAATTAACCATAGGAAGTAAGCAAGGATTAATAGGCCAGAAATAACAAGGCTCAGGGTATTTATATGGGTTTTATCCTCGATAGAAGTCATAAAGACTGCAGGGATAAATAAGGCGATAATGGCAAGAAACATTAAAGATGAATTGTGCCCGGCTAAAAAAGAATTGAATTTTTGCACTTTATATTTAAGCCCGCCAGCAAATACACTAAGGCCTAAAACAAGCAAGAGGTTTCCAATAATGGAACCGGTAATACTGGCTTTTACCATATCGAAAAGCCCTTCTTTGATAAGAAAAATTGCGATAATCAATTCTGCCGCATTGCCAAAAGTTGCATTTAGAAAACCCCCAATGCGTTCTCCGGCGTAATGGGCAACGTTTTCTGTTGCTTTTCCCAATAGGGCAGCAAGAAAAATTATAGAAATAGAAGTAGAAATAAACTGCAGTATTGCAGAATCCGTAAAATAGTGGAAGAAAGCACTTATGGCAGTGGTAACGATAATCAACGTAAAAAATAGCTTTTGGTTCAAATTGTTTTCACCTCATATCACTTGCTTTTTAACTAGTATAAGTGTAAAGAGAGAGGAAAAAAAATGCAATAAATAATTGCGAAGAAAAGGTACGGAGGAGAATCCGTACCTTATTTAGCGAAAATATGTTTTCCAATGGTTTTAATTTGGGGGCGGGACCAGATCCATTTAGACGTTGCTGTCGCAGGATTAAAATAATAAATCGCTCCATTGGTTGGGTCCCAACCATTAATCGCATCCTGTACCGCTTTTTTTGCAGTTTCATTAGGGGTGAGCCATATTTGCCCATCAGCCACAGCTGTAAAGGCGCCAGGTTCAAAAATAACTCCGCTTACCGTGTTGGGAAAAGAGGAGTGTTTTACCCGATTTAATATTACAGCAGCCACAGCAACCTGGCCTATATAGGTTTCACCTCTTGATTCACCATAAACCGCATTAGCCATTAATTTAATATCATTCGCTGAAAATCCATAGTTCGTTGCGGGGAGGCTTCTTGAAGCTCCTGCAGCTGGTGGTGGGGCTGCAGGGGGCCTTGGTGTTGTTGTACTTGGGGGCCTGGGCGTTGTTGTACCTCCTGGCCTCCAATTTTTCGTGGCAGACCAGAGTTTTAATTTAGTTTTGGGCCCTAGCACTCCATCTATTTTCATACCAAATTCATATTGGAAATTTCGTAAGGCCCAGTAACTTCTCCAGCTGAATGTTCCATCTACAGGGCCTGTATAAAATCCAAGGAATTTCAGACGCCCTTGCATTTCTTTGACATCTGCACCACTTGTCCCAACTTTGACAGTAGCATTGCTAAACACGGGAAGACTGTTGTTGGGTTGAAAATTAGGATTGTTTAAAAAAACTAGCATCATTGAAGCAATCACAAAGAAAGTCAAAGCAGTTCTTTTCACGTTCATCAGGGACCTCCTGTTCAAATTTGAGGACATTTACCCATATTTTGAACTTATTGAAGGGAAAACATGTGTATAATGGAAAGAGAAAAGTAGGAAATGATTGGAGAAAAAAGATGGAAGAAAAACTTCAGTGGATGGAAAGGCTTTGTAAAGCCATTGGACACCCTATTCGATTAAAAATATTGGATCATCTTTCTAAACAAGAAGGATATTATTGCGGAGATCTTGTGGGGCTGGTGGGTATGGCTCAATCAACGGTTTCCCATCATTTGAAAATTTTAAAAGATGCCGGTTTAGTTATCACCGAAGAACAAGGCACTTTTGTTTGTTATCGGGTAAACAGGGACCAAATTCTTAAATTATCGGAATTATTAAAAGAGTTATAAAGAAAGGGAGAGGATCATGAATCAATCTTTAGAGGGACAAGTAGCCCTTATTACAGCAGCCAGTAAAGGATTGGGTTTTGCCACAGCCCTTCGTCTTGCAGAAGAAGGGGCCCAACTGGCCATTTGCAGTCGGGATGAAATGCGCATTCAGGAAGCTGTGAACATAATTCAAGAAAAAACGGGACATGTGCCACTAGGGATGCCGGTGGATGTTTCAAATAAAGAAGATGTGGAAAAAATGGTTCATAAAACCATTGATTATTATGGAAGAATCGATATGCTTATGCTCAATGCCGGGGGTCCCCCTGCAGGCAATTTCATGGATTTAAGGGATGAAGACTGGGAAAAAGCCTTTGCTACCAATGTTATGAGTGTGGTACGCATTATAAGGGAAGTGGTTTCATATATGCGTAAGCAAAGTGGGGGACGAATCGTAGCAATCGCTTCATCTTCTGTCAAAGTTCCCATTCAAGGTCTTGTTCTTTCTAATGTTATGCGTACAGGGGTAGCAGGATTAATGAAGACATTGTCCATGGAATTGGGCCCAGATGGAATCTTATTAAATACTCTTTGTCCAGGCCGGGTTGCTACAGATCGTCTGATTGAATTAGACCAGGGGGCTGCTGCAAAACTAGAAGTTCCAATGGAAAAAGTACGGGAGCAGATTTCTAAAGGGATTCCATTGGGCCGATATGGAAACCCAGAAGAATTTGCTGAAGCAGCTTTATTTCTTCTCTCACCCAAAAATACCTACATTACTGGAACAACATTAATGGTAGATGGCGGGATGGTTAATGCATTATAAATGGGTAGAATTCAGGAAACAAGTTGCCATTGTTTGGGCGAAAGAATAAAATGATATCAAAGGGATTTGTTTTTGAAGGAGGGATTTTTAGTGGCGGAAGAAATGGATAAAGGTGCAGTTCGCATTGCAGATGATGTTGTCGCTGTTATTGCAAGTATAGCGGCAAATGAAACTGAAGGAATTGCAGGAATGTCTGGTGGATTGACTGAAGGATTAGCACGCCGGGTAAGTGGCAAGAACTTTCATAAAGGTGTATTTGTAGAAGTTGGAGAATATGAAGCCGCTATAGACCTTCGGGTCATCATTGCTTATGGTGCGAAAATCGATGAGACTTGCCGTACATTACAAAAGAATGTGAAAGAAGCTGTAGAATCCATGACGGGTTTACAGGTAGTTGAAATAAATGTAAAAGTGGAAGGCGTAGAGTTTCCTAAAGAAGAAAAAGAAGTAATACTTGAGCCAACAAACCGGGTTAAATAAAGGATTCTGGGAAAAGGCTGCTTAAATGATTGATAGCAGTCTTTTTCCTTTTAGCCAGACAACCAGGTTTTTTTTAATAGAAGAAGTTGAATGATTGAATGGGATAGGTTGAAAAGAGGGATAACTTTGAGCAGAAGGACAGCAACTATTGTATTCATTGTTTTAGTCATTACTATATTTTTCCTTCTTTCTAGACAGCTAGATTTCCCTGGATTAACACAAAAAGTAATGTCTGGTGAATGGTTTACTGTACAGTTTTTATATTCAGCAACTTTTACTTCATTTGTGGTCATTGGAGTTTTTGTTGTCTTTTATATTATTCGAAAAATGTAGCAGAATATTTTTCCTTCTCTTTGGACAAAGTACAAATGATATTTCAAAGAGGAGGTTTTTTTATGGAGAAAAAGTTAATCCGTGATTTGATGACTCAGGATGTGGAATCTGTCTTATTAAAAGACAATGTATATGAGGCTGCGGTGATTATGCGTGATAAAAATGTAGGGGTTGTTCCTGTTGTAGATGAACAAAACCATTGTATTGGGATCATAACCGACCGTGATATTGTCATTCGGGGAATCGCGGCTAAACGTTCTGGTTCTTTTGCTGTTGAGGGTGTAATGAGTGAAAAGCTGGTAACAGGGACACCGGATATGACTGCAGATCAGGCAGCACAAATCATGGCAAAAGAACAAGTTCGCCGTCTTCCTATTGTGGAAAATGGCAAGTTAGTGGGAATTGTTTCTATGGCTGACCTGGCTACCCATCAGGAAACGATGGATGAAGCTGGATTTGCTATTAGCCAGATTTCTGAACCTACTACCCATCATAGCCAGGGCTATCAACAATAGAAATAGGCCAATTGTTCATCTCTCTTCTTTTTTCTCTTACATAGGATAATGTGGAGACAATTGAAGGAGGGATTAAACAATGGGTTGGGATTTCTTCAATGGTGAATTCGATGAGATACTTTGGATTATTGTCATAATTATTGTGATCGTGTTAATTTTCAACGGTTTCAATGAATAATATAAAGAAAAGGCGGTACAATGAAAAAACAATTGTACCGCCTTTAAATTGTTGGGAACAATGGGACAGGGATTTTTTTTTCTCCAAAAAATAGAAGCATCACCAAGATAAAGGCTAAGATAGCTATGGCGAAGGCTTCTCCATCAAAATCCATCAATTATCCTCCTTTTATTTATTCAATTGATTTTTAAATGCTGTGAATACGTCATCCAGTGTCATTTCTTTGTTATTTTCTAAAAAAGAAGTCAGGTCTTGAACTTTCTTATTGTCTTTGGTTTTAAAAGCACCTAAAAGAATGACTTCTAATCCTCCTCTTCGATCTAACTCAACAGAGTCCACGATGAGTTCTCCTGATAGGAGGAGGGCTGCTGTTATGAACTCCAATTTTTTTGATTTTAAGAGTTGTTCAATGAAAGAAGGAGCTTCTGGATTTTTGCATGGTTTATTTTTTTTATTATTGCCCATAATCTCCCTCCCATTATTAATTTATGCAGGGAGAAACGGGTTGGATTTTAATGATTTTGTAGAATAAAAAAAGTTCCGCTGGCAGAAAGGACCTTATCCCCTTTTTCATTTTCAATCAGGCATTCACATACACATAATTGCTTGCCTTTGCGCAACAGGCGAGCGGTAGAAACAAGGGTTTTCCCTTTGCCTGGAGCCAGGTAATGGACATTCATTTCCACAGTCACCACTTTCTTACCTGTCACTCTTCTTGCTAGTGACCCCATGGTCACATCTGCCAGAGTGGCACTGATTCCCCCATGGACGATTTTTAACCCGTTTAACATAAAAGGGGTAATGGGCACCTGAAAACGGTAAGACCCGTCTTCTAAATATTCACTTTCTAATCCTAGAAATCCTGACAAATAGGCAGTTTTTCTTTTCCGCATATATTCAATGGCTTGTTTTGTGAGAGCCACAATTTCTCTTTCTTCTTCGCTTCCATCTGTTAATACTTCCTGAAAAAAATTAAGTAGGTTTTCTTTCTCTGACATCCTGCTTCTTTCCCTTCTCTTTCCTGATCTTTATTTTTAATGGTATCTGGTATTATTCTACTACAATTAAAGAAAAAAAAGCTCTTGTACCTTTGCAACAATCACGGGAAGGGTGGAAATAATATAGAACAAGTAGGAATCTTGATGGGTGGAAAATCAACCGTGAAAATAAAAAATGTGCTCTCACAATTAAATAATAGAATATTAGAACAACTATTTAAGGGAAATGCCTGGCATAATGGAAACCTTGAGGAAATCGCCTGTAGCTTTATAAAAAGGATTCCAAATTTGTGGGAAAAATTATCCCCTGAAGAACGTAAAGTGCTCATCTATTTTCTCTTTCGTGTACCCGGGCAATCTATTCCTTATCGCCAATTGGATGTATTAGCCAAATCCCATTCTCCTTATGCTATATATCGAGGGTTAACCGGCTTACGGCAAAAAGGAATCATTTATACTCATAAATACCAATGGGGGGAAATGGCTTTTTTTATCCCGGAGGATGTGGCTTATGGCTTCCGTCAACTTCATTGGAATACCTATTTCTGTCATGGACAGGCTATTCCTTTCATAAAGGGAGAAGAAGAATTTCCTTCCCTGTGTGATGTATTATTTCTAATCCTGCAAACCTATCGCCATCATCCCATTTCTATAACGAAAAAGGGGGAATTGCCAGCAAAGATTCGTCGATTTTGGGAAGAAATGATTCCCTATCCTGAAGAATTATTTGTTCCCCTTCGTTGTGGGAAAGTGGAATGGTTTCTTACGTTCCTCAAGGAGCAAGGATTAATGGCTCCGTATGAAAAAAAGGAGGAAAAACTCTTTAGGGTACAGGAAGAACAGGTTGCTAACCTTTTTCAGGGAAACAAAGGGCAGGTTCAAAGAAGGTTATATGAGGGAATAAAAAGAAAGTATACTGAGTCTTATCCTTTTTTTTTAGTCATTTTTGAGGCGTTGAAAAATAATCAATGGAAGGCAACCTGGGAAAACATCTTGCAAGAGGCAGGAATCGAACCCCTGGGAAATGAATGGGAAGACTATTCCCAACAGGTTCTTCCCTTGTTGCAGGCCTTTGGTTTAGTACAGGAGGAAGGAAATCCGGGGTGGATTGAGAAAGAAGGATATGTACAACCAACCTTTGAAGTATTGCTATTGCCCAATGCTTCCTTTGAAATTCGCTGGGGGATAGGGAATTACTCCCGGCTTATTGAGCAACAGGAGCTCTGGACCTTTCAATTGGATAAAGAAACCATTACACTAGTACAAGGACCAGATAGAGAAGAAACCCTCCATTCATTATTGATGAAGATTCAACAAGGCCCCTTGCCGGAAAATGTGGTAAAACAAATACATAAATGGATTGAAGCCACTGAGGAAGTTATGATAGAGAAAGCGAATCTTCTTCGCTGCTCAAGTAAAACACTAGCAGACCGTATCTCTTCTGCCCGGATGAATGGGCTAGGGGAGAGAATAAATGAAACCATGTTTCTTGTGCCTGATTCTTCTCTCGCTCTACTGCAGAAAGAATTAAATAAAATAGAAATTCAGTTAAAGGAAAACAATGTCCAAGAGAGGATGCCACTTCCCCCAAAACATGGAGAAATGAAAGAAGATCTTTATGTTGAATCAGTTTATCCTTTATTAGAGGATGTTCTTCCAGAAGTAAAAGAAATTCCTTCCCTATGGCGGAAAAACCGCCAGAAGTATCATGCTTCTACCCTGCGAATCTTCATGGAAAAAGCATCAACTCTCGGTCTTCCTGTTCATATGGAAACTTGTGGTAAAAAGTGGGAAGGAATTTATATCAGCTGTCTTTTCCAGGAACAGGGTCTGGATATTATCTGCTTTACAGATGGAGAGAAAGAATACCGTGTCCCTCTCTTAGAGATTGGGCCCATCCAAATGCAAATCTAAATAGTCTTTGACTGTTCAATTTTTAATTACTCATGGTAAAATAAAGATGAGGTGAAGGAAGGGTATGAATCAATTGGAAATAGTAAACCAGACCTATCGCCTTGCTGAGCTGATTCTTCATTCTTCCCTTGTGGAGAATTATAAGAAAACCAGGGAAGAGATGTATGCAAATCAAGAGGCTGTAGCGTTTATTGCTTCTTTTCAGAAGCTTAAAGAAAAATATGAAGAGGTTCAGCGCTTTGGGAAATACCATCCCGATTATCGCGATGTCCTGGGACAGGTTCGGGAAGCAAAAAAGAAACTGGAAGGAATCCCGGTTGTAGCTGCTTTTCAAAAAGCGGAAGAGGAATTAGATGAGGTTTTATATCAGGTGAGTCGAATGATTGCAGACGCCGTTTCCCCGAAAATAAAAGTGCTTTCCAACAATCCACTGCAAGCCTCTGGAACTGGCTGTGGATCTGGAGGTTGTGGAAGTGGCGGGTGTAGTTGTCATGCATAGAGATATTAAGAGAAAAAGGGGAGTCCTTTCATGAGGGAACGCCGTATTGGACTGGCGGTATATGTGAAAAATTTAAAACCAGCCCGAAATCTTCGGAAGTTTGGCAATGTTCATTATGTATCTCGCCGATTAAATTATGTAACCATGTATACATCGGCAGAGAATATTGAGAATACCATTGAACGGATTGCCCGTCTTGATTTTGTGACCAAGGTGGAGCGAAGCCATCGCCATGAAATACCTACCGTGTATAGCAATGCGAAACCTGACAAGGCCAAGGAATTAGATTATAAATTTGAACAAGATCAAGTATTATCCCTTGTTCGTGGAGAGCAACCCATAGATATATAATTTGTTTAATAACTTTAGGTTTTCATATAGGAGGAGAGCAACAATGAGCTGGTATTGGAATATTCCATTAATCATTTTAGCCATAGGTACTGTAAGTCTGATTGTTTATTTCATTGTAAAGGATGACAAAGTACCTCAAGATTCAGATTCTGGGAAGGGGGAGTAAGCCGTGTTCCGCAATATGGTTGTCGCTATTGATGGTTCTGAGTTAGGAAAAAAAGCCTTGGAAGCAGCCATTCAATTGGCTGCAGAACAAAAATCTGTCCTCTATTTTCTTCATGTGGTAAAAGAGGTTGTGGTTCCTCCCTATGTAATGGGTGAAATGGCTTATTCTAATCGGGATTATGACACTGAACTTAATGAAATTCTCCGCAGAGAAGGGGAGGAATTATTAAGCAGAGCCAAAGAACAGGCCCAGGAAAAAGAGGTTGCCGCTAGGAAAATCCTGCTTACAGGGGATCCAGCCGTAGAGATCATTGACTTTATTAAGGACCATGATATCCAGCTGGTTGTCATGGGCAGCCGGGGATTAGGGGCGTTTAAGGAAATGATGCTGGGAAGCGTGAGCCATAAAGTGTCCCAGATGGCTCCCTGTCCAGTGATGATTGTGAAATAGGAATAGTAAGAATGAGGAAATCTCTTTCATCAAATTGGTGGAGGAGATTTTTTTGTACGTTAATAGCTATCTATTTACAATTATTGGTATTATATGGTATTATTTGGATGGAAGGGGGCTGTTGTATGAATGATGTTGCGGTATACGTTTCTCAATTAATTGAGAGTGCTATTGCAGGGGGAGCAAGTGATATCCATTTAGAACCTGAACAGGAAGGAATTTTGGTCCGTTTTCGCCAGGACGGTTTTCTTCGAGAAATTGAACGGAAAGAGGAAGTTTGGGGTCCTCCTGTAGTCTCGAAGATTAAATTAATGAGCGGCATGGATATTGGGGAACGCCGCCTTCCCCAGGATGGAGGGTTTACTTTTCAAAGCCATAAAAAAACCATTGATATCAGGGTGGCTACATTGCCAACCATCTATGGGGAAAAGGTGGTTTTACGATTGTTGCCTCACCACGTTCATTTTACTTCTCTTTCTTCACTGGGAATGGAGAATACCCATGAAAAGTTGGTGAAAAAGTTACTAGTTCAATCCCAGGGAATGATTCTCATCTCTGGCCCTACGGGAAGCGGGAAAACAACTACAATGTATGCCATGCTACATGAGTTAAAGAAAGATGGAAGAAATGTCATATCTTTGGAGCAACCTGTTGAGTATCGTGTACCTGGAGTCAATCAAGTACAAATTCATCCCCGTTCAGGCCTTTCTTTTCATGAAGGCTTGCGAGCGGTTTTGCGCCAGGATCCTGATGTAATTCTTGTAGGGGAGATAAGGGATCGCCAAACAGCGGAAGTCGCAGTAAGAGCAGCACTTACAGGACATTTAATAATTAGTACCATTCATACCATTGATGCAGTAGGTACTGTTGTCAGGCTTTTAGATATGGGAATTGAGCCCTATTTGGTTAGTTCGTCCTTAACAGGTGTAATTGCACAACGATTAGTAAGGAAAGTCTGTGATTTTTGTTATGGGCACCATCAGGGATGTGAGAAATGCCAGGGAAGTGGATTATATGGCCGAATTGGCATTTTTGAGGTTCTTGCGCTAGATGAAGAGTTCCATCCTTATATTTTAAATCGGTGCTCTGCAGATATTATGCGCAAATATTTGCAAACAAGAGATGAATTTACCAGCCTTTTTACGACACTGCAACGAAAAGTAGCTGAAGGGGTGGCAGAACCAGAGGCTTTTGAACGGTATGCTGTTTTGCAGGGGAAAAATGCGTTGGTCTGAAAAAAAGACAGCCACATTTTGTTTTCAACTATCTTATTTATTAGATAGTGGTCTGCCTCTTTTGGAAAGTATGAATCTTTTGCTATCCCAATGCAGGGGTACAGAAAAAAAACACTGGTTTCATGTCAAACAACGATTAGAAGAGGGAGGCTCATTTTCCTATGCCCTACAAAGTGAGAAGGCAGATTCCTATTTAGTTACGTTAATACAGGCTGGAGAGTATAACGGGCAATATGCACAATGTCTTTCCTTTGCTGCCCAATATTATGAAAACAGAATTCAGTGGAAACAAAAAGTGTTTCAATTCGTGTCATATCCTCTTTTTTTATTGCTGGTATCCATTGTTGTTTTTAGTGTTTTTATGAAATTATTGCTTCCCCAAATTTTAGATATGTATATGACGATGGATTTGCCTGTTCCCCAGTATTCTCAGTGGTTGGTGCAACATAACCCCTTATGGTTTTGTGTTCCATTTATTTTTTTACTTTTTTGTATTTATCTTTTAAGAAGTCGATTCTATCGTTTAGAGAAATTCTTATTAAAGATTCCCTTTATATATCGTTGGATTTGTCTTCATTACAGTTACCATTTTTCTATGCAATGGGGGATGTTATTAGATTCAGGTGTTAATATTCTTCAAATTTGTAGCTTATTTACCCAAACTCCTCCCTGGCCTTCTTTTAAGGGACGAGCCCTTTTTCTTCAAGAAGGATTGCAACAGGGGAATACCTTAAGTGGGTTGCTAGAGAAATCCAATTGTTTTACAGCAGAAATGATTCATTTTGTTCGATTAGGAGAGGAAGGCGGCCAATTGGGAAAGTGTTTGTTGGCTGCAAGCCAAATGGCTGAAATGGAATTGAAGAAAAAGATGGAGATATTGCTTCGCTGGTTAGAACCAGGGTTGTTGTTGCTTATAGGAGGAATGGTATTTTTCGCTATCATTATCTTTTTCCTCCCCATGTTGAATCTATTGGAAGCAATTCAATAAATGATTGAGAGGAAGAAATGTCATGAGAAAAATAAAAAACCAGAAAGGATTTACCCTTATTGAAATGTTGATTGTATTGGGGATTATGGGGATCCTGATTACCCTTGCTTTACCTCTTTATAATAATACGGTGACAAAAGCTCAATCTGAAGGTTGTGAAGCCATAAAACATACCATTGGAACACAGATGGAGGCGTATTATTTAGACCATAATTATACTTATCCTTCAACAAATCACATTGATACATTGGTCACAGCAAAGTATTTGAAACAAGCGCCGAAATGCCCAGGTGGCGGTAATTATACAGTTACAATTACAAATGGAATACCAGTAGTCAGTTGCTCTGAACATGATTCTGCGCCAACAACACCATAAACCAGATCGTGGGTTTACCTTGTATGAACTAGTCATTGTGCTTTGTCTGATTTCTTTGACTGGTTTCATTCTCTATCCTGGTTTTAAGGAAGTTTTAGTTCGGGAACAGGGGAAACAATTTCTAGAGAAGTTTTCTTTAGATATGCATGAAGCTTCCATGGAGGCGGTGGCAAGAAGATGCAGGGTAGATGTGAAGCTAGATAAAAGTAAAGGTTGGTATGGGATTTACCCCTGGCTAAAAAGTTCCATAGCAACCGGGCAAACTCCTGGGGGTTTTAACTTGGACCATAATTTTTCAAGTGGTGGTTTTTATTTCAATACTTCAGGCCATATCAGCCGGGCAGGAAGCATCTATCTTTTTTATCCTGATGGCCAAATCAAAAGAATCATCCTCTATATGGATGGGGGAGTTCTGGTGATTCAAGATGGGTAATGAAAAAGGTTTTGCCATGTGGGAAACTATTTTTTCCATGATTCTATTATCTCTAGTTCTCTTTATTACCCCATTGTTTATTCAGACAGTGGAAAGTGGCAATAAGGCACGGGAAATGGACTACTCCGCTCAACAACTTGCCCAAACATTACTCGAAGGGTGGAAAAATGGGGAGCAACTAACCTCTGGAGAAAAAAGGGGAATGGATGGCAGGAAATTTGATGTAGAGGTCATTTTAATGAAAGAATCCCCATGTGTTGAGAAGTGCCAGTTAATCATACGCTGGGAAGGAATTCAAAATCCTGTGGAGACCCGTACAATGATCGGATATCGATACGTAGAGACAGGAGACTTTTATGAATAATAGGGGATTTACGTTGATTGAAGTTTTACTGTCCATGATGGTCATGGTAATTCTCCTTATTAGCATATTGTCTCTGTATCTTCTTTATAAAAAGGAAGAAAGTCGGGTTTTTGTTTTTTCCCAATTGCAAAACCAATCAAGAGCTTTTGTCTGCTCTATTGAACGTGAACTATATAATGGAAGGGGTTTTTCTGTATCCAATGGAAAGTTAGCTTTTTATGACGCTATAGGGAATGTGATCTCCTATGAAAGATGGGGAGACGGAATTCGTAGACAGGTAAACAATAGCGGTCATATTTGGTTAGTGAAAGATGTGGAATCCGTGATTTTTACGGTAATTAGGAATGCTTGCAGAGTTCAATACACATTAAAGAAAGGTGGGATTACAGTAAAAGGAGAGATAACTCTTACATCAAGAGTTGAAAGGTAAGAAAGGAGGTGAGGAAAATTGAAGGAATCCTGTGGTGAAAAAGGATTCGCATTGCCTGCCGTCCTTATTCTTACCTTTCTTATTTTTTCCATTCTTCTTTTTAGTCTTTACATTCATCATAAATCGAATCGTCTGGCAAAACTGGATTTTGGTCATTTGATTCTTAATTATAGAGTAGAAGGGGGGCTGTATCAGGCGTTAGAGAAGATTCGTGCAGGAAATTCCCCTGAATTGGAACAGGTTATATATGTGGAGGGTACACCTATTAAAATTACCTTGCGGGCAAATGGAGAGGAAACCATAGAATTGTTTGGATATGGGGAAATGCCCCCTAACTATGCAAGCGGAATCGCTATTGTTGTGGATAAAAACACAGGGAAAATAGTAGAGTGGCGAGATGGGGGATGATACTTTTCACCATATTTTAAATTATTTATCTGAATTTGTAATGAAAGGCCTCACTGATTGCCGTAAAATGGAATAAAGGCTCTTTACCAGAGGGGATAGGGAAATGAAAAATGTAATAATAATCGGTTCGGGAATTGGCGGACTTATTGCCGGCAACCTTCTTGCAAAGAAGGGACATAAAGTAACCATATTTGATTCCCACAGCATGCCTGGTGGCTATACTGCCGGGTTTTACAGAAAGGGTTATTATTTTGAAAGCGGTACTCTTTCATTTGAAGCCTCAGCATCGGTATTCAAGGCAATGAAGGACATTGGAGTGTTTGAAAAGATAAACTTCGTAAGACAGAGAATGCGGTTCGTTTCAGAGGAATTTGATGAAACTCCTGAGAATTACGATGATTATAAAAAAATGATATACGCTGCTTTCCCATCTGATAAAGACAAACTGGATAAGGCTTTTTCAGATCTGGACAAAATAGCTGACCTGATGGGGAACATGGATGACCCCATGCCCTTCCTTTACAATGGGATTAAAATGTTAAAATCAATGCTTCCCTATATTCTGAGCGCCCCAAAGCATATGAAACTATCAAAGTTATATGGCAATATGACGTCATCAGAGTTTGCCGCACAATATTTTGAAAAAGACTCAAAGCTATTTAAGCTGTTCAGCGGATTCGGCTATCCGGATATGCCGGCTATATTTGGGAATGGCTTATCAGCGATGTTTACCGACTATTGGACTGTAAAAGACGGTATGCAATCATGGTCTAATATTCTCGCCGACAACTTTAAAAAACTGGGCGGGGATTTGAAGCTGAACTCCTATGTCGACAAGATCATCACAGAAAACGGGGCCGCAATTGGAGTCTTATGCAAAAATACCGTCTATAACGCAGATTATGTTATTTCTGCCGGGGATTATAAGAAAACCTTCCTGAAGCTTTTAGACGATAAGAATCACATTCCACAGTCGCTCCAGGATAATATTGGCAGGGCTGCTGTTTCAGAGGCTTTTTTCACAGTATATCTGGGGTTGAATATATCCAATGAAGAACTTGGCAAATATATGAAGGCCCCTCATGTATTTCCTATAGAAGTTAAACCCGGTTATGACATTTACAATTCTGAAGACGGAGAGTTTTTCAGCAAGACATCTGTTTCACTTTATTCACCGTCAATGGTAAATCCCAAACATGCACCTCAAGGGAAATCCTCGTTAATGCTACAGACCATAGTGCCTTACCATTGGATGAATAACTGGGGCGGCGGAGACAAAGAAGTATATGGACAATTGAAGGAAAAAGCAATGGATGCAATGATAGACAGCGCATCCAGGCTGATTCCCGGCTTGAAGGAATGTATCGAATATAAAGACGCCGCAACGCCGCTGACTTATGAAAGATACACTCATAATACCGATGGAGCGAGCTCTTCATGGAGTTGGAATCCTAAGAAGAAGTTCTATAAAAACACCATGAGCGTGAATATAGATACACCAGTGAGAAATCTATACATCGGCTCCTGTTGGGCGATGCAGATTGGCGGTGTGCCTGGTGCCCTTGCAGCAGCTTATCAGTGTGCCAAAAAGATAAAGTAAAAGCACTTGTATTTACATTTTCCTCGAAATGGTGTACGGTGACTATTTAGAAACCGTCCACCATTTTTTTGCGTATAAGAACGTATTAAAGGGATAAAATGAATGGGAATATTGAAAATTTTGCGTTATAATCGTTATTGTAAAAAATGTTCTTGGTACATAAATTCACATAATGGAAAGGGAGACAGATAAATGGAAAAGATTCTTGTTTTCGGGCATAAAAATCCTGACACAGATTCTATTTGTTCTACACTTGCTTATTCTGAACTTAAAACTAGATTAGGATTTAATGTTGAGCCTGTCCGTTTAGGAGAGCTTAATGGAGAATCTAAATTTGCCTTAAATCATTTTCAATTAGAAGCTCCTCGCCTTGTAGAAACAGTAGCCAATGAAGCAAAACAAGTTATTTTAGTTGACCATAATGAACGCCAACAAAGTGCTACTGACATTGATCAAGTGCAAATTTTAGAAGTAATAGACCATCACCGTATCGCTAACTTTGAAACTAGTGGCCCATTATATTACCGTGGAGAACCTGTAGGTTGTACTTCTACTATTATCAATAAAATGTATAAAGAAAATGGCGTTGAAATTTCACAACCAATCGCCGGATTAATGTTATCTGCTATTATTTCTGATTCTTTGCTTTTCAAATCTCCAACTTGTACAGATGTAGATGTAGCTGCAGCCCGTGAATTAGCGGAAATTGCTGGAGTAGATATTGAAAGCTACGGCTTAGACATGTTGAAAGCAGGTGCTGATTTAAGCGATAAAACCATTGAGCAACTCATTAACCTGGATAGCAAAGAATTCCAAATGGGCAATGCAAAAGTGCAAATTTCTCAGGTGAATGCTGTAGATGTAAACGATGTCCTTGTTCGCCAGCCCGAATTAGAAGATGCTATTGGGAAAATCATTGATGAAAAAGGATTAGACTTATTCTTCTTCGTTGTAACTGATATATTAAATAGCGATTCTGTTGGATTGGCTCTTGGAAAATCAGCAAATGCTGTTGAAAAAGCTTACAACGTTCAATTAGTTGATCATAAAGCGTTATTAAAAGGCGTTGTATCCCGTAAGAAACAAATTGTGCCCGTATTAACAGATATATTTAATCAAATGTAATAAATTTAATGAATAGAAAAACCCCGTTCCTTTTAGTAGGAACGGGGTTTTTCCTTAACACCATGAGGGACTCAACCATTCGCCATCGTTAGCATCAGGTATTTCATATAAAGTGAGAACTGAAAAATGGTACAGAGGTGAAGATACAATTATTAGCACAACTGGTATTGAGATACTACTCGCCTTACTAGAGATCTTAATGATTCGTGGTTCAGAGTATATCGACTGATGCCCGATGTGCAGTTCCGCAACATTGAAGGGCTTTCTTAAAACCTTCAATATATGCTTTTTCTTACTTGTTACCAACTGCGAATAGGTTTACGACTTCTGTTGACTCTTTAAACTCTCCTTCTGATTTACTTCCTTGCATCCTGCTCTTATAAGTTTCAATCAGTTACCGAAATAAAAACGGTTTTTTAAAGGAAAGCCCCTGGTCTGTTCATTGAGTGGAACTGACCGATGGTTGAGTCTCTCATGATGTTACTTTCTTTCTATGGCTTTAGTATACCACTATTGTCCCAAGAAAATGGTGTCTAAAGGTTGAAAGGATTGTGACAGAACTATTACGGATGAGTTAAAATAAAGTAAACTTAAAGTGATTGTTTTAGATGGAAGGAGTTGGCGCGGGTCTTTGACAGTTACATAAATATCAAAATTATGAAAAGCCTTGATAACAGGG
>CAMLDI010000052.1 GCA_946478845.1 uncultured Paenibacillaceae bacterium
TAAAATGCCTGCCTGTTTCCCAGGCATAAGGGGCATATAACCCAGCTTCCAATACTGCCTGCAACTCGTCCTCTTTGATTTGTTCAGGTTTATAACTTCTAATACTTCTCCGTTGTTTGATAATGTTTAATGTCTCGTTGTTGCTCATAAAATTGAACCTCCTAAGTAGAAACAGAGTAAAACATAATTTGCCTCCATGTTCTTATAGTATAAAAAACCTCTGCAAAAATTAATTAATTGCAGAGGAGCTTTTAAGTTGAACCTTCTCTATTTTTTCAAATAAAAAGGACTGGCCATCTCGATAAAATCTTGGATCATACAAGCCTAAATATTTTTCATCATCCACAATGACCACAAAGGGAGCCCACTGATATAAAGTTTTTGCTTCTGGGCGTTTTTTAAACAACAAATCCAAATCTGCTTTTTCATTGGATCGTAATGTTGTACGAATTTGATCCTCTTTATAAAAAGAGGTATCTATAATATCCACCTTCCCTTCTTTTTTTCCAAAGACGGAAAAATTAAAGGGAATAAAGTCAGCTGAAAGAGCGATTTGATCATATTTATCCTCATATTCCTGGTAAATAAAGTAACCGTATAAGGACTGAGTAAGTACATGAATAAACATGACTAGCCAGGCTATTCGATAAACTTTTTGCGATGAAACCGACTTTCGTTTTGAAATGAGAAAGGCAGCAAGAATAATCACCCAAAAAACAAGGTCCACAATGGGAATTGTGCCAAAGGTAATCCTTATATTTGAAAACGGTTCTAAATATCCCGTTCCCCAGGCATTAAATAAATCACTGGTAATATGGATAAATACTGCCAACCAGGAAATAAAGAACAACCGTTTATCCTTTATGCGAAAAAGGGCCAAGGCTAGCAGAAAAAAAAGCAGCGCCCAAAAAGGAGTTAGAAAAACAGAATGGGTAATTCCCCGATGCCACATCTGATATAACCCCTGTGTATCCCATAATTGAGACACCACATCAATATCCGGAATTTGGCTGGCACCAATGGCGGTCACCAACAACGCCCGATTATATCGTTTTGATTCCTTTTCTTTTCTAAACGCGCCATAGATTGCAAAACCAAATAAGGTATGGGTAATTGTATCCATTGTTTACCCCCTCAAAAAAAATGTTCAATATCTACTTCTTTTCCATCTTTCGGTACTACCATAATCCTCATTTTTCCTTATTTATACAACATTTTTTATACGGTTTTTAAATACATCCATAGGTCTATGGCCTTTCAACACCCATTGTCTGGTGCCGTTATGGTATTGGGTAAACAATTCAATGAACCTTCTAATATCCTTTTCACTGGGAATTTCAATGACCTCTTGCAGCACTTCAAGTGTACTTTGCAAAGGTTCATTGTTACTTGCTCATAGGTAAAGGGAAAATAATCGAGATCCTCCCGCATGTTATGTTCCCGTTTTACCTCTTCCGGTTCCCACACCCATTCACAAGCATAACCTGAGGAAAAAACGTCTATACCACCATAAAATTCAGCCCCTTGTTCAAGAGCTCGAAAGAAATATGGGAGATCCGAATCTTCAATTTTTCGATAGCGGCTAACCAAATCATAAAGATTATAATAATTGATAATCCTGTAATAATAGAGGAGTCCCCGAACCAATTGGAAATATTCAGAGTTCTGCTGCACCCTTTTCTTCAGTTCTTTCCCATCTGCTTCCCGAAAAACATAGACTAGCTCCTGGGGAACCTGAAGGACCCTTTTTCCATCTACCATTCCTGGGAAAACTAGCCCTCGATTTCGTAAAACTTCAATTTGAAACTCATCCCAATTAAAAGTATCTATACTCCCGCCATTTTCTACTATTTTACGAATCCCTTCATACTGGTTTTCTCAACATTAGTAAAAATATACCAGGAAGTGAAAACAGAAACTACATACGCTTAATCTATTTGTTGATATCTTGTTTTAAAAGACCCTGAATCGGTTACAGATGAATCGAATCCTTTAACGATCAGCCATATCGGGAAAATTATTTCAAACAAGGCTCCTGGAATCAATAAAAACATCCCTTCACTATAGCCAAAAATCTCTAACATGGCGCTTGTTAGCAAAGATGCGTATCCAATAAAACCTAAGACTGATATAAATCGTGGAACAAGCTTTGATTGATATAATAAATAACAAAACATCAGGCTACTAAGGCCAAGAACGATCATTGCCATCTGAAAGGCCAAATCATTCCCTTTTATTGCTAACATGCCTATTGTTTGAAAATCGGAAGCATTTAGAGCCCCTGCTTTAATATATTCTTTGCTTAATGTTATTAATAATAATGGGCTAATTGCCCCAACAATAAGAATTACGGCCTCAATAACCCTGAACCCAACGTACCCAAGGGCTATAGTTTCATTATGCCTTTTTAAGATTGGATAGAGCATAACTGCAATTCCGACAACTGCAGCGGAATTAATTAACTCAAGGATAACTCCTACTATCACACCGGTTTTATTAGGATAAACATTAATAAGATAATCTTGAGCATCTAAAACAGATCCAATAAGTCCACTTCCTGTCATATACGCAATCGTCGCAACTATAAATAATGCTCCCACAATTCTTTCGGTCTTTTTATTTGAATTCATTTTCCCCCTCCTAATATTTGTTATATTTAATTAAACCTCCTTAGATTTTGTTCTTACCCTTATTTGTATCAATTTTATTACATCGTTTAAAATATGATGATCTGTAACACTAACCATCAACCAACGGCCACCAGCGGAAAATGGGGTTTCTTGATACAGTGTTTGTATATATTTACTACATAAAGGCATCAGCATCTCAGCTTCCTCCATCTCCTTATTACCAATTACCACCAGTGCAATGAAATAACCCTCCATCGGATAGAGAGTACATAAGGATTTTCCACTTTTCTGATATTTTACATTCCATCCCGATTGCATCGAGCACCGGCTATATGCTAGTTTTGGCTGAATCTGATAAGTGATTTGCAATAATAAATTTAAGTCCTGCCACAGTTCATTGTTTATGTATTTGCTAATATTTTCTAAAGTTGGCGGAGTGTTTGGACCATAGAGATTTTTCCATTCCATAAACATGTCACCTCTCTACTTCACGGTACCCTTAATAATATATGAAAATATTCCCTTTTATTATCTATTTTCCATCTACAATAATTGCGACTCTTCCTTTAAGTGAAGCACAAATCAAATCCTCTTCTAATCTTTTTCTTATTCCACTCCACGATTGTCCCATTTTCTATTAATACACCTTACAAATTTGCAAAGGTCCTATTTTTATGCCGTTTAGGATTAAAACTATGCCTTAATTTCAAGAAGGATGTTACTCTTTATTTTTTGTAATCTCAACATTTTGATTTAATTGAACGGAAATTTCTATTTCACCATTTGCATTTTTTCCAACAATTTTAAATCTGTACTTTCCTTTATCTAATTTGACTGTTTTTTCTCCCTGTTGATTCCCTATTATTATCGTTTCAATTGCGTTATTTGGGTAAATCAATACTCCTTTAAACTCCCCACTAGTAACCGTTGAATTATATATAAAATTAATTTCTCCATTATCTTGAGAATTTACCATCCAAATTGTATCCATTCCGTTAAATCCATTATATTTAACATTCATTTTTTCATTAGAGTCCTCTGATTCTTTTCTAATTCTATAAGAAAAACTATCTCCTTGTTGTACGATTTTTTGATTGTCATCGTAGATATTTTGTTTCTCTACACTTACCCGGCACCCAGTAATCATAATAATTAAGATAGTCAGCATAAATACAAAAAAATGTTTAATTAACTTCAACTTTGATCAATTCCTCTCAAAAAGTTACTTTAAACTTGATATCCAAATTAACCAAAAGATGAGCTTGTTTCTTAGGTTCTCATCCTCTTCTTCCCACTCCCGCAAAGGCAGGTTGAACCCTTTTCTGCAACTGTTTTCCATCTACTTCCTGAAAAACATAGATCAGTTGTACAACATAAAAAACAATTGCTGTCTTAACTATCTAAACACTCCTCATTTTTATGATAAAATGAGCACAAAGCCGTTCTATATCATTTTACTCAATTCGTCTACAAAGGCCGGTCTTTTCTTATATAAAGCCATTAACTCATTTTTCATCACATCTTGATTTTTCTTTCCGGCTATCCTTTTGTATCTCTTAAGTATTCCGCATACACGTTGATACTCTTTTCTATTTGATGAAGAACTTGCCACTGATTTTATATATTTATTGTAAATCTCGATAACCTCATCCTTAAACTGATCCACTAACATCTCAGCGTATTCTTCAATGTCTCCTGGATTTCCCCTTACAAACTCCATGATCTCATCCAGGTCATTTTCTTCTACGATAAGCTTAAGATAAATATTCCTAACATGCCAACCTTTATCCCTTTTCAGTTCTTTGATTAAGCTATTATAAAATACTGTTTTATCTCCGATGAATAATTCTTTCAACTCACTGTAATACTCGAAATTCCCGTCAAAAAGAAGATCCTTAGCCAATTTTTCTTGTTCTTCTTTCATTGAAAGTTCTTTATATGCTGTATATCTTATTTTTTTCCAATTTGATAGTAAGCCAGCATATTGTTTGTCCTGTTTTTCTCCTTCTAGTGCCAATTCTATTACTTTATGATAGTCTTTTTCTTTCATATACTTATTTATAAACAGTTCTCTAAAGGATGTATATTTAAGATTTTCTTTAATAAATTGTTCTGCTTCCTCAACTGTTCCATATTCCTCAATCAGATTTAATAATATTTTGAGCATACTTTCATTGCTGTATTTCATATACCCATCATCAGAATTTTCATTGATCAGGCACTCAATTTTCATTGTTAGTTTTTTTCTTAGAATTTCAATATCAGCAAATTCAGTACAAAGTCTAAGGATATCAACTTTGTAATCTTCCCATCCATCAAAAACCTGGTTATCGCATTGCTCTAATAGTTTATTGAATATTTTTTCCTTTACATTTACATCTAAATCTCTGCTATAACTTATCCGTTCTTCAATCAACCCTATTGTTTCCGATACCAATTCACCTATATCCCCACCGGAGTCATCTGCATATTGGAAGGCTCCAATGGCTTCACTAAGCAGTAAAAATGCAATATCCAAAGCTAATAATGGAGGTTCTGTATCCCTTACTTTATCCAATAAATCTTCCATCTCATTTACAAAACCATAAATTTCTCGGTATGTAATATAGCCTTCTCTTCCTTTGTATTTCCATACGATAGAATCGATAAACTTTTTACATTTTTCAAGTTCCTGTATATCATCATCTTTAGAATATTAGGCTGCTTTACTGCTTCTTTTTTCACACTTATGCTATGACCCTCTGTATTTAAAATCTCTTGCAGTTCAAAAAAAGCGGCCACTTCATGCTTGCAAACAGGGCCAAAATCATAAGGGCAATCACATTCAGAATACAATATTTCTCCCATGTCATCTATTTTGACTATAACCTCGTAGTCTTCGCTTCCTTGAACTTGAAAAATATATTCATTGTCTCCTTGATCATAGGTTTCAATGATATTTCCTTCAATATAGTAATCGTATCCTCTATTTAAAATTGTCTTGTTGATATAGTTCTTAAAATTATTTATATTCATCGGTGACTCCTCTTTTGCTCACACTTGTAACAATTAACCCGTTATAAAATTCTTAAGATCTTTATAAGAAGCTTTTGCATTTTCATATCCCATCTCATAAAGATCCTGTAGTTTTTTTATGTTTTTTTCTGTTCGCCCTATATTGGGAGGTAATGACGGTCGAATCACAAAAGCAATTCCCTTTTTTTCTTCCTCTTGTATGGATAATAAGGTTTCGTTGTACTTCATATGCCTGGTTTCCATGCTTTTGACCAGTTGTGGATACTTTCTGTATCTCAACTTTAATAGTGGCATCGTAGAATCTGCCTTCTTTGTGTACCCTTCGCTTTGGGTTAAAATCACAACATTCTTCCTGTTGCCATCTTGAAGGGATTTCGCAAGGGGAATAGGGTCGGAAATTCCACCGTCTAAATATTCTTGGTCGCCTATGGCCACGTTTCTGGACACTAAGGGTAGTGAGCTAGAAGCTCTGATGGCGATAATATCCCTGTGCATATCATTAATTTTAATGTATTCAGACTTTCCTGTGCGGCAATTGGTAACTACCGCATAAAAATTGCCTTCATATTGATCAAAAACTTCATAGTCATATAAATTCAATTGATTTGGAATCAGGTCATAACACATTTCCACACCGAACAGATCACCGGTTTTTATCAAACTATAAAAACTGCAATATCTCTTGTCATCTAAATAATCCACAATGGTACGATAACCTCTGCCTTGCTGTTTTGATAAATAACTGCAGGCCTGGCATGAACCCGCAGATACAGCGTAAATGTGATTAAAATACAACTCCCGTTCTATAAAAAAATCCAGCACACCCGCTGTATAAACAGCCCTCATACCGCCGCCTTCTAAAATAAGACCTATATTTAACATGGTACTCATCCCTAAAAATAGTTTTTCTTTCCTACTTTATTATACCTTTATTATACATTACCGTTTTTGTAATCTAATATCCTACCTAGGAGAAAAAAATAAATAAAAACTACCTATATGAATCTCATATAGGTAGTTTTAGAAAGCATCCTACAGGCTTGTTTAGCCAGGTGGTCCGCAACTTCATAATTAACGTATTATTTTTCGTCCAATATCTACATTCAATTTTTTAATTTTATCCAGTTGTTTCGTTACCGTATAAAGTTGAGCTAAATCCTTTAATCCTTCTTTAACGAGCATTGCTTCTCCTTTCGCCTCAAAGATACGGTTTCCTTTAATCATAAGCTCCTCTGCCTGATCAACCATGTTTTCTTTCAAAGCCAATTTCCCCAGATTATTCAATTCTTTGCCAATAACCAACCTAGCATCTTCTTTCATGATTTTTGCCAGATTATTGAGTATACTCTCATCTGATAGAGCCCTAGCATAATTGGCAATAAAGATCTTCATATTGGGTATGATTGCCGTCTCAATAGCAGCACCTAAAACCAGTTCTTTATCAATAATTCGATCTTTAAGGAATTCTGCAGGCCTAGGAAGATCTATATGCTCAAATAATTCTTTAAGGAATTTTCTTGCGATATCATGAATGACGATATTGGGTGAACCATGTGCAGATAAGACATTTTCTCCCGGCAAGTATCCTATTTTCAAATTATATAGTAAGGCTCCCAGAGAACTATAATCTGGGTTTTTAATGGCTACGAATAATTTCTTGTCAGTAAAGATTTTCGTTGGATTATAGATGGTAATTGCACTGCTGGCAGGTTTACTGATATAGCCATTGGTTAAATTGTTTGATTTAAATACATCCACAGCCAAACATCCATCACTCACACAATCTGAAAGAATAACCATCCGTGGTGGGTAACTTGTCTTATAAAGATGTAATAATTCACTGACGCAAATCATTGTAGGACCATTCATAGTACACTGGTCATCTGCATTAGAGCTCTGGTATTCCACTTTAAAGTAATCTGCATCCGTACCATTTTGCAAAGTTAAATTGTTATATTGAGCCCATGATTCCCCATTTGCTGCAGGTAAGGAAAGAGTACAACTGGTTGCAGTTGTAAAACTGTTGTTTACCTCATATGCATCAGACGCCAGAGAAAGGACCTTTGGCGTAATTTGTATACTGTGATTTTTATCCGCCCCAGGTTGATAGTTAACAATGGGATAGAGCGGGGGAGTATTACGGTCAATCGTAGCAATTGACCCGGGTTGTGAATCAAGTTGATCCCCTTTTATGGTTCTTCGTAGATTATGCTCCACTGCATCTGAACCCGCAATCTCCAGATTTAATGTGACATTTCCCTGCCCATAAGTTGCTGGATTAATGGTACCCCAGTAGTACACGCCACTGTTGCTATCCATGGCTTCTAACAGATTCACATTGATGTCAACGGGCTGTCCGCTAGTATTGGTTCCCTTAAGCTTAAGAGACTTACTCTTCATTTTCCCTGGCGGTGTAGCCGTTCCAACAAAGTTTGCTGTAGCAAATTTAATAAATACATAAAGCTCACCTGTTGCTGTAATAGGCATATTATTACTTTCCACATTTAGCTTTCTTACTCCAGCAGTAGATGCTATCCATCCAGCACTATATTTTAAACGTGGTTTTTGACAATCCTCAAAGCCCTCGGTATTAAAAGAAGCGAACCCATCAGGAATAAATCCAGGCTTTCCTTTGAATACAGAAATCTTTTCTACATAAGGAGGTGGATTTAACAGAGAATATGAAAGATATTTCACATCAATAGATAAAGGCTTGGAATTAGGTATATTGGAGATTTTCGTGAAGCTTATACCGGAAGTGTAGGAAAACCTTAAGGTATATATCCCCAATGCTGTGCCAAAATCGTTGCATACTTTCGTATACACCCTTTCCTCACCAGGTAGAATGGGAGCACCATTCCCATCACTGCCAAAAAAACTATCCAGGTTTTCTCCTCCAGGCCCTTCTACTGCAAGAAAAAGATTAAGAATATGGGAGGGATATTCCCCGATGTTTTTCACCTTGAAACTGCATTTAAGGAGATCCCCCAGATTTACATATAAAGGATCTGTTAAGATTTCCATAGTTACGATCAAGTCCATATAGGTCGGACGTTTTGGTGTGTATTCCTCCACAAAAAAACCTCTATATTGATAGGGAGTCCCGCTTAAATCTTTTTTAGATGATAAGAAATACCGTTGATCTTTCTCAGAAGTATAATACACATACTCATCGGGATAGTTATTATCATAAGTAATCACGGTAATCTTTTCTGTCGCCTCATCATACTCATATCCGCAGGCCACAACTTGATGATTTTTCGAACCAATCTCAGTTATATTGGTGGCACCAACAAGCCCTATGACCTGAGGGCCTTCATTTTCCAGCAGATCTTTCAGCTTTGGAAATTCCTCCTCTTTTGTTAATTGGGGAACCCCTTCACCAAAAATCCAGGTAGAATGATCTCGCTTCCAGGTCCAATCATGAAATTTCCTCGCATTATAAAAAGTAAAACTATCAATTAATCTGTTATAAATGTATTTTGCCAATTGGCTATCAACTTCAGGAGAACTGCTATTAGAAAAATCTTCAGGAATATGCATGGGAATGGGAATTCCATAATGATAATAATCAAGAGCAGCATAAGCCATTCCACCGCATCTACCATGGGTTGTCCATGATGCAATGCCAATATCGAACACTTCATTATCAAAATCATTTCTAAAATGGAACCCGTGAATCTCTGGCACAAAATTAGTCATGAAACTTGACATGCGAATCCCTCCCTTATTTTGATAAAACGAAAAAAGCCCAAATGACTCTAAATAAACATTTTGAGTGTAGGGGCCTGGTTGTACTGAAATGTTAAATTCTACAATCTTATACGTTTATAGTACATCCTTTCGTTTCAATAAGAGTGGATAAATATGGAGAATTATTGAAGGTTTGATTAAAGTGATTTTGATTTTGTTCTTGCCCTTATTTGTATCAATTTAATTACATCGTACTTTTTCTCTAAAGAAGAAGCAACTATCACATTCCTAATTAATCAACATATGATATAGGCATAAGCCTATGAAAGGAATGAGCAACATGTATAACGTTGATTGGCCTTATCAATATCCATACCGGGATTACTCTCCTATGTATAACGTTCCCCCTATGTATCCAGGTTACCAAACCTATCCTTACTGGGGTTACAATCCAATGTATAACGCATACGACCCACAAAGATTAATTCACTTAAAGGATTATGGTCCCGCACCTTTTGCCGTTAATATAGAGGAAGCATCTAAGCAGAACACTGCCTTTCGTAAGGCTTTATGGACTGGCAAACATTTGCAAGTTACTTTAATGAGCATAACCGTGGGAGAAGAAATAGGATTAGAGCGCCATCCCAACCTTGATCAATTCTTACGTATTGAAGAAGGCCAGGGTCTGGTAAAAATGGGGGATAAAAAAGATCGATTAGATTATCAACAACACGTCTATGATAACTTTGCAATCCTGATTCCGGCAGGCAAATGGCATAATTTAATCAATACAGGACATAGACCCCTTAAGTTGTACTCCATCTATGCTCCGCCGCAACATCCCCATGGTACAGTTCATCAAACGAAAGCAGATGCAAAAGCTGCTGAAAAGAATCATGACTGAAAAAATATGTAATTCAGGAGATGAAGTACCTACTAGTTTAGTTAGTATAATCCTTAAAGTTTCTACGGACGTAACACCACGATTTTGGAACTCCTTTGCTATTGCCACCGCTCGATTCATAACATCCACCGTGCTAAAGAATTATTGAATTATTCTATTTTACAATAAAAAGCCC
Source organism: uncultured Paenibacillaceae bacterium (assembly GCA_946478845.1). The sequence goes on from CAMLDI010000052.1 coordinate 10,418, forward strand.
CTCAGGCTATACGTCTGAGAGGAAATTGATATTATTAGAAAGCTAGAATTTTTGGGAAAGGAAGTTCTTTACGGTCTCTACATCTTTATTGTTTCCGGAAGTATTGATTTCTTGATATAGTTTCGGATCATTCATGAAGGACCCATCAGCCTTTTGTAAGCAGACAGTGGCTATAGATTGTCCAGAACCGTTATAGTTATCAGTAACAATAATGATAACATCTTTTAATCCGTCTTTGTTCACATCTACAAAGGAAACAGCTTTCACATCCACACTATAGGGGAAAGGTATATCAGCAAATTGATATAGGATATCTCCGTCTGCATTGGTTAAATAAAATACTGTCGGGATATGGTTACCCCCTGTAAGTTTGCCTGATACAAACTTAACATTGCCCCATGAGTTTACATTCACCATAAAAGACTGGCTTTCAATGGGACTAAACCCCTTAATATTTTTAAGATTATCTGGTGCAAACTCAAAGGTTCCTTCGGGTGGTTGAATTGTAGTCTTTGATTTTTCAGTAAGGCTAATAGTTCCTTCTATTTTATTATTAGGCTTAAACACTAATTTGAGTGTTCCTTTATTCCCTCGTGGATCATTAAACTGGCATTCTGCTATATCTTTGTTAATGGTTCCCTGAAAATCAGACACAAAAAAAGGCAGATTTTGATCAGCAGGGGCAAAACTTTCTGCACGAAATTTCCCCGTTATTTTTCCACTTTCAATTTTTGAAATCAAAAAATTAACTCTTTCTTCAGCGTTATTATTCGTATCTTTTTCCATAATCCATGTCTTTTTAACATACTGACTATAATCCAATGTATTACTTGTTGGATTCGACTGTTCATTTTTTTGCGGGGGGTTGGTTGTGCCAGTGTTGCCGCAACCTACCAAAAGGAGAGAAACTATGCTAATTGTTAATAGTATTTTTTTATTCATGTCAACCACCCTTATCAAGTTAGAAACTCCATAATATCCTCATAGGATGCTTTTGCATTTTCATATCCCATCTCATAAAGAGCCTGCAGTTTTTCTAGATAAAATAAAATTAAATAGTATCGCCATTCATTTTCTTTTTAAAAGTAAAAATAGCAATACTCATTATGGCAATCGCATATCCAATGACCCACCATAAGTGGGGTAAAATCGATGCATAATCTCCGGAAATGGCAGCTCTGCCGGCATCCACAGCATGAGCAAATGGAAGTACATATGCAAAATCTTTGAACCATCCGCCAACCAGATTTAAGTCGAACCATGTACCGCTTAACCAGGCGCTAAGATTCGTCAATAGTCCTCCACAAATACCGCTCACCTGTTTATCATTAAATATACTGCCTGTTAACAATCCAATTCCGATAAAGAGTACGGCTGTGGGGATAAGAACAATAAGAGAAAGCAAGACATTGGCGTTTACTGACAACCCTAAGAAAAATGCAATAATAAAAGTTAAAGCCATTTGAATAATCGCCATGGGTATAAGGGGAAGAGTGTATCCCACAATGTAATCAGAGGAAGAAAGTGGAGTAGTAAATAACCTCATTAAAAATGAGGTGCTTCTGTCTTTAGCTATTAGCACTCCAGAGAATAGGGATATGAAGGAAAGACCAAAAACGATAATTCCAGGAGTAAGGTTATCAATGACAAACAATTCAACGGGAATATTCTTTTGGATTGCTGATAGCAGTAATAATATAACCAAAGGAAAGCCTATACCAAATACTAAATTCAAAGGATCTCTAAGGATCTCTTTGCGGTTTCGTGCAGCAAATACTGATGACTTCATCGTTCTTCCTCCCAATTCGTTGCTAATGCAACAAAAGCCTCCTCAAGTGTTTTGGTGTTCGTCTCTGTTATCAATTCTGCTACCGTTCCAACTGCCTTTAATCTTCCTTTTACCATAATTCCGATTCTATCTGAGAGTGATTCAGCTTCTTCCATATAGTGAGTGGTAAGAATTATGGTGATTTTCCCTTTTAACTTCTTAATTGCATTCCACAGTTCCCGTCTTGCAATTACATCCAGTCCCAGAGTAGGTTCATCAAGGAAAAGGATCTTAGGATTTGAAATAAGGGCCATAGCAATACTAAGCCGCCTCTGGGTTCCTCCTGATAAAGTTTTTGCTTTGGCATTGGATACTTCAGTAAGACTAAAAGCAGTAAGCATTTCCTCCACTTTTTGGACTACAGTTTTCTTGTCAAATCCATATATTTGAGCCATTAATTCAAGATTTTCTCTGACAGATAGATTAAGGGCTACCGCAGTTTCTTGTGGTGAAACATTGATCTTTTCTTTTACAGCATATGGATTCGACACAATACTATCCCCTAACAGTGTTGCATCTCCGCTGGTAGGACTAATAAGGCAAGTTAACATCTTAATGCTTACCGTTTTACCTGCTCCATTCACTCCAAGTAAAGTAAAAAGCTCGCCCTGATTAATAGAAAGGTTAAGAGAATTTACAGCGACTTTATCTTTAAATTTCTTTGTCAAATTCTTTGTTTCAATAGCTATCAATCTTCTCCCTCCTCCTTAAATTCCTGTGCCTTGAATATTTCCTGTGCAAACTGCAGCCATCCCTCACTTTTGACAATTGCAATTCCTTGAGTCTCATCTCCCAAGATTAGCAAAGTATCACCAGCAGAAATTTCAAAAATCTCTCTGGCTTTTTTGGGAATTACAATTTGTCCTCTTTCTCCAACTTTTACCATTCCAAATATATGTTTTCCTTTAGGTTGAATACCTATTCGGTTCTGTTCGTCGGAATTTTTTACAAGACTATCCAATGTTACTCCATATAAATCAGCCAATGCTAAACAATTATTAATATCTGGTACAGTATCTCCGCTTTCCCATTTCGCAACAGCTTGTCTTGATACACCAATTTTTTCAGCAACTTCCTCTTGCGTATATTTAACGATTTTTCGTAGGTTTTTTAAATTTATACTAATCATACTTTTCACACCCTTTATAATCATTATATTCCTTTATTTTCAATAATCTATCTACCCGAAATAACATACGATGTTACTTTGAGTTTACATTACTTATCCTACACGAAAAAAATCCCCTCGAAACATTTCGTCCGAGGGAAATTAATTAGACTCATTTATTTGGCTGATGATTTCTTTGACCTGGGGAATCGTCTTGCCCTCTTCTCTCAGGCTTTTAATGAGATTTATACGCTCGATGGTTTCCACACGCTTATATCTTCTAGTTAAATTCTTTTCCTCTTGTTCAAAAACCAACATACCTTCTTCTGTATAATATTTCAGTGTACTGTATCTCACACCCGTTAACCTCACTAACTCGCCAATGGTTACATAGGGTGAGCTTTCTATTACTTCCAAGCTTCTTTGTCTTGACACCACGTCCCCTCCCTAAGATGTTGCTGCTGTCACTGTGATGATGGTGACTAAACTGTCAACATAGTCAACCATTTGTTTGATTAATTGATTAGTGGGAGCCTCTCTGATTTCTTTTAAACGAGACTTTAATTGCTTTGCTTCATAACTAGAAAAATACTGTTTAATCTGTTTGCTTTTTTCCAGCAGGCTGACCAATGCCACAGTCTCATCCGATATGGGGCCATTTTCCAGCAACTCTGCTCTTATTTTTTGTATTACTTTGTCAACCTCATCCGTGTTGGGAACAAAACGTAGCTTGCTCTTAAAGAAAAAACTTTTTTCAGAGGTAACACAACCCAATCCTTCCAAAGATTTTCCAATGTCTATGATTAACATGTTTAGTCTCTTTTCTGTTAGGCCCAAGCAATATTCCTGGGCTATTTTCTCTATTTTCACGGGCCCGGACTCGCTCAGCCTATTGAAAAGAGATTTTAAATAGCCTTGTTTCTCATCTAAATCACCTATAACATTTACTGTATTTTTCTCATCCACTTGAATGCAATTGTTAAGTAACAATTCGATCAATCCGCTCGCCAGCAAACAGACTGAAACCTCCTTGCCAATCACGGGAAGCTTACCCTTTTCGCTTAATGAACACAACAAAAACTCTTGCGTAATTGATAAAGCCTTCATGTTCATATGCTCTCCTTTCTAACACTTACTACTTACTACTTACTACTTACTACTTACGATTTAACAATATCACAAATATTGTTATTTTGCAAAGGCGATTGCATAATTAAAAGTAGTTGTCAATAAAATGGACTTCCGATTATATGGAAGTCCATTTTATTATTAGCTGGTTTGATAAGAGCTTATATTTATTTTAAAAAATTAAAGGAAAAGCAAATGTAACGAAAGCTGCCCAAAGTCCGTAAACCGGCAAATACTTCGTAACGGCATCCTGGATGGTTGAAAGTCCGGTTTTGTTTTGTAGAAAACGGGTATAGGAAAGCATAACCCAAATTAGATTGGCCCAGATCAGGATGTTTACGCCTAAAACAGCAACTCTATTGGGGGTAATCCCATAAGAAGAAAGCCTGAATACGATAGCTGATAAAGCTACACTGTCAATGATCAAAGCAAGTCCAATTAAGGCAAAATTGATATAATCAGAAATGTTCTTTTTCTCGTCTGTGCCCCTTTCGGTAATAGAGAATATGGTGACGGCCAAAACACTGAGGAGGATTCCATTGAAGGATAAAAGAAAATCCCGATCCAGGAATGGATTTTTTCCCACCCAAATCACCGTAATAAGATAGATTAACAATGTAGCCAGGACAAGGGGGCTAAAAATTTTAGCGATATAGGGTGCAATATTCTTAGCAAGTTTAAGGTTCTTTGATACCAGGTATGTAGCCACAATAGCGAGAGCGGCTGCACCAAATAAAACCACATTTTTAAAATAGAATTCAGAGATATCCATGCCGACAAAACTAAATAACTGCATGGTTAATCCTGTTAGCAGCATTCCGCTGATTGCCAGACTGGCGTACAGTATCAAAAATTCCCCATTAAATTTAAGATAGGCTAACCTTTTGCTGCCTATGCCATATTCATCTCCTATAAATGCAAGCCCTAATAATACCCATAAGAAAATGGGAAGGTGTAGATAAGCCAGCATGATACTGTCTTTTTCCTCTAGTGGCAGCATATTAAGGTAAAATCCGGAGACTAGGAATAATGATGCAAGGGTATAAAAAATACTTTTTTTCAGTGGATTATTGTATACAAAAAAGGCGGCAATAAAGGGCAGTATGCCAAAAACAAGATTAATAGTGGCTATTGCTTGCTGTTCTACAAAATGTAAAATGATTCTGGTACTAATCCCGGCCATAATTGCGAAAATGCCCATGGATAATAAATCTTTCTTAAGCAAGGAAGCTTTTTCTGTATTTGCCGTCTCCTTGAAATGCAATCGTTCATACCAAACCGCAAGAACCTGGGAATCCGGGTTTTGTTCCCAGGCAGATGAGAATGAGTTTTTAAAAGCTTCGGGTTCTTTTCTAAACAATCTTTCCAGTTCATGGGGGTTAGCAATATTTTTAAGAATCACATTGTTATTGTCCATCATTTAACCTCCCCTGCTTTTCATCCCTGACTGTCTTCGTCGCTTCTGTATTCTAAAATATCGCCAGGCTGGCATTCTAAAGCCTTACAAATCGCATCTAGAGTGGATAAGCGAATGGCTTTTGCCTTTCCATTTTTCAATATAGAAAGGTTAGCCATTGTTATTCCAACCCTCTCCGAAAG
>CAMLDI010000053.1 GCA_946478845.1 uncultured Paenibacillaceae bacterium
TTAAGTGCCCCCCAATAACAGAAAAAGCAAAGGCACTCGTTGTCGTACTTAAACAAAGACTAATCACAAAGACTAGCAACAGCAACCTTCGAACAACCTTGTTCATATAAATCATTCATCCCTCCATAACATGTATTTTACATTTCCATTTTAATCCAGTTTTATTTTACAGTAAATTACATTTATAGTTAATATTTTACAAAATAATGAACCCCCTGACTCAAAAATCAGGGGGCACCTTTTTCTTCTATTAACTTGTAGTCAGGATTGATCACCTGAACTTTTACGTCTTTCACTTTATATTTTTCCCGAACAGATTCGCTAAAAAAACCAAGGGCTGCATCTAGAATTTTCCCCTCATCGCCGCTTTTAACGAAATCTTTGCTGATAAGCCTTAGAAGCACTTCCCGATTTTGATTTACTGTCACTTCACTTTTGCTTAAGTGACGATACCAGGGTTGCTCTCCGTGTTTATCTAAGAAATACTGATTAAACTCGTTGACTATTTTCTTAGAAAATTGATTGGTTTCTTCTGGTGTTAATGTTCGTGAAGAATCCCAAAAATAATAGCCTGCACCAACAACTAAAATAAACAGAAGGATGATTCCCAGAACTGATTTCCTCTTCAATGCCTTCACCTCATGCCTGAACTATGCCTCTACTTACCATAGTATTTTATTGAAAAAAATCTGTCTATTAATTTAATATAATTAAATATGGTCAGGGATGAGGAATCTCTGCTACTTTTTTCTATCGTATGATTTTTAGCTTTTGGTTTTCTATAGCATAAATCCGATCGGCAACTCGATTCACAAAGGTGCTGTCATGGGATACGAGAATAACCGTGCCTTCATACCCTTGCAAAAAGCCTTCTAATGCTTCTATACAAAATACATCCAAAAAGTTAGTTGGTTCATCTAACACCAGAACATTATATCTTCCTAAAAATAACTGGCACAAAAGCAACCTGATGGATTCTCCTCCGCTTAAATCCTTGACGTTCTTCCGCACATCATTTCCTGTGAAGTTCATGGCATGAAGGACGGTACGGATTTTGCTTTCGTCATAGTCGCTTCTCTTCTTTATATATCCTAGTACCATTTCATCTTGCATAAATTGGTAGGCCATCTGTTCATAGGAACCCATAACCACTTTAGGGGAAATAATCATCCCTTCCCCCCGTTGCAGAATGTGGTGTAATAAGGTGGTTTTTCCGCATCCATTATTCCCTGTAATGGCAATGGTGCTGCCTAAGGGAAATTGAAAACTGACATCATCAAGAAGAATTTTGTTCCCCGCCATTAAGGTTAAACGGTCTGCCATGATCGGGAACTTATTGTGTAATTGAAGAGCCATGGGTTGGGGAAATTGCAGTGGCTCCTCTTGTTTCGGCGCCTCCACTGCCTCCAGTTGTTCTACCCGTTGTTCCAGGGCTTTCGCTGCGCGATGAACTCCTTTTTGCCCTGTCCCCTTGGATTTGGTCATAAACATTTTATTCGCCTTGGCATTTACTTCCCTTTTGGAAATATGGCCATTGGCCCGGGTTATTTTTTCCGCTTTTTTCATTTTTTCTTCTGCGGCTTTGATTAAGCGGCCTTTTTCTTTGCTATATTTCTCATACTCCTCCTGTTGCTGTTTCCTTTCCATTTCTTTTTGGGCAACGTAGTCTGAATAATTGCCTGTATACTCTGTGACACACCCTTCTTCCACTTCCCATATTTTTGTAATCAGTTGATCAAGCACATTTCTGTCATGGCTGACAAGGAGCAGTGCACCATAATAATGAGCCATTTCTTCAATAAACAGCTGGACCCCTGTTCCATCAAGATGGGTTGTAGGTTCATCAATCAATAAACATTCATGGTACGTGGAGAATAATTGGGCTAACTTCAACCGGGTTTGTTCCCCGCCACTAAAATGGTCCAGGTTGGTTTGGGGTATATTCAGCTTTCCTACCCATTTGTACTCTACATTTTGTTCAGGAGGTCCTGTCAATTGTGGAAAGTAGGCAAAATCAGCATAGCGATTCACTTTTCCTTTGTCCGGGAGAATCTGTCCAGCCATCAACTTCAAGAGGGTACTTTTTCCCGCCCCATTTTTCCCCACGATGCCAATCCGGTCAAACTGATGTACCGCCATTCGAGGAATTTCTAATACTACTCGATCAAAAAAGGAGACTTCTATATTTCTTAATTCAATACATACTTTTTCCATGATTGTCTGCCTCCACTTCTTTGCAGTTCTTGCCAACCAAAATGGCTAAGTCCACTGTGACCTCTGCAGCATCCTGATGGATATACCTATCAATTTTTTCAGGCTTAGCAGACCAGGACAAAGGTGTCATTTTCACGAACTGCTTTAACTCATTTCCCTGCAATCTTTTCGTGTATCTTAAATGGATTACATCTAGTAAATCGAAATGTTTTTTAAAGAGGGCCACTGTTTTATTCTTTTGATCCTCCTTTTTATCAGGAGTATCATAAAGAGCTTCCCGCAACTCTTGCAGATACCCGGGAAGGGGCACCACTTTAATCACCAACCCATCCCGGTCTAAAATCCGTTTAAATTCCTGGTAATTTGAAGGGGATAAAATATTGAGAATCACTTGCACCGATTGATTCCTGAATGGTAGCTTTGCCAGGTCACCTACAAGCCAAATCCCATTTCCATATCTTTTTGCAGCCATGAGAATGCCTTCTTTAGCAATATCAAGGCCTACCCCGGTTATCGTTGAACCCTTCCATTTCTCAATCATCTTTTGTAAATGGGACCCTTCACCGCAACCTAAATCAGCAATCAACAAAGGAGTCCGGGACACAACCATATGCTTTGTAATCACAGTTTCCATGGCTTCATGCAAAGGACTGTACAGGTTGCTCTCCATGATGATGTGATGCCTTGCTGCAAACAATTCCTTATTGTACTGACTCTTTGAAGACGGTCGTACCAGTACATTTAGATACCCCTGTTTAGCAAAATCAAAGGTGTGTTTTTTCATACAGACAACGCTTTTCATATCCACCACCCTCAGTTCACTTTGACAAAGAGGACATTGAAATGTATCCACATACTTCCCCACCAGTTTCGCTCCACTCATTTGTTGTTTCATTTTCACTCACCCTTTCTATAAAAAAACACAGGCAGTCTGCCTGTGTTTTTTGAGTAAAGGGATTAAGCCTTACCCAAACAAAGGTAAAGCAATGTAAAAAATGCAAAAAAGAAAGGCAGAATGAATCCACCTTTCTTCATTTATATCTATTTATATCTGAAATGAAGATTATTGAAAGGGCAGACTCGTCCCTTTAACTCTGTTCACACAAACAGAGCCTTTGAATGGTATGAAATTACCGATTCAAAGCTGGGAAACGAAGTCTGATGTAGTAAATCATTTTCAATAATCCTCCTTAAATTTATAAAAGAGTGCTTATTGTTATTATAGAACTACGATGCAATCGCGTCAAAAAATTGTTACCCGGCAAATACTGCTAAGCCAGCCTGGGCACAGGCCATATCCTGTTCCGCACTTCCCCCGCTAACGCCAATGCCGCCAATGACTTGATCCCCTACTTTAATCGGGAATCCCCCTCCAAAAATAACTAACCTTGGGGTATGGACAATCCCTTCCCGCAACGCTGGTTCTTCCGCAATTAAAGGATGCCAATCATGGGTTGGCAAGCCAAAAGCGATAGCTGTGTATGCCTTATTCTTAGCAATATCAATACTTAAAAGTGGTGCCCCGTCCATGCGGCCAAAACTAACAAGATGGCCTCCATCATCCACGATGGCGATGTTTACGTTCACACCCAATTCTTTAGCTTGTTTAACTGACCCATTAATCATTTGCTGTGCCATTTCCAATGTGATGGTTTTCTTTTCCCGAAACTTTTCCACTTTCGAAATCCTCCTATGTTTGCCTCAATTTTAAATGTTCAGAATTTATTCATTACTTATATGATACTCTTGATTGAAATGGGCGTAAATAAGGAATTTCACCCCCTAATATACGCCCACCCAATAACCCCTAATATGGAACCTAATAACACATAAATAAGATTGACTTTAAACAGGGAAAGGATAACTGCTACTATGCCTCCCACAATCCCAGGGGACATATCCCCTTCTTGAATTTGCAAAATCCCAGGAAAAATAAGAGCGCCCAGAGCAGCATAAGGAATGCTTTTCATCCAATTGTGCACCCAGGCGGGCATCTGCAATTGGTCTAAAAATAAGGCAGGCAACAGCCGGGGAATATAGGTGACAAGAGACATGCCTAGAATCACTAAAAATAAGAGGTATTCTTCCATGGTTATATGCCCACCTCTTCCTCTACAACCTTTTTCTCATTATAAAGCAGGATTCCCAGAGAACTTCCTATTAAGGTGGATAGGATAATGGACCACCCGTTGCTTAAGCCTACATAGAAATTAAAGAAAAGACTCAATAAAATACTGAATGAGGCAATTAGGGTCACCTTCCAGGATTTTTTCATTTCAGGCACCAACAGGCCGATAAACATGGCATAGAGGGTAATGGACATTCCTAGACTAATAAGGGGTGGAATAAAATTGGAGAAAATGCCCCCAATGACTGTACCAAAAATCCAGGAAAAATAAGCAATGCCAATTAATCCACTTATATAATACTTGTCTTGTTCCCGCTCTTTCTGTTTCAAAGAAAAAACAGAAAAGGTCTCATCGGTTAACCCGAAAGAGAAAAAAGCTTTTCTTTTTTTTGATAGATGGGTCCATTGATTCATCATAGAAAGACTTAAGATAAAATGGCGCAAATTTAAAATAAAGGTCGCAAGAATGATTTCAAAAGCGCCAACCCCAATGGTTATCATATTGATCGCCATAAACTGGCTGGCACCGGCAAAAACCAGGACTGACATGGCGATTGCCTGCCACAGATGCAGGCCTTCCTGAACAGCAATCATGCCAAAAGTAATGGATATAGGAATATAGCCAATACAAATGGGGAGGCCATCTAAGATTCCTTCATACAGGCTTTTCCCCTTTTTCCCCATAGGCAACGTTTTTAAAGCACGGTCCACTAAAGCACCAACTCTTCTATGATTTTTGCGGCTATATCATCAGGATGGGGCAATTGGTTTTCTTCTTTCAATCGGGAATAGCGCTCCCACTGGGGAAAGTGGACATTTTTAGCATCCCGAATTTTTTCTTGCATCGATGTATCCATAACACCTGGATTCACCTGGTAGAAAGTGACATTAGAGATGTCTTTATATTCATCAGTTAACACATCATAGAACATTTTCATGCCCGCTTTTGTGGCACAATACATAGACCACCCTTCGATTACCCGCAAGGCAGCCCCTGTTGATATATGAACGACTTTCATTCTGGTTTTGGCCAGGTCAAAGGCATTAAGAATTTCCCTGGTTAACAAAATAGGGGAGAGCATATTAACATGGACAGACTCCACAATTTCATCGGGTGTCCCTTCTGTAATCTTGCCAAAAGGTGTTACCACTCCTGCATTATTTATAAACACAACCTCACTGACAGGAACCTGTCCTACTATTTGCTGCAAGTCCTCACCAATGGCAGCCACTTTCCCTATTTCTCTAAAATCCCGCTGCAGAAAAAAGAGTTTCTTCCCATTTACACTGGCCATTTGTTCTTGTGACCGCAATAGTCGGCGGGAAATGGACAACAGGACATCACACCTGCCCAGCATTTGCCGAAAAAAGGATTGTCCAAGTCCAGCAGAAGTTCCTGTAATAATCACTAGTTTCATCTTCTCTCCTCCTCTCTCCCATTCTAATTTATTTTTCCTTTTTAACAAAGGAACCATTGTATAATTTAGGAAAAAGCAGGAAAAACTAGCTTCGATTTATGTTTTAAAGGAGGCCACTTTCGTTGGAACAAGTCAATGTTCAACCTTGTATCAAAGATATTATAGAATGGGACGTAAAAAACTGGAGTCCTTCCCTGGATTTTTGGAATCAAAAAACTTCCTTAGATTTAAAAACTGGCTATGGCCTTGAGTTAGGGAGCCGTAATGGAGGAATCTCATTATGGCTTGCTTCTAAAGGGTGCCGGGTTGTTTGCAGCGATTTGAGCGGGCCGACAAACCACGCTCGTACCCTTCATGATTCTTATGGTGTCTCCCATTTAATTGAATACAATAACATCGATGCTACAGATATTCCCTATGAAGACAATTCCTTTGAAGTGGTGACATTTAAATCCGTTTTAGGAGGGATTGGTTCTCATAATAATAAAGAAGCGCAAAGGAAGGCAATTAAAGAAATACATCGGGTGTTAAAACCTGGCGGGGAGCTATTCTTTGCGGAAAATTTAGTGGCATCCCCTATCCATAAAATGTTGCGAAAAAAATTCGTGAGTTGGGGGGATCGCTGGAGATATCCATCTATTGATGAGATGAATGAGTTCATGGAAGACTTCTCTGAGGTTAATCATATCACGAAGGGATTTATGGGTTCCTTCGGACGGACCGAGAGCCAACGGAGTCTGCTGGCCTCTGTGGATAGGGTATTTCACCGCATGATTCCTGACCAATGGAAATATATTATGATGGGGGTCGCTAAAAAGTAAACTCCTTCTTTTGAAATTCAAAAATGGTATGGGCCAACAATTCCACAACAACAGGATGGAAATTCTCCCGCAGATAATGGGAGATTTCTAACTGAAAGGTATGGAATTTTGTCCCATACCCCTTATATCCTTTTTCATCCCCTCTGCGATGATACACCAGTGATGGGTCCCCCACAAACTTTTCATCGAACACAATATCAATGTGGGGAATCAATTCACTAGCTTTCCTCACTAAAGTTTCTTTCAGCCACTTTTTCATTTCCCGGGAACAGGATTGTCCATTTCTCGTTCCAATTTCAATGGCAAAAGGGCCATGATGCTCATCTTTCATTCCATGAATGGATAAGTGGAGATAATTTCTATTAATTCTTTCATTTTTTTGCAGAATCCCCAACTGGTCTAATAGATCCCTTATCGAATCTCTATATTCTTTTATCGCTTCATCATTGTACCCATCAGGCACTTTATTTAAATCCACAATTTGTCTGGACACTGTACTAATCATTCCTGCACAGTTGGTCTGAGCCATAATCCCCAATACAATATTATCCGTATAGCGGTCTGCTCCAGGAGGTGCAGCATGGATGGCCTCAACATGGCACAACAGCTTGCCATTTCCTTTATGGTATTTTACATAGTTTTTATAAATAAACTCTTGCACTCAACCACCTCCTTTACTTGTAATATTTTTATATTTTATGAACAAGGGTCCGATAAGTGATGAGAACGGGCGAATTTTCATAAAACAAGCTTTTTCCATCTTAGCCACACAAAAATCACTGAACATTAATGAAAAAAAGCCATATGATAAGTCATATACACTGAAAACAATGAACGGTGAATGTATGGATGGAAAAGTAAGTGAAAAAGGAGTCTCTCGAAGTATGAAGAAAAATTTGAGGATTGATCCCTTTTGTATTGGATTCGATAAAGAGCTTACTCTACATATTCTTCATTTAAACTGTATTCCAACCATGGAACTTATAACAGAAACAAAGGCCACCTTTCCCATCATTGGCAGGATGCATGGCCATCATCAAGGCAAAGATCTTACCATTGTGGAAAATCAGGATCAGGCACGGGAAGAAGGATATGATTATTTTACAAAACTCTATGTAATTGAAAAAGAATATCGCCTGGAAGTGGAGGCTCTATCTGTTATAAAAATAGAAGAAGCCATACCAGATCGAGTCACCCATAACGAAATACCTATTCGCACAGAAAGCTTCGGTTGGAAGTGGAAGGAAATTAATGAGGATTCTTTTCCGGGAGCCTGGAAGGAAATTGCTATTCGTTCCCTGTATGTCACAGGATTGCCAAACGGCGTAGTAAAAATGGGGAAATTGATTAATGATACCCCTATTGTGATTAGCATTAAACCACCAGAACATTATGTTTCCCTTCCACCCACTGCAACACACCTTCCCTTTACCATTGGTGCCGATGTGGAATTTATGTTAAATATCGAAGGGGAATTGATTCCGGCGTCCCGCTTTTTTCCCATTGAAGGGCCAGTGGGTTGTGATGAAAGGCAAATTGAACAGGATAGCGGAGACTATGCACTGGCAGAAATACGCCCAGAAAAAGCACAGACCCCTCAGGGCCTTTATAATAATATAAGAACTCTATTAAATGACGCCTCTAAAAAAATCCCCTATAACAATATTGAATTTCATGCAGGAAGTATGCCCTTTTCCGGATATCAATGTGGAGGCCATCTTCATTTCGGCACCCCACTTTCTTTATCCATATTACATGCCCTAGACCAGTATGTAGCACTTCCTCTGGCCATGATTGAAGATTCCCGTACCGCCAAAAGAAGGCGCAAAACAAAACATGGGGGATTGGGAAAATATCGCTTCCAACCCTATGGCTTTGAATATATCTCCCTCAGTTCCTGGATTGCAGACCCTAAGCTCACCCTTGGCATCTTATGTTTAGCTTATTTGGTGGTGGCCTTTCATCATGAATTGCCCGGGGATCTCTTATTTGAACCTCTTGTGCAAAAAGCTTATTATAATGGAAATAAGACCATCTTAAAACACTTCTGGCCTGAGATAAAAAAACGTCTCCAAACAACCACTGGCTTTCACGATTATGCAGAGGAATTATCTGATTTATTTCATAGAATTGAACATCCTGAGGAATACCATGTACAAAAAGATGTACGGCAAAACTGGGGGTTAGCCATCGAAGAACAACCCTACTTGCCGGAAACAACCATTCATATTCCTAAAAAAATACGAAGACACCTTCATTTACAGGAAGGGCAGTCCACCTTTATTCGAGCAGGAAAATCCTTCACCACAGCCACCATCCATCCCTATCCCTTTTCTTTCCGTGATTCCAACATTATTCAATTATCTCAACCCCTAAGAGATTCCCTTTCACTGCCCAAAGAATGGAATCCTAAGGTGTTTCAAAAAAACGGGATTTTAGCATTAGGCCCCATTATGGGGATTTTGGCTCCCAATCCTCTGGGCTTACAGGAAACGTATTTTAACCATCTTTGCCGTTTAGGGAAAGAACGAAGAATGCTCGTCTATTATTTTGATCCAGCCAACATTAATTGGGAGAAAAAAGTCATTCGCGGCACATCCATTTACGGGGACCGTGAGTTTCCTTTTCCCGACGTCATATACGACCGTCTATTCCTCAGTTGCAACACCAATAAACAGGAATTAGACCAAATGCGCCTGAAATTTATCCATGTATATAATATACAATTTATCAATTCCCCTGCCCTTTTTGATTTAACAGGGAACAAGTGGGAAACCCATAGTCTCCTCTCTGTCGACTATAAAGAAAATCTACCGGAAACCCGTCTGTTACACCACCCCTTAGAAGTGATTGACATGTTGAATTTATACGGAGAACTATTTTTAAAACCCTTAAATGGAGCAGCCGGTGAAGGCATCATCCATATTATAAGAAAAGCTTCCGGAATGATTTGGGTCCATTCCAACGGAAAGCAAATGGAACACAAGGGAGAAGAAAAACAACTCACTAAATTCCTTTCCTCCCGTTTAAAAAGAACGCCTTTCATTATGCAAGAAGGAATTGCAAGGAAAAAACTAAACGATCATTATGTGGAAATTCGGGTATATATGCAGAAAAACGGACGAAATCAGTGGATGAGAACAGGGATGGTGGCCCGTTTAACCAAAAGCGGCATCGTTACCGAAAACACAGAAGTGAATATGCGTATCACCCATGTACTGAATAACCTATATCCTGATGCCAATGAACGAAAAAAAATTCGGGATCGCCTGGGTTCACTATCCAAAAGTGTTATTGAAAGTGTGGAAGACCATGTTGGAGCATTCGGGGAAATCGCCATTGATGTCTGTATTGACCAATATAACAATTTGAAAATCATCGAAATCAATGCAAAACCTGATAATCTTTTTGCCACCATTAAAGCCTTTAAGAGACGTACTCTTGCCGGAAATCGTTTGCTTAATTATGCCTCTTATCTGGCTGGCTATGATGCCGATCCTTTATAAATGTGTATAAAAGGAGGTGCTTCTTCATGAAAACCTTAAACTCATCCCAACTCCTTCCTCTCCTTGGAGGCAAAGTCATCCATGGTTCAGAAAATGTCCAAATTCATAATGTGATGCGAAAATCAAAAAAGTTAATTGATGATAATACCTTACTATTCCATCTGGATCGCAAAGATATCAGAGGAAAGTATTATAAAGATAATCACGCCATTGCCATCGTTTCCGATAAACCAGAAAATTGCGTAAATCTGGGTAAGAACATTACATTAATTCAGGTAAAAAACGTCAAAGATGCATTCTGGACCTTTATTAATTATTATCGAAATCTCTTTCAAATTCCTGTTTTTGGCATTACAGGCACATGTGGAAAAACAACGGCCAAAGAAATGCTAAAGCATATTTTACGCCAGGATTATGAAGTGGTGGCCACCTATCGCAATATGAATTCTAACTCCATGAATCTGGAATATTTAACGGATATTGATGAACATACAGAAGTGGCCATTTTTGAAATGCCCGTTGCTTCCCATGATTATCTCACCATATCCTGCAGATACTTTAAACCTACCATTCGCATCCTTCTCAACATTGGTGTCTACCATTTAACAGACTGTGATACCCCAGATGAATATTTGCAATCAAAAGCTAAAATCCTCGATGGGTTTGACCCTGCTTCCCATATATTAATCATTAATGCCGATGACGAAAATATTAAAAAAATTGATATGAGCCATGTGCAAAATAATATTCTTACTTTTGGATGCAGCGATGGTTGCGATTTTAAAGCAGAACAAATTAATTATGCCAACAACGGGATGAAATTCATTATGAAAGTTGGAGATCAGAGTTATCCTGTCTATGTCCCCGGTTATGGTGAACACAATGTATACAATGCCCTGGCTGCCCTGGCTGGCTTATGGAAACTCGAATATCCTCTGGAAAAAGCCATTAAGCGGTTAGCCACTTTTAAACATATAAAAGAACATTTGGAATTCCGCCAGGGAGTCAATGGATGTACAGTGATTGATGACACCTGGAATTCCTCTCCCCCTTCCATGGAATCTGCCCTTAATGTACTCAATAAAGTGGCTGGTACACGCACCAAAATCGCAATTTTAGGTTCCATGCCCCGGCTGGGTGAAGGAGTCTATGCTGACGAACAATATGCCAAAATGGGTGAAGCAGCCGTTCAACACAAGGCAGATGTATTAATTGTGGTGGGAGATGAAGCTAAAGAAATTGGCAGGAAAGCCCTTGAATTAGGAATGGATCCTGGGAAAGTATTTTTTACTGATGACGGCATTGAATTAATGAACATATTAACCCCTTACCTCAATGAAAACTCCATTCTTCTTCTTAAAGTCACTTATCGTGTGATGGTGACACCTAGTTTTGAAAAAATGAAGAGCGAATTAATTATCAATGAAAATGGCTGAGGAGAGAAAACTGCGTTGAAAAAAACTACACAACTTAGAAATTTGATCAGTAGTCAAAACACAGAGTACCTCATGGAAGCCCATACTGCATTATCAGCAAAAATTGTAGAAGAAGTGGGATTTAAAGGAATATGGGCAAGCGGACTGTCCATATCCGCTGCATTAGGGGTTCGAGATAATAATGAAGCTTCCTGGACACAGGTACTGGATTCCCTGGAATTTATGAGTGATGCCACGAACATCCCCATTCTCCTGGATGGTGATACAGGGTATGGAAATTTCAATAATGCCAGACGGCTGGTGAAAAAATTAGAACAACGGCAAATTGCTGGCGTATGTATTGAAGATAAGTTGTTTCCCAAAACCAATTCCTTTATTAAAGGGGAATCTCAACCCCTTGCCGATATCGATGAATTTTGCGGAAAAATTAAAGGAATGAAAGATACCCAAAGGGATGATGATTTTGTGGTGGTTTCCAGAGTGGAAGCCTTCATAGCAGGATGGGGGTTAAAAGAAGCATTGCGCAGGGCAGAAGCCTATTATGAAGCAGGGACTGATGCCATCCTCATTCACAGCAAACAAAGGGATAGCCAGGAAATTGAAACCTTTGCCCGGGAATGGGCGAACCGCCTTCCCCTGGTTATTGTACCCACCAAATATTATAAAGTCCCTACCCAAACCTTTAAAGATTTAGGAATTAGTATCATGATTTGGGCCAACCATAACCTCCGGGCTTCCATTTCCGCTATGCAAAAAACCTCAAAACAAATCCTGGAAGAAGAAAGCCTCATCAATATTGAACCTGAAGTATCTCCCCTGGAAGAAGTATTCCGATTGCAAAATGTGCAAGAATTACAGGATGCAGAAAAAAAATATCTCCCTGGTGATCAAAAATGATAAATACGAAAAAATTCGGCGATGAATTAAAAAAGAAGGGCTTTACATTTTATAGCGGAGTTCCCTGCTCTTTTTTAAAGAGTTTTATCAATTTCGCCATTAATGAATGCGAATATGTAATGGCTACCAATGAGGGAGAAGCAGTAGCCATTGGAGCAGGAGCAACAATCGGCGGAAAGAAGTCTGTTGTGCTTATGCAGAATTCCGGTCTAACCAATGCCTGCTCCCCTTTAGCCTCTCTCATTTACCCTTTTAAAATCCCCATTCTTGGTTTTGTTAGCCTGCGGGGTGAACGGGGATTATCCGATGAACCCCAGCATGAATTAATGGGACAAATCACAACACAAATGCTGCAAATGATGGATATTCATTGGGAATATTTATCCTTAGATTTCGAGGAAGCAAAAAACCAGATTAATCGGGCCAACCATTATATTGAACAAAACCAGTCCTATTTCTTTGTCGTAAAAAAAGGGACATTCGAACCCGAAGACCTCTATGTACAAAACCAATTAAAAAGCGCCAATTTGTCTCTCCAGGGAAAAAAAGGAGAAGACCAGTGCCCCAGCCGATTTGAAACCCTGAAGGTAATTAACTCTCTCAAAAGTCCCCAAACCATCCAACTGGCTACGACAGGGAAAACAGGAAGGGAATTATACGAAATTGAAGATTCGCCCCATAATTTATATATGGTAGGCTCCATGGGATGTATTAATTCCCTGGGGCTCGGTTTGTCTCTAACCCGAAAAGATAAGGATATTATTGTGATCGACGGTGATGGGGCTTTGCTCATGCGGATGGGCAGTTTGGCAACCAACGGCACCTATAACCCTGCCAATATGCTTCATATTTTATTGGATAATAACACCCATGATTCTACAGGGGGGCAAAATACAGTTTCCCATAATATTCATTTCGTTAACATAGCAGCTTCCTGCGGTTATACCCATGCTACATACATCCACAACCTTATGGAACTGGAAGAACAAATTACGAATTGGAAGCAAAACAAAGGCCTTACCTTTTTATATATTAAAATTGCCAAAGGCTCCAAAAAAGAGTTGGGTCGGCCCAAAATTAAACCCTATGAAGTCAAAGAAAGGTTACAGGTGTTTCTCCATGATTAAAACCGCAGTCATCCTTGCCGCAGGGCTAGGCAGCAGATTAGGAGAAAAAACCAAAAACCTGCCCAAAGGCCTTCTCCCATTCGTGGGAATTCCCCTCATTCAATATTCCATCGATAAGCTCATTCAGGCGGGAGTCACTAACATTGTGCTGGGAACTGGATATCACCATGAAGCCTATGAAACCTTTGCCGCAGCCTATCCTCAGATGATCTGTATTCCCATTCCCCATTATCAATCTAGGGGAAGCATGAATACCCTCTTCCATTTGCAACAGGAGATTAAGGAGGATTTTCTTCTTCTGGAATCGGACTTACTTTATGAAAAACATGCACTGGATATTCTCCTAAAAGACGAGAGGCCCAATCTCATTCTTGCCAGTGGGTTTACCAATAGTGGGGACGAAGTATTTATTGAAACCAGTGAACACCGCCAACTCATCAATATGTCCAAGAAAAAAGAAGACCTTGGGATGATCCATGGAGAATTGGTGGGCATATCCAAACTATCCCTTTCTGCCTATCAAAAAATGTGCCCCTATGCTGAACAACATCTTCCTTCCCAGCCAAAAATGGATTACGAACAGGCCATGGTTGCCATTGCGAAGTCATTCCCTCTTTTGGTGCATAAAGAAGAAGACCTTGCCTGGTGTGAAATTGATGATGAAATCCACTGGAATCGGGCGTTACAAGAAATTTATCCTCTTATTCAAATTCGGGACCCTGAGAGTAGACCCATTAAAAGGAATATATTGCTAAACCCTGGTCCCGCTACAACAACAGATAGCGTCAAATTCGCCCAGGTGGTGCCAGATATTTGCCCCAGGGAAGTGGAATTCGGCCAAATCATGGCCCATATTTCCCAGGAATTAACCCAATTCGTTGCAGACTCAACTGAATACACCACGGTTTTATTTGGAGGATCGGGCACAGCAGCCGTCGAAGCCATTTTAAGTTCTGTCATTGATGACAAAGGAGTCCTTATTATTGAAAATGGGGCCTATGGAAAAAGAATGTCTCACATCGCAGATGTTTATCAGCTTGATACGATTACATTCTCATCCCCCTATGACCAGGGAATTCATCTCACCCAATTAGAAAAAACCATCCAAACCCATCAAACCAAGCTGGGCTATCTGGCTGTGGTTCATAATGAAACCACAACAGGCCTTCTCAACGACATCCAGGCCATCGGAACCCTGTGCCAAAAATATCATCTTCAACTCATTGTGGATGCCATTAGTTCCTATGCCGCCATTCCCATCAACATGAAGGAGATGAATATCCATTATCTAGCCGCCAGTTCCAATAAAAACTTGCAAGGGATGCCCGGGGTGTCTTTTGTTATCACTGAAAAATCCCTCCTGGAAAACACAAAAACCATAAAACCGCGAAATTACTATCTTCATTTACATTCCCAGTACGAATATTTTCAAAAAAATCATCAAATGAGATTTACCCCTCCTGTACAAACCCTTTATGCCCTGAAACAGGCCATTCTGGAAACGAAAAGGGAAGGCATTGCTGCACGCTATCAGCGCTATACAAAATCATGGGACACCCTGATTCAGGGAATCGCAGGCCTGGGATTAACCCACCTGGTAGATCCCCAACACCATTCCAAAATCATTACAGCCATCCTTGAACCTGATGTACCGGGGTATGATTTTAATGAAATGCATGATTTCTTTTATGAAAGAGGCTTTACTATTTATCCAGGAAAATTAGAAGGCCTGCACACCTTTCGTGTGGCCAACATCGGCGATATTACCTATAAAGAAATTGAAGAATTTATCACCCTGCTAGAATCATATTTAGGATCTTTACTAAAGAAGGTGAAATAATGTATATCTTCGCCCATAAGCTTGCTGTTTCTGTGATGGTACTCAAAGAAGATAAAATTCTCCTCGTCAAAGAAAAAAGAAGGGGATGGGAATTTCCCGGAGGGTTTGTTGGAGATAAAGAACCTCTTATGGAAGCTGCCATTCGGGAAGTAAAAGAAGAATCAGGCATCGATATTGAAATCCAATCCTTCTGCGGGGTTTACCGCAATGATAAAAAATCTACCTGTGTATTCCAATTTATCGGCAAAGCCATCGGAGGAGACATTTCTGTGGATGCAGAATGTTTGGAAGCTGGATTTTTCACCATTAAAGAAGCAATAGAAAGGATTACCTCTTCTTCATTTAAAAGCAGAATACAGGATTGTTTAGAGAAAGAAAAACACCCCTTTATTAAAGAGGTGCTTTAATCTTCAAATTCTTTATTTACACCACGTCCAATAATGGTTACCTTGAGACATAACAGTTTG
>CAMLDI010000054.1 GCA_946478845.1 uncultured Paenibacillaceae bacterium
TCTAGTTTTTTCATCATCTCGCTCATTATGTTCCCTCTTTTCTAAAGAAGGTGGTCAGGGCTTTATATACTTCACCCTTTTCTCGGATAATGGAATACTTAAACTTGGGATCGTTCATATGTTTATAGGCTGACATCAATGTACTATGCCGGTTATATTGATTTACTTCCCCATAACAAAACATGTTAGATACACCCATCAATTCTTTTACGAGCTTCACACAACGCTCATTATCTGAAGTTAAATTGTCTCCATCGGAAAAATGGAAGGGATAAATATTATATAAAGATGGGGAGTATCTCTCACCGATAATTTCTAATGCCTTACGATAGGCGGAGGAACAAATCGTTCCTCCACTTTCTCCCTTCGTAAAGAATTCTTCCTCAGAAACTTCTTTAGCCTCTGTATGATGGGCAATAAAGACCACTTCCACTTTCTCATACCTGGTTCTTAAAAAACGAACCATCCAGAAAAAGAAACTTCTCGCTACATATTTCTCTAAGACACCCATGGATCCAGAAGTATCCATCATGGCCAGAATCACAGCGTTAGAATGGGGATAAACAATTTCTTCCCATGTCTTAAAGCGCAGGTCATCTTCAGAAATATTCTGTACCTGTTTATATCCGTTGCGCGCATTTCTTTTAATGGCTTCTAATAGGGTTCTTTTCTTATCGATATTTCCCATTAACCCTTTTTTGCGGATATCATTAAACCGTATATCAGAAACAATAATTTCATCCTGTTGTTTCTGTTGCAGATTAGGCAATTCCATTTCAGAAAAGAGCATTTCCTCTAATTCTTCAACAGTGATTTCTGCCTCATAATAATCAACCCCGGGTTGATTCCCAGCCCCCTGGCCTTTCCCAGGACCTTTGCCAGGCTCTCCATCTCGAGCAATAACATCCCCAACCTTTGAATCCCCATTTCCCTGGCCAACATGCTGGCTTTTATTATAGTTATAACGAATGCGATATTCATCGAGAGAGCGAATGGGGATTTTTACCACATCTTTACCTTTAGATAAGATAATATTTTCTTCACTGACAAGATCGGGAAGGTTTTTTTTGATTGCTTCTTTTACTTTTTCCAGGTGGCGCAATTGGTCCTGATGCCCTTTACGGTGAAGAGACCAGTCCTCGCGGGAAATAATAAACAAGGGTTCATTCATATTCATTCTTTTCCCCCTTCCCTGTCCCTATTTCACTTTATCGATTCAATAAACTTCCTACATAACGAAGAAGTTCATTGGCACAAATTGGGCAATAACCATGCTCATCAATTAAACGGGCAGTTACTTCATTCACTTTCTTCAGCTGCATTTCATCAGGCGTTTTGCTTGAAGTCGTGATTTTCACCACATCTTTTAAATCAGCAAACAGCTTTTTCTCAATGGCTTCACGGAGGCGCTCATGGCTGTTATAGTCAAATCGTTTTCCCTTGCGGGCATAGGCAGAAATCCGAATGAGAATCTCTTCCCGGAAGGCTTTTTTCGCATTTTCGGATATGCCGATTTGTTCTTCAATGGAGCGCATGAGTTTTTCGTCCGCTTCTAATTCTTCACCGGTAATTGGGTCACGCAATTTGGATTTATTGCAGTAGGATTCAACATTATCGAGGTAATTGTCCATGAGGGTTTTAGCAGATTCTTCATAGGAGTAGACAAAAGCTTTTTGCACTTCTTTTTTAGCTAATTCATCATATTCTTTTCGGGCAATATTGATAAAGTTTAAATATCTTTCTTTCTCTTCTTTAGATATGGTTGCACTTTGATCAAGGCCATCTTTTAATGCTCTTAAAATGTCTAATGCATTGATGCATTCAGTATCTCTCCGAATAAGAGCACTGGAAATTCGATTTATGACATATCTTGGGTCAATTCCAGCCATGCCCTCATCATTAAATTCATTTTGCAATTCTTTGATATCCGCTTCTTTAAAGCCTTCTACAGCTTCCCCGTTGTATAATCTTAATTTTTTAAGTAAATCTACCCCTTGTTTTTTCGTATCTTTGAGACGAGTTAATATGGAGAAAATAGCGGCTGCTTTTAATGCGTGAGGGGCAATATGGACATGGCCTAAATCACTTTGTTTAATTAACTTGCCATAAATTTTTTCCTCATCAGACACCCTTAAATTGTAAGGCATCCGCATGACAATAATCCGTGATTGAAGAGCCTCATTCTTTTTATTGGAAATAAAAGAACGATATTCTGATTCATTGGTATGGGCTACAATGAGTTCATCAGCAGAAATTAAAGCAAACCGCCCTGCTTTAAAGTTTCCTTCCTGGGTCAGGGAAAGCAAATTCCATAGGAATTTTTCATCACATTTTAACATTTCCTGGAATTCCATTAAACCTCGATTGGCTTTGTTCAATTCACCATCAAAACGATAAGCCCTTGGATCCGATTCAGATCCATATTGGGTAATTGTTGAAAAATCTATGCTTCCCGTAAGGTCTGCAATATCCTGTGATTTAGGATCTGATGGGCTAAAGGTCCCTACCCCTTTTCTTTGGGCTTCAGAAAGAAGGATACGTTCTACAGGCATTTCTTCGATATGACCATTAAATTCTGTATCTAATCTCATCTGGCAATAAGGGCATAAGTTTCCTTCGATAATAATTCCCAATTCATTCTCCACTTCTTCCCGAAGTTCATGGGGAATAAGATGCAGAGGTTCTTCATGCATCGGGCAACCTTTAATCCCATACAACCCTCCCGCTTCCGTACGGGAAAATTGTTCAAGTCCTCGTTTTAACATAGTTACAAGGGTGGATTTACCGCCACTAACAGGACCCATCAATAATAAAATTCTTTTGCGAACATCCAGCCGCATGGCTGCGGAATGAAAATATTCCTCTACCAGCTTTTCTATAGATCGGTCAAGCCCAAAAATTTCCCGATTAAAAAAAGCATACGACTTACTTCCATCTTCATTTACTTCGATACCACTATGTTTAATCATGTTGTAAACGCGGGAGTGGGCTGTCTGGGTAACGTGCGGATTTTTCTTTACAATCTCTAAATAATCGGCAAAAGTACCATCCCAGGCTAAATGCTCTTCCCTTGTTCGATACTCTGAAATCCGCTTTAGAATATTCATGGGCACTCCTCTCCTTTTCCTCGTACCGTATTACATGTCAATAAGGGGTATTTTTACTATCCTATTCTGTAGGTATGAATGACATGCATTGCTAATGAGAAATCTTGAGTTGCAGTGCTTACGTTAAAAAACTACAGTACATAGTGCAAAAAAGAACCATGGGAATCTTTCCTATGGCTCTTTCTATTGCTGTCTGTATTTTGCTGTTATTATTTTTCGTATGCTGCACTATGTATTACTTCAAAAATTTCAATCTGAGAATCCGTTGCTGGACTTTGGCCAGGATGGGAATGGGCCCGCTTAAAGTTTTCACTCTCAGTCCAGGCTTTAAATGATGCTTCATTATCCCACTTGGTATAAACGACTTGTTTGCCATCTTCCTTAGAACTAAGGAACTGGAACTCTAAACAACCAGGAACCTGCCTCATACGTTCAGAACTTTTGCCAAACATTTCTGCCATTCTATTCCTCATTTCTACTGGAACCTGAAGAACATTCATAACAACGTACATCTGGAGCCACCTCCATTTTTAGTCGTATTACCACTATACCAAAATTTTTATTACAGCACCACTATACACCTTGTTCACAAGTGTATTTTAATGGGCTATAATAAAGACTGGGTTCTAGTCATTTTTCAACATGTTGAAAGGGGTTCTATATACATGATTATTATTTTGACTGTATTCGTTTTAGTACTGGCTGCAATCTTCACATCAGGCTATAGCGAAGATAAGACATTTGGTCTCTAATCCCAACTCTTATGGGAAAAGAAAAAGGCAAACTCTTTAAGAGTTTGCCTTTTTCTTTTCTTGTAATAAAGTTTCCTTGCGAAGTTCATGACATCCGCAAATTTCCTGATTGTCATCTATTTGTTTTAATGTATCTAACAAAATATTGCCAATGGTTTTAGATTCTTCGAAGAAGATATTGGATAGATCTTTATGCTCCCAATCCTTAATAATCCCTTCTGCGTAATTTACAACCATATACATTCCTGCATAACAGGCTCCAATTTCCCTTGCTAAATACACTTCTGGACAGATGCTTTGTCCAACAATATCTCCATGCATGTTCCGATACATTTGCACTTCTGCAGGACTTTCAAAATGTCGTCCATCTGTATTAACATAAATTCCTCTGTTAAACACATATCGCCCCTGAGGGAACACATATTCTTTCGCTACATCGGCCAAAGCTTTTGCCACAGTAGGGCAAATGGATTGGCGCATTACCAATAAATAGGGTCCCCCCAGACCCACATCTTTTCTCATGGACTGGTCAATATAATCATTAGGAATAACTAAATCCCGCAATTCAAGAAGATGGTTAATACTGCCTACACCACCTTCAGCCAGGATTTTCTTTACTCCAGCTTCTTTAAAAACCCAGAACATTTGTTGGCTGGCCACTCCTCTTGTAACTTCATTGGGCCGCCAACCATGCATTTTACAGGTTAGAAACTGCTTTCCATCTAATTCAACCAGTTTCATTTCCGGGCTAACCCCAAAGGGCGTTTCAAAAAAGAGGCCTTTTTCAAGTACGCGCACATCTGAGCGTTCTAAATCCTCTGGAAAGGTAATGGAAAAGGTGCTGGACCCTCCAATAATAGCAAAGGTCACCTTAGGAATTTTATTCATTATTACTCTCTGCCTCCTTATTTCATGCCAGGAAAACCAATTTGACGTAATGCTTCAAACAAAATAATTGCTGCAGTATTGGATAAGTTTAAAGAACGAGTCGCATCACTCATTGGTATTCTGATTACTTGTTCAGGATATTGATCGAGAATTTCTTTAGGAATTCCTTTTGTTTCCTTGCCAAAAACAAAAAAGTCCTCATCCTGATAGGTAACATCTGAATAAAATTGATTCCCGCTTGTCTCAATAAAAAAGAATCGGCCTTCTGGATGTTTTTCTGCAAAATCCTGAAAGGATTCATAGTACGTAATATCCACTGCAAACCAGTAATCCAGGCCGGCACGTTTTAAATACCTGTCTTCTGTGGAAAAACCAAGTGGTTTAATTAAATGTAAACGGGTCTTTGTTCCTGCACAGGTTCTCGCAATATTTCCCGTGTTAGCGGGAATGAGTGGTTCATGTAGTACAATATTAAATGCCATTTATCCTTTCACCCCAAAACCCATGATACAATTTTATTCTATACAATGTCCATTTTTTTGGAGGAATTTATCGTCCTTTCTATACTTTTATCACATAGGTTCCGGCAATTTTGTCATGCCATCCCTGTTTACGAAAATCAAAGGCCACCCATAAATATCCCAGACAAAAGATAAGAAATGATACAATTCTTCCAAAAATTTCCCGTAAAATAACCGTCTTCCATCCATTTGGATAGCCATCTACCTTTATCACCCGAATACGGCAAATCATTTTGCCAGGTGTTTGCCCGTAAGACACCAGGAACCAGGTCAAATATAACAAGTTTACCCCAATTTCAAAAATAATAGTAAGCACATACATCCAATAAAAGGTTCTTACATACATCGTACCTATTCCAAGCAGGAAAAACTCCAGTATCACATCAATAATCACTAAAATAATTAAATCAATAAGCAAGGCACCTAAGCGAATCCAAAAACCTGCAAACTTCATCTAGATGTCACCCTTTCTAAATCTTTTTTTACACCGTATTCTTAGAAAAGGTTTGCTATGTTACAAAATATGAAAAAAAGCATATCGAATGTTAGGCGTATAAGCTGTTGAATTACGGTAATCCCAATAACGATTCCTGCTATTGGTTGTATGGGCATTGACAAGAGGCATTCCGTATACATCTTTTCGTACAACAATGGTATTATGTTGCCACCTGCCATCCCCATCGAAATCATAACAAATCACATCCCCTATCATCAGCAGTTCAGGACGTTCCACTTGTTGCACTTTAATATGGCCCCCTGTTTCTAAATACTGCTTAAAACTGTTAGCCACCGTCCAACTAAAACTCCAACCATTCTGGCCTCCCCTGTACCACCAACCTTTACTGCGGCTTTGGGAAAATTCCATAGGAATTCCCCCTGCATAAAGGCATTGGGAAATAAAATTTGTGCAATCATCTTCAAAACGATGAAAGTTAGGATTAAAATCATTCCACCATAGTTCTGCATATCGTACAGCTTCCATACGATTGTAAACATACCGTGGCTGTCTTTTTATTTCTTCATTAAATACGTAAGGTTCTTCCTCATCTTGTTCCACAAGCCACCCATCAGTGGAATGTACCAGTGTAATTCTTTTTTGCACTTCTGTTTCTTGTTTATAGGTTTCATCTTCAATTAAATATAAAGTACTTTCTTTTATTAGAAGTAAAAGTTCCACACGTTTGTCTGTTTCCAATATGATTTTCATATGCTTAATATCTGATTTGCTTAATAAAGGATAAACTTTTCTTTCTCTTTGTTGTTCATATAAATAAGAAAAAAGAGTTAAATATTGTTTTTGTTTATCTTCAATTATATAGTCTGAAATCCATGTAACATCCATTTCCACCAGTGCCCGATTTTTAAAGTACAGGTATTTCTTAAGAACTTCTTGCCAACTTGACACGGTGATCACCTTTTTCCTTAGTCTACTGATATACTATTCTGCAAAAAGAAAAAGCACCCCAAAAGGATGCTTTGAAAACACATTTTTAAGCCCCTGCTTTTTCCAGGGCACCTTCTAATTGCAGTAAGGATTCTTTCATATCCAAACCTCCACCATAACCAACCAGAGCTCCATTGGATCCAATCACCCGGTGACATGGTATAAAAATCGATAAGGGATTTTGATTATTGGCACATCCCACTGCTCTTACTGCCTTAGCTGCATTTAAAGCAAGAGCAATATCTTTATAAGATCTGGTTTCTCCATAAGGAATGTTGCATAATTCTCTCCAAACCATCTTTTGAAAAGGGGTTCCATATAAATCAAGAGGAATGGAGAAGGATTTTCTTTGACCTGAGAAATACTCTTCTAGTTGCTGCACGATGTCTGTAAATAATTCTGGTTCATAAGATAACTTATCTGTCTGTAACCATCGTTTGGTCCATCGAGTTAAAGACAATTGGACAAGTTGGCCACTTCCAAATTCCACCCTACACAATCCATTCTCTGTTAATGCCAGGGTGAGTGGACCGATTGGACTTTGATAAACGGTATAAGCAATCACCAGTTTCACTTGAACCTCCCTCTATATCTCTTCCCTACATCTTACGCTTTGAACATGTATTGGACTAGTATTACTTATCGACACTTTCTAACAAATTTATGGACTTATGTATTTGCTTTAACACTACCTCGTTCTTCTCTTTGTTTGTCCCTTCCATTAACCCTTTTAGCGCCTCTTTTCCCCCTATTCTCCCAAGAGACCAGGCTGCAGCTTCTCTCAAGGTGGGCCTTGGATCCTTAAGCATCACATCAATTAGGGCGGGAACTGCCGTCAAGTCTTTAAAATGAGCCAATGCAATGATTGCATTTCTTTGAATTGGCTTTTTTCCTCTCCATACGGCGGAGCTTTTGCCAAATTTAAGGAGAAATTCTTTTTTCCCCATCGTAAGTAATGAAAGAAGCAAGGGTTTAATCAGTTCCCCATCAGGAAGAAATTCTTTATGATGGGTGACATTCTTCCCTTTATTTTTAGGACAAACCTGCTGGCAGGTATCACAACCATAAATTCGATTTCCCATGGCTATTTGTACATCTTCTGGCAAAGTTTCTTTCACCTGAGTCAAATACGCTAGACATCGTTTTGCATTTAACTGTCCACCCTGCACAAGAGCCCCTGTTGGGCAAAAATCAAGGCATTTTTGACAATCCCCACACTCTTCATCCATTGGAGAATCAGGAGGAAAAGGAATATTGGTTACCAGTTCCCCAAGATATACCCAGGAACCATACTTTTTAGTAATTAAATTTGTGTTTTTTCCGATCCATCCTAATCCTGCTCTCTCAGCTACTGACCGATCAGATAAAACCCCGGTATCCACCATACTTACACATTTCGACGAAGGAGCACGTTCTTTGATAAAGTTCTCCAACTGATTTAACTTATTTTGTAATACCCGATGATAATCCTCACCCCATGCTACTCTAGCCATCATTCCTCGATATTGTCCAGGTTCAGACTTAGGGGGATTTTTCATATGTGCTGGATAAGCCAGTGCAATAGCTATGATTGATTGGGCATCTTCCATGATATATTCAGGATGGCACCGTTTCACAATATCTTTCTCTTCAAATCCTGATTCATATCCCAATTCTTTTTGTGTGGTTAAACGCTCTTTTAACACTATAAAAGGTTCTGCTGATGTAAAACCGATAAGGTCAATTTCAATCTGCCGGGAAAAAGCAATAACATCCTTTTTTAATCCTTCATAATCCATCATGATTACCCCTGTTTTTTTGCAATAGCTCCCGTAGCTAATTCATCACAACGATTATTCCACTCATTGTCTGAATGGCCTTTTACTTTAATAAATTCAACTTGATGAATTTCTATTAAAGAAAGGATTTCTTTCCATAAATCCTGATTTTCCACAGGTTGCTTTTTGCTATTTTTCCATCCGTTTTTCACCCAGTTTTTATGCCAACCTTGTTTAAAACAATTTACAAGATAGGCACTATCACTGTGCAGTTTTACCTTACATGGCTCTTTCAATACTTTTAATGCCTCGATTGCTGCTTGCAGTTCCATGCGATTATTTGTGGTTTCAGGCACAAAGCCAGACATTTCCTTTTTGTGGTTTCCATAAAATAAAACCGTTCCCCATCCTCCTGGACCCGGGTTCCCCGAACAAGCCCCATCTGTATAAATTATAACTTCTTTCATGGTTATACCTCTCTTATTTATATGAAATCTTTTTTTTCCATTTTGTCTCTTCACAATAACATTCTTACCAGGCAAAAAAAAGTCCTCCCGCTTTTAGCGGGAGGATAAGGTATTGGGATAAAGGTAACGGCTACATTAAATTAAAGTGTTCCATTCAATTGCGCTGCCCATGCTTCATACAATTCGTCTTTGGTTTTTAAACCAGAACGTGGGATTGCATGATTTACAACATAGGTACTGCCTACATGGCGGTTTTCCCACATTGCTTGATGGGCTTCTGGCAATTCTTCAAATTCAATAAATACTGGCTCGGTAATTTCTAACATGTTGGCTCCAATCATTTCATTCATGCGAATGACTTCATATGCATTGGAGAGATGAGTTCCCCAAATGTTAGCAGTTGGCATATAAACTCGACGTTGTCTCATCCAAACTTGTGGAGCATAGAAGCTATAGCGACGGCCACTCATTTCTTCACTATATACTACACGTCCAGTATATGGTTTTAAGAGCGTGGTACTTACGCCAAGAGCATCATGTCCTGCCCGTTCGAAAATTAAATCTGGATAACCCCTTGGGTTGTCAGGAGAGCGCAGGTATTTGGCTACAGCACTGCCAAATGGTTTAAAGATATAGTCTGTAAAGAATCGTACGGTCTCTTTAAATTGTTCAGTCTCCGTTTTTGGGTTCGGGAAGTCTGGCATCGTATCAGGCCAGATAAAGTTTTCCCCTTCTCTTCTCTTAATTTCTTCAATGCTAAGAACGCCCCGAACAGCATCTCCATAGCCTAAGCTTTGTACGAATTCTTTTTGTGCATCTGTATAAGTAGTAACTACAATCCGCGCTCCCATTTCACGGGCAGATTCAATCGCTTCTAATCCTACTGCATCTACAATTCCATCTTCAAGAGTATCTACACCATAGAAGATCAATACTGCTTCACCGGCACGAAGAGCTGCTTTTTCATACATTTCTTGTGGTGAACGTTTCCCTTTTTTACCCATAAAGGTAAAGTGATAGCCACTGGAAGCGCCATAGAATGTGAGAACCCCATTTTCCTCAAGCATTTGGAAGCTTCGTGGGAAGGAGAGTTCCCCGGCGTGGGACACAACGTAATCTGCAAGTTTACCTTTACTTTGTGATCGGTAATCCTGAAGAATTGCTTCCCCTTTTGCTTCCCATTCAGCCCATTGTTGTGGATCTGCAGGTACTTTTGTATAGGCATTAGCATACCGGGAATCTTTCCGGTTAATGACACCAGTTGCACCTAAACTGCGAATATATTCAGCACGATCATTATTTGACACCATACCTGTTACTTGAAGGCCGTTATTTCTTGCGGATTTTAACGCTTCTAGACCAGTACCGGTAGCAGCACCTTCTACAAAGAGAGTTTTACCTGGTTCAATGCGCAATGTAGTAAAGAGTGCACGATAGATGGTACCAAGGTTCAACACATAACTTCCTGCAGCTTCTAAACTAGCATCTTGTGGTTTCACATGAACCTGAGGAACCTGTGCTACCATAAATTGTTGGTGAGAACCATCCGGTCCTTGATAACCTTGAATACTGAAGTCAGCAAACATTGGATCAAGACCAACAGTTGGTGAAAGAATATCGTTTTGGCCGGAGTAAATGGTTACCAGATCACCAACTTTTACCCTGCCTTGTTTTTTAACTTCATTGCCGACAGATGCAACTAATGCAATCCCACCAGATCCAGTGATGTGGTAATCCTGGTCGTGGTCATCCAGAGTAGAAACAGGAATGCCTGTAATAGCCCAAATGTCATTGAAGTTTACTTCACTGGCAAGAACGTAAAGGAGTACATCATTTGCACCAGGTTTTTCTACAGGTACAACAATTTTCTTTTCTGCCTCCACTGGATCCCCATGGTTAGTTGCCCCAGTTACATCATCTTTCACAACAGCATAAGCATATTGCCATTTTGGAATTGGGGTAAATCCTGGGAAGAATGGAGCGCCAATTGGCAGTAAATCATTATTTTCCATAAGGTATTTTTGTTGTTCCTCATTTGGTTGGAAACGAGGGCGAGTTGGCAATGGCTGGCTTTTCTTATCAAGGAATGCTTGAATGCCTAATTTACCGCCTTCAGGGTCAATTACCCCTTCAGCAAATAGTTGGGCTTCTCTCTCAATCCCTGCTGCAATGCCTTTCTCATATCCGGTACTGATGGCATCAAAAGCTCTTTCAATGGCTTTTGAACGACCTGCCCACTCTGATTGTTTAATAATCCTTTGAATTTCAGAATTCTCTTTAATAACAGTCTGCGGATAGAGTTTTGGTTTGTACCATTCTTTAATCATCATTTGATGTCTTTCAAAGGCGTGTTGGAGATTTCCTTTTCCTATTAGAATGTACTCTCTGGCTAACTCAGCAGCTCTGGTTAATACATCCTCACTTTCTTCCATCAATTCATCAATTAGGCCTATGCTAAGGGCTTCATCCGCCTCAATATTTCGACCATTCAGGATAATTTCTAGACCTTTTAAGAACCCTTCAATACCATTGCGATCTTCTAAGAGACGGGGTAAACGTTGTGTACCGCCATAACCAGGAATTAGATTTAAATTAATTTCCGGTTGACCGAAAATCGCTGTAGGTTCTGCAATCCGATAATGGGTCGCCATCTGGAACTCATTACCTCCACCTAATGCAACCCCATTCACTGCAGCAATCACTGGCTTGCTAAAGTTTTGGATTTTCTTAAAGGCCAGATGGGCTTTATGAGCAAGTGGCAATACATCTGCAACTTCGAACATTTCTTCAAGGAATTGTTTTACGTCAGCACCGGCAACAAAGGAACCTGTACCCTGGCCAGTAAAGATCACAACCTTAACATCGGTACGGCGTTCTAAGTGGCTGATGATGGTATTTAATTCATCAAGAGCCCGCTCGTTTAAGGCGTTTACCGGTGGATTTGTAATAGTAACAGTAGCTACCCGTTCTCCAGGACGTACATCATTATATTGAACTCTGAAGTAACGATAAATTTCGAAAATATTTTGCTCTTCTTCCATTTTCGTTTTCATCAGCCACTGTTCAATTTTTGGCTGAATTTCACTAATTACTTCCGGATTGCGAAGAGAAGAAGTGTCTCCTAGGGATTCTCTGTTAAACATATTGCTCAGGTATCTGCGCATATATTTTCCGCTTCGTGTTTCAGGGAATTGGCTAACTTCAATATAATCACTAGGTACAGCTACTACCCCTTTTTCCTGACGAACCAATTCAGAAAGGCGGCGTTGGTCTTCTAAGGTTAATTTTGCTCCTGGCGCAGTTTGAATAAAGGCAACTGGAGTTAGCCCTTTTTCACGATGGGGAGCACCGATTACGATAACATTTCCAACAGGAGAATCTGGATTGATTTGTTTATCCCGCAGAATAGCTCCTTCAATTTCTTCTGTTCCCATCCGGTGTCCAGAAACGTTGATTACATCATCAGAACGTCCATGGAGAGAGAAAGATTCATCATCATATTTCATGGCAAAGTCACCCTGGGTATATGCCCATGTATCGGACCATTTGCCCCAGTATGTTTCAACGTAACGTTTGCTATCTCCTTTCCAGGAATCAGATCCAAAGTTTGCCTCATCCCCCCAAATATACCGGGTTAAATAAGGATAAGGTTTATATATAATGATTTCGCCTTTTTCTTCACGGTCAGCGGAACGGTATTTTAAGCGTCCATTTTCATCTGTCCCTTCAGGAATCCAAACATCACCGAAGATCCATGGAAGAGGGAAGGTATGGGCATCTGCTTTTAAGGCAAAATCCTGATTTCCATAGAAGTGTGTCCATACAATACCGCCGTGTTCTGTCGCCCAATAAGAGTTAATATATTGAGGCGTCATTAAATCCATCCCAAATTGTTGAACAGCCGGACTTGTAGGTTCAGCACAAAATGTTGCTACGCGAAGAGTATCCATACCATATTGTTCAACATCTGCTTTATTTTGTGGATTAGACATAATGGTTTTTAAGAAGGTAGAGCCTGCTTTAAAAATGGTAACTCCATACCGTTCAATGATGCTTGCATAGCGCCCCGCACTTGGGAAAACAGGTGCACCCTCTGCTACTACACTGGTGGTTCTTGTGGTTAATGCAGCAGAAATCATATAGGATTGCCCAGTAATCCAACCTGGGTCAGCAATTACATACATGACATCTTCACCAGGTTTCGCATCAAATGAGACCCTCATTGTATGAGCGATTCCTGAAATATAGCCCCCATGAACATGGACAACACCTTTGGGTTTACCTGTACTTCCACTGGTATAGATGATAAACAATGGATATTCAGCATCTACTGGTACAGGCCTGGAAACAGCATACATGATTTTAATAAAGGAGAGGTCATCCAGTGCTAACAATTCTTTTTCATCATTAAGAATGAAGCCTTCCTTTTTAGCTGTTTCAAGGATTTGCTCAACTGCTTCACTCATAAGCTCATGTGACCACCGATCACGCTCAGGACGCCAGTTTAAATCCTGCTGACGAGTATGGCGTACAACGATAACAGCATCTACACGTGGAGGCGCATCAACTAATCCTTTAGCAATTACGGTACGGATATGGGATTTTTCCCCTGCATCCAAGTTAGAAAACTCTGCAAGAGCCATCCCTACTCCACGCATGACATCGGAACGTTCTACAGTAATTTCAGACCCAATCGTTTGATTTACTTTTTGTAAAATTAATTCAGAAAGTTCGTCACTAAGATTTAATTCAATTAATTTGTTTTTCACAATTTCTGTAGCAACTTCGATTGGAATATAGTTATCTAATGCAGGATCTGTATAGGCTTCTTTAAATTCAACGATTTGCGCGTTACGCAATCCTCCATCAGAAGTTATGATTACTTTCGCCCCGGCATTATGAATCCGGTCACTTAAAGTTTTATCACTAAAACCGCCAAATACAGCAGTATAAATAATGCCTAGCCGTTTTGCTGCCTCCGTGTAATAAATTTGATCCATAGTATTAGGCATATTTAAGGCGATACGATCTCCTTTTTTCAGCCCCATATTTTGTAATACAACAGCAGCTTTTACCACTTCAAGGAGTAACTGTTTTCTAGTTACAGAAAAAGCTACAACCGGGCCTCCTCTGCCATTGTCTTTTGATTGATCCCATCGGTCCCCTTCAAAGTAAAAAGCAATCTCATCTCCATAACCATTTAAAACATGGCGGTCCACTTCATTAAAACAGGCATTGGTTAAACCGCCTTTAAACCATCTATAAAAAGGGGCATCTGCGTCATCGAAAGACTTTTCCCAAGGTTCAAAATTTGGAGAATAAGTGATTGGTACAGACTGCCCTGTAGTAGCATCTAATCCAAGCCATTGGTTATGTTCATCATCCCAATTAATCCAGGCATTTGTTTTTTCATCAAACCAGTGAATTTCCCTTTTTGCAATTTCACCATGGAATTTTCCAGGATCTTTTTCAGCTTCCCTGCGCTGATTTAGCCAATCTTCTTTAGTTAAAATAGGATTACTTTTCACTTTTGTGATACCTAGATCCATTATCCGTTCCCCCTCTTTCTCTTCATCTGGAATTCTTCTCCCACATTCTTACATCAATTTCTTCTTTAGTTTGTTTTATTAAAATCACCGCCCGTGCCTCACCTTGTATTAGTACAGATTAGTTGTTTTATTCGTTTGTTATATAATAAACCAACTCTAAAGACATTACAAGCTTTTTATTCATTATTAAAATTTATATAAATTTTCAGTATAATACAGCTATTTAAATACCCTATACTAACTAAAAAATCCTCCTGTTTTTAAACAGAAGGATCCCTTTGAAATTGGTTTAATATATTTTTTAATTTTTTAAGATCTTCTAGAAAGACCTCATTTAATTCTCTTCGATAAATAATAGATGCAGGATGATATAAGGGAAAAACATGATAATTTGCTGTAGATAAGGCAAATTTATTCTGGTTCACATCAAAATACTGAATAGGGGTGTTCAATAAAGTGCCGTGTACTTCAGATATATTTGATTGCCCTGTTATTCTTTTTAAAGGAACAGAACCAAGGGTGATAATCAAAGAGGGTACCATTTTTTTAATTTCATAGTCTAGCCAGGGAGCACATGCTAGAATTTCCTTTTTTCCTGGTTGCCGATTGGATTTTGTCACTTTCACTGTGCCATTTTTTAAGATTTTTTCTTTCGTATTATAAGGACGGCAGCGAGTAGTGTTGCTAATATAAATATCTTTGCGGTCCAATCTAATCACACTAAGAAACTCATTTAAATTCTCCCCTGCTTTACCCTGAAAAGGTTTCCCTCTTTTCATTTCTTCTGCTCCAGCACTTTCTCCGATTAACATGATTTTTGCATTTGCTGGACCATCACCCGGTACAGGGGTTTCTCCTTCTTCCCTGCGACAACCATCTTCACATTCGTTGCATAACAAAAACTCTGCAGGTAAAACCATTTCATCACCACCAAAATATGTATATCATCTTTTTAATACGAATTATCTTTTGTAAAATAATGAAATCTTATTTCATTAGAGGTCTAATTGAATAAAACTTCGAGTTGCTGCTGTACAATATCATCTGCATTCCATTCATAGTTTCAATGAATTTTCCCAGCAAGTCAAACATTATATTAAAACAGCTGCAGAATTTGATGCTGAACTTGTTAAAGCTAAAAGGATTAACCCGCCTTTTAGGGGGAGGCAGAATGCCCGGGTATCATATGTATATAACAGATATAACAGCAAAAAAGCCGTTCATAAGAACGACTTTACATTTTAAATGGAGCGGGTGATGGGAATCGAACCCACGTATTCAGCTTGGAAGGCTGATGTT
>CAMLDI010000055.1 GCA_946478845.1 uncultured Paenibacillaceae bacterium
TCACACACCTTAAAAATTTAAAAAAACTGTCTTGACATCGTGTAGCACCATAAAAGCCACCCTTTATCGATACATCAAATAAACGGAGTAAAGGAGTCAGCAAAATGGCATCGAGAGGGAGAGAATTACTTACGGATGAACAACGAGAAGAATTCGTTAAAATTCCTTTAGATATGAGTGAGCACGAATTAGGTGCATACTATTCTTTTTCGCAATATGACCTTGAGATTATAAAACGGCATCGAAGAGACTATAATCGATTAGGTTTTGCTGTTTAATTATGTGTACTTCGTTATCCAGGTTGGTCTCTTGCTGATTTAGAACCGATTCCAAAGAATGTTTTACAATACATAGCCAGACAAATTAATGTCGCCCCAAATTCTTTTGATTTATATGCACAAAGAGTACCAACTAAATATGAACATTTAGAAGAAATCAGACAAGTATATGGATACAAAAACTTTTCTTTATCTGAATATCGTAAATCATCAAGATTCCTTTTACAACACGCCCTACAAAACGAAAATATTATGTATCTTCTTACTACTCTTAGAGAAACCACCTGCTCTATCATTATTTGTATGCGATACCCATACTAGTTGATACGTTCCTCCTGGTACTAAGTCATAGAAACCAAGCCATCCAAAAATGTCACCTGATCCATAATTCCGAGTTGTAATTAAATTTCCGTCCATATCATAGAGGTACCATGAAATATATGCAAGTTCACCTTTATGAATTCCCCGATAATCATACGATACAGAAAACTCAGAACTCTATAGTTAAGATAAACTATAACCCCGCCATATTGTCCAGAAGTGGTTGGTCGAGTGTAAAAAGGTCCATCAGTTGATGTCGCAGCCTCTACACTTGGAGCATTAAAAAAGGTCACACGCCAAATTGAAAGTAAACTCAAAAACTTTTTTTAACCATTTTGATGTAACACTCCTTTATTTCCTTCAATTTAAGAGATTCTATACATCAAAAAATCTACACACAATATACTGATTTGTTCCATATAGTCACAATATTTCAATTATTTTTTATAACTTAGAGCTATTTATAGATGGTATAATAAAAATTTTTTATTTTCTAGAAAATATTAAGAAAGCTAAGGGGATATGTAGTCATAAATTCTATTGCCGTTTTTGTTCCTTTACTACACAAACCCCATATTTAACTCTCTGGCAGAAATGTTTAATAAAATGATTTGAAAAATGCAGAATAACATAGTTACATATACTACCTTGCATTATTAAGTATATTGTTTTAAAATTTACTTAGCATTAATTATGAAAGGTGGTGAGGGAATTGGAAATTGACAAAGAGATTCTAAAAGGACATATAGACACCATTATTCTAGCTTTATTGCAAAAAAAACCTATGT
Organism: uncultured Paenibacillaceae bacterium; assembly: GCA_946478845.1. The sequence goes on from CAMLDI010000055.1 coordinate 1,388, forward strand.
ATGGTTACAAAATAGCTAAAATGGTTCGGGAAAAAAGCCAAGAACGGTTCGAGTTAAAAGAAGGAACCATGTACTTAGCTTTAAAACGCTTAGAGAAAAACAATTTTATTGAATCCTATTGGGGTGATGACTATGAAAGTGGTGGGGGGAGAAGAAAGTATTACAGAATCCTCCCATTAGGTAGCGAACGCTATCACCTAAAAAAACAGGAATGGAACTTTGTAAAAGGTCTGATGGATACATTTTTTGGGGAGGGGAAATAAAGTGAAGCAAATTTATGATTATATAGAATCATTATATAAAGGCTTGGATGATTCCAAAGAAGTAAAGGAATTTAAAGAGGAAATGAAAAGCCATCTTATGGAAACCGTTAAAGAACTGCAAACGGGGGGAAAATCTGAAGAAGAAAGTGTTCGTATTGCTATTGAACGATTTGGTGATGAACGCCTAATCGGTCATGGATTGGCCGAAGTATTGCAGGTACAGAGATTATTCGCTAAAAATATATTGCGTACTGCATTAGCCTTTCTTCTAGTTGGGTTTGTAATTGCTGGAATAGTGGGTTTTATTGAATTTAATAATATTCAAGAAAGAGACGTAGTTGCACAACAAGTTCTAAACATTTTAGGAACCGAAAAAAACATATCGGCTGAAATTAAAAAAGAGATTGATTCAATGGTGGAACCAAAGGGCGATATATATCAACTTGAAGCTTACTATATAAAAGATAATCCCGAGTTCCCTTTCAGCTTTAACCCCCAATATAACTATAAAAAGGAAATAATCTCACCTATTTGGTTGCTGATTGCTTATAAAGGACAGGCATATCAGAATGATTATTGGTTCGTGCAGATCTCACATCAAACCTATGAAGGAATTGCTATTTCCGTTTTAATAATCTGTATAGTAATTTATTGGGTACTGTTTGCAATATGGGCAATCGTAAATGCTTATCATCAAAAGCGTTTAAAATTGTTATGGGTTTTAGCGTTTTCCTTATTTAATGTATTTGGTTATCTTATTTTTAGGTTAGGTAATAAAAAATAATACCAGTGAGGGTGTACCTAATTGATGCTGGGTACGCCTTATTTCTTTTGAAAGAAATGATTTTTTTATTTCAACAAACCCGACTTTTTTTGATAAAACCAGATTTACTTGCTTTAATTAAGTACCCTAAAAAACAGTAATGTACACATATAGGATTTATACCCAGTATGTGACCCATTTTTACACGTATCTCGGTCGTACCTCTCCAATGAGTCTGTTTTTTATTTTAACTTAAATGATTAATAAATTAATTTATTTAATGTGTAAGTTAACTTATTGAATAAAAATATAAATTTTTATAAATAATTTTAAATATTTATTTGAAAATTAAAAGATATGGTGTATGATATGATTAAATGAAAGAAAGGAGAACAGTATGGCGTATCCTTTACTCACTAATTGTCCTGTTTGCAGGAAGGCGCTTACAATTACTAAGCTACAGTGTAACCATTGCCAGACAACGGTAGAAAATGAATTTGAAGTTTCAAGATTGGCGGCTCTCGGTCAGGAACAGCTGCATTTTATTGAGATTTTTCTTAAATGCCGTGGAAATATCAAAGAGGTCGAGAAGGAGCTTGGAATTTCCTATCCGACTGTCAGAGGAAAATTAGATGAAATTATCTCTACTCTAGGATATTCCTCTCAAAAGAAACCGGAAGTGGATAAGAAAAAAATTATATCGTTATTGGAAAAAGGCGAAATTACGGCAGAGAAAGCCATTCAGTTATTAAAAGAGGGGGAAGTATAATGAAGGATGAAATTTCGAGAGTCTTAACGCTGGTGGAGGAAGGAAAGATTGATAAGGAAAAAGCAAGTGAATTAATTAATATTTTACAAGGTAAAGATCAGCCAGAGGTAGTGACAATAAAAAAAGAAGTCCCATATGGAAATAAAATGTTAAAGATTCGTGTGACCTCCGAAGAAGGTGATAATGTAAATGTGAATTTACCAATTAATCTGGTAAAGGCTGTTTTAAAAGTAGGTACAAATATTGCTGAAAAAATACCGGAGGCAGAAAAATATGTAAAAGATATTAACGTTGACCTGCTCATCGAAGCAATTGAAAACGAATTGGACGGACAGATTGTTGACATCACCTCGGCCAATGGTGATAAAGTATTCGTGATAATTGAGTAGATTATGTTAAAAGTCAAGGTGAAAGTCGAGAATAAACGATTCTTCATTCCCATACCCTATGTGGTTTTAAATTTGGTTAGTTTGATTATTACATCAAAATGGATTAATCGCTTAATAAATAAAGCAATTGAAAAGGATGGCAGCAAATTCATCTTCCCTGAAATTGAAAGAAAAGATTTGAAACTGTTGTTGCAGGGATTTTCTAAGTACAGTGGGGTTATCCTTGTTGAAACGAAATTGAATGATGGAACTGAGGTAGAAGTAAAGCTTTAAATAAAACTTCTAAATCGCATTTTTTAATGGGTATTTTTGCCCATCCCCCCAAAAAGGTTCATTAGGGCCAGTGAGGAGTAATGGAGTCAATCATAGATGTACTAGGGAGATACGAGTGATTCTACCAACACGAAGTTGCCGATTATGAATTTATGCCTCTTCGCTATAACATATGGGGTGATACTTTCATAGGCTTTACATGGAGAGGTGGGCATAATAGGCTTGATGGCCTAACGAAACCCTTGAAATATCGAACTTGAGTAAGGAATCATACTCGCAGAGGCTCCATGTCAAACCGTCTACTATTTTATCTATTAAATACGATGCTAGGTTTGCTGAAAACATTGAGTTCTATTAAGTCGAAAGCTTACTTTGTTTTGCAGCTCGGATACTTAATGTAAGGGGAAATTTGTAAATCAATTTTAGGAGGCTAATAAATGAATAATAAAATAAGTATATTCATTAGTTTAATAGCCACAATAGGATTAATTTCATTGTCAGTCATCTTCTTATATTATAATCCGTACAACCAAGATATTATTAATTATGAGACAGTGTACAAAGTGTTTTTACTTATTGTGTTACCTGCATGCTTCACATGTTTGTTTGTAATCTTATCAAAAAAATTATTAGCATATATATTTCTTTTAATATCATTGCCAGGAAGTTTGTATATAGGATTATCTACATTACCTAGTATTTGGAATTTATTTTTACTAGCATTAATTATGCAAATTTTATCGGTATTTTTACAACCAAAATTAAAAAAATAAAGCATTCCATACTTTAAAGACTTGGAATGCTTCTTATTATAGACTTTAGTCTGTTGAGCCTGAAGAAGGCGAAACATAAAACCACCCGCGAGTGGGCAATAAATATTGTTATACAAAAAAAAACTCACTTTCAGTTTTATGCCTCCTATTCTAAATGAAGATAGGGGCATTTTTCGTTTCCTGAAAAGATGGCGAAAAAAGTCATTTCTTTCGTGAGGGTGTATTTAAACTGGTGGGGGTTTTAAGTGGGGGAGAGCGAGTAAAAGTAGCCCTGGCAAATAATCTGGAATAACTTTTAATTGAGCCAATTCCTCAATAATTACTTCCATGTTAATAGTCTCTTGACTTTTATTAAACTCGTAGCGGCCATAGAGATTAATATGTTGCCATGATACCAAGATGTTAACTATAATGAGGATTTTAGAGTTACCTTACATTCCGACGATATAGCCGGGGCTAAAGCGTCAGTAGCAAGATGATAAATAGAAAGGAGTAATTACTGATGAAAAAATTACTATCAATTGTCTTAGCTTCTTCTTTTGTTATAGGGATAGAAACTGTTTATGGTTTGGATGTAACTTGAAAACAAACTAGCGAACCTACGATAGGTGCAACAGCTATAAAAATGGATAAAAATAGGCTATACGCTCATTCAACGGAAATAGTTAAAGGTAAAGTTATCGGAAGTGAAACGAAAACAGCATTTACTGGAGAAGTCACAGACTTTGAGATAGAAATCGATGAGGTTATTCAAGGAGATGAAGTGAGAAAGGTCGTTAAAGTACGTACAGAAGGTAACGGTAATAATCCGGTTAAATCTGGTCTTGTTAGTTTCACCATCGGGGAATCAATTACATTATTTCTAACAGATGATAAGGGAAATAGACCAGACCGAGGAGACTTTGATTATTTTGTAGTTGGACAAGCCCAAGGTAAATTTAAGGAATATAATGGAAAATTAAAGAACAACAAGGATGCAGAATTTAGTAAAGACACATTTAAGGACGAATTGAAACAAATTGAAAAAGAGAATAAGGAAAAAGGCATTAAGAAAGAAAGAGGAAATTATAACAATCTATAAGTTTCAGAAAGACACACAATTTTAGATAAAGTAAGAAACGGCGGGCAGAAATGCCCGTTTTTTATTTTGTTTATTTATTTACATTTATTAGGGGTAGTACCAGCGTAGCTGACACCACCCGCAAAGTAGATGTTAATAATCGGTAAAAATTAAACAGTAATTAAAGTTCCGATACTCACCGTTTCAGGAACTTTGTATCTAATTACTTTGCGGTCTGTATCAGCTACGCTGGTATCAGGCCTTAGAGGACATCCGAAAGTTTGTACTCTATGCCATGTACTCCTTTATAATATTCAGGATACATTTGTCCACCACATTTCTCGTATGAAAACATTGGCGGTGTCGTTGGATCCCCGTCATCCAACAAATCATTTCAGCATAAGCAATATTTTGGTGGCATATGGTAAATAGTGGATTTTGTTGTTTTAAATCCTATATTGAAAGGAATGATAGCGTGTCCAAAAAAAATATTTTTGATTACATCGTGATTGGTGCCGGCACTGCCGGAGGGGTAATTGCCAAAGAATTAACGGATGACAAAAGTACTTCCGTGCTTGTCCTTGAAGCAGGAACAAATATGGCGAATGAGCTAAGTAACCCTAGCATTCTTGCCGCCATTAATACAACCCGCGGTAACAGGTTTAGCTTTAATGTTACTTCTGAACTAGAGTCAACTATTGCACGACCACTTATTTCAACAAATGGTCGCGTCATAGGGGGGGGCTCAGAAATTAGTGACATGTATGCCGTACGTGGGAGTAAAGAGCTGTATGACCAGTGGGCAAATCTCCTCGGTGATAAAGGAGATCAATGGAGTTACGAAAAGGTTCGTTCCTTATTCAAACAAAATGAACACTACACAGGATTCCCGATCGACCCGAAAGAACGGGGAACACAAGGTCCGATCTTTATTAGACAACAGAGAATTCCCCCTGATGGGTTGATCAATACGTTAGTTCAAGCTACAAACACTGTTTTGGGGACACCAATTGTTGAGGACTATAATACCGGCATAAGGGATTGTACATTTTACAAAGCGCAAATTATTCAAAAAGAAGTTAGCCACGGTCAATTTGTCCGATCCTCAACGGCAACAGGCTATTTAAATAACCATATTGTCAGTCAAGGCAACCAGTTCCATCCAGATGAATTTGGAGTTGATGGAAGAAAGTTGTTTATTTTAGCTAAAACAACTGTTAACAAAATCTTATTCAAGAAAAAACATGGACTGAACATTGCAATTGGTGTTGAATTTGTTAAGGACGGTGTTTCACGTAAAAGTTTTGCAAGAAAAGGCATTATCGTCTCTGCAGGATTTTTTTCCTCAGTCATTCTACAACGCTCAGGAATCGGCAACTCATGCGATTTGGCTAGAGCAGGTATACCAACATTGGTAGAGAGTCCAAATGTTGGTTACAATCTTCAAACTCAAGGTTATGTTGGACTGGGGTTTGAGATAGACACCTCCCAAATTATTCCAATATTTTTTGCTGATTCCAATTCTCCACTTGTTTTAGGTGCTTTCCAAGCAGAGAATCCATTGAATCCAGTAGAAAGTCGTCGTCTCCAACTATTAGGAGTCCCTATCCCATTTTTTATCCCTGCTCCAGATGTGCTCAGCAATGGTTGGAGTTTTGATTTAACTTTCCAAACCACCCCTAGTATCATGAGTTTTGGCATTGTAGATCTGAATACGAGAAGCAAGGGAACAGTGCTAGTGGAACATAGCGATCCAGAGGCTTACCCATCCCTTAACTTCAATCCGTTGCAAGATCCCAATGACCTAACGTATATGGTCGATCAATATAAGAGAATTTATAATATTATTGTGGAGGCTAGAGATCCACTGAAATACCCAAATAATGGCATCGGGAAGGTTGTATATCCTCCAGAGAGTATATTCCTGCTATCTGACAACGATCCTAACAAACAACAGCAGCTTGAGAATTATGTCAAAGCCTCCTACACGAACTTCTCTATGGCCGGGCAGTGTCGAATGGGACGGACGATTCAAGAAGGGGTTGTCGATGGATTCCTCAATGTGTTTGGTATCAAAAATCTTAAGGTTGCCGATTTGTCCATTGCGCCTATTTTACCGGATGGTCAGCCTTCCACCGCTGCTCAGATAATCGGACTAAATGCTGTGCGGTTTATTCGAGAGGATACTTCCCCATATGTGGTGGATGATGAGGAATTTGAAGATTTTGAGGATTGTGAACGTGATGATGAAGATGATGAATCATGACCATATATTTTAATTTAAAAACCTCCAAAGTCATTGTAACTTGGGAGGTTTTTATGTTTCTCATAATTATTTTATGTTAACTAAAAAAAGAAGGGGCATTATTCTAAAAAACAGAGTACCCAATAATAAACATAATAAAACGAAAATGGAGTGGGGCATATCATCGTTAAGCTGTACCCAAATCCATTATTTGATATGTCAATTAATAATCATTGTTTATAAAACTAAACAAATGAAAACTGGATAACAAATCCGATGTAACAGATTTTAAAATTAAATTGTAATTGAGACCAACCAGGACTATTGGAGGCGTTTTTCTCCTTTGATTTCTCGAAATAACGATATATTTCATAATTTGAGATATCCATTATTAACGTCCTATAATATATATTATGTTAACTTGGGAAAAATTAAGGGTGTGGATAAATCTTTGTGGATATGTGTATAATGTGAATTTTTGCAGAATTCGACTCTCTGTTCCTTTTGCGGGCTTATTGTTGAATGAAATTTTTGCAATCGTCATAATACCATAAAAACAGACCGACTTTTATAATTTATCATAATTTTTTCTCGTAATAAAGTCATAATTCGTCGATTATCTAACATTTTATATTTGTGCACAACTCCCCTCCCCCTTTCCATAATTTCGTTTTAAATAAGCTTTTTAAAGCATATTTATTTTGCAAAGGGAAGAAAAGGAGGTTGCTGCAATGGAACGTTTCACTCGCCCTTCCTGTCTAGCGATGTTAAATACCAATGTTCTGCGGGATGATTGGATGGATGAAAAGGAGATTCCTCCCCGGTTAAATGACACGCCTGAGAGGGCCATTATCAATTTCTTTTCTGCGCTTCGGGAACTTAATGGAACGGATAAAAAGGAGCTTATTGCTTTTGCCTATGGTTTTTTAGCCCCTTCTTTACAAAGGAAAAAGAGTATAGAGGAAATAGAGGATGAACTTCAAGGAATCAGTGGAATTCATTTGATTAAAATTATCCGCTTAGCTAAAGATCGGAATCAGCTTTTTGCTACCCGATTCTTTGTTGAATTGGAGATGTTAGAGGAACCTGTTAATGAGAAAATAGGGACCAGGTTTAGTTATTTATATGGATTCATGGATGTGATTCAGGAACAAAATGTCTATCGGATATCTCAATATAAATTTGAAGGAGAAACATTTCAGCCCCGTTATGATTATGAATGGAATTATAATGGAGAATCATATGTAGATATTCATTATGGGTGTCATTGCAATCTGGTGGAAAATCGCTACCCCACTCGTAAAGATGGATATGTTAAAAATATCTTTGTAAAAGGAATTGATCAAAAAGATTATTTGTTTCGCTTTGTAGAATTGACTAATGGTGTAGACTTCGAAATACAGTCCTTTCAAAAAGATCCTTCAGGCCAGTGGATTCCTACAAAAATTTTACTCTCCCCTCCCCCTGTTTCGGAAGATAAGAAAGAAAATCCAAATAAATAATCCGCCCCCAGCTCAATGAGGGCGGATTTATACCCCTCATCCTATTTAGATGAAAGGAATAATTATTCATACATATGCATTATGTAACAATATTATAAATTATTTAATTATTTCCCAAAAGCCGTGGATACTCCCCCCAGGGGTATATTTCCTCCCCTGGGGAGTTGGATAAGTCCATTTCCACTTTTAGGATGTTACTTGTATTCCCTCCAATCTAGTTTGCTCTCTTCTAATAATTCAGCAAAGGATTTATTTTTTTCTCTCCTTCTTTGTTCTTCAATCCTCTTTTTTTGTTCTTTCTCTTTCTTTTCTTGCTCTATTTGCCGCAGTTTCTTTTCGGTTTTATTTAATTGAGCTAAAGTAGCTGGATCTAACAAATCTTTTAAATTCATTCTCTTTTCTCCCCTGTTTTTGTGATATGTTATCATGATTTTTACAGATGGGCAAGAAAAGTAAGGGTTAAGAGGCATCTGCTCAGGGACAATGAATCGTTTTAATATGTTGGATGTTACAATGGATTGAGTTTTCATTCCCGGTAATAAGTTCAGCAAAATTGTTTTCTACTTTTTTTAATAATCCCGTTTTATTAGGATGTAAACCTAAGTCAAATACTACGATACGTCCTTCTAATTTTTTTAATAGTTCTTCAAATGTTCTTAACAATGGGATATTTGAGGAATAGATTTGATAGGATTTAAGTGAATAGGGGGTTTGATTTTCCTGGTAAGGGATTAACCATTTTAAATGCTGCAGTGGGATATAGAGGGTTTTATATATAGGAGAATTAAAAACAAAATAATTTGTAAGAATACTAGTAATATATCCATGAAGAGATTGGTTCCCTGTCACAAAAATTTCCACAAACATCCCTTTTGCATTGGTTAGGATTTTTCGATAAGAGATATTTTCTTCTAGTTGAATATGATTAGAAGAAGAGAAATAACTAGTTTGAACATCCTGAATAGGTTTAAGTTTTATAAATTGAACATGTAATAACGGGATATAGAAGAAGTGATCTTTTCCTTTAAGAACAAGGATATCTGGTCCTGAATCAATAAGAATGCCTGAATGAATTCTGTCCCCGGATAATTCAATGTCCACTGGTTTTCCTATATAGGATTTAATGACATCCACTCTTCTTATCTCCTCTCGTTATTTTCTCATCTCCTTTTAGATTTTGTGGATTTTCTAGAACTGGTTCCTCGTTTGCTTTGATTTGTCACTGTACCATAGCGGTCTGAATAGAAGATTTTCAACTTATAATCATCGTCAGAAATTCTATTCGTAATCGGTTCATTGGACATTCTAGATTGGATGTATTCTTCAAAAACTTCAGCAGAACGGTCTACTTTTTCTTCTTTTTCATTCTTTTTATAACTTGATTCATCTTTTTCTTGATTCTTATCATTGTTATCCTGATTATCCTGATTTTCCTGTTTGTTTTGAGTTTTATACACCAGGCTTTTTACATGGGAAAGAACCACATTTATAACTTCTTTTTTTGAGGATACAATGAGATTGTCACCAGAAATTTCAATGGGAATCCCCTCCACTTTATTGGGGCCGCCATCAATGTTAACCCAGTGATATTTATAATTCATCACTAAATCAGCGAATGTTTCTGGATGATTGTATTCTTCCTCTTCTTCATTTTCAGCTTTTGCATTGGAATTTTGGTCAGATAAGAATCCAATGGTTTTAATATGATAGGTTGGAATGTATGTTCTTCCTTTATCTGATTCCATCACAATATAGTCTGATTGAATGTCTAATAGTTCCCCTTTAAAAGAGCTAGGCCCTTTGCGATTCACCTGAATATTCTTCCCTATTAAATGATTAAGGTCTTTTAGGCTCATAACCATCACCTTTCATTTTTGTTTTATATTTGGTTTTTTTGATTAATTGCTATTTTCTTTGTTGTCATCGTTTTTATTTTCTTTTGGTGCTAAACTAAGGCTTTTTACATGTTGCAAAAAGACAAAAATGATTTCTTTATCCACGGAAATTGTAAAATTGTTTTCATTAACTTCAACAATAACCCCAGTTAAACAATCAGGGCCTCCCCTATTAATTTGCACCATGTTGTGTTTTAATGCTTCAATGGTTGCTAAAAAGCTATCCTCATGGATAAAAGTGAGAGAATCTAACCCATCTTCTTCTTTTATGCTTTCTGTTGCTGTTGAATCTAGTGTCATACTCTGGGTGTGGGCACTTTGATAGTATACGATTTCTTTTTTGTCAGTCCATAAAATAACATAGTCAGAATATACGCCAAGGAGATATCCTGATTTTGATTCAGGGCCACCTCTTCCAACTTTTACCTTTTTATTTATAAAGTTTTCAATAAAATTAACCTCTTGATCTGCTACAATTACATCTAGCCTTTCAGCTAATACATCCTGTCTTTCTGTTAGTACGCTTTGTTGCTCTTCCATATAAACAACCCCCGCCTTTCATCATCATAGGATTTTTGTACTATATGTCTATGTGTATATAGGTCCCTTGTGTTCTCCACGAATACCCATTTTTCAAGGGTTTTCCCGTGATACTTCCCCAAAAAGACTCATAATTCCCTTTTGTCCTGGGACAAATAACCTATTTTATAATTTTCAAAAAACCGTGGCATATAAACACTGGTTGAATGCCCTCGGACAATTTACATGGAAAGATAGAGGCGGAGATGAAGAAAATAGGGCAGGTATGTAGTACAAGATACTCTTTTTTATCATAAGATACAGCACAACAACCACCTGTGGTTTGTCATTAGGGGGTATGTGATTGAATCCAATAACCGTCATATTTACGCTAGCAATATTTATAATGACAGTGGTATTCATTATTCTACGACCCAGGGGGATCAACGAGTCTATTCCGACGGCTATCGGTGCAGCATTAATTTTTCTGGTTGGTGTAGTTCCATTCTCAGACGTTTTTCAGATTTTGGGGATTATTAGCGGAGCAGCCATTACGATTCTTTCGACCATTATCATGACCATTGTATTGGAGAGCTTTAATTTTTTTCGTTGGTGTGCTTACAAAATAGCCTATTATGCCAGGGGATCAGGGTTTAAATTATTCTGGTACTTTAACCTTCTTTGTTTTTCCATGACATTATTTTTCAATAATGATGGCAGCATTCTTATCACTACCCCCATTATCCTCCATACTCTTCATTTGCTTCAATTAAAGCCCCATCAGAAAATTCCTTTCTTATTATCGGGTGCAATCATCGCCACTGCTTCAAGCGCTCCTATTGGTGTAAGCAATTTAGCAAACTTAATCGCTTTAAAAATTGTTGGATTAGATCTAAACTCCTATGCATCCATGGTGTTTGTCCCCTCTATGTTAGGTGTCTTTGTCATCGCTGGTATGTTGTTTATCTATTTTAGAAATACCATTCCCAAAAGAATTTCCGTTTTCAATCCAGCATCTCTTATGCACAATGGCAGGATCCATCCTCTAAATGTACCATCTTTGAAAGAACCTGAGTTAGACTGGCTTGGATTAAAAATGTGTTTGCTGATTGTACTATTGATTCGGATTAGTTTTTTTGCCTTAACACCATTTGGAATACCAACAGAATGGCCTGCAATTATTGGAGCCATTTTACTCATTATTATTCGCTGGTTTCGCAACAAAAGTGGAATTACAGATGTCCTTCGAAAAACTCCCTGGGATATTCTCGTTTTTGCCTTTAGTATGTATGTGATTGTTTATGGGTTGCGAAATAGTGGCCTAACCTTATGGATTGTGGAAATTTTAAATGAATGGGTGTCCAGTCATCATTTAAATGGGATTATCATTATGGGATTGTTGCTTACATTGATGTCTAACTTAATGAACAATTTGCCGGCCGTAATGATTGGCACTCTTTCATTAACCGAAATGAATTTAGATCTTCCAACCTTACAAGTGGCTTATCTGGCCAATGTCATAGGCAGTGATATTGGGGCACTGCTTCTCCCCATGGGGACTTTGGCAACCCTAATTTGGATGCACCTTATTAAGCAAGATAACATTCCTTTTACATGGAAAGATTATTTCAAGGTCACTCTCTTTGTTATTCCTTTAGGTTTACTTGTCAGTTTGGTGGCGCTATATTTATGGACCCATTGGTTATTCTTTCCTTAATCCAATTACAGATGGAAAACCGAAAGAAGGTTATTTATAAAACTACGGATATTTTTCATAGTGTACAGCACTGATTCTTCAATCCGGGGCAGAACTTGACGGCCTCTCTCATCAATTTGGTAGATCCTTTTGCTTCTCCGGTCACTTTCCCACTCCCCTATGACCCACCCGTGCTCTTCCATGCTGCGGACGACTTCATATAAATAACCTTCTCCAGGTTGCCATCCATAATTTTGTTGGAAGTAAGTTAATAAATCTGCTGGAATTTTTTCATTCTTTATCAATTCTTTCAACATCACCCATTCAATCACTTCCCGAACATTAATTAATTTGCTGAAAAATTTCTTTTGCTGGGATTGTAGAGGGTACACTGAAGGCCGTTTTAATGTACTTGCACCAGTAAGATCATGAATAAATAGTTCTACGATTTGTTTTAATGCTGTATAAGGTTCAATGTATAAATCCTGGTATTCAAAGAGTTTTTTTCGTCCTTGAGGAGTAATATGATAAATCTTTTTTCTTCGGTCTTGTCCAAGGCTTTGCTCAATAAACCCGATTTTCTCCATTTCGTTGATGGTAGCGTAAAAATGGGATCGGCTTATTTTCTTTCCAGGGAGTTTTTCTTTTAAATGTTCATAAAGGGATAGGATCATCCCTTCTTGTTGGTTCAGGCGCATTAATACCATGATTTCAAATAATTGTTTATGGCTAATTTGAAAATGATTGATTGTTAATTGATTCATGGGATCTCTCCTTACATATTTCTAACAGATAAGAAATAATTACTTCTTCATCCTAGAATAACTTTCCTTTTATACTAATGAATTTTGTGGGAATTATTATCGAAGTTTGTAATTTAAAATAAATTTTGTTAGTAGAACCTTTTGTTTATGCTGGTATGATGAAATAATATGGTAATAAGAATATTGTACAATCAATATTCCGTTAGCGAGGTCTACTATATTGTATATATTTTGGAATTTAGAAGGGAGAGTTTCTTTTTGTCCGGTATTTTAGCTTTTTTTCCTCATCCTGATGATGAATCTTTTTCCTGTGGCGGGACCCTGGCCCGTTACGCCTCTCAAGGAGTGCCTATAACCCTTATTTGCGCTACAAAAGGGGAAGCAGGCAAAAGAAGAGGACAGCCTCCCTTTGTAGAAAAGGAAGATCTGCCCTGTGTTCGCCAACAAGAATTGCTTGATGCGGCCCGCATTCTTGGAATTAAAGATATCCGTTTTTTGCATTTGCCAGATAAACAACTGGAACATTTTGATCCAGAACCCCTCACAGGTAAAGTGTTAAGCTTGATTCAGGAAATACAGCCTGATGTTTTAATAACCTTTGGCCCTTATGGTGCCTTTAATTATCATGCAGACCACCGCACGTTAAGCAAATGTGTTATTCGTGCCTTCCATCAATGCGATTCTGTAGGAAAACTATACTTTCCTGTGCTAAGCAAAGAGTATGAACACCCAGGATTAGTGAACGCAAAGCAAGAACAAATGACGAAAATTGATATCAGTTCAACCTGGCACTTAAAAATTCAAGCCCTGCAAGCACACTTAACCCAATTTCAACAGGAAAAATGGGTATGGAATATGGATGAAGCCAAACATAAGTTGCCTGCCTGGGAAGGGTTTATCCAATACCATCAACCACATGTAAAAAATGAAGACGATTTCTTTATATCATCATGTTAGGCTTCCATAATCATAACCACCCTTCAAAAGGGTGGTTTGAACAAAGGCTATAAGCCTATGTTA
>CAMLDI010000056.1 GCA_946478845.1 uncultured Paenibacillaceae bacterium
TTAAATGAAATCCAGGGTATCTAAGAAGCGGATAAATTCCGCTTCTTTTTATTGTAGGTTAATGGTAAAATATGTATATTGAGATGTTTTAAAGGGGAGTTCGAAATGATAGAAATAATACTGCCACGACTAAATTGTTTAGTTCCTTCTTTAGAGTCTACCTTTCAAAAGTTGGTGGAAGAACAAGGGGAACTTAGTGAAGCAATCTTGCATTGGATGGAACAACAAGGGACACCTGAAGCCAGGAAAGCATTGCACGTTGTAGCTAAAGAATTATTAGATGTAGCCCAAACCTGTATTTCTATGACATTTGTGTTAGAAGGCAAGGAACCTTATGTTAAATTGGAAGAGTTAATGGATGATCATTTAGGGAAAATCATTCGTAAAGGGTACATGAACCAGGAAGCTGGGGAGTTTTATGTAAAAAAAACTGTGGATGGTCACCGGGCCATTAGTCTGCCTCGCTTAATCATTTCAGGGGTTACGTTAGATAATACTGTTTTAAATATTTCTGTTGGGGTGGGCCGTTTTGCTCAATGGATTGGGAAGTTTAGCGGGGCAAGCGGGGAAGAAACGGTTCATTCTACGGATCAAATTATTCGGGGTTGCGGCCTTAATTTACTGTATATTGCCCAGTGTTGTTTTACCATGCTGTATATTTTAGAAGACACTTTCCTTATGGACATTCATCAGTTAGTAAAAGCACATATTCAAAAATTAAAAGTTCGTGGATATGTAAAGTAAGGTAAAAGTAGGATGAAGAGCAGGGGACTATTTATCATCAGTCTCTTTTTCCTTTGGGGTTTAATGATAGGATCTGATTACCTGGAAACTGGTTGGAAGGTTATGATCCCTATTTTATTGATGTTGTTATTTTTAACTGGCATTCTTTTTTATTTTCCTAAATGGAGAAGAATGGGCTTGCTTGGTGTTTTTATTTTTTTCTGCAGTTTTTTTTATTATTGTTGGTTCAATGCACAAAATGTAAGTCAATTGCCTGTTGGACAAGTACCCTTTACAGGGATTGTAAAAGATATTCCCAATTTTGATGGAGATTCCATTCGTTTTACATTGCAAGTGTCTAGCGTAAATTATACCTCTATCTCTCAAGAAAATATTGCCTTTCAAATTTATTTGAAAAGTGAAGAGGAATTAAAAAAAGGAAAAGGGATGATTCAATCAGGTCGGGAATTATCAGGTACTATGGAGTTAAAGGTTCCTGATTCTCCTTCCAATCCTGGTGAGTTTAATTATCAAAAATATCTATATTGGAAAAAAATCCATCGTCAGGGCATTGTTCGGGATTTCTCTACTATTTCTTTTAAAAAAGAACTTCATTGGAACATATTTTCTTTTTTATATAGTGTCCAGGGATATTTGTCCCAAACCATTGATCAGTTATATAATCAAGAAACAGGCGGTTTAATTAAAGGATTTCTTTTAGGCAATACCCAAGAATTGGAGCCAGATGTATCTCTTTTATTTAGCAATTTAGGTTTATCACATATTCTAGCGATATCAGGTCAACATATTACCTGGTTAATGGTAGGACTATTTGCCTTTTTTCGCTCAGTAGGTATATTTAAGGAAAGAGCATATATATTGGTTATGCTCATTCTTCCTTTATACGTTTTTATGACGGGTGCCAGCCCATCTGCCCTTCGTTCACTTATTATGGGTGAACTTGTCCTTATTTCTCTTTATTTTCGTCTTTTTAGAGATGGGCTAAATGTATTGGCTTTTGCTTTTTTGTTTATGGTAGTGATCAATCCTTACTATATTCATGATATCGGTTTTCAACTTTCTTTTGTGGTCACTGCCGGATTAATTTTATTGGTTCCCAAATTCACGGAAATTTTTCCTATTAAACATGAAGGGATGAAATTACTCGTAGCTGTTACTCTGGTTGCTACAATCATTTCCTTTCCTTTTATTGTTTATCACTTCCATATTTTCTCACTCGCCTCACCGGTTACCAATTTACTCGTTGTTCCTCTTTTTGAATTTTTAATTGCACCGTTATCTTTTTTATCCCTTTTATTAGGATTGTGTACTCCTAAAGCGGGTTGGATTATTTCACAAATTGTTGAATTTATAGTAAATACTGTAACTATAGTATTAAAATGGATCGATAACATAGAGTTTTTAAGGATTGTTTTACGAAGTCCACCAAGAATATGGCTATTTGGTTATATTTTCGGTATACTCCTTTTTTTTTTCTTGATTTATAGTAAAGTAGGTAGTAGACGGGACCGTTGGGCCATTTTTGCAGGTATTGTCATTTTGTTGACCCTGCCTTTGACTATTGAACAACAGGCCGATACGCAAACCGTACGAATTACTTTTTTGGATGTTGGACAGGGGGATTCAATTGTCGTTGAAACACCTGGGACTGTAACTGTAATTGATAGCGGTGGTCCCAATAACTTTGGTAATAAGGAGGAGTGGCAGACACGTCGCAATTCATTTAATCCGGCAAAAAATGTCCTTATTCCTTATCTTTACTATCGCGGAATTAATAAAATTGACGCGTTAATATTAACCCACTGGGATTATGATCATGTAGGTGGTGTACCTTATCTTCTGCAACATTTTCCTGTGGGTCGGGTTATTGTGAATGGTGAAATCAAAAACTCTGATTTATACCAGGACATTCAACAAATAATTTGTGAAAAACAAATTTCTCAAGAAATTGCCTATGCAGGCGAATCCTGGGTTAATGGACAAGGGGTTCATTGGCAGGTCATTCATCCGAAAAAAGGAAGTAAAGCTGAAAATGACAATGATCAATCTTTAGTTTTGTTGTTAGAAGCTTATACACACCGCATCCTTTTTACAGGGGACCTGGAGGAAAATGGGGAGACACAAATACTGCAAGGAGATTCTTTTTGGCCTATTGATGTTTTGAAAGTAGGACATCACGGAAGCAAGTCTTCTACCAGTGAGAAATGGATTCAAACCTTGCGTCCCTATCTTTCTGTAATTTCTGTGGGGAAAAACAACCGGTACGGACATCCAAACCTGGAAGTCATCCAGCGTATCCAAAAAAATGGAGGGGGAATCGAAAGAACAGATCAATCAGGGGCAACGACTATCTTGATTGATAAGAACAAAATTTTTTTTCAACGTTATTGCAACAATAAAATAATACCTTAAGTCAGAAGGTTGAGAGAGGAGGCAAGGGTGTGGTTGATATCACTGTAATACGTTCAGCGCAAAAAGGGGACAAGGATTCGATTGTACGATTACTGGAATCTATTGAGAGTTCTGTTTATAGAACAGCTTATTATATTCTAGGAAATGAACAAGATGCTTTAGATGCATCACAGGAATCCCTTATCCGTATCTATACAAAAATTGGAACGTATCAGGAGAAAGCTAAGTTTTCTACCTGGGTGCAAAGAATTGTAACTAATGTTTGTATAGATAAGATGCGCCAGAAAAAAGAAACCATATCCATTGAACAAAACGAAGTTTTGTTACAAGACAAACAGAATGTTGAGTCAGAAGTTGAAAAAGCCGGGGAAGCTCTTGAAATTAGAGAAGCGATCGGTAAATTGCCTGCTCAACATCGTTCTGTTGTTATCCTTCGCTATTTAAATGATTTGTCTTACAATGAAATTGCTGAAGCGATGGACCTCCCGTTAAATACGGTAAAATCCTATCTTTTCAGAGCGCGCCATCAATTACAGGGGCTTCTTAAGGAATATCAGAGAGGAGGCGTTTAAAGTTGGGATGCAAAGGAATGACTGATCTCATTCAAAGAGATCTTAAAGGTTTGTTAAATTTGGATGAAAAAGAATTATTGATGGGCCATATTGACTTTTGTGAAGAGTGCGATATGGTTTATCGTCAATTGAGAGGGCTTCCTTTAAAAGAAAAAGTGGTTGAACCTGCACCCGAAGTTGTAAAAGAACCTGAAGTAAACAAAACACCTGAGCCAGTAAAAGTAGCAGAAGTAAAACCTGTGAATTCTGAGCCTAACTATGGTTGTGGAGTTATTAAAGATCTTTTAATTCGTGAAATGCAAAACACGATCACTGAAAATGAAAGAACACTAATGCTTGGTCATATGAAGTTTTGCGTTGAATGTCGGGAAGCTTATGATCAATTGAAAACCCTTTCCAGCCAACCTGCGGTAGCAGAAGAGCCAGTGGTAGAAGAAGCTCCTGTAACAGTGGAAGAGCCAGTGGTGGAGGAAGCTCCTGTAGTAGTGGAAGAGCCAGTGGTGGAGGAAGCTCCTGTAGCAGTGGAAGAGCCAGTGGTAGAAGAAGCTCCTGTAGCAGTGGAAGAGCCAGTGGTAGAAGAAGCTCCTGCCGTAGCAGAAGAACCAGCAGTTGTAATTCCTGTTGCAACTAGTAAAGGCTGTGGGGCAATAGATCTCAATGATTTTCTCGCTAGAGAGGCAACCAATTCCCTCAGTGAAAAGGCAAAAATGTTAATGCGCAGCCATATGATGTTCTGCGTGGAATGTCGTGAAGCCTATGAACAGGCAAAAGCGAATACATCTGCATCTGCCGTAGCAGAAGAGCCAGTGGTGGAAGAAGCTCCTGTAACAATGGAAGAGCCAGTGGCAGAAGAAGCTCCTGCAGTAGTGGAAGAACCTGCAGTAGTAGAAAAGCCAGTGGTTGCAGCAGATCCTAAAGTAGAAGCACCTGCAGTGGAAGTGCCTGAATCAATAGCAGTTCCACGGTATGGTTGTGGAGTGCTTGAAGATTTCATGAAACGGGATCTTAAAGGTGAATTAAACATTGATGAAAAAGAACTTTTGATTGGACATACTCAATTCTGCAAATTGTGTAAATTTGCTTATGCTGAATTAAAAGGTGTTCCAGCTGAACCGGTTGTAGCCGCTGCTCCAAAAGTAGTAGCTGCTGCTCCAGAAGAAGTAGCCGCTGCTCCAGAAGTAGTAGTAGCCGCTC
Organism: uncultured Paenibacillaceae bacterium; assembly: GCA_946478845.1. The sequence continues at coordinate 4,923 of CAMLDI010000056.1, forward strand.
CAAAAGTTGAGCCTGTTGAACCAGTGGTTCAAACTGTCCAAGAACAACCACTTCCAAAAAGATCAGATAAGAAATCTGATACATTGGGTTGTGGCATGTTAAGTGATATGATGAAACGTGATCTTCAAGGCCAATTAAATCTTGATGAAAAAGAACTTCTTATGGGCCATCTTGATCTATGCAAAGATTGCCTCGAAGCTTACAGTCAATTAACTGGAAAAACTATCGAAAAGAAACCAGAACCTATTGTTTCTGCTCCGGTTCAAGAGGCTCCAGTTAAGGAAGAAGCTCCTGTTAAAACCGCACCCAATGGTACAGTTGGCTGTGGAGTTCTTGGTAACTTAATGGAAAGAGATCTGAAAAATGATCTTAATCTTGACGAAAAAGAACTTCTTATGGGTCACCTTGATTTGTGTGCTCAATGTATGGAAGCCTATTGCGATATGAAAGGTGTTTCTGTTGAGTCTCAAAAGGCAAAAGCCACTGTTGTGACAGCAACAGTAGCAGTGGCTGCTACTAAAGAAGAACCTTCTAAAGAATCTTTGGTAGTTGGCTGTGGTGCTCTTACTGATTTAATTCAAAGAGATTTGGATGGAGAATTAAATCTTGATGAAAAAGAACTTTTATCTGGCCATCTTACTCTTTGTCGTGAGTGCCGTGACACCTACAATCGCATGATTGATGTCACCAACCAATTGAAAGACCTGCCTGACGTGAAACCGCCTGTACCAATCGTTGCAGCTGTTTTACCAACTATTTTAGGTGAAGAAACTGCAGCCGCTTCTGAAGAAAAACCAGCAGCAGAAGCTGAACGGCGTGTATTGCGGGTTATTGATACTAGACCAGAAGCTCCTAAAGAAACAGAGGCATCTAAACAGGATGAAGACCCATTCCGCATGCCGAAAAAAGGTATGCTTTGGGTTGCAGTAGCCCTTATCGCTATGGCTGGAATTATTTATGGTGCATTGAAAATGGTACCTGCTAACAATACTGCAGCGCCATCTCCAACACCTTCAACTTCCGTGCCGAAGGGCCCAACTCCTGCTCCTACTACTCAAGAGCCTGTAGTTGAAGAACCTGCAGCTGGTAATGTAGCTGATAACTCAAATGTGCAAGGAACTAATGGTGGAACTGGCACAACAGCTCCTGGAACAACAAATTCAGGAACAACTAACCCAGGAACCAGCAAACCTGGCACAACGACTCCTGGAACAACCAATCCTGGAACAACCAATCCTGGAACAACTAACCCAGGAACAACTAATCCAGGAACAACTAATCCAGGAACAACTAACCCAGGAACAACTAATCCAGGAACTAACAATCCTGGAACTGGAAAGGATATCAATATTCCATTAGTTCCTGAAGTTCTTGATATATTAGTTACTACTGGCCCAGGCAATAAACTTACCGTTGCTCCAAAAGTTCTTGGATTAAGCCCACTTCAAATATCCTTGTTCTCTGGACAATAATTAGTTAAAATTCAATAATTTTTACGAACCATTTTAATTAACATGCGTATTATGGATTAAAAGCAAAGCGCTTCTCGTTCAGACCTTGAGAAGTGGGCCCGATCAGGGTCTGAACGTTTACATATACGCATAATAAATGTAAGACCATGGTGGAGAAAATCCATCATGGTCTTTATTGTTTATGTTAAGATAATGGTTGAGGTGAAGGGAATGGATTTGAAGACATTGTCAGGAGATATTCGCGCTGGCCATTTTTCCTCTATATATTTATTTTATGGAAAAGAAGAATATCTTATGGAGGACTATATTAAAGGAATTGAAAAGAAAATTCTTGCTGAAGAAGATCGGGATTTTAATTTCGATGAATATGATTTAAAAGAGACAAGTATCCAGGAAGTTTTAACAAATGCAGAAACCTTTCCCTTTATGGCTGAGAAAAGGATTGTATTGGCTACTAATGCTTTTTTTCTAACTTCTGCAAGGGTTTCCTCCGCTGTAGAACATGATATAGATAGCTTTATTCGTTATATACATAATCCACCGGAATATACCATATTAATCCTTGTTATCCCTGGAGAAAAACCCGATGAAAGAAAAAAAGTGGTTAAGGAATTAAAAAAACAGGGAGTTTGTATTGAATTTCTTCCTCTAAGGGAAGGAGATTTAATCAGTTGGATTCAACGTGAAGTAAAGAAAAACAAGGTATCTATTGAGCAGGAAGCAGTGTCTTTCCTTTTAAATCTAATCGGGAATGATTTGCGAAGTTTACAGAAGGAACTTAGTAAAATGGCCCTTTATGTTGGCAATGGGGGCATGATTACAGGTGGGGTTGTACAATTATTAGCCAGTCGCCATATTGAACAAAATATATTTCAACTAGTTGAGTATGCGGCGCGAAAAGATACGGAAAAAGCTTTACGTGAATATTACGATCTTTTGCTAAATAAAGAAGAGCCAATTAAAATCCTTGTATTATTGGCAAGACAATTTCGCATCTTATTACAAATTAAAATAATGAATGATCGAGGATATGGCCCTCAGCAAATCGCTCAATCTCTTGGGATAAAGCCCTTTGTTTTTAAAAAGGCTTATGATCAAGCACGTTTTTTTACACAAAAAGAATTAGCGGGAATTCTCACAGATTTAGCGAAGGAAGATTACCGTATCAAAAGTGGACAAGTGGATAAAAATCTAGCTATTGAATTGTTTATTATGAGCTTAAATACAAGAAGAAGCGACCTTTAGAAAAAGGTCGCTTCTTCTATATATTCTTAGGCGCTCAAGCCATTCACTTTTTGTGCAAGACGTGATTTTTTACGAGCAGCTGCATTTTTATGAATTAAACCTTTAGTTACAGCTTTATCTAAACGTTTGCTAGCTTCTTGAAGAGCTGCTTTGGCTGTTTCAACATCGTTATTAGCAATAGCTACATCCACTCTCTTTACAGCTGTACGAAGAGCTGATTTTTGAGCGATACGATGTGCACGGCGTTTTTCGATTGTTTTAGTACGTTTGATAGCAGATTTAATATTAGGCATAAGATTCACCTCCTTGGTGTATCCAAAAACTAATGATACAACAAATGGAATTGTAACATGTAGCCCAATTGATTGCAAGGTAAAATTGTATAATTTTATTTATCCGTGGAAAGCATGGAAAGGAGGTGACCAATTATGAATCCAAATTTGGATTTAAGTCAATTTAGTGTGAGGACAGATTTAGCTGTTGAAGCAAGAGAAATTGTCTCTGAAAAAAGCGGAGTAAAGGAAATTCCAGGCGTTAAATTTGAAACAGAAGATGACAATGGGATAATGGTTTCTCGGGTTGAGGTTTTGAATATGGAGGGGGCCGAAATCATTGGTAAGCTTCCTGGAAAATATCTTACCTTTGAAATCCCAGGATTGCGTCGCCAGGATTCAGAATTGCAGAATAGAGTGGCTGCTCGTTTTGCTAAAGAATTCCATGCTTTTCTTGAACAGCTTGGGCTTAACAAAAAAGCTAGTGCTCTTGTTGTTGGATTAGGAAATTGGAATGTAACCGCCGATGCCATTGGGCCAATCGTCGTTGAGAATCTATTAGTAACTCGCCATTTATTTAAATTAATGCCAGATGAAGTGGATGAAGGATATCGTTCTGTTAGTGCTATTTCTCCCGGGGTATTAGGGATTACAGGGATGGAAACTAGTGAAATTGTATTAGGGATCGTCCAACAAACAAAACCTGATTTTGTTATTGCTATTGATGCTTTAGCTTCCCGTGCCCTGGAGAGGGTAAATACTACGATTCAGATATCTGATACAGGCATCAGTCCTGGGTCAGGGATTGGGAATAAAAGGAAGCCACTTAACAAAGAAACATTGGGAATTCCGGTAATCGCGGTAGGGATTCCTACAGTAGTAGATGCAGCTACCATTGTACATGATGCCATAAATTATTTATTAGCTTATTTAGGGCGACAGGTTAAAGAAACACGGAATCCAAAGCCGTCTTCTCGCTTAATTCCAGCAAATATGAATTTGCCAGGCAAAATAAAAAAATATACGGAGGAAGATTTGCCTGAACCACAGGAACAAAAGATGATCCTTGGATTAGTAGGCGAATTAAGTGCAGATCAGAAAAGAAAATTGATTGGAGAAGTGTTAGCGCCTCTGGGTCATAATTTAATTGTGACCCCTAAAGAAGTGGATGATTATGTTGAAGATATTGCTAATGTTGTAGCAAATGGATTAAATGCTGCACTCCACTCTTCTGTCAATATGAAAAATGTCTCGGCTTATACACATTAGGGCCCTGGGCCAATGGGCCCTTCTTTTTGTTCTAATTCTATGGGTAATTTCATAGATTACTAGAGAAATGGACAAATCCTCGAATACCCGCGAGAAAGGATGGGACCAAAGGGTGCAGGGTAAAAATCGAAGCATGGTTATCTCTTTAAATGGCGCTTTCGTCCAACGAAGTTTTGTGCTCCTTTCCCTTGGAACAGCACTTATACTGATTTTGGTTGGTTTGTTATTTATCACCAATGTCGGTACAGTGATTTCATCGCAAAATATTAGAAAGATGACAGTATCCCTTTCAGATCAGATGATATCCCATGCATTGGCTCAGGAAATCCCCTATCTATCTGCTAAAGAAGGGGAAAACAATAATATCTCTTTTACAAAGATTGCCTTTAATCTTGTGACAGGGATTGATCCACAAGATCCCCGTACTCTATTAGGTCAAGAATTGCCAGGTTTTTCTTTGTTCGATACGAATGTTTTAGTAGCAGGAAAAGATGTGGGAATAGGGGATCTTCCTGTGGAAACTACACCTCCCGAGGAAGCGTTACGAAATCAACCTGTAGACTCTGTTGTAAAAGCAGAAACTCCGGCAGAAGAGACCTTTAATACAAATGGGAAAAAGGTTGTTTTTATTTATAATACCCATAATCGTGAATCATGGATTAGTGAAGTACCAGAAGCGAAAAAAAATGTGGATCTTGCTTTCCATCCAACGAAAAACATGACTTTGGTTAGTGAGCATTTTGCCCAAGGGTTGGAAAAAAACGGAATAGGTGCACAGGTTAGCAAGGTGGATATTTTTTCTAAATTGCAACAAAAAAAATTATCTTATAGCCTATCTTATTCTGAATCCATGAAAACAGTAAAAGAAGTGATGGCAAGAAATAAAGATTTAACCTATTTTGTAGATATTCATCGGGATTCATTGCCTAGAAAGAATACAACCATCAATATAAATGGGGTAGATTATGCCAGAGTTTACTTTATTATTGGCATGCGAAATAAAAATTGGACGAAAAATGAACAATTTGCTTTGCAAATTCACAATGAATTGAAGAAGAAGTTACCGGGGCTTTCTAAGGGCATTTATGGAAAAAATAGTGGAAATGCGGAATATAACCAATCTGTTTCTCCTAACTCGATCTTGATTGAAATTGGGGGTCCGGAAAATACATTAGAAGAATGTAAAAGAACGGCGGATGTTTTATCGGAAGTTTTTTCAAAAGTTTTTTGGGAAGCAGAAAAAGTGAATGGGAATAAGCCAGGAGATATGAAGCGTTCTTAAGGATGGAGGAAGGAGAACGTGAAGTTATTTTTCAAATTTTTAGTATTAACCGGTGTACTTTTTGCCGGGATTCTCTGGGGTATTAATTCAGCGGAAAAAGGAATTCAATCTATTCAGGGAACAGCCAGTAATAGTAATCAAAATAATTTTAAAATTACAAGCATTGAAGGAGAAAAGGTAGAAATAGCCGTTCTTGGGAAACCAACGACTCAGGAATCGTTGCTGAAGGTGAATAAAGAAACCAGAAACTGGCTTAGTTCCTTTGGCAATGGGTTAAGGAATACACTTGTATCAATTACCAGGGCAAGTTATCTTTGGGTCGTAAAACAATTGTAAAGGAACTCCCGGGATGGTAAAATAAAATCTAATGCATTTTTCCTCTCGGGAGGTTAATTTAATGGATCGTAGAAAGAGACAAGAAAGAATTCGTAACTTTTCAATTATTGCCCATATTGACCATGGCAAATCCACATTAGCAGATCGGATTTTAGAATTTACAGGTGCCTTAAGTGAGAGGGAACGTGAAGACCAATTTCTTGACCAAATGGATCTAGAAAAAGAACGTGGGATTACTATCAAGCTAAACGCTGTTCAATTGAAATATAAGGCTAAGGATGGAGAAGAGTACATTCTTCATCTTATTGATACCCCAGGGCATGTTGATTTTACCTATGAAGTTTCCCGGAGTCTGGCTGCCTGTGAAGGGGCTTTATTAGTTGTTGATGCTGCTCAGGGAATTGAGGCACAAACCTTAGCAAATGTGTACTTGGCTTTAGATAATAACCTGGAAATCATTCCTGTTATTAATAAAATTGATCTTCCAAGTGCTGAGCCTGAAAGAGTGAAACAGGAAATTGAGGATGTCATTGGTTTAGATGCCAGTGAGGCAGTATTAGCTTCAGCGAAAGCGGGAATTGGCATTGAAGAAATTTTGGAACAAATTGTAGAAAAAGTTCCTGCTCCTACAGGAGGCCCTGATGAACCTTTAAAAGCCTTAATTTTTGACTCCTATTATGATTCCTATCGGGGTGTTATCGCTTTTGTCCGTGTGGTAGATGGCACAGTGAAAAAAGGGAATAAAATTAAAATGATGTCTACAGGGAAAGTTTTCGAGGTTACTGAAGTGGGTACCCATGCTCCTTTCGCCAAACAGGTTGAGGAATTAACAGTTGGTGATGTAGGGTACATTGCTGCTAGTATTAAAACTGTGAAAGATACACAGGTAGGGGATACGATTACACTGGCAGACAATTCAGCGACGGAAGTTCTGCCTGGATATCGCAAAGTAAATCCTATGGTATTCAGTGGAATGTACCCTGTAGATTCTAGTGAATATAACGATCTTCGAGACGCTTTAGAAAAATTGCAATTGAATGATGCGTCCTTACAATTTGAGCCGGAAACCTCACAGGCATTAGGATTTGGTTTTCGTTGTGGATTCCTGGGAATGCTTCATATGGAAATTATCCAGGAACGAATTGAAAGGGAATTTAATATTGCTTTAATTACAACAGCCCCCAGCGTTATTTATAAAGTAAACATGACAAATGGGGAAATAATAGAAATAGAAAACCCTTCGAAACTGCCCGACCCACAAAAGATTGATTCCATTGAAGAGCCTTATGTAACAGCGACAATTATGGTTCCGAAAGATTTCGTTGGGGCGATTATGGAATTGTGCCAGTTAAAACGGGGGGAATTCTTAGATATGCAATATATCGATGAAACCCGGGTACAAATTAAATATGATATTCCTTTAGCGGAAGTTGTATTTGACTTTTTCGATCAGTTAAAATCAAATACTAAAGGGTATGCTTCTTTTGATTATGAGTTATCAGGGTATAAGAAGTCTAAATTGGTGAAGATGGATATTCTCTTAAATGGAGAGATGGTGGATGCCCTTTCCTTTATCGTTCATCGGGAAAGTGCCTATAATCGAGGACGAGTTCTTTGTGAGAAATTAAAAGAATTAATTCCGCGGCAAATGTTTGAAATACCCATTCAAGCTACCATCGGCAATAAAGTCGTTGCCAGAGAAACCATAAAAGCTATGCGGAAAAACGTACTGGCGAAATGCTATGGTGGGGATATTTCTCGTAAGCGGAAGTTGCTTGAGAAGCAAAAAGAAGGGAAAAAGCGGATGAAATCCGTTGGTAGTGTAGAAGTCCCTCAAGAGGCATTTATGGCCGTTCTGAAGATGGATAATAATAAATAAATGATAAGAAAAGGCGGGAGTATACCCCGCCTTTTCCTAATAGTTAGGTGAAGTAAAGGTGGCTAATGCAGTATACATACATATCCCTTTTTGCGCCAGTCGTTGTTATTATTGCGATTTTCATACCTATGTTACAAGGGAACCTGAAATAGTGTGGAATTATTTACAGGCCTTAGAAAAAGAAATAGTGAGGCACTCCTTTGATAACATTCATACAATTTATGTAGGCGGAGGTACGCCCACATTTCTTGATGTTAAACAGATGGACTTTTTGCTAGGCATCATCGACAAAGCATTTCCAAATAGGCCAACAAATTTGGAATTTACCATGGAAGCTAATCCTGGCACCGTAAATATGGAGAAATTACAGCTCATGAAACAGGGGGGCGTTAATCGACTGAGTTATGGTGTCCAATCCTTTCATGATGGGTTATTACAGAAAATAGGAAGAAACCATAATCAGAAACAATCCTATTTAGCGATTGAGGAAGCACGGCAGGCCGGGATTGAGAATATTTCCATTGATTTAATGTTTGGTTTGCCAGGGCAGACAATGGAAATGTTAGAGGAATCTTTAAGGGCAGCTTTTAAATTAATGATACCCCATCTTTCTGTGTATAGCTTGAAGGTAGAGGAAAATACGGTTTTCTCTAAATGGGAGCGCAAGGGAACTCTTATTCTTCCTGATGAAGATACTGAGTGCATGATGTTTAATCATATTATTGAACAGGCTGAACAAGAGGGTTTTCTCTGGTATGAAATTAGCAATTTTGCCCAAAAAGGGTATGAAAGCAAGCATAATCAAGTGTACTGGGAAAATAGAGAGTACTATGGTTTTGGAGCAGGGGCTCATGGGTATTTAGAGGGAGTCAGATATGCTAATATTGGTTCCACTATGAAATACATCAAAGAAATGAAAGAAAATAATTCGGCGATAGAAGATGCACAACCTGTTGATTTCATGCAACAGATGGAAGAATTTATGATCTTAGGGTTACGTATGTTGCGAGGTGTCTCTGCAAGAGAATTTGCTGAAAGATATGGAAAAAAACTAGAAGATGTCTTCGGTGCAGCCATTGCAAGCTTTGTTGCACAGGGATTACTGGAATGGAAAGGCGAAGGTCTTTGTCTCACAAAGAATGGACTGTTTTTTGGGAATAATGTTTTTGCTGCCTTTCTCTCTGATTAGTTGACAAAAACCGATATTGTTTGGTATTTTTTAAGTAAGATTTTTAGCACTCGTTTTAATTGAGTGCTAATAACGGGGTGAGCAACATGCTTACAGAACGCCAACAAATGATTTTATTAGCAATTGTGGACAATTATATCCAGTTTGCTGAACCAGTAGGTTCGAGAACCATTTCAAAACGAGATGATATTGGATTTAGTTCAGCTACGATTCGAAACGAAATGGCCGATTTAGAAGAATTGGGTTATTTAGAGCAACCCCATACCTCTGCTGGCCGTATACCTTCTAATAAAGGGTATCGCTTCTATGTAGATCATTTGGTGAGAGATCCTTTACGTAATACCCAGGAAGTCCATCGTATTCGTCGCCTGTTTGCTGATCAGTTTTTTGAATTTGAACAGGTTATGAATCATGCGGCAAATATTTTGTCCAGCATGACTAATTATACATCTTTTGTGATGGGTCACGAAATTAACCATACCCGTCTGAAAACCATTCAGATGATTCCTTTAAATGACCAATCTGCTGTTTTAATTATGGTTACAGATAAAGGAAAAGTGGAAAGTAAAACCATCATTATTCCAGAGGGGATAAATAAGGATGATTTAGAGAAGATGGTCAATTTCTTAAATATCCGTTTACAAGGGACATTAATGGTTGAATTGCGGAGACGTTTGCAAAATGAAGTGACTGTTGAAATTCAAAGATACATGCAAGACTATCTGCAAATATTGAAGGGAATCGAAGATACCTTCAATAAGGAAAACGATGAACGTGTATTTATGAAAGGCGCCACTAATATCTTAATGCAACCTGAATTTAGGGATGTAGATAAGGTTCGGGACATTTTAAATCTGTTTGAACAAAATGAATTGCTTATTCGAATCTTAGGATCCAGAAAAGATGGGATTGAGGTTCGAATTGGTACAGAGAATGATGAACAAGTCATTAGCAACTGCAGTATTATCACAGCAACCTATCATTTTAATGATAAACCCGTTGGAAAAGTAGGGGTGCTTGGACCTACACGCATGGAATATGGGAAAATCATTTCCATACTCCATGGTTTAACGGGAAATATGACCAGGGTCTTAAAGAATATTTATAAAGACTAGGATTAGAGGCAAGAATGATGGATGGAAAAGAAAAA
>CAMLDI010000057.1 GCA_946478845.1 uncultured Paenibacillaceae bacterium
AACATAGGCTTATAGCCTTTGTTCAAACCACCCTTTTGAAGGGTGGTTATGATTTAACTTAAAAAAATATGTTATCCGAAGAAGGAGTTAGGGGAAATAGAGCGAATAGTATAATTTCGGATGTCATGGCTAAGGAGAAGACATGGATGGAAGATCGGGATTTTCTGCAATTCATTCAAAATATTAAAATACGGACAGGAATAGATCTTTCTCTCTATAAAGAGCCCCAGATGAAGAGGAGGCTTACTTCTTTACGTTTGCGCAAAGGATATGAGGATTTTTCCAGCTTTTATCAGGCTCTTCGCAAAAACAGGGAACTGTACGATGAATTTCTAGATCGTATGACCATAAATGTTTCTGAGTTTTTCCGTAATCAAGATCGCTGGAAAGCGCTGGAGGATAAGATCCTTCCCCGTTTAACTAATGGCCGGAAGACGTTAAAGTGTTGGAGTGCAGCATGTTCAACAGGGGAAGAACCTTATTCTCTTGCGATGATTCTTACCAAACATGGGTTATTGGACTATTCTGAGATTTTAGCGACAGACATTGATAATAATGCCCTGGATAAGGCACGCCAGGGAATCTATTCTGAACGAGGGATTCAAAGTGTTTCCAATGAATTTTACCATGCTTTTTTTAAAAAAGAGGGCAATATGTCCGTCATTTCTCCCCGTTTAAGGGAAAAAGTCCAGTTTCAAAAACATAATTTGCTGGCAGATCCCTATGGAAGCGATTTTGATTTAATTATTTGCCGCAATGTGATGATTTATTTTACGGAAGAGGCGAAACAAAAGCTCTATACCCAGTTTAGCCGGGCATTACGCCCTGGGGGCATTTTATTTGTAGGGAGTACAGAACAAATTTTTCGTCCTCAGCAATTTCAGCTTGAACCTATTGATACCTTTTTTTACCGTCGGGTATAAAAGGTATTTTTAACTATGAATTTCTACATAGCTATACTATAATAGCACGTAAAAGTGTTAAGGTTGGAGGATATCAGATGCGTTATTTAACAGCTGGAGAATCACATGGACCACAATTGACAGCCATTATTGAAGGCGTTCCAAGCAATTTGCCTATTTCTATAGATGAAATCAATGATCAATTGGCTCGCCGCATGAAAGGCCACGGTCGGGGTCGCAGAATGCAAATTGAAAAAGACCAGGTGAAAATCGTTGCAGGTGTTCGTCATGGAAAAACCACGGGAGCGCCAATTTGCCTTGTTGTAGAAAATCGGGACTGGACACACTGGGAGAAAATTATGAGTCCTACTCCTGTTGAAGAAGAGGAAGATACACGCCGTGTTTCCCGCCCTCGTCCAGGCCACGCTGATTTAAATGGAGCCCTTAAATATAATCAACGGGATATGAGAAATATTTTAGAACGTTCTAGTGCCAGGGAAACTGCCATTCGTGTGGGTGTTGGCGCTATTGCCCGCCAATTATTAGCCCAGTTTGGCATTAAAGTTGGTGGACATGTATTAAGCATTGGGGAAGTTCAGGCTGAACCTGTTCAGGTTTCTTTGGAAGAATTAATTAAAATTACGGAAGACTCTCCTGTACGTTGCCTTGATAAAAATGTGGAACAACAGATGATGGATCTGATTGATAAAGCAAAAGAAGAGGGAGATTCTCTTGGCGGTGTGGTAGAAGTCATCGCTGAAGGCCTTCCTGTTGGTTTAGGGACCCATGTGCAATGGGACCGTAAATTAGATGGGAAATTAGCCCAATCTGTGATGAGCATCCAGGCCTTTAAAGGGGTAGAGATTGGCATAGGATTTGAAGCAGGGCGCCTCCCAGGGTCAAAAGTCCATGATGAAATCATTTTGGATGAAAAGGGCAACTACACCCGGAAGACCAATCGCTTAGGAGGTTTTGAAGGCGGCATGACCAATGGGATGCCTGTCGTTGTACGTGGGGTTATGAAACCGATTCCTACACTCTATAAACCATTAATGAGTATAGATATTGATACGAAGGAAGCTTTTGCAGCAAGCATTGAACGTTCTGATAGTTGTGCTGTACCTGCAGCCAGTGTTGTTGCTGAAGCAGCTGTTTGCTGGACTCTGGCTGAAGCTCTTTGTGAAAAGTTCGGGAATGATTCTTTAGAAGAAATGAAACGAAATTACGCCTCTTATCAAGAGTATGTGGAGAAGTTTTAATGATGGAACGCCTTGAAGTTCAATTAGAAGATCGTTCTTACCCCATATGGATTGGGCCAGATGCTGTTGAACAGTTGCCCCATTATTTAGCTAATGCAGGGATCGGAACGAATCGCAAGTTGTTTATGATTACCGATGAAAATGTGGCCCCTCTTCATTTAGCTAATGTGCAAGGGATTTTAACCCGGGCAGGGTATCAGGTGTATACTGCTGTAGTTCCTGCTGGAGAACGGGCAAAAAGCCTGGATGTGTACGGGGAAATGATGACCAGGGTTCTTGAAGCAGGCCTTGACCGAAAGTCAGCAATCCTGGCCCTTGGTGGAGGCGTCGTTGGGGACTTAACAGGTTTTGTGGCTGCTACTTATATGAGGGGTGTGGATTTTATTCAAATTCCTACTACCCTGTTAGCCCATGATAGCAGTGTTGGAGGAAAAGTTGCTGTCAATCATCCTCTCGCAAAGAATATTATCGGAGCATTTCATCAACCTAAATTGGTGTGTTATGATACGAATTTCTTAAAAACATTGCCGCCCAGGGAATTGGCTGCCGGCTTTGCTGAAATGATTAAACATGGTTTAATTTGGGATGAACAATTTGTGGAATGGTTAGAAGATCATGCAGCAGCTCTCTGGAATTTGGACGACTCCTTGATTCAAGAAGCCCTTTATCGGGCCTGCAGTGTGAAAGTTGCTGTTGTTTCCCAGGATGAAAGGGAAAACGGCATTCGTGCCATTTTAAATCTTGGCCATACCTTCGGCCATTCCTTTGAATCCCTTTTGCATTACGAAACATTAAATCATGGCGAGGCTGTAGCCATTGGCATGGTTGGAGCGGCCCTTCTTGCCGAAAAAGCAGGGTTAGCACAGGATATAAGCCAGCGGGTGATTATCCTGTTGCAAAAATACAACCTTCCAACATCCTTAGAAATGGATTTATCCATTGATGGGATGATTGAGGTGATGCACCATGATAAAAAAGGGGAATCCGGGCAATTGGTCTTTGTCGTCCCTAGGAAAATTGGAGAAGTAGAGATTCGTAAAGATATAGCAGAAAACCTTGTCCGTGAGGTTTTAAGTGAGTTAAAGGAAGGAGAATAACCCATGGGAGTTCGAGGTGTAAGAGGGGCTATTACCGTTAAGGAGAATAGCCAGGAGGCTATTTTAGAGGGAACAGCGTTAATGCTAGAAGAAATCATTCGTAAAAACGGGATGGAAGCCGATGATGTGGCCAGTGTCATTCTTACAGTTACCCCTGATTTAACGGCAACATTCCCGGCAAGAGCTGTCCGTGCCATTCCTGGTTGGGATTTAGTTCCCTTAATGTGCTCCACAGAGATTCCAGTTCCAGGGAGTTTGCCTCTGTGTGTGCGTGCGTTGATTTTATTCAATACAGATAAATCCATAAAAGAAATCCAGCACGTTTTTCTAGGGGGAGCCAAAGCCCTTCGTCCTGATTTAGAATCACAAACAAATAATTGTTGACAGGATACCTAATACTAGGTATCCTTTTTACTAAGTATAGTTTTTAGAGATTAGAGCGAGTTAGTTGAGAAGAGTTGAGCCGGAGATTAGTAGAGAAGATATTCATTTATTTTTTTAATGGATAAAATCTACCGGAGCATCTAGCTTCGGTTTTTTTAATGGATATAAAAGAATATTATATGGTGATTATTTTTTATCCCTCTACCTCGGCCTCCTTCTCCATACAATTTGAGAAGAGGTGACCCTATGTTTACCCCGAAATTAGAAGAAGCGATGGAATTAAGCAGCAGCTATAATCTTATTCCTATTTCCTATTCTTTTCTAGCCGATCAGGCAACTCCCATTCAGATTTATCAAACCATACGTGGTGAAAATACATTCTTATTAGAAAGCGTAGAAGACGGTAACCGCTGGGGACGGTATTCCTTTATTGGGTTAAATCCCTTTCTCCGTTTCCGGGCAAAAAATGAAAAATATGAAGGGATTTATCGTAATGGGCATAAGGAACAGGGTACGGGAAATCCTGTGGAAGCCTTAAAAGAGAAATTATCCTATTATCACATTCCCCGTTTAATTAATTTGCCTCCCTTTGCTGGAGGTGCGGTAGGTTTTCTGGGATATGATACAGTCCGCTATGTTGAAGAATTGTCTAATACTGCAGAAGATGATCAACAATTAGATACTCTTCATTTGTTATTTGTTGATGAATTAATCGCTTATGATCATTTGCGCCAGGAAGTAAAGGTGATAGTTAATATCCATATTCCGAAAGAGTTCAATCCTGAGGAAATTAGCCCTTTGTACCAGGAAGCAGGCCTTCGTATCATGGAATTAGTCAAGAAAATTACAGAGACTGGCCCCCAAACACAAAAGCGGTTTGAAAACATTCCTCTAACTGCTGAGCTGCCTGCGTTTGAAAGCAATATGACAAAAGAGGAATTTTGCAGCAATGTAAATAGGGCAAAAGAATATATCTCTGCAGGAGATATATTCCAGGTTGTTTTATCCCAACGTTTTTCCACTTCAACTGAGGTAGATCCTTTACTGGTGTATCGAATCTTAAGGGTAACCAATCCATCCCCTTACATGTATTATTTTGAAACCGATGGGATGACTGTAGCCGGGACCTCGCCTGAAATGCTGGTAAAAGTGACAGGGAATAAGGTTGAAACCAGGCCTATTGCGGGAACTCGGCCAAGGGGAAAAACGGAAGAAGAAGATTTGGCTCTGGCAGAAGAATTGTTGCAAGATGAAAAAGAACGGGCTGAGCATATTATGCTTGTTGACCTGGGCAGAAATGATGTGGGAAGGGTTTCCCAGTATGGTTCTGTAAAGGTAGATGAGCAAATGGTTATTGAACTGTATTCACGGGTTATGCATATCGTTTCCCATGTTTCTGGAAAGTTAAAGGATGATATTTCCCGCTTTGATGCCCTGTTATCTTGTTTTCCTGCAGGAACATTATCTGGTTCCCCGAAAATAAGAGCGATGGAAATTATCGATGAGTTAGAGAATAAAAATCGTGGGGTTTATGGTGGAGCTATTGGTTACTTCAGTTTCCAGGGGAATTTAGATTCCTGCATTACCATTCGCACCATTGTATTTAAAGATAAAAAAGCCTATGTTCAAGCGGGGGCAGGAATTGTTGCTGATTCCGTACCGGAACTTGAATATGAGGAAACGGTAAATAAAGCAAAAGCCATGTTAATTGCCTTAGGAATAGCTGAGAAAATGGATCGAAAAGAGGAGATGAGCTTAGATGTTTAAACAAATCTTAGGAAAAGTAGTAGAAGGCAACTCTTTAAATCGAGATGAAGCGAAGCAGGCGATGGAAATTATTATGAGCGGGGAAGCGACTGTTGGGCAAATTACCAGCTTCTTGACTGCTTTACGCATGAAAAATGAAACAGTAGAAGAAATTACCGGTTTTGTTGAAATCATGAGAAGCAAAGCCCTGGGCATTAAAATGAACACAGAACACTTATTGGATACAGTGGGCACTGGCGGTGACGGAGGCATTTCCTTTAACATTTCCACTGCCTCAACAGTGGTTGCAGCTGCTGGGGGTGTACGCATTGCTAAACACGGAAATCGTAAAGTGTCTAGCAAAAGCGGCAGTGCAGATGTACTTGAAGCCCTTGGCGTTAATATTAATTTAACCCCTGAGGAAGCGGCATGTTGTTTGGAAGAAACAAACCTTTGTTTCTTATTCGCTCCTATTTACCATAAAGCGATGAAATATGCAGCAGAGCCTCGCCAACAAATTGGTTTTAGAACCGTTTTCAATATGCTTGGGCCATTAACCAATCCAGCAGGGGCAGACCGCCAGTTGATCGGGGTATATGATAAGGATTTGTGCCGGAAGTTTGCAGAAGTGCTGCAAAATATGGGATCTAAACGGGCGCTGGTGGTGGCAGGAGCCGATGGGTTAGATGAAATTAGCATTAGTGGCATTACCTATGTTGCAGAGTTAAATGGGGATGAAATTCGTGAATATGAAATCGAACCTACCCAATTTGGCCTGGAAACCTACCCTATTGAAGCAGTAGCAGGAGGAAATGCGACAGACAATGCCCAAATCATTCACAATATTTTAGCTGGAGAAAAAGGGGCCTTCCGGGACATCGTTGTTATGAACAGTGCAGCAGCCTTTTATTTGGATGAAAAAGTATCCTCTTTGGCAGAAGGTGTAAAGCTTGCCCAGGAAATGATTGATTCAGGAAAATCTGCAGAGAAACTCCAACATTTAATTTCTGTTTCTGGAGGGGTTGAAAATGCTTCATAAAATCGTCGAAGTAAAAAAACGGGAAGTTGCAGAAATTAAAGGGGAATTTTCTATTTCTGCAGCAGAAAAAGTGATTGCCAATTTTTCCCCTTGTACGTCCATGAAAAGGAATTTTAAAGAACGGGGAAGAGGGGTTGGCGTGATCGCTGAAGTGAAAAAAGCTTCTCCTTCTAAAGGATTAATTCGCGAACCCTTTTTTCCCCTGGATATTGCGAAAAACTATGAAGAAGCAAGGGTAGAAGGAATCTCTGTTTTAACAGACCGTTCCTTTTTTCAAGGGAATTTGGCCTATTTAAAGCAAATCCGGCAGCAAATTACACCTGGCATTCCTCTTTTGCGCAAAGATTTTCATATTGATCCTATTCAAATCTATGAAGCTCGCTTAAATGGGGCAGACGTGGTGTTGCTTATTGCAGCAATTCTGGAAAAAAGGCAAATGAAAGAGTTAGCAGGAGTTGCAAAAGACCTGGGGATGGAAGTGTTAATGGAAGTGCATTCTGCTGAAGAAATTGAAAATGTTCTCGATGTAATGGAACCGGATCTTATGGGTATTAATAATCGGGATCTGCGTACTTTTACCACTTCAGTTACCCATACTTTAAAATTGATTGAAAACATTCCATCCCATTTTGTTAAAATAAGTGAGAGCGGGATTTCTGACCTTGATGATATTGCTTTACTACAGGAAGCTGGGGTGGACGGTATTCTCGTAGGGGAACATTTCATGCGGCAATCTAATGTGAGTCAGGCTGTTTTAGATTTAGTTGGACCTGTAAAAGAAATGGAGAAGCACAATGGGTAGACCCCTTTTAAAAATATGTGGCGTTACATCAACAGAAACACTTAAAATAATTGATAAGGAAAACTTGTTAATTGATTGGCTTGGATTTATTTTTGCTTATGGAAAACGGAAAGTAAGTCCTGCCCAATGGGAGAATTTATCCACCTTTGTTCCTTCTACTAGCAAAACTGTCGGGGTTTTTGTCAATCCTGCGCTAGAAGAAGTAGGAGAAATTTTTCAAAAGGCACCTCTTGATCTAGTGCAGCTCCACGGCCAGGAATCGCCGGAATTTTGCCGTCAGGTGAAAGATCAATTTGGGTGTAAACTTATAAAAGTGATTGGAATTAGCAAGGATGGCCAGGCTAACTTAGGGTTAGAGTCCTATGCGGATTGCGTGGATTATATTCTTTTGGATACCATGACCAAGACTCAGGCAGGGGGAACAGGGAAAGTATTTGCCTGGGACAGGATTCTTGCTTTCCAAACACGGTGTAGTGAAATGGGAGTTCCTCTACTGGTTGCCGGGGGACTCAATGCTGAAAATATCGAGAAATTAATTCAACATTATCAACCTTTCGGTATTGATTTATCCAGCGGTGTTGAGACCGATGGAATAAAGGATATAGGAAAAATAGGAAAGGTAATACAAGTTGTGGAAAGGATGGCCTTACGTGATGGGAACAGAGATGAGCAAGAAGTCTAAAGGTCGTTTTGGAGAATTTGGAGGCCGTTATGTACCAGAAACCCTGGTCAATGCCCTTGATGAACTGGAACAAGCCTATGAAGAAGCGATACAAGATCCAGCGTTTTTAAAGGATGTAGCTGTATTTTTAAAAGAATACTCTGGAAGGCCTACTCCTCTGTATTTTGCCGAACAGTTGACTAAGGAATTAGGAGGAGCTCAGATTTATCTCAAACGGGAAGATTTGAACCACACGGGTGCCCATAAAATCAATAATGCCATTGCCCAGGGACTCTTAGCAAAACGAATGGGCAAGAAATATATCATCGCGGAAACAGGGGCAGGCCAGCATGGTGTGGCTTCTGCCACCATTGCAGCACGATTGGGGCTTTCCTGTAAAGTATTTATGGGTGAAGAAGATATTCGCCGGCAAAAATTAAATGTTTTTCGCATGGAGTTATTAGGAGCAGAAGTGGTTCCTGTTTCTTCTGGGACAAAAACATTAAAAGATGCCACCAGTGAAGCCATTCGTAACTGGGTTAGCACTGTGGATACCACTTATTACATGGTGGGTTCTGCCATTGGCCCTCATCCCTATCCCAAAATGGTACGGGATTTCCAACGGATTATTGGGGATGAAGCAAGGGAACAGATTTTGGCCCAAACAGGCCGTCTCCCTGACTATATAGTTGCCTGTGTAGGTGGAGGAAGTAATGCCATTGGCATGTTTTATCCCTTTGTAGAGGATGAAAATGTAAAACTAATTGGTGCGGAAGCGGCAGGTTGGGGTGTAGATACCGATCAGCATGCGGCAACCATTGCGAAAGGAACCCGTGGGGTCATTCATGGTACCATGACCTTGCTGTTGCAGGATGAATATGGGCAAATCATTGAACCCTATTCCATTTCTGCCGGATTGGATTATCCAGGAATCGGGCCAGAACATGCGTACCTTCATGCATCAGGCAGGGCAGAATACCGTTCCATTACAGATGAAGAAGCTTTGGCAGCTTTTCGATTGTTAAGTAAAGTTGAGGGAATTATTCCTGCACTGGAGAGTTCCCATGCTGTAGCAGAAGTGGTGAAATTTGCACCTTCATTAGATAAAGATAAAATTATTATCATTTGTTTATCTGGCCGGGGAGATAAAGATGTTACCCAGATTTATGAGCGGGATAAAGGGGGACAAAGCCATGATTAAGGAAAGTACAGGGGCACAACATATCCAGGATGCGTTTCAAAGTGAACAGCCTATTTTTATTCCTTTTATTACAGCTGGATTTCCCACGCCTGCTGCTTCTGTGGACATCGCCTTAACCCTGGAAGAAGCCGGGGCTGGTTTACTGGAGTTAGGGGTTCCTTATTCTGATCCTCTCGCAGATGGCCCAACCATTCAAAGCTCCTCTCATAAAGCTTTAGAACAAGGGGTTACATTTCCAAAGGTTTTAGAAATGGCAAAAGAAATGAGAGCCAGAGGGTTAAAAATCCCTGTTATTTTATTTACCTACTATAACCCTGTCCTCCAATATGGCACAGAAAAATTAATCGGCCAGCTTGAGGAATATGGGATTGATGGCATATTAATTCCAGACCTGCCTTTTGAAGAAGCTGAAGAAATCAATAAACTAACAGCGCAAAATGGTCGGTCCTTTATTTCCCTTGTGGCTCCTACATCCCACCAGCGGATTCAAATGATCGCTTCTAATGCCCAGGGATTCCTTTATTGTGTTTCCTCACTGGGGGTAACAGGGGCGAGAAGCCAACTGGATGACAGTGTAGTTGGTTTCCTTGATGAAGTGAAAAAGCATACCCGTGTTCCTGTGGCAGTGGGATTTGGCATTTCCCGGGCAGATCAGGTTAAACTGATGGCTCCCCATTGCGAAGGCTACATTGTAGGAAGTGCTTTAATTACGATTCTCTTAAAAAACGAAGGCCTTTTAAAAGATGAGACGACCAGGGAGCAAGGCCTTGGGGAAATAAAAAAATTTGTAAAAGAACTGCAATCTGGGTTATCATGAAATAATGAAAACTTTTGATTTAGGGGTGAGTAGTTTGATTCCAAAATCCCGGATTGTACATTTACCGGTCTATCAACCGGGGAAACCTATTGAAGATGTAAAAAGAGAATTGGGGCTTAAAGAGGTTATTAAAGTAGCTTCTAACGAAAATCCTTTTGGATGTTCTCCTCTTGTGAAAGAAGAACTCATGTCCCAATTGGACCAACTTGCTATTTATCCTGACGGCGCCTGTATTGATTTGCGTGGGGCCGTTTCCCATTTTCTTGGGGTAAAACCAGAACAATTGATTTTCGGTACCGGTTCTGATGAAGTATGTATGCTTATTGCACGGGCATATCTTGAACCTGATACCAATACGGTAATGGCTGTTCCTACTTTTCCGGTTTATAAAACCAATGCTATTATCGAAGGGTCAGAACCTATCGAAATCCCTTGTGTTGAGGGGGATCATGATTTAGAGGCCATGTTGGCCCGAATCAACGATAAAACCAGAGTGGTTTGGATTTGCAATCCCAATAATCCAACGGGAAAAATGATTGGGGAAAAGGAACTCATTTCTTTTATGGATCGAGTTCCGAGAAATGTATTGATTGTTCTCGATGAAGCTTACTGTGAATACGTGAAAGATTCATCTTATCCACAATCCCTTTCTCTCATGGAAAAATACCCGAATATTATTATTTTACGCACCTTTTCCAAAATATATGGAATCGCCGCTCTTCGCGTCGGGTATGGGGTTGCCGGGGAAGAGATTATTGATAAATTGAACAGGGTACGAGAACCTTTCAATGTGAACACCCTTGCACAACGGGGAGCGATCGCCGCTTTAAAAGACCAGGAATTTGTGGAAAAATGCTTTAAAGCGAACAAAGAAGGATTAGAACAGGTTTATGCTGGATTGGATGCATTAGGGTTGCCTTACTATCCTTCAGAAGCAAATTTTGTTTTCGTTCAACTTCCAGACTCTAAAATGGTCTTTACAGAGATGGAAAAGAGAGGGGTTATTATCCGTTCCTTCCCTGGTGCTATTCGTGTGACCATTGGCACAAAAGAAGAAAATGAGAAAATGCTTGCAGCTCTAGACGAGGTTATGCAAAGCAGCTGTTAGTGGAGGATATAGGCAATGATTCAAGTGGCTATTCTTGGAGTAGGGTTAATAGGGGGATCCCTGGCTCTTGCTCTAAAAAAGCAGGATAATATACAGATTACCGGATTTGATATTCATGAAGATAATCTTGATATGGCTGTTTCCCTTGGGGTAATTGACCAGGGAACCACTCATTTGGCTGAAGCTGTAGTCAATGCAGACTATATTTTTCTAAGTGCACCCGTTGAAACCTTATACGAACTCATTTCCTTTTTGCGATATACTCCTCTGAAAAAAGGTGTGGTCATTTGTGATACAGGCAGTACGAAAAAAGCTGTATTAGATATGGCTAAGGGTCTGGAAAAGAAAGGGGCTTATTTCATCGGCGGGCATCCCATGGCAGGTTCCCATCATTCCGGTGTGGAAGCATCTAATGACCGTTTATATGAGAATGCCTTTTTTGTGTTAACACCTGCAGAGGGTGTTCCTGAAGAAGTAGTGGATGGATTGAAAAACTTGTTAACCCCTACCCGGGCAAAAGTTGTGGTGATGCAGCCTGATTTTCATGACCAGGTTGTAGGGGCGATTAGCCATTTTCCCCATGTCATTGCTTCATCCCTTGTTAATCTGGTAAGTGGCTATAATGGAAATACGGATTGGTATCGGCAACTGGCTGCGGGCGGGTTTAGGGATATTACCCGCATTGCTTCTAGCAATCCCCGCATGTGGAGAGATATCTTTATTAATAATCGCCGTGTTCTGCTGGATATTTATCATGATTGGCAGGAGACTCTAGGGGAATTAATGACCTATATTGAACAGGCAGATGGAGATGGCATTGAAGAGTTTTTTGCCCGGGGCAGAGCCTTTAGGAATCAAATTCCGGACAAACAACGAGGGGCCATTCCTCCTTCCTATGATCTTTATGTAGATATTCTGGACCATCCTGGCAGTATTGGACAAGTTACTACCCTTCTTGGCCAACATATGATTAGTATTCCGAATCTGCAAATTTTAGAGACCCGGGAAGAAATTCAGGGGGTTTTGCGCATTGCTTTTCGTTCTCTTGAAGATATGGAACTGGCAGCAGATATTCTGCAAAATACAGGATATAAAGTATTTCATCGTGAATAGGAGTGCTTAAGTCCCAGATGATAACAATAAAGGCTATACATAAGATTAAGGGTGAAGTTACAGTACCAGGAGATAAATCCATTTCCCATCGTGCGGTGATGTTCAGTTCATTAGCTGAAGGAACCACTCATATCTATGGATTTTTGCCTGGGGCTGATTGCCTCAGTACCATTTCTTGCTTCCGTAAAATGGGGATTGCTATTGAACAAAAAGGAGACCAGGTAACCGTTCACGGAAAAGGATGGTTTGGCTTAGAGGAACCTTCCGATATCCTGGATGTGGGGAATTCAGGAACAACGATCCGCTTGATGATGGGGATCCTGTCCACTCAACCTTTCCATTCTATTTTAATAGGGGATTCATCCATTGGCCGCCGGCCGATGCGCCGCGTGACCAATCCGTTGCTCCAAATGGAAGCGAAGATTGATGGCCGTATGAACGGGGAATATACACCTATTGCTATACGTGGCGGAAATATTAAAGGAATGGTGTACCATTCCCCTGTAAGCAGTGCTCAGGTGAAATCATCCATCCTGCTGGCAGGGTTGCAAGCTTCTGGAGAGACCACTGTTTATGAACCTGAGAAATCCCGTGACCATACGGAAAGAATGTTAACTTCCTTTGGTGTTGAAGTTGATTCATTTCCTGAGGGGGTTCGCATCAAGGGGGGACAACAGTTAATTTCTCCCGGAGAAATCCATGTTCCTGGGGATATTTCTTCTGCAGCCTTTTTAATGGTTGCAGCGGCGATTGTACCAGGGAGCCACCTGATTATCAATAATGTGGGAGTGAACCCAACACGTACTGGAATTATCGATGTAATGAAGGATATGGGTGCATCAATCCAGTACCTTAATAAACGTGAAGTGAATGGGGAACCTGTAGCTGACATTGAAGTGAAATATAGTATGTTACACGGCATTGAAATTGGCGGGGAATTAATCCCCCGGTTAATTGATGAAGTCCCTATTATTGCTGTTTTAGCCAGCCAGGCTGAAGGAAAAACAGTAATAAAGGATGCCGCTGAATTGAAAGTAAAAGAGACGAACCGCATTGATACTGTAGTGGTTGAATTGGGAAAAATGAACGTAAATGTAACGCCTACTGATGATGGTATGATTATTATGGGGAAAAGCTCTTTACAGGGAGCCCTTTGTAATAGCCATGGAGATCACCGAATTGGCATGTCCATTGCCATTGCAGGGTTAATCGCGGAAGGGGAAACGGGGATTGAGAATGCTGAATCTATCAATGTTTCTTTCCCAGGCTTTTTCTCAATCCTGCAGGATATTTGTGAATCCACTTCTTTTTAAAAGGGGTGGATTTTTTGCTCTTTTGGATTCGTGCCAGCTAGTTTTGTTTTCATGATTTTATTTATGATTCCATCAATTTCAATGCTGACTTCAAGTACTTTTTCATCGCGAAGATTGTGGTTTATTTCGTAAAATTCATGCATTTTTTCTCGTTTAAATTGAAGCAGGGAAAATAAATGTTTGTCCACGGGGTATGTAGCCTCCTTTATTTTTCTATTTTATGATTAAATTAAATGGGATGGAATCCCTATTTGCTCGACAAAATCTATGAATTTTAGTGGAATTAATGAAGGTCTATATTTAAAGAACCTGGTCTATTCTATAAAGTATATGGGTGTTCCCTTTTTTTTATACAGTAATCAGGTTAGAGGAGAGAATAAAGTGATTGATGAATATCAAAAGTTAGAATTAGTACAGGAATTGTTTGATCAGGAACAATTTGAAGAAGGGTATGCTTTTTTAGAACAGTTAGAAGAAGAATACGCCAGCAATGAAGAGATGCTTTTTGAAATTGGCGTTTTTTATTATGATGTGGGCCATATTGATAAGAGCCTGGGTATTTTCCGTAAAACTGAAACCTTAGCAAGAGGGGATGAGGAGTTAATTTATGAATGTCGCCTTTATCAATCTTCAGCCCATCTTGAATTGGGAGAAATCGATGAAGCACTGGAATTATTGATGGCTTTAAAAGAGGAGAAGGAAGAAGATTCCCGTTTATATAGTTTATTGGGCCAACTGTATCGCATTGAAGGCCTCCCGGAAGTCGCCTCTGCCTATTTGCAAAAAGCCTTATCATTAAATCCTGACCATAAAGAAGAAATTCTTTATATGCTGGGAGAGATTTATGAAGAATCTGGTGAAGACCAAAAAGCCCTGGACATCTGGAAGGGGATTTCTGGTTTTGCGGAAGACGAAGAATTTCTTGTAAAGAAAGCAAATATTGAAGCGAGAAGAGGGGAATTTGAAAAGGCAAAGTCCCTATATGAAAAAGCCATTGAAATTTCTCCTTCTTCTACTGCCCTCTTTGGTTGTGGCATTGTATGTTATCAAATGGGGGATTGGACTTCCGCTGTAAGGCGATTTTCCCAATTGATTGAGAAGGATTCAGAATATGTGGCGGCTTATCCTTTATTAGGAGAGGCGTTATGGGAGTTAAAACTAAAGGATCAGGCACTGGCCGTATATAGCCAGGCTCTTCGCCTGCAAAGTGAAGATATTCATTTGTTGGACCGTTATTTTATGCTTTTAAGTGAATTGGGGCGTATGCAAGAAATTAAAGAGTATATTGGGAAAATGAAAGATATTGATGATGAAGACCCCATTTTGTTTTACTGGAAAGGGAGAATTGCGGAAGAGGATGGAAACCTTCGAGAAGCCATTCACTATTACCAACAAGTGCAAATGGGCGAAGAAACAATACACGATACCATACAACGGTTAAATAACATTATGTAATTAATTGAAAGGCTCCAGTATACTCTGGGGCCTTTCTTTATTTATAGACTTTAGTCTGTTGAGCCTGAAGAAGGCGAAACATAAAACCACC
>CAMLDI010000058.1 GCA_946478845.1 uncultured Paenibacillaceae bacterium
CTGGTCCCAAAAACCTATATAAATCTACGGATTATAGTAAAAATACCTAGGTATTTGAGTCATTCGCTCCACAAACCTCGTGGTCTTGGTTGAGCCAGTGAACAAGCTGTAAGTCCAATTACCCGACAACATCACCTGTTCTTCCCACAACCGTTGAGATAATAAATTAAAATAAGACCTCCCATTTACCCCCTTTCGGTAAAGTGCAACGCCTCTGAAGGAGGTTGGCTACACTTGTGATAAAGGGAGGTCTTTTTTATTAACTTGCTGTGAGTTTCATTCTGTTTTCGAGGATTTTTTTCACTGTTTTGTAATTTGTATATAGCGTAATTTCTTTATCATCTTTTCGTTGCTTAATATTGTTACTGGCATTTATATCGGCATGCATTTTACCACAGCGTTCGCAAGTAAATGTATCCCCATTTCTTTTTCCAAAACATCCACATTTATGACATATTTGTGATGTATAAGCCGCATTCACTTTATGCATTTTGATATGATTAAGCTCTGCTTTGTATTCTAATCGTTCCTTAATGTATCCTTTAATCCAACGGGAAAGCTTACGCTTTATGTGTTTGGGAAACTTATCATCCCAAGAAACGAAGGTTAAATCTTCCTGAATAATATCACTTGGTTTTTCCATAAAAAGAAATTGATTTAAGGAATGGTTAATGTAACTTTTAACTGTTGTATCATGTTTATTCTTTTGTTTATTGTATTTCTTCTTGCCTAAGTTGTTTTCTCTTATTCTGTTCGCTGTTTCCAAATTTCCTTCTGCTTCATATTTTCTTACAATTGCATAATAGGGGTTCCGTTTTGCATTCACCTTATTCAAACGTTCTGTTTCTGTGTTCAATAAATTATTTAACTTTTCACCATATAAATGACCTGTTGAAGTAGCTAGCAATGTCTTGTAACCTTTATCAACACCCACTTCGTTGGCTTCAGAAGAAAGACTTTTCATTTTTGTTTCAACGAGGTGGTGAAATTCAACTCCGTGATCACGCAAAACCACTCGGATATTTCCTGTATATTGGTTTCTATCTTTTAACGCAAAGAAGATACGTTTTCTAGGTACAGATGAAGTCATTTCAATATAGGGTTTACCTTCAGCAACGTAATATTTATACATTGGTCGATCAACCATAAAACTTGTAGATTTTATGGAATAAGGAATTCCTTTTTTATATTTTCTTACATATCGTCTGATTAGTTGATGTACATAATGTTTTCTAACTTCGAGAGAAGTTGTTTTTTTGGGAACCATATAATCTTTATAGGTTAAGATAGCATGTAAAATCTCATCTGATTTTAGCATGTAATAGATAAAGGATTTCTCATCATCCGTTAAATGGCTGTTCTCGCGAACAGCCTTACAAATATCATTTTTGATATTCGACCATTTTGATTTGATATTAGAGATCCCTTCATCTAAAGCTAATTTCCAATAACGAGCAGGAAGTTTCCATTGTTCAGCAAAACCATTTTTAACCCAAACATCACGAATTTTCTTCTTGTAGTCCTTCAACAACAGCAAAGAGTTTATTCCGGAATACCTTGAATAAACGTAATTTTTCACGTTTTTGTAACGGTTAGCAATGATGAATAGCTCCTGATAATCACTAACATAGATGACGTGTTGTTTTACGTTTTTGGAGACTCTTTTGATTACTTTAGGTTTTTGTCTTTTCGGTTTTGCCATGGTCAACCTCCTCTCCTTTAAATATTTTATTTGTTATCAGAACCAAAACGTAGCAATCTGTCTATTTTTCTTTTCAGTCTCTTTAGTTATTGTACCATAGTTGGTTTAATAGGAAAATATACCCATTTGTAGCTTGATATAATTAACACAAAAACCTTCTGATCGAGTCAGTAGGTTTACATATATTTAATAAAGATTTTTTGTTCAGTTTTCTACCTCTTTATACATTCAGACATCAGACATCTTCATTTGAAAAAGATGTCTAATGCATTATAATAAATATACCATTCTACCTGGAGGATAACTTTATGACAAGAGAAGGAAAAAGTCTGGCTGAAAGTATTGCAGATCACATTCTGTCTATGATTACCATAGATAAAAGGTTTATTGCTGGAGATAAGCTTCCCAATGAAAATGAGCTTTCAGCAGAATTGCAAGTGAGCCGCACTACCTTACGAGAAGCCATTCGTATTTTAGTAACCCACAATGTATTAGAAATTCAACGGGGCAGAGGAACTTTTGTAAAGAATAATGAAGGATTAAATGATGATTTTAGTTTAAAGGAACTTACAACATTCCGGCCCGACTTGAAAGAGTTGTATGAAATGCGCCTGATTTTTGAACCTCAATGCGCTTATTATGCAGCAAAACGGGCAACAGATAAAGAACTTGAACGAATTCTCTATTACGGGAAACTTGAGGAAGAAAAAATTCTTAAAAAGGAAGACCGAACCGAGGTCGAACAAGCTTTCCATAAATCCATTGCCAAAGCTACCCACAACGAGTTTATGAATCGGCTGCTCCCCATCCTTTATAGGGCCATTGATACCGGGGTCCATTTATCCGATGAAAATGAGGAAATGATTCAGAATACTTTAAATGACCACCGAATCATTATGGAGTTTCTTGCAAAGCGAGACGCAGAAGGAACAAAAACCGCCATGAAACTTCATATCATCCACGCTATGCGAGGCTTTGGAATCTTAGAAGAATAACTATCATCTAGCTGTTTCTATACAGCTATTTTTTTTTGCATAAAATTTGTATGATGGGATCATTTACATAAGACATCATACAAATTATAATGTAGTCATACAACCATGTTATAGTGAGGTGTTTATTTAATATGAATAGTGATTCCTTAAGGAAAAAAGCCCCCAAGCGTGCCTTACTTCATGCTCTTGGATTGACCAACGAAGAAATAGACAGGCCATTTATTGGCATTGTCAATTCCCAAAACGATGTGGTTCCTGGACATATGAACCTTGATAAAATTGTAGATGCCGTAAAACTGGGTGTCGCTATGGCAGGCGGAACCCCTCTTGTCTTTCCGGCCATCGCTGTATGTGATGGCCTTGCTATGGGCCATAAAGGAATGAACTATTCCCTGATTACAAGAGAACTCATTGCAGATTCTACAGAAGCCATGGCTCTTGCCCATGCCTTTGATGCACTGGTCATGGTTCCAAACTGTGATAAAAATGTTCCCGGTTTATTAATGGCTGCAGCACGATTAAATATACCAACCATCTTTGTCAGTGGCGGACCCATGCTGGCAGGTAAAGTGGACGGGCAAAAAGTTAGTTTTACCAGTATGACAGAAGCAGACGGGGCCTACCAGGCAGGCAAGATCACAAAAGAAAAATTATTGGAATTTGAAAACAAAGCCTGTCCAACCTGCGGTTCTTGTTCAGGCATGTATACAGCCAACAGTATGAACTGCCTGACTGAAGTGCTAGGTATGGCATTACGAGGAAACGGAACAATCCCTGCCGTCTATTCTGAACGGATTCAACTGGCAAAACACACGGGAATGAAAATTATGGAGTTACTAAAAAAGGAGATCTGGCCGAGAGATATTATGACCATGGATGCTTTCACCAATGCCTTGACCATCGATATGGCTTTAGGCTGCAGCACCAACAGTATGCTCCACCTTCCTGCGATTGCCCATGAATGCGGAATCGAATTAAACCTTGAGATCGCCAATGAAATCAGTGACAAAACACCGAATCTCTGCCATCTGGCTCCTGTTGGCCATACCTACATCGAAGAACTCCATGAAGCTGGCGGTGTGTATGCTATTATGAACGAAGTTAATAAATTGGGACTACTAAAAACCAATGTGATAACATGCTCAGGAAAAACCATCGGAGAAAACATAGCAGGTTGCATCAATAAAAATACTGAGGTCATCCGGCCTGTGGAGAACCCTTACAGTAAAACAGGAGGTATTGCCGTATTAAAAGGGAATCTGGCGCCTGATTCCTGTGTCGTAAAACGTTCTGCAGTTTCACCGGAAATGCTAAAACATGAGGGACCAGCCAGAGTATTTGACTGCGAAGAAGATGCAATGAAGGCAATCCATTCAGGCAAGATCCTTCCAGGAGATGTTGTAGTCATCCGTTATGAAGGTCCCAAAGGCGGACCAGGCATGAGGGAAATGCTTAATCCAACCTCCGCCATAATGGGCCGGGGACTTGGAGAAAGTGTGGCTTTGATTACCGATGGACGTTTTAGCGGTGCAACTAGAGGAGCAGCCATTGGACATGTTTCACCAGAAGCGGCTGTTGGGGGAAATATCGCTTTAATAGAAGAGGGAGATCTAATCCAAATTGATATTATGGCAAATACAATTAACTTCCTCATCAGCGGTTCTGAATTAAAAACACGAAGAGACAACTGGAAGCCAAGAAAACCTAAAATTACATCAGGGTACCTTTCCCGATATGCTGATATTGTTACATCGGCAAACAGAGGAGCTATTTTAGAAAATCATAGATAAAACTAAAAACCAACAAGGAAAAAGTTTATTCCCTGTTGGTTTTTTACATCTCTTTCTTTAAGAGTTTCAATAATCTTTTACCAATTATAAGGTGTTTCTTGATAAACATAGTAATTGAGCCAATTAGAAAACAACAAATAACTGTGTGATTTCCATGAATGCAGCGGGCGCTCATTTACATCATCATTGGGAAAATAATTAATAGGAATATCCGTATTCAAACCTTTGCTTCGATCCCTAGTATATTCATCGGCAAGGGTTGTGGCATCGTATTCCAAATGGCCGGTAATCATGATATTCTTCCCTTTATCAGACATAATGATAAAAGGGATTCCCTCTTCAGACACAGAGACTAATTGCAAATCTGGATGTTGTTCAATAGCTTCATGGGAAACATCAGTATATCGAGAATGTGGCGCATTAAAAATATCATCAAAACCACGGACTAGTTTTTCCATTGGTGCAAAAACCTGGTGCCGATATACACCGAAACATTTCTTAGGCAATGCAAACTTATTAATTCCATAATGATAATACAAAGCGGCCTGGGCTCCCCAACAAATATGCAATGTGGATGTTACGTTTTCTTTTGTCCATTCCATAATCTCTGTTAATTCTTCCCAATAGTCCACATCTTCAAAGTCCATTTTTTCTACCGGAGCCCCTGTAATGATCATCCCGTCAAAGCGGCGATTTTTTACATATGCAAAAGTTGTATAAAAATGATCCAGATGATAACTGCTGACGTTTTTAGCTTGATATGTTGATGTTTGTAAAAATGTAATATTTACCTGTAACGGCGTATTGCCCAACAACCGCAATAATTGCAACTCGGTTTTTTCTTTTTCTGGCATTAAATTTAAAATAATTATATTAAGAGGGCGTATATCCTGCGTTCTAGCCCGATCTTCATCCATCACAAAAATCTTCTCTTGCCGTAAAACTTCCCCTGCTGGTAAATCCTTTGGTATGTTAATAGGCATCAAATCTCACCCTCTTCTATTTTTTTGCCTCTCTCTCTTCAAGTGTCACTTTGATGGTATCTCCGGGCTGCTTCCCTATTTTGGCCCGTATATCCTTCCTGATCCCAATAATATGACAAGGGGTTTTCATCCGAACTAAACTTCCCTCATAGGGTTCTCCATCAAAAGTAGCAAATACAGGCACCCGCCCTTTGCCAAACTCAGCTTTCACATCAAAGGGAATCTCCACGTATGCTCCATCGATATCTGGCACCTTTTTTATTTCTGCTTCAAATTCATATTTTTTTCCCAAACTGCCACCTACCCTCTACTTCAAAATTTAAAGAGCCATAATCCACATTTCAAAGCGAATTTTTTTAAAAAATCATCGTTTTCATTCTCCCATTTTAACATTTTTCAGAAAGGAGGCCCCTCCTTCGATCAGACCGTAGGTGGATAAAGAAGTTATAATGTAGATTTTATCAGAAAAAAAAACGCCTATGCAAAAAACATAGGCTTCAACCCATCAAAAAATTAAAGTTCTTTGTGTGATCCATCACAATAAGGAGGGTTTTTGGTATGCTTGCAGGCACATAAATAGGCTTTTTCATCTTTTTCAGCAGTAAATGCTAAAGGTTCAAAGGATGTTCCCTCATGAGACCCATCACAAAAGGGTTGCTTATCGCTTTTTCCGCATGTACACCAATAATAGGTTTCATCCTTCTTAAGTTCTACAGGAATAGGGGATTTTTGTGGAACTTCAGGCTTTTCCAAATTCATCGCTCCTTCTATTTTTTTCTCCTCCATTTTTGCCAAACCTCCCTATTATTAGTCCTACGCCAAAAAAATGCACACACCTAAACAATTCAGCATAAAGCCAATGTGACCTTTGGATGGTGGGAAGAACAAAAATGAGCTGATGCATAGTGCACCAGCTCATTTTTCTATGTCTTACTTTTTAATTTCCCAGAAGCAAGCTTTCGGAGAAACGATTTTTTCCTCTTTTTTTAGCTTGGTCATTACTTTATCTACATCTTTCTTTTCCAGGCCTGTTCCTTTTACAACTTCTCCTGCTCTTACTGGTTTGTCAGCCTTTGTGAAAAAGTCTAATACTACATCATAATTTTCCATCTTTTTATCCATCCTTTCTGCTAAATGGTTTCATTTTTTGTTATTCCTATTTTTAACTCTTTTATATTTAAAATATAATAAATATTTATCTTTTTATCTACCTAAACTTTTCAAAATTTCCCACCCCCGCCACCATGGGTTCCCCCGCTGCTGCCTGTATGGGTACTGCTCCCTAATCCCCCTGAGCCCCCGGGGTTTTTGGGAATCTTCATCTGGGTAACGGATTCCCTAATGAACTCATCTTTGCTGCCCACCAACTGAAATGAATCCTTTTCTTCATAGGTGCGGTTATTAATTGTCACTTTTCCTTTGCTTGATAATGACGCAATAACCGTTGCAACAACAGCAATAATCAATGCTATGATATACACAAGAGGGGATTGGATTAGCCGAATGGCCCTTTCCTTGTAGGTGCCTGGATCGGTATTGATTCTGTGCTGTCCTGTGGGAACCCCCTGGGTTGCGTAATTCGCAACCTGATTCACAAACTCGGTACATGCCTGATTATAGTTTCCATCTGACAATAATCCAGTAATGGAATTGACCATAGCATCAATTCTGCTATCCGTAAAAATATCAATCGCCCTACCATAGGTAGAAATCCATACTTCTTTGTCATTCATGTTAATCAATAAGAGCAAACCGGAATAATCTTCCCCCACACCAAATCCGTTTGCATCATAATAATCATCAGCAAAATCTCTGGATGACTTCCCCTGTGTATCATCAGTAATCACAACTGCTAGATCCAGGTTATGTTCAACCACTGTTTTTTCTATTAAAGACTGAATCGCTTTTACTTCTTCTTCTGTTAATAAATTTAAAGAGTCCTTTACATTGGCCGACTGAATAGCCAGCCCTATAGGTTGATTAGCAAAAACAACAAGAATACACAAAAGAAGAAAAACAGCAACTCTTTTATACAATGAGAGCACCTCCAAACACAGCAACAAGCCAGACGACCAGAAAAACAGAAGCCGCAAAAACCAGTTGCTTAGCAAAACTAATGGGGGTATCACCCACTACTTTTCCTGTCTGGCCGTTTACCATAAAGATGTGCTCTTTTTCCTTGTATTTATTGACCAGGATATATACTGGAAGCAAAGAATAGCTATGGGTTTCATCAGATAAAGAAATTTGTTTTCCCATCACCTGGTAAGCGGTATATCCATGTACCGTACCCCGTAACCTCTCTTCCGTATAATCCTTTACCCTCTCTTTCATCACTTTACCTGCTTCTTCAGCCTCTACATCATACTTTTCCGCCATAAATCCAGACATATACTTCATGGAGAAATCTGTTAAATCATTATACTGATAGGGCTCCATTTTAAACATTAACGTATCATCTAACTTTTTAGAAGCATCTATAGGGATCTGGTGATAGTTGACCTTCCCTCTTCGGACAACTCTAAAATACTGGGTTTTCGTATAACGGTACTCCCCCATTGTCCAACTGCTAACCTTGGTCCCTTCCCCCTCAATCTGACCGTCAACCATGCAATCAAAAAGCCAGAAAGGGGCATAAACTCCTGTTACCCGTTTAATTTCTTCCTGGGTTTTAAAAGCACTGGGGGCAAACAGCCTTTTCTTAATCCATTTTCGATAAAGGTCTTCTGCCTGAGATTTGGTTAATTTAAAGGGAATAACGCTTTTCGGCTTGAATTTCCCTGTAAACCTGGATTTAATAATGGCCGGGCTTTTACAATACAAACAATGGGTTGCTGAAATGGTGGAATCAATAATCAATTCGGCTCCGCAACTGGTACAATGGTAGGAATCCAAATCAGGCATTGCCTGATCTAATTGTTCTTCCTCCTTTAAAGCGGCATCTAGCTGTTCTTTCGTAAACTCACTGAAACAATAACCGCATTTCCACTTCTGGGAGGAAGGATCAAATGCCAATCCCGCTTTGCAATTTAGACATTTGTACTCTTTAACGGAAGCCATTTATTTATCCTCAGTCCCATTAGACCCATCAGGCTTTTTGTTCCCGCACTGGCTGCAAAATGGAGCTTCCGATTCATTGCCGCAACTGCATACCCACCTGTTATCTTCAGGCCGCTTTTTGCCACAATGAGGACAGAACTTTCCTCCAACATTCCGATTTCCGCAGGAGCATACCCATTCATCCTTGCTGGCCGACCTTTCCTCTACCGGTTTTTTGGATCCGCATTTTGCACAAAAAGCAGTGCCATCTGGCATTTGATTGCCGCAATTTGTACAGGTCCACCCTGTTCCAAGACCCGCTTTTGGCGGTGGCGGAACAGATGGGTTTTGTTGTTGGGGCGATTGTGGCTGCTGGCCTGGCATCACACCCATGGCTCCTGCAGCATTCATCCCCATGGCCATTCCGGCAAAACCAAGCATGGCTCCCCCTTCATTTTTCCCAGCCGCTTCTAATCCTGAAGCCATCGCCCCGGTCATGCGGGCAGCCCGGGCCGTTGGGTCAAAAAGGATGGAGTCATTAGCATAGCGCTCCAATAATTTGTCCGTATTCTCATCAAAGGAGATTCCTGCAATCCCAACGCTTTGAATGAAAAATCCCCGTTTGGCAAGCCATTCTTTATCAAGCACCTCTGCCATATATTGGCCCAGTTCCGTGGTTTTCATAGGAATATCAGAAACTAAAACTTTGTCTGCAGAAAGACTGGCCAGGGCTGTTGTATAAGCCATCAAAAACTCATTAATATATTGCTCCGCCATCTCATTGATGGACAGATTTATGTTCCCCGTCTTATTGCAAACTTCATGATAAAACAAAAGTGGGTCCGCGATCTTAATGGAATAGGTGCCAAAGGACGTGATTTTGCAGGGCACCACCCGCCCGGGAACCAGTACCCTGTCCGTATAAGGGACCGGATTTTTCGTCCCGAAACGCAAGTCAGGGATTTCCTGTTTATTGATATAAACCACCCTTTGCTTAAGGGGAGTGGTCCCGCCAAACTTAAAACGTTCCCAGGAATCCTTAATGGTATTCATAAAACCGCCGGGCCTGTTGATGCCATGGCCTTCGGTGTTGCTATATCCCTCTGTTGTAACCCCCTCTGGGGACTGGAAGAAGATAGAGGGGGATGCGGTGTTTTCCACCCGATAGTATCCAGGTTCATCTGTTGCAGCAATAATCTTTCCCCCATCTACGAGCAACATAAAGACGTTCTCCGGAACGTGGATGATGGAACCGTTAGAAATCACATCTTCTGTTTTGCGGCGGTTTGAACTGCGGCGGTCATTTTTTCTAACAAGAACACCATTAGTAGCTAAAATGGTATTGTCTATTTGTGCAGGTTCAATGGTTTCTAGCCATTGTTCTGCCAGGGTGCCTCCAATGGCTCCTGCTGCTGCCCGAATAATACCCATCTATACATCTCCCCTTTTCTATTAGTATCATCTTCACTTCTTATGTAAATAACCCATAACTATCGATTTTTTTAATTTATAATTTCAAAATCAAGTTCCTTTCCGCAAGATAATGGACCACTTTATAATCTTTATTTTTTATACGTTTACCGATTGTATTTGGATTCAAAATGACATAAAAAACCAATTATTTGACAAAAGCTAAATAATACTGTATAATTTATGCATAAAAATTCAACACTTTATGAAGTAAGTATTATGAGTAATTGGTTTTCGAGTTTGGTTACGTATATATTTATGCGGAGGCAAATAAAATTACCGGTCCAAATGAAAATAATACCGAAAAATACCTTTATAGAACTGGGGTTTGTTTAGGATCATATGGTCATAAACTATACTATGGTCTCCGTGGTATAAAGCGAGCTAACAATCTGATTAGCGAAGCTTAAACACTCTAACTCTATTACTGATTTGGTAATAGAGTTAGAGCTATGGCCATTACACCTTACTATATGTCATTAATTGATCCTAATGATTATGAAAACGATCCCGTTTTTAAACAAGCATTTGCAGATACGAGAGAGCTATATAAATCGGAAGCTGATATGGTAGACCCTTTAGCAGAAGATAAAAATAGCCCAGTTCCAGGAATCACCCATCGTTATCCCGATCGGGTATTATTTCATGTTAGCAATGTTTGCGCCATGTATTGCAGACACTGCACAAGAAAAAGAAAAGTTGGCGATAAAGATTCCATTCCTACCAGAAGCAATTTAATTAAAGGCATAGAATATATTAATGACCATAAAGAGATAAGAGATGTATTGTTATCCGGCGGCGATGCACTCATGTTGCCCGATAAGCACCTTACATTTCTTTTAGATGAACTTGCTAAAATTGACCACGTTGAAGTCGTTCGATTAGGAACAAGAACTCCGGTTGTACTTCCTTTTCGCATTACCAATGAATTAGTTCAAGCATTAGGCAAATACGATAACCTGTGGATTAATACCCATTTTAATCATCCAGAAGAATTAACTCCAGAAGCTAAAACAGCCATACAGAAACTTACTAAATCAGGTATTCCCATGGGTAACCAGTCTGTTTTATTAGCAGAAGTAAACGACTGCCCACAGATTATGAAGAAACTGGTTCAGAAATTAGTTAGTTTCAGGGTTCGCCCCTATTATCTGTATCAATGTGATTTGTCAGAAGGACTTGAACATTTTAGAACTTCCGTTGGGAAAGGGATTGAAATAATGGAAAGTCTACGGGGGCATACCAGCGGCTTCGCCGTTCCTACCTATGTTATTGATGCTCCTGGCGGAGGGGGAAAAATTCCTGTCAGTCCAAACTATCTGATTTCGCAATCTTCCAATAAAGTGGTTTTACGAAATTACGAAGGTGTGATTACGACCTATAAAGAACCCGATCGTTATGAACACAACTCCTGTGATTTAGACTGTAACAACTGCCATTTGCAATTAAAAATGGAGAAAATAGCGAAATCAGACAATCAAGAAGTGATAGGAATTAAGAAATTATTAGCTGATTACGATAATACCATTACTTTAAAACCTGGAGTTTATGCAAAATAACAGATGACAGATGATAAGGTGATATTATTTTTGATACAATTGAAAAACTCAAACATTGCTTGATTCATCATGGGAAAGAAAATAATAGAATTTATCTCATGGAATATGACCCCCAAGATCAAAATCAGATTGTTGATTGTTTGGCATTATTAGCTAAAAGGGAAAATTATGATAAAATCGTCATCAAAGTTCCTGATGATTCCTGCGACTATTTTCTAGAAAAGGGATACAAAATCGAAGGAAAAGTTCTGAATTATTATCAGGGTAAAAAAGATTGCTATTTTTTAAGTCAATTTTTATCAACTGAACGAAGTGAAACGATGAAACGTAATGAATATAACAGAATTATTCAAATTGCAAAAGAAAGGAAAAATTCGCCTCTTCATCCTTTACACAAGGATTATTATTTAGAGATCATGGATCCAAGTAAAGCCGAAGAAATGGCTCATCTCTATAAAAATACCTTTAAGACCTACCCCTTCCCAATATTTGATCCACTATATATTAGGGAAACAATGAGTTCCAATTTAGTATATTTTGGGGTATATTATGATGGAAATTTAGTGGCATTAGCATCAAGTGAAATGAACAAAAGACAAAAAAATGCGGAAATGACCGATTTCGCTATTCAACCAGAACACCGGGGAAAACAATTGGCAAAACACCTATTAACAACAATGGAACAAGAGATGCTGAAAAGAGGCATAAAAACACTTTATACAATAGCGAGAGCAGAATCTTTGCCAATGAACTGTACGTTTGCTGGTTTAGGATACGACTTTGGTGGGACATTACTAAATAATACGCAAATTTCCGGAAAAATCGAGAGCATGAACATTTGGTATAAAGGATTATCCTGAAAGAACATAAAAGGCAACTGCCCTTGAGGGCACTTGCCTTATTATTTATAAAGCAGCTTGAACATTCCTCATAAATTCTGCAATTTTATTAGGATCTTTCTTATCTGATGTCTCTTCCACGCCAGTCAAAACATCGATGGCGTAGGGATGTAATTCATGAACCAGAGAAGAGATATTCCCTGGATTCAAGCCCCCTGCAAGGACCACGGGAATCAGGCTATCTTTTTGTATCATTTTAAAAGAAGTGAGATTCACCAACACCCCTGTACCCCCAGGCCTGGATGCTGTATAGGAATCTACCAGTATGGCGGAGATTCCGGTTTTAGAAAGCTCCCTGGCTGCCTGAACTGGATCTGTAATTTCGAAATCACATTTGCCATCTGGGCCAATGCGTAAAGCCTTCATGGTTTTAATCCCATGTAATGTTAACCCATGGGCTATTTTTTTTACGTCCTCAAGAGTTTCCTTATAATGGAGTTGCACCACATTAGGGCGGGTTTTTTCTGCCAAATCTAAGACTTTTTCAACGGATCCTCCTGTCACCACACAGGGGCTGACAAAAGGGGGAACCTGTTGAATAAGCTCTCTGGCTTCCGGAATTTCCAGATTCCAGGGTACGGGGATTGGGTAATCCACCACAAAGCCCAGCATATGGACTCCGGCTTGAACACACAGATTGACATCCCTTTGATTCATTAATCCACAGATTTTAACACGTGTCACAACCTTACCCCCTGGGTTCACTTAACTTATGGTACATCTCTACGGGGTCTTGTGCCTTAAGGATTGCGGTTCCTACTAATACCCCATGGGCTCCTGCTGATATAGCTCGCTGCACATCCCCAGGGGAAGCAATGGAACTTTCACTTAAAACAAATGCGCCTGTCGGGAGAAAGTCCCCAAGCTGTTCCGTGGTGTTTACAGTTCCTCCATCCATTTCCCATTCCATAATGTTACGGTTGTTAATGCCTAAGAAAGACAATTTCAAATCCTTTACCGCCCTAATTTCTTCCTCACTATGAGTTTCTACTAATGGCTCTAAAGCCAATGCCAGAGCCTCTTCAATGAGTTTATATAGCTGTTCTTTTTCCAGTATAGAAGAAATCAGCAGGACTCCACTGGCGCCAATCTCTTTACTTTCAAGCAAATGGTCACGGGTCTTAATAAAATCTTTGCGTAATATGGGAAGAGATGTAGCCTGGGCAATCTGGCGAACAAGTTCTGGGGATCCTCCAAAATGGTCCCTCTCTGTTACAACAGAAATCACAGGGGCTCCTGCTACAGCCAAACTCTTTGCAATTTCAACAGGATCTCTGCCAAGCATAAGGTCTCCCTCCCCGGGAGACTTACACTTAATATCCGGGATGACAGGGATTTTGCCAGAATGATATTGGTTCCATAGGGCTGTAGTACATTTTGTATAATTTTGATTCATTTTATTTCTCCAAACTATAGTCATTTGAAGCAGTAATGAGTTGATTTAATTTGTGTTGGGCTGCTCCACTGTCAATCAATTCGTTTGCCAGCTGAATTCCTTCGGCAAAGGTATCGGCTTTATCCCCAATCATTAAAGCACCGGCAGCATTCAAGATCACTGCCTGACGGCGAGGCCCCTTGTCCTTTCCAGAAAAAACATTCCGAATCATAGTTGCATTCTCTTCCGGCGTACCTGTTGCAATTTCTTCCAGAGTACAACGGGAAAAACCAAAATCCTCTGGAGCAATTTCGTAACTGGTGATCTCTCCATTATTTAATTCATTAATTCTCGTTTTCCCAAGGAGAGAAATTTCATCTAAGCCATCTACACCATGAACAAATAAAGCTCTCTTATACCCTAACGACAAGGCAACCTGGGAAACAGTATCCAATAACTCTGGCTTATAGACCCCCAACACATGCTTTGTAGCACTGGTAGGATTAATGAGCGGCCCAATAATGGTATAAAAAATGGTCTTAATCCCTAAATCTTTTTCTGGAGGAAGCACCTTACCCATGACCGGATGAAAAAGGGGGGCATAAAGAAAAGCGATGCCAACATCCTCAATGAGCTTCTCAATCCCTTTAGGGCTTAAATTAATTTTTACATTCAACGCTTCCAACACATCAGCACTTCCAGAAAGGCTGGAAATGGAACGACTGCCATGTTTGGCTACGGGAATGCCAGCAGCAGCAGCCACAAAAGCGACAGAAGTGGAAATATTAAAGGTACTCAATCCGCCTCCAGTACCGCAGGTATCCATCATTTCTTCATTTACATTGGGATTAATTTTAATGCAATGGTCCCTCATGGCTTGAGCAATGGCGGAGATTTCTGTTAATGTTGGGCCTTTCATTAAAAGAGCTACTTGAAACCCTGCAATCTGCACATCACTAAGTTCATCATTTTTAATGGCAA
>CAMLDI010000059.1 GCA_946478845.1 uncultured Paenibacillaceae bacterium
CATTAAACCGTTCTTCTAATCCATCAAACCTTACTTCCATTCCATTAAACCGTTCTTCTAATCCATCAAACCTTACTTCCATTCCATTAAACCGTTCCTCTAATCCATCAAACCTAGTTTCCATTCCATTAAACCGTTCTTCTAATCCGTCAAACCTGGTTTCCATTCCATTAAACCGTTCTTCTAATCCGTCAAAACGGATTTCCATTCCATCAAATCGTTTTTCCAACTGTTTTTGGCCCTGGGCTAGTCCACCTACATCAATTTTCAAACCCTGAAGTTCATCCAGAATTTTATTTAATAGTTGTTCCATCATTTTACCTCCCTATTTATATCGTAAATTTATTTTCTATTGTATCACAGGCCATACACAAGCAGCACAACCTTACAATAATAAGTATATCATCTCTATATAAAATTGTAAATTTATGGTATTTGATAAAAGTATTACATTTCTTTGCTATAACGTATTGTGAAATATATTTGTACGCAAAACCCAAACACATAAAGCGCGATGGTAGCAAGTATCATCCATAGTGGTAAATCGATAAGGATCATTAAGAATGGAATAATAATTAAGATTTTTATCATGATATCAAAGGCCTTAGCTTTGGCTTTATTGGTAATGGCAACAGTACGCTCATCCTTTGATTCAATATCACTCTGTTTTTTTATATCTGGGTGCTTTCTGTAATAAAGATTCATAATTAAATTTGCAACATTCATGCCGATTAATCCTGCACCTATACCAATACATAAGCCAGCAACAGATTTTAAGTTATCGCCTATCACAAAAATTCCAACAGCTAAAACTATAACTCCCAACAGTATAAAAATGATATAGCGGGTGGCATGATTATTTTTCACGTTTTTTCCTCCTCATAGATAAAAATTTCCTCAATAGACATTTTGAAATATCGAGCAATTTTGAATGCAAGTATTATTGATGGATTGTAACGTCCATTTTCTAAAGAACCTATCGTTTGCCGGGAAACTTCCAAAGCCTCAGCAAGCTCTTCCTGCTTTATGCCATGTTGTTTCCGGATCTCTTCTAGTCGATTCTTCACTAAACCACTCCCCTCACAGCACAATGGAAAGCACACTTTACATTTATATACTACACCCAAAGACTTCAAATGTAAAGTATGCTTTCCATAATAATTAATTTTATACAAAAAGCCGACCTACCCCATAAGGGCAGACCGGCTCTTTTTCATCTATAAGAATATTCTATTTCAATGCATCACGAAGAAGTTGGTTAACAACCCCAGGGTTGGCTTTCCCTTTGGTCGCTTTCATGATTTGGCCCACAAGGAAGCCGATGGCGCGGTCTTTCCCTGCTTTGAAGTCAGCAACAGATTGAGGATTAGCCGCAACGATTTCTTCTACGATGCGTTTCAATTCCCCTTCATCGCTAATTTGCACAAGGCCTTTTTCTTCTACGATTTTCTCTGGAGACTTGCCAGATTCCATCATTTCTTTGAAAACGGTTTTGGCAATTTTGCTGCTGATGGTGCCTTTATCAATTAATTTCACCATTTCGCCCAGGCCTTCTGGGGAAATTTTAGCATCTTTGATTTCTAAGTTATTGGCGTTCAAGTAAGCCATTAACTCACCCATTACCCAGTTGGCAACCCCTTTAGCATCAGCGCCAGTTTTCACAGCGCCATCAAAGAAATCGGAAACATCTTTAGACATGGTGATAACCCCTGCATCATAAGCAGGAAGGCCATACTGTTCTACATAACGGGCTTTGCGGGCATCTGGCAATTCTGGAATGGTTCCTTTAATGTCCTCTACCCAGGTACGGTCAATTTTTAACTTAACCAGGTCTGGATCTGGGAAGTACCGATAGTCATGGGCTTCTTCTTTGCCGCGCATAGATAACGTCTTGTTATTGACATCATCCCAACGTCGGGTTTCTTGTACCACTTCCCCACCGCTGCGAAGAATGTCTGCCTGGCGCCATTCTTCATATTCAAGGCCCTTTTGAACGTTGCGGAAAGAGTTCATGTTTTTCAACTCAGCACGGGTTCCGAATTCCTTTTGTCCTACTGGACGCAAACTAATGTTAGCATCACAGCGGAGTGAACCTTCTTCCATTTTTACATCAGATACTTCACAGTATTGGATAATGGATTTTAATTTTTCCAGATATGCACGGGCTTCTTCGGGAGAACGAAGGTCTGGCTCAGATACGATCTCAATCAAAGGCGTACCTACCCTGTTAAAGTCAGCAAGGGAGGCATTGCTGCCATCAGCGTGAACCAATTTTCCTGCATCTTCTTCCAGGTGAAGACGAGTGATGCCAATGCGCTTGGTTTCCCCATTCACTTCAATATCAATCCAGCCATTTTGGCCAATAGGTTGGTCGAATTGGGAGATTTGGTACGCTTTTGGCAGGTCAGGGTAGAAGTAATTTTTCCGGTCAAATTTACTTACTTCAGCAATCTCACAGTTTAAAGCAAGAGCTGCTTTAATGGCGTATTCCAATGCTTTTTTATTAAGCACAGGCAATACCCCTGGATGTCCTAAACAAATCGGGCATGTATGGGTATTCGGCGGTGCACCAAATTCAGTAGAGCAGCCGCAAAAGATTTTAGTTTTTGTAGAAAGCTCGGAGTGAACCTCCAAACCAATGACAGTTTCGAATTCCATGGTTTTTATTTTCCCCCCTTACAACGCTGGACGCGCTTTATGATGTTCCGTATTTTGTTCAAAGGCATGGGCTACACGAAGAATAGTGGATTCATCGAAAGCTTTACCCATGATTTGCAACCCAATTGGCATGCCATTGCTAGCAAATCCGCAAGGTACGCTAATGGCAGGAATGCCCGCAAGGTTTACTGGAATGGTGCAAATATCTTCTAAATACATGGTTAATGGATCGTTGACTTTTTCACCGATTTTGAAAGCGGTGGTTGGAGCAGTTGGTCCAATAATTACATCGTATTTGCTGAATACATTGTCAAAGTCTTTTTTAATCAATGTACGAACTTGTTGCGCTTTTTTATAGTAAGCATCATAGTATCCTGAGCTAAGGGCATAGGTCCCTAGCATAATGCGGCGTTTAACCTCTGGCCCAAAGCCCTGGCTGCGGGATTCTTTGTACATATCAATCAGGTTAGCAGCATTATCTGCACGCACCCCATAACGAACACCATCATAACGGGCTAAGTTAGAAGATGCTTCAGATGGCGCTAAGAGATAGTAAGTTGGTACTGCATATTGTGTATGTGGAAGATGGACTTCTTCCACAATGGCACCTAAACCTTCTAAAACTTTTAGCGCTTCTTCTACTTTTGCTTTTACTTCAGGGTCAATCCCTTCACCCATTAATTCAGAAGGAACTCCAATGCGAAGGCCTTTTACATCTCCAGTTAAAGCAGATATGTAATCAGGAATTTCTACTTCAGCAGAAGTAGAGTCAAATGGGTCATGGGCAGCAATGGCTTGCAGCACATAGGCTGAATCTTCTACGTTTTTCGTAAGAGGCCCAATTTGGTCTAATGAAGAAGCAAATGCGACTAAACCAAAGCGGGAAACAAGGCCATAGGTTGGTTTTAAACCAACAATCCCGCAATAGGCAGCAGGTTGGCGAATGGATCCCCCTGTATCTGAACCAAGGGCGAAATAGACTTCCCCTGCAGCAACAGAAGCTGCAGAACCGCCGCTGGAACCGCCAGGAACATAGTCTGTATTCCATGGATTATAAGTATTGAAGAACCCGGAGTTTTCTGTGGAACCACCCATAGCAAACTCGTCCATGTTCAACTTCCCAATCATCACAGATTGGGCTGCATTCAAGCGATCCAT
Organism: uncultured Paenibacillaceae bacterium; assembly: GCA_946478845.1. Next base: position 3,817 of record CAMLDI010000059.1, read on the forward strand.
AACAAAGGCATTATAAATCGGTTGATAGTTGGAGAGAAGTTTGCTGGCACAGGTTGTCCGCACATTTTCCGTTACAATATTATCTTTAATCCCTGCAGGCAAACCAAAAAGCAATCCTTTTTCTTCCCCGAGAGTTTGCTGTTCATCCAATTCTTTTGCTTTTTTCAACGCATTTTCTTCATCCAGGGTGACAAAGGATTTAACCTTATCTTCTACCTGATTAATCCGTTCATAACTGGCTTTCACCAGGTCTGTTACAGTCAATTCACCTTTATCAATCTCGCTATGTATGTCCATTAAAGACTTATCAAACAAAGACAACGGTATTCCTCCTTTCTAATCCATAACCGCAGGCACTTTAAATTGCCCGTCTTCTTCTTCTGGTGCGTTGAGAAGGGCTTTCTCCCTATCCACAGAGGGACGCACTTCATCATCGCGCATAACGTTATATACATCAAGCACATGGCTGGTGGGCTCAATATTGCTTGTATCCAGTTCGTTTAATTTACCGGCAAACTCTAAAATGGCGTTTAACTGTTCTGTATATTTTTCTGCTTCTTCTTCTGATAAATTCAAACGTGCTAGTTTAGCCACATATTCAACTTCCTGGCGAGAAATTGCACTCATTCTTTCCACCTCCCGTAATAACTAAGGAAAACTTGGTGGATGCCAAGTTTTTCACACAATTCTATGTAGATGATAACAAAGATAACAGGCTGGTGCAACTTTGATATAATGAAAGGAAAATTCCAACGGACTTTTACGGAGGGGTGTGATTCCTATTTTCGAGGAGATTCCAGGACAACGAATGCTTAGTCCATCCTATTCATCCTTTTCTTTTATCAAAGGTTCTCCAGTCTAGAGTCACAATCCATTATGTTTCTCATCGTATATCTCGCTATGGTCAGTGCAACGCTTACAAAGAAAAGGTGTACGGTTCTAAAAAGTGTCCCGTACACCTTATGTATGTTTTTTGCATGAATTTATTATGCATTAAATTTTTCTATATAATAAGGAAGAGTAATATAGAAATAAAAGAGCAAATTCTCAAAAATATAAACTTTTCTATTTGGGATTCTACTGAATAAATAAAATGTTAAATAATGACAAAGGTTGGTATCCTCTTTCGTTGAATTGAAAAAATTCAATAGTAGATATTACACCAAACAAGTTTTTAATAGACTTAAAGCAAGAAACTAAGGGCAATACTACTTAAGAGTGTAGTATTGCCCTAAAAAGTTGTTTAATTAACGGTAATTAAAAACATAAAATATATTCTCTTTTGAAAATGATTAATAAAATTGATTAATTCGATTGACGAATATTCTAAATAAGCTTGTATTATTTAATAAATGTTTTAAATCCTTCAGCAAATTTCGAAGGAACAAAATCTATTAACTCATATTTTGCAATTTCTTTTATATAAAAAGGGTCTTCTTTAATTATTTCTAAAACCTTATCTTCTGAATCTTGGTTGATTAAAATAACCCCACCTATTCGTGGATTTCTTCTTCCTGAAAAAATAAAATTACCTAACTTATAGTTTTTATCAAGATACACATTATGAGCCTCTAAGTTTTCTTCTACATGTTCCAATGACTTTTGATAAGTTAAAACAGCAAAAAACATTTTTTCATCCCCTTAAAATTTAGAAGTGACGATACAAAGTGGTGTACTGGTCATTTTTTCTTTATAAACTTTTTCAACCCCATAACGATTTAGAGCATCCAATTGCATATCAAGATTTTGTTCATAGGTACTTACCCAGGCATACCCGAAAATCATGAAACAATTCCCAAATATTACCTCTACTTGCCTAAAATTGTACCATAAAAGGTTATATGCATAAATAAAAATACTTTGATTTTGGTAATGTGTTTTAGTGCTACGCAGTATTTAAAACCGAATGTTTTTTAAAGATTTTTCTTATTTAAAAATCCCCCTTTACCTGTCGCCTACAAAAACTTCGCCACCACCAGCAAAACAATGGCCATTAACGAAAACAGTATACTAATCACATAAATGACGCTAACTGTTTGCCTCTGGGTTAAGCCAATGGCCATTAACTGATGGTGCAAATGGCCTCGATCAGCTTTATAAATAGGACGGCCTTCCCGCATGCGCCGCACAATCACCTGGATGAGATCCATCACAGGGAAGCCTAAGGCTAAGAGGGAAATAATGATGGTTAACATGGTCGCCCCTTTCATCACCCCGGATAAAGAGATGACTGCTAGCATGTAACCAATGACCATGGAACCCATGTCTCCTAGAAAAACCTTTGCAGGATAAAAATTAAAACGTAAAAAAGCCAGGCTTGCCCCAATCAGGGCCAGGAGAGGAATCAAGATATCCGATTCTCCCCGCAAAAAAGCCACAAAAAATAAGGTAAGGGAAGAAATGGTGGAAATTCCGCCAGCCAGGCCATCTACCCCATCAATAAAATTAAACATATTAATAAATCCCATCACCCATAACACTGTGAATAAAAAAGAAATCCATTCTGGGAAAAGAAGAAAACCATCTTCTTCAAAGGGATTGGTTATTCCAAAGAAACGAAAACCATGATAATACACAAAAAAAGCAATAACAAATTGGACCACAAGTTTTGGCCAGGGTGAGAAGTCTTTGCCCCTGGCTTTATATAAATCATCCACTAATCCCATGACCATTAAAAAGAAAGAACCAGTCAACAGGATAAAGGTCATGGAATCGTATGGATTAAAAAACAAGAGGGTTAAACTAATCCCAAAATAAACCGCTAACCCGCCAGAAAGAGGAATGGGTTTCTCATGAATTTTCCGTCCTCCAGGCAAATCCACTAAGTGGATATAAAGAGCCATTTTCTTGGCTAAAGGTGTTAGCAAATAAACGAGGGAAAAGCTCATTAAAAAAGGGATGATGATGGAAAAAAACATAGGGAATACAACTCCCTCCTCAATCAGTCGGTGAGCATAGTATTCCCTAATCCTTTTATTTTTATGATTTTTTTGCCATGGCGATGAATTCTTCTTCACTAATAACGGCGATTCCTAATTCTTTTGCCCTGGCTAATTTTGACCCAGCACTTTCCCCAGCAACCACCAGGTGGGTCTTTTTACTGACACTTCCTGATGCTTTGCCCCCAAGGGATTCAATTAATTCCTGGGCTTCTTTACGCGTTAATGCAGTAAGAGTTCCAGTCAATACCACAGTTTTCCCTGCAAAAGGTGCATCTTCTGCCATTTCCGATGGGCGAACCCCTGTATAGGCCATATTCACGCCACCCTGTGCTAATAACCCCAGCACTTCATCCACTTCAGGTTTAGCAAAGTAAGCGATTATGCTTTCCGCCATTTTTGCTCCGATTTCATCTACTTGCATCAATTCTTCCTTACTGGCTTTACGCAAGGCTTCCATGGTACCAAAATGTTGAGCTAACAATTTGGCAGCACGTTCTCCCACAAAGCGGATGCCCAGGCCGAAAATTAACCGTTCCAGAGAATTAGATTTGCTTTTTTCAATGGCTTTTAATAAGTTATCAACGGATTTTTCCCCCATCCGTTCCAATGCCAGCAAGTCTTCTCTTTTCAAATAATACAAATCTGCAACACTGCGAATCAACTGGTTCTGGTAAAGTTGGGTGACCACCTTTTCTCCCAGACCATCAATATTCATGGCGTTGCGGGAGACAAAATGGATCATGCCTTCGAGAATTTGGGCCGGACATTCTGGATTAATGCACCTTTGGGCCACTTCCCCTTCAAAACGAACCACTCCACTGCCACAAGCAGGGCATGTTTCAGGATAGGAAAAGGGCTTTTCCTCCCCGGTACGCAGGTCTGTTTTCACAGCTACTACTTCTGGAATAATATCCCCCGCTTTTCGCACAATGACATGGTCACCGATGAGGATTCCTTTTTCCCGAATCAGGTCTTCATTGTGCAGAGAAGCTCGTTTTACTGTGGTGCCAGCCAAACTTACCGGATCTAACAGTGCTGTTGGCGTTAAAACCCCGGTCCGGCCTACGGTAATTTCAATGTCCCGCAGAACAGTAACCCCTTCTTCCGCAGGGAATTTGTAAGCAATAGCCCAGCGGGGGCTTTTTGCCGTCGTCCCTAATTCTTCTTGATAGGCTAACTGATTTACTTTAATCACAATGCCATCAATATCATAGGGCAAGCTTGCCCGCTTTTCTGTCCAATTTGCGATAAATTCAAGGACTCCATCAATTCCGATATAACATCTTCTTTCTGGATTCGTTTTGAACCCCAGACGGTCTAAATAGGCTAAGGCTTCACTATGGCTATCAATGTCTGTTAAATCAGCCCCTACCATTGCATAAAGGAACATGTCCAAATTCCGCTCTCCAGCAATGCGAGGATCTAGCTGACGCACAGAACCTGCAGCCGCATTGCGGGGATTGGCAAAAAGCTGCTCCCCTTCCGCCCCTCTTTTTTCATTTAACCGTTCAAAAGAACGGCGGGGCATGAACACCTCTCCCCGCACTTCAAAGGAAAGAGGCTCCTTAATTGCCAGGGGAATAGAGCGGATGGTGCGCAAATTAAGGGTAATATCTTCCCCTGTGGTTCCATCTCCCCGGGTTGCCCCTTGCAGGAATTTCCCTTCTTCATAGCGGAGAGATACAGCAAGTCCATCAATTTTCAATTCGCAAACATAACGAACCTCATCCTCAATTCCCAATCCCTGGCGGACCCGGCGGTCGAAATCTCGCAGATCCTGTTCATTAAAAGCATTGCCAAGGCTTAACATTGGAATCCGATGCTCCACTTTAGAGAATTCAGCCAAGGGAGTGCCCCCCACTCGCTGGGAAGGAGATTCTGGGGTAATGAATTCCGGATATTGTTCTTCTAATTGAATTAATTCCCTCATCAATTGATCATAATCATAATCACTGATTTCAGGCATGTCTTTCACATAGTAAAGATAGTTATGCTTCTCAATTTCCTGGCGCAAAGCCTCAATGCGTTGTGCCCCTTCTTCTTTATTCATGAGAATCCTCCCATTACTACAGTTTCTCAATTGGAGCAAATTTAGCCAACAATCGTTTCACTCCAGTAGGCGGCGGAAAGGCAATGGTTAATTCCATATCATCCCCATCCCCTTTCTTCATGACAACAGTACCCACTCCCCAGGCCTTATGAGTCACTTTATCCCCTGTATTCCAATCCTGGGATAAATCAGCTCCCTTGTGGATTCCCCGTTGTATGGAAGACACCGAAGCCCTGTGTGGACGATTTCCAAACCCGCCTGACTGAATAACACCACTACTGGGAGTGCCCCAGATGTCTTCCTGTTGTACATCCCCTTCCTGTTCTAGCAAATGCTCAGGGATTTCATCAAAAAAACGGGAACGGGGATTTCGTTTTGTTTGGCCATAAAGAGTGCGCATCATAGCACAAGTCATAAATAATTCTTTCTCTGCACGGGTAATTCCCACATACGCCAAACGCCGCTCTTCTTCCATTTCTTCATCATTAAATAAAGCACGGGAATGGGGGAAGACCCCTTCTTCCATCCCAATTAAGAAAACAGTAGGGAATTCCAATCCTTTAGCGCTATGCAACGTCATAAGGATAACCCCGTTGCCTTTTTCCCTTTCCCCTTCTCCTTCAACAAGCATATCGACATCAGCAATTAATGCTAAATCCGTAAGAAAGGCGATGAGGGATTTATCATCATTTTTACTTTCAAATTCCATGGTAACAGAAAGAAACTCGTTAATATTCTCCAGGCGCCCTGCCGCTTCCAGGGTTCCTTCATTTTTCAACTCTTCCCGATAACCGCTCCGTTTTAACACTTCTTCTGTTAATTCAGTAACGCTTAAATACTCCCGCATTAATTCCAGGTCAACAATCATTTTGGAAAATTCCCTGACCAATTTCGCTGCTCTGGCACTAAGGCCAATTTCTTCTACTTCTTTTATGGCACGATAAAGGGAAATTCCCTGGTCAGCTGCATACACTTGAATTTTCTCGACAGTGCTTTCTCCAATCCCCCGTTTAGGAACATTAATGATACGGCGTAAACTCGTATCATCATCTGGATTGGATATCAATCGCAAATAAGCGAGAAGATCTTTAATTTCTTTGCGGTCATAGAACTTGGTAGAGCCTACAATGGTATAAGGAATCCCTGACTTCATAAAGGTATCCTCAATGACACGAGACTGGGCATTCGTCCGATAAAGAACTGCAAATTGGCCATAAGGGGTTCCCTGTCGTATCCCCTTTTGAATTTCCTTAACTACATAATAGGCTTCCCCATGTTCACTATCGGCAGTAAAACAGTGAATCTTCGGCCCCTCATCATTTTCAGTCCACAAGTTTTTCGCTTTCCGCCCGGCATTATTCTTAATTACGTGGTTGGCCGCTTCTAAAATCCGCTTTGTGGAACGATAGTTTTGTTCCAGAAGAATGACCCTGGCATCTGGATAGTCCTTTTCAAAGTCTAAAATATTGCGGATATCAGCTCCACGCCATCCGTAAATAGATTGGTCTGAATCCCCTACCACACATAAGTTGCGGAAGTGTGCTGCCAGCAATTTAACCAAGGTATACTGGGCAGCATTGGTATCTTGATACTCATCCACATGGATATACTGAAATTTTCGCTGATAGTAATCTAACACTTCTTTTTCTGCTTTAAATAATTCAATGGTTTTCCCAATTAAATCATCAAAATCCAGGGAATTATTGCTTTTTAACTTCTTTTGGTACCGCTCATACACTTTTGCTGCCACAGATTGTATAGGACCCTGTGCCTCTGCAGCAAAACGCTCAGGGCTTTTCAATTCATTTTTTGCACTGCTGATCATGCCTAAAATCATGCGAGGATCAAATTTCTTGGAATCAATATTCAATTCTTTTTCACATTGTTTAATCACACTTAACTGGTCACTGGAATCGAGAATGGTGAAATTCCGGCTATAACCTAATCGATCAATATCCCGACGCAAAATCCGAACACACATGGAGTGAAAAGTTGAGATCCAAATATTTTCCCCTTCTGAGCCCACAATTGAAGAAACCCGTTCCTTCATTTCTCGGGCTGCCTTATTGGTAAAGGTAATGGCTAATATATTATAAGGCGTCGCTAATCGTTCTTTTAATAAATAGGCAATGCGATGGGTCAAAACCCTTGTTTTCCCACTGCCCGCACCGGCAAGAATCAAAAGTGGCCCTTGAGTTGCAAGGACCGCTTCCTGTTGTTTTTTATTTAAACGGCTGATTGCTTCCATTTAAAAAAGAGCTCCTTCCTAAAGAAAACTGGGCGAGTGCCACGCACAAAAATTAGTTCTATTATAGCATGTCTAGGACTGAATTTCTTTGGCCCCTTTGACGGTTTTTAAAGCAACCGGCAAATCTTCATAAATCACATTGCCTACCACAATACAATCTGCCCAATGGGACATTTCCCTGGCCTCTTCTTCACTGCGGATTCCCCCGCCATAAAAAAGGAGGGTATCCTTCACCCCATGGTAAACAGAACGGACCCACTCCGGATTTCCATAGGTTCCACTGTATTCAATATATAAAATAGGCAATTTTAGCACCCTGTCTGCCAAGCGTCCATAGGCTACCAGATCATCAGAAGTGGATGGAATTCGGCTTTCGGTTAAACGGGCCACATCACAATCCGGATTGCACACCACGTACCCCTCGGTATAAATATCTTCCCAGTCCAGCAAAGTCCCATATTCTTTTAATCCTTGAATGTGGGGGAAAAAAATCCACTCTTCCTTTCCCGCATTCAATACCAGGGGGAGAAAATAACCATGAAAACCTCCAACAATTGCCTCCAATGAAGAAATTTCCAAAATTACTGGCAGAGAATAAGGGAGAAGACGCTCTAATAATGACCTGGTGTTTTCATAGGTAATATTGGTGGTGCCCCCCACAAGGATAGCATCGGTTCCTGAGTTACAAAGGGCGTGAATGGCCTCATCTGTAATTTCTTTATCTGGATCTAATTTAAACACATGTCTCCATTGATCAATTTGCAGCATCTTCTCATCCCCTCCTTCAACGATAATCTGAATAGAAAACCCTCTACTTTTTTGTAGAGGGCTTGTTGCTATTCTTCGGATTTGAGAATTCGGCCAAGAACCAGGGAATAACCCCCCTGTCCATATTCCAGGCAACGCTTTACCCGGGAAATGGTAGCTGTACTGGCTCCTGTTTCTTCTTCAATTTGTGTATATTTCCCTTTCGCCTGCAGCATCCGTGCTACTTCTAACCTCTGGGCCAGGGTTTTCATTTCATTTACCGTACAAACATCATCAAAAAACAAATAACACTCTTCTATGGTTTTCAAAGAGAGAATGGCTTCAAATAATTGATCCAATTCCTTGCCTTTTAATTTGTCGATTTGCATGGATTATCCCCTCCATTTCCTTACAAATCCTTTAACGCTTTGCATAGCTAAAGCAAAACATCCCCCCTTATCATATTAAAATAAGGGGGGCTTTGGCAAGTTATTTACACCTTATTTAAATGTTAGAGGAGAAGGCCCATTGGTTTTAATTGGAACCACATTGACCCAGGTTTTCCCTGGATACATAGGAACTTCCTGGCCATTTTGATAAGCCCGTAACATGCCATCTTTTAATTCCCAGGTAATTTTCATTGCTTTTCCCCTTTGGAAGAGATACCCTTTTCCAGGTCCATTCACATTGATTTCCAGATGTCCTTTGGAATCCACAATTCTATGGTTAGTAGAAAGCACCATGACATTGGCTGCTTCCACTTGTTTTCCTGTTTCTTTGTTTTTCAATAACTGTCCTACGGTTAACCGTTTATACTGCTTGGTTTGAGAGTCATACGCATATTCAGCTGTATACCCTTTCGCATAAAAGACATTAATTGTCTCAGCTTTCTCCCCTTGTACCTCATCTGTTGCTTTCCTAAAGGTAAAGGATGGAACGTTTCCCTTCACTGGATACCCCATTGCTTCTGCTCCTTTACGCAAGGCAGGGATACTGGTATATAAGTTATGGGGGGCTTTTCGTGTATGAATCCGCCAGTAGGCTTTGTTATAGCGATAAATTTCATCCAAATCAGAATGGTTCCCCTGTCTTAAGGTAGATAATGCTGCTTCACTGCCACCTGCATGGGAAATAATCGAATCAAAAGCCTCCGCCAGAGTAATATTATAAGGGCGAATACTGCGAACTGGCCCTACGACCTCGGGCAACTCACTTTGATAAAAAGCCATAAACCGGGTAATTAACCCTTCTTCTAAAATCTCATACACTACATCCGCCTGGTCTAACCCTGATTGGGGACGGGCTTTCGTATGATTATTAATCATCACCATCACAACCCTGTTATCATTAGGCACAGTAGTTGGCAACCCTGTTAAAGGCGCAATTATTTCATTTTTCGGTTCAACTGGTGCTACAGTTGGCTGGATGGATGTGGATTGGCTCCCTTTCCCACAGGCAGTCATCCCCCAAACCATCATTAAGATCATGAGTACTAAACCCGTCTTTTTCATTATAATGCCTCCTCTTTGCTGTTAACTTAAGATGATAGGTTCCCAATGCCAGCCAAAGGTCTTCTTTAGGAAAGGTAAGCTTCTTTTACCTGCTCGTTGACCAGCAATTGGTTTGCATGATCCTCCAAAAGGATTTCTCCTGTTTGAATCACATACCCCCGATGAGCAATTTTCAATGCCTGGTTTGCATTTTGCTCAACAAGCAGTATGGTCATCCCTTCCCTGTTTAATTCCTCCAAAAAACGAAAAATTTGCTGTGCCATTAATGGAGATAAACCCATGGACGGTTCATCTAGCATTAAAAGATGGGGACGAGACATTAAGCCCCTGGCAATGGCCAGCATTTGCTGTTCCCCCCCACTCATGGTTCCTCCCTTTTGGTCCATACGCTCCCGCAGGCGGGGAAAGTAATGAAACACTCTCTCTAATTGTTCCTTTTTCCAGGCAACATCATCTACTGCGAAAGAACCCATTTCTAAATTTTCCCTCACAGTAAGACGAGGAAAAATCCGTCTTCCTTCTGGGATGTGGGCAATTCCCTTTTGCACGATTTTATGGGGAGGCTGGTTCCCAATCTCTTCTCCATCTAAGCGAACAGACCCCATTTTCACTTGAATTAGACCGCTTATAGCTTTCAATGTTGTGGATTTTCCTGCCCCATTGGAGCCAATTAAGGTTACAATTTCCCCTTTGTTTACTTTCAACGAAACCCCCTTTAATGCATGAATTCCCCCATAAAACGAATGAACATTTACCAACTCTAAAATTGGCATCTCTAGTCCCCTCCTGACATTTCTCCTGGACCCAGATAAGCTTCAATCACTTTCTCATTTTTCCGGATGGTCTCCGGGTCTCCCTCTGCTATCTTTTCTCCAAAGTCCAATACATGGATTCTCTCACTAATTCCCATCACCAATTTCATATCATGTTCAATAAGAAGGATGGTGATTTCTAATTCATCCCGGATTCGCCCTATGAAGTCCATTAACTCTTTTGTCTCTCTGGGATTCATCCCTGCGGCAGGTTCATCTAGCAAAAGCAAAACAGGTTTCATGGCCAGGGCTCTGGCAATCTCTAAACGGCGTTGCACCCCATAACTCAAATGATTCGCAATTTGATTAGCTATATCCCCAATTCCTGCGTACTCTAATAAACGATAAGCTTCTAGTTGTATGACTCTTTCTTCTTTTTTCACTTTCTTTAAACCCAATAAAATATCAAATAAATTGGACTGCAAACGGGTTTCCATGCCAACCATCACATTTTCTATGGCTGTCATTTCTTTAAATAAACGAATATTTTGAAAGGTTCGGGCAATCCCTT
>CAMLDI010000060.1 GCA_946478845.1 uncultured Paenibacillaceae bacterium
TTTTGACACACCAAGTATTTTACAAATATCCTGTATAGAGTTATTTTGATCATTCATCAGTGTCTTAGCTATTGCTATTTTTTTTTCATCCATAGATTTTGGTCGACCTCCATGTCGTCCTCTCGCACGAGCAGCAGATAATCCAGCCTGTGTTCTTTCGCGAATAATTTCTCGTTCAAATTCGGCCAACGCCCCAAAAACATGAAAAATAAGCTTTCCTCCACTTGTAGTAGTATCGATATTCTCTTGAAGACTACGAAAATTAATATTTTTTTCATTAAGGGAATTTACTAAATCTATTAGGTGTTTTAAAGAACGTCCTAATCTATCCAGTTTCCAAACCACCAATGTATCTCCCTCTCGTAAAAAGTTGCAGATTATGAGATTTTGTTTTTGAGATGAGTTTTAAAACCTATATTAATAGTGTTTAAGTATATTTTATTTTTAAATTAACCCAGTCTCAAAAACGAATGTTTTTGAGACTGGGTTAAAAACTAAGTATTCTTGTTTACTGGCTGGTGTCCTATAATTGGTTAGTTGTGTTACCCGTTTCCAGCCAATTGTCATGCAGCCATTTTTCAGTTACTCGGCCACCTTCCCATTTTATTCCTTGCTCGAAGGTAATTATTTTTTCATCTGGACCAACGATCACCCACGCCCACGTATCCTCATCTGGTAAGTAGCACTTATATTTCATACCAGTAATGGTAACTTTTTTACCATTTACGGTTATGACTTCATCATGCGGACGGATCCAATGATTTTCTAAACGATCAAATAGCCCAGGTTGAGTCCAGTTAAGAAATGATTTTACAAGTTCATCTGTTCGTTTTTCAGAAGGCAGTTGCTGTCCTGAAGCAAAACGCTGATCCATCCATGTAATCCCTAGGATTTTATGACTTTCATTATCTACTGTAAATGAATAATGTTCGCCACCGAGTCCATTATTTTCCCCATTTGACTTTTCGTATCGAAAAACCCAAACATCAGTATCATTCTGTTTTCCACTCCGAACATCTTTAAATTCGTATCCGTCGGGAATCGAGATGGTTTCAAGGGCTTCGTTTAAGGCATTTTGATATGTTTTTTCTTCTTGGATTTTTTGTTGATTCTGACTCATTGAGTTCACCTCATTTTTTTGTTGAATCTGACTAATAGGTTTCACGTCATTTTTAGCTTGTTGTTGGTAACCTTGATCCTGAGCATAAACCACAACAACATAAGTTCCAGTCACAATCATTATCATAAGCGCAAACCAGGAAAACTTTTTCATCACTCAAGCTTCTCCTTTACTAAACTTTTCAGGTCTAATAGCAAACGATACAAGTAACCCTATTCCAAGGAGGACTGCAAGAATTTCAAATGTCAAAAGATAGCTACCAGTTTTCAATAGTGTAACAGCAACGATAGGTTCTAGAGTGGCACCGATGAACAAAATAAAGGTGTAAAGGGTGACAGCGATTCCTCGAGCCTGCCCGCCAAGTTGCCCAACAAGTGAAATAAGTGTTGGAACCGTTATGGAAATTCCAGCCACAAAAATCACACTCATAATAATAAGAAATGGCAAGCTAGAGCTAACTCCAAGAACAGCAAGACCGATAACAGCAAGTGTTATCCCCCCACGCAAAACATTATGAATACCAAATTTTTCTACAAATCGCCCCGCAAATGGAGAAAGGAGCATTCCAATAATTCCAACGGTTCGAATATATAGAATTTGTTGGTTCCCTAGGTTAAATTCCACACTTAAATAGTTCCCGAACGCTGTATACATACCGACAAATGAAAGTAATAAAGTAACCGTAATGATATAACAAAAAAGAAGAGATTTTTTTGTAAGAACGGTCCCCATTTGTTTAAAGGTTGCTAGCAAACTACTATCTTTATTTTGAATATCACCTTTGGAAATAAACAAAGCTGCAAGAATTGTTGTAATGAAATAAACACCGCCAAGATAGTAAAATACACTGTTCCAGCCTAACTGTTGACTAATGAAACTACTAAACACCTGACCAACAATTCCTGCCATTAAAAAGCCAGTACTAACAAATCCGATAGCTGTTACCCTTTTTTCAACCGGGAATATTTCTACAACATAAGCTAGTGCGGATGGAGCAAAGGTTGCTGCTGCTATCCCTTATAAACCTTGAAGGGCGATTAAAGCCGGCAGGCTATCTAAAAATCCCAATATTGGGGAAACAATCGTTAAAGTAATCAAACCGAATAAGATGATTTGTTTACGACCATAACGATCCGACAGTGGCCCAAAGAATAAAAAACCCAGTGCATAGAAAAAGGAAAAAGAACTACTGGTCCAGGCTGCTTGAGCAACAGTCACTTTAAAGGTATCGGCAAAGATTGATACTAATGGAATCGTTAAATAGTGACTAGAAACGACTACTAGACCACACTAAAACAGAATGGCCGTCATTAAAGAGTAACTTCGCTCTCTAACGGTGTTTTCAATACTAGTAAGCTCAGCCAAGAGAAAAACCTCCTTATTTGTTTAGCTCAGCCATCATATCCGGAAGGACAGAAAGGAAATTACAAAGTCCACCAGCAGGGATCGCCAGCATGATTGCTTCTTTAATTTCATCCTTTGTCGCACCAGCTTCTAATGCCTTTTTAATATGCACACGAACTGCAGGTGCATATCGTGTCGCTGCTAGAATCCCTAAATAGACTAGTTGTTTTGTTTTTTCATCTAAAGCTTTTGAACTAACCGTTTTATAGAAATCACTAAAGGTAGTAAACACATCTGGAAATTCCTCTTTAAACTGTTCGAATGCAGGATTTTTAGTCAAACAAAAGACCTCCCGAAAATATCCATTTTATGAAATCTTGTTTGGTTGGTTTAAACTTTTTGTTTACCTGGAAGTTCAGTTATTCGGCTTTTTGCTAAAAATTCTGGACCAGATGCAACAATCCCAGCTTGCCCCCAGTTTGTTAAAGAAACCTCTTTTAAAACTACCAATACTTTGTCTGGGGGAATATTGAACAAATTTACAGTAACGTCCGTTAATTCCTTAATCCACTGCTTTTTTTGTTCTTCGTTAAATCCTTCCCAACAATCAACATTAATGACAGGCACTCTAATCCTCTCCTCTTTTGAATAATTTAGATAATGTATATCATCTACATGTATTGTAACCAAATTACAAACAAAGTCAATATATTACACTAAATATTTGTAAATAAACTCCTTTTGTTGTAAAATAGTTACGAAGAGTATTGGAGGGGAAAATGTGAGTAATAAATTTGAAATAGATCCATTACTTGATTTTGACTTGTTAAAGAAACTTGTTGTTGGCATTGGAGAGGTTTCTGATATAACAGGGGTACCTACAAGAAAAATACGTTACTGGGAAGAAAAAGGCATTATTGAATCTGAGAAAGAAGGAGAAGGGACTACTCGAAGATATAATTACTTAAACATTAAAAAAATTCTTTTAATTCAGGAGTTAATTGAAGAAGGATTTACACTTGATGCAGCAGCTAAAAAAGTTGAAGATCGGATGAAAAATATTAATGAAGTTTTTCTCAAGCTAGCGAATACTACTTCTAATAAAAAAGATGTTGAATAATTCCAACTCTCATCAAAAAAGCCGATTGTCCTAGCGTAAGGAGAATCGGCTTTTTGCACCCATAAATTGTCTTAGCGTATATTTTCCGCATTTTTCTGCCAGGACCCCTTTAACGTGTAATACGATTATTAAAAGCAATTGCGTGAGAATCCAGGTCATCTTGCGCTCCTCTATGCAATCCATCTGTAAAGAACGCAATATCAATATATTTCATTAATGTGTGGTGATTAAACTCTCCCATAGCATTGTTCATAGTGATGCCTAATAATCGTTTAAACTCATTGATGTCTTTTTCATAATCACTAGTAATTTTATTATTGTTGCTGTAGTCAATTAAAGACAGCTTAATTTTATATTGATTTTCTGAATTTAGAAACCCTTGCTCATTTGTAACAACATATACTAGTTGTTGAATTTTTTTGCAATTTCTAGTGAATAAAATTTCCCCTTACTCATACGCATACTCATGATTCCTTCTTCATATCCTGACACTTTATACAGACTAAATTTCATTATTATATCCCCTTTTAAGTGTTTTACCAACCGTCCTAATCTCAGACGACTGCTTATTTATCATGTCAAAATAGGACAACATATAATAAACTCGGTATGGGAAGTGATGTTTTTTGTGAAAAAAATTCTGACTGTGATTTGTGTGCTTTTGCTTCTTACGTTGGTATCTAACAATGTCTTTGCAAAAGATGAGGATAATGAGCTTACTTTAAAAGAAGCTTATACTGTGGCATTAGTTAAAGCAAAGCAATGGGATTCAAAAGCTATGCTATCTTATCTTGGAAGTGTAGATAATCCTGATATTGGAAATAAGATAGATGGTTCGGATGGTAAACGAAGATACTGGAATGTTTTGTTTACAGCTCCGGAAACAAATAAAGCGCTAATCTTAACCATTCATGATAAAGAATTCGTTAATGTTGTCCCTACTGTTGGTGGTACCCCTGGATCACATAAAAAAGAAAATTTAATCGTGCCTGAAGATATTATTTTAGATAGTCCTGAAGCGCTTAAAATCGCTAAAACTACGTATAAGCTTAAACCTGGGCAAAATTGGGCTATAGGATATCACTTTAACATCTATAAAACCAATAATAAAGCAATCCTCGAAGTAGTTGGATTAAATGAAAAAAATAAGTTTACCCAGATAAATTTTGATGCAACTACAGGTAAATTTCTTGCGATGAAAAGCAAAAAATGATGAAGTAATTGCAATGACTCGGTTCTTTAATGAGTTCTTCCTTTTGTCTAAGAAGCTGGTGTATTTCCTTTATGAGGCGTTCAATGGTACTGATGTATAAATTCTAGTGTTGTACAGAAATTTCTACAGGATAGACAAGGATTTGCTTGTGTAGGGCATGGTTGCTTAATGGGTTTCATACAATAACCTAGCTCTATTTTTCACTGCATCCAGGTTATGCCGGATGTATTCCCATTCAATCATATCTTCATTTTCAATATCTTCAAGCTCAATTCTTATTGGTTTTTTGCTGTTACTCGATTCGAAAGTTTCCTGTCATTTCGGTGATCACGAGAATGGCCCAAAGCAGATAGTGAACAAGCATTTCCTTCAAAATAACAACGAGTTTAGTTCTTTGAGCGGTAAAAAAATAGTGATTTGCTGTCAAAATCGGGTGGGAAAATTAATTTATATCACATTTATTTCTGTTATATAATAGATATAATTGCTATGACATATAGTGGAACACTATTAGGGAGGTGTATCAATGGACGACACCAAAATTAAACGTACCGCACTTATGAGTGCCTACCTTCGAGCCCACCATGCTGTTTACACAACGCCTAAAATCTTTGACGATTTCATGGCACCTCGTTTGCTGACCGAGCAAGATCTAGAAGCATTTGATAACGGAATGGTAACCGCACTACAAATGGTTGACCCAAAACGTGCATCCCAGAGTCACAACAGGGGGGATGTAATCACATCCATGGTACAATCTTACTTTCCGACATCCCTCTTCCTCAGTCGTTCAAGATATACGGAGGATCACTTAAAAGCAGATATTAAACAAGGGGTGACACAATATGTCATTCTTGGTGCCGGCATGGATACCTTTTCCTTTCGAAATCCTGAATTTAGTAAGAATATTCAAATCTTTGAGATCGATCATCCCTCTACGCAAGACTTCAAGCGAAAGCGACTCTCTGAGCTAGATTGGGATATCCCATCTAATCTACATTTTATTCCAGTTGATTTTACGAAACAAAAACTGGATACGGAATTAGCTAACACATCATACGATCCAAAAGCACCTACCTTTTTCAGCTGGCTCGGCGTAATTCACTACATACCCCGAGATGTGGTTTTTCACACACTCCGAACGATCACAAACATCAGCCCCTCAGGTAGTAAGATTATCTTTGATTACTGGGATAATGATGCGTTTATTCCAGAAACAGCCGCAACACGTGTGAAAATTATGCAAGAAATGTTGCATCAGGCGGGCGAGCCTATGGTGACGGGATTTGATCCCTCCACCCTTGAATCAGAGCTCGAATCGATAGGCTTACGCCTATTGGAACATTTAAGCCCAGCGGATATCCAGGACAGATACTTTCAGAATCGTTCAGATGATTACTACTCATACGAGCATGCGTTTTTCGTAAAAGCGGTGGTGGAATAAATTTTTAAAAATTTCCCTTTAGTTTGATTTGAACTACGAAAAGCAATTCATTAATGATGGAATAAACGAATTCCTGAGAATGCCATTACAATACCATATTCGTTAGCCGCATCAATAACTTCCTTATCCCGTAATGATCCACCAGTTTGTAAAATATATTTTGCACCACTTTGTGCAGCACGATCAATATTATCTCGAAAAGGTAAAAATGCGTCCGAAGCAAACGATATTCCTTTTAGTCCATTTAAATATTTTCTTTCTTCGTTATAAGAAAGCTTATGAGGGACTTCATCAAAACACTCTTCCCAAGCTTTTTTTTCAGGTAATGTAAGATCATCACAAAGCCACTTATCTATTGCATTATTTTGTACAGTATGTGAAACTCCTTCACGAAATTTCATTGTAAGAGCTATTGGGTGTTGCCTTAAGTACCAGTTTTCTGCTTTTGTTGCAGCCAGTCTCGTACAATGAATACGAGATTGTTGTCCTGCTCCTACACCAATGGTCTGCCCATCTTTCGCAAAACATACAGAATTCGATTGAGTATACTTTAGTGTTATTGCAGAAATTAATAGATCCCTCTTTGCTGAATCGGGGAAAAATTTGTTTTCAGTCACTATATTGTTTAATATTTTCTCTGTTATTAGGATATTGTTTCTTTCCTGAACCAGGTTAACTCCGAATAAAGTTCTTTCCTCTAAAGGCTCAGGCTCATAATCTGGATCAATCTCAATAATAAGGTACTTTCCTTTTTTCTTAGACTTTAGGATTCTTAATGCATCATCATCAAAAGCAGGTGCCACAATCATATCAGAGACTTCTCTCTTTAAAATTTTAGCAACAGAAAGATCAACTTTATCACTTAATGCAGCACAATCACCAAATGAAGACATTCGATCTGTTCCTCTTGCCCTTGCATAAGCAATAGCAAGAGGTGATAAATCCATATCATCAACAAAATAAGATTTAGCTAGTTCCATACTTAATGGATTATATACCGCTGCTCCTGAAGGACTAACGTGTTTAAAAGAGGTTGCCGCAGGCTCTCCTATTGCTAATTTTAGTTCTCTAACAAGTTGATAAGAATTAAAAGCATCTAGTAAGTTGATATAGCTTGGCTCTCCATTAAGAATTTTAATAGGTAACTTTTCAGGGGATATAACCTTTGCATTGCCTTGATTTGGATTAATACCATACCGCATTATTACTTCTTCCATCAATACCTTCACCCTTTCATACAAATAAAAAAAGCGTTTGATTTATTTCAAACACTTTGCCCAGGCGAACGGCTTTTAATATCAATGTGTTCCCCCGAGGTACCCCCCCGTTTAATCGCCAGTAACACATTGTAACATTACTTTATATAAATTTTATCAAAATAACCCTTAACCTACAAATACTTTAAATTTTTCGGGAGGTTAGACCCTATCGCGTAATTCATTAAATTGGACATACCGTGAGCCAGATGCTTGCCTTTAATGTCATAAATTGACGCTTCAGCCAGGCAAATGTTCCTTCCTGCCTTTACCCTTTTCCCTTCAATAACGAGACGACCTTCTTTTATAGCCGCTAAGTTATCAACTTTAAGATCAAGGGATACAAGTCCCGCGTTTTCCTCAACATCAAAGTAAACAGCCCAGTAAGCGTCTGTATCTATTAGCGAGGCGTATACACCGCCGTGCACTCCTCCGAAAGGGTTAAGATGTTTTTCTTCAAGGTCAACCTCTACCCTACAATAGCCCCTTGCTAACTCACAAACCTCCATAGACAACAACTTGAAGTAGTGTCCATGATTGCATAGTTCAATAACTGCTTTAACATCATCTGGATTAATCTCTCGCAAAAAATCCTCTCCCTTTTTTTCCAACAAATATTTTTCTAAGTTAATATTACCACCAATATAGGGGTAAATCTATTTAGATAAAGCACTCTAGTAGCTCAATAAACTTTCTTCTCCCCCACTTTCTGTAGTGCCTGTCCCTTTGAGTTATGGCAGTAATAAACACATCTCCTTTTTTCCAGGGAACGAAAAATGCCCCCTATCTACATTTCTAAATAGGAAGCATTACTGCTGCTGTATAATTGCATATCTTAACGGCAAATTAAATCAATCCTAAATTTCCTATTTTGAAAAAGTCAAAGGTTTGCCATATGGGGTTTTGACCAAGGATTTTAACATTTTCCCATTTTGTTCCGGAGTACATTTTCCAGATAAAATATACCAAGTTTTGCACTTATTATAGGTCCAGCCTGCATCTGAATACACGCCTTCCCTGGTTTCATAGGTAGTAAACTGCCCACTTGTTGTACCTGCAACAGGATTCTTTCCTTTTGGATGTATTGACATCACACGTTTCATAATATTAATGGCACTATTGGGGCTATTGGCCCAAACTAAATACTCCCACCCCTGATCCTTCCAAATAAAAACATGGTGATCGTTAAAATAATCTACATCAAACCCATTTAATCTTATAGAACCTTCTCGTTTCTCAAACAATTCATAAGTCGCTAAAGCTTGTGTTCTAGAACCAGGTAGTGGGCCGCCTGACATTGTTATAAGATCTAAATTCAAAACTTTACTATTATGAGAAATTGTAAATAGGTAATGATTTTTATCTGCTTCCAATTTGCTTATATATAAAGAACCAATCTGTTTAAAAATATCCCTTGCTGGTACTATTAAAGGAATATAAACGGGAATATCAGTATTTTTTAATTCATCCATGTGCTGTTTATCCCATTGAAATGGTTCCACAGCTTCATCTTGGTTTGCAGAAGCGATAGGCACAAAAGTGAAATATATAATTAAAAAAAGATATATAAATTTTTGCATCGAAACACCTCCACATCTATTTTTGGTGTTTGAGCAAATTCTAATACTAGTTTAAGTAAATCTTATCTTAAGCCGTAAAAAATTAATAAACCTACAGATATCAATAACCCGAAAATGGTGTTTGTTTGCGCTGTTGCTTTCATGGCCAAACCTGTTGTTTTTTCCTCCTGAAAACCTTTGATTGCTTGAATCGGTTTAAAAATACTGAGAAAGACGATGAGAATCCATGAGGTAAATATCTTTGTAATTACCAGCCCAACAATCCAGGCATAAGTTGCAAAAAAGGTTGCCCCTAAAATAAAAACTGCTCTCTTTTTTCCTGCGAGAATGGCTAAGGTTTTTCGACCGCCTTTGATATCTTCATCAATATCCCGAATATTGTTTGATAAATTAATTCCACCTACGAGAAAGGCCATAGGAATAGATAATAGAATCACTTCTGTATTGATTACACCAGTTTGAATAAAGAAAGAAATGATAATAAAAAAAGATCCCATAAAAAGACCAGCAAACAATTCGCCAAAAGGTGTGTAGGCAATAGGATAAGGTCCACCGGTATACAGGTAACCGACCATCATCCCGATGACTCCTATCAAGGCTAACCACCAGCTGCTATTCATGCATATATATACTCCCAACAATAAGGCAATCCCGTAGGAAGCCAATGCCATGTTCATTACCGTTCTTGGCTTCATTCCGTGTTTAACAATGGCTCCCCCAATTCCTACAGATTCTTCTGTATCCAGTCCACGTTTGTAGTCATAGTATTCATTAAAGAGATTCGTGCCAATTTGAATCATTAGAGTTGAAAAAAGCATCGCAAGAAAAATCCATAAATTAAGTTTGGTATAAAACATCGATAGAACGGTTCCTATAAAAACAGGCACAAATGAAGCGGTTAAAGTATGAGGACGAGTTAACCTCCATACTATTTTTAATTGATTCGTAGATTCTGGTGATTCATTCACGTTCTTCTTCTCCCTACATGAAGTAATATCTTATCTATACTAATTATAATGTTTTTATTCCTAAAATTTCAAAAGGCCCTATGCTTCATAGCATAAGGCCTTATCTTATTTATTGGGCTGTATATCCCCCATCTACCAATAGACTGGCTCCTGTAATAAAACTAGCATCATCAGATGCGAGGAAAAGAACCGCCTTTGCAATTTCTTCAGGGTTACCCAGTCTGCCCAACGGATGGAGAGAAATTAAATGATTCTTCATCTTTTCATCAAGTTGACTGAGGAGAGGTGTTTCAATATATCCTGGGCAAACAGCATTTACACGAATATTTTCTTTCGCATATTCTACAGCTAATGTTCTCGTTAAGTTCACCACCCCACCCTTTGCAGCAGAATAGGCAGCGGTTTGTGCCTGTCCAACATGGCCTAATATGGATGCAGTATTTACTATGCTTCCCCCACCATTTTTTTGCATTGCTTTAATTCCATGTTTAGCTACTAAAAATACCCCATCTAAATTTACAGAAAGCACTTTTCGCCACTCTTCAAAAGGAAGTTCTGCGGATAAACCCATCGAGCCAATACCGGCATTGTTAAACAAAATATCAAGCTTTCCAAATTCTGAAATAGCTACTTCAACCATTTGTTCCACCTGGTCTTCATTTGTCACGTCTACATGAACATACGTTGCTACCTGCTCTCCATGATTTAGTTCCTGAGCCAATTGATTGCCTAACTCATCATTTACATCAGCAATCACCACTTTGGCTCCTTCCTTAACCATTTCCCTAACAGTATATTCCCCAATACCACTTGCACCGCCAGTTACTATTGCAACCTTTCCAGAGAGTTTCATCCAACTTGCCCCCTTTTTTAGTAGATAAAATTCTTATCTCCAAATTAATTATATAAGAAACTCAAACTTAAATATATTGAATTTTCTGATAATAATTAAATATAATAAGGGGACCTATTCGTCCCCATTTAAAATGTATAAGCACCTGGAAAACATATTTTATTTTGTTACACTAATACTTCCGTTATTGGTGGATAATCTAATCAAGTTTTCTCCTTTTCCAATCACCGCATTGCCATTATACTTATCCAGGATATCAATACTTCCGTTGTCCGTATCCACATCAAAGGTTGTATTCGTTGGATCTTTTTCAGTTTGGATTTCGATTCTTCCATTGTCTGTATCCAATTCCATAGGTCGGTCTAAATCTTTTGTGAGAACGGAAATTCTTCCGTTGCTGGACTTGCCTTTAATCTTTCCATCTACATAATCGAGAGTAATCCTTCCATTGTCTGTCTGTACATTCACATTAGTTGATGTAATTTTCTTTAATTCAATCCGTCCATTGTTCGATTGAGCGATTACATCTTTCACTTTTAATTGATCTAATTGAATCCGTCCATTTTGACTGCCAATCTTAAGAGATGCATATTCCTTTTCAGGCAAATAGATTTTTAAGGTAAAAAACTCCGAAAAGGCATTAAAATTGAAATAAAAGAATTTTTGTCTCTGGTCTTTTAATTTGATGTAAAGTGTTGTACCATTCACTTCTGCTGTTAATTCGTGTTTATAATCCCCTGTGGTTTTTCCTGATAATTCTATTTTTGTGTCTGCATCTTTTGTAGGAACAATTTCAACGTCTGAATTATGGGTTTCTACTTCTATTGTTGTAATAGTTGGATTTTTAATCACTTTTTCTTCCTGAACAGGGTCCAATTTATTTACACTACGAAAGGTTAAAAGACTGCCGACCATCCCTGCCAGTAAAAGAACCAGGGCGATAATTGATATTTTCTTAATCATGTTTTAGTCCCCCCTTCACAATCGATGCATTAAAGTTTAGATAACGAATAAATAAATTAAACACTGTTTTTGTGGCGAAAAACATACCGATAGCAATAAATAGTCCTATCCCACTTAGCATGATCGAAAAGAAAAGATCAAAAAAAGTAAAGGATTCTGGATACATTACAGTATTAAAGAGCATTAGGATTGGAGAAACAATAAATCCTGCACTAACTGCCCAGGCGGCAATAAGCACACCAATTAATCCAAAAAATGGCCCGGCAACAACGACCAAGTTGAAAAAACCTAAGCCAATGACAGCCCAAACAGCACGCATGATATTTCCTGTAGTCATACTGGTTTCTACTTTTTCCAAGTGATAGGATGCCAGTAACTCTTTGGCAATTTGATTTGGCGACCCTAGACCAGCCGCAATCTCTTCTTCTGTTTTTCCATCAGCCATAGCATTAGCAAAATGTTCTTTATAATCCTGTAGAATATCTTGCCGTTCCTCTAAGGAAAGCTTTTTGAGGGATGAATCTAATTGCTTTAAAAATGTCTCTTTAGTCAATTCTCACACCTTCTTTTATTATTTGATTTACCCCATTAGAAAACTCATTCCATTCGGCAATGAGTTCATATAAGTACTTTCTTCCTTTTTCCGTTAACCTGTAGTATTTTCGCGATGGTCCTTCAGAAGATTCCTGCAGATAGGTTGTAAAATACTCCTCTTTAGTCAATCGCCGTAACAGTGGATAAACAGATCCCTCTGAAATTTCAATTTGGTCCGATATTTTTTGTACTAACTCATACCCATAACGGTCTTGTTTATCCAATAAAACCAGGACACATAGTTCTAATACTCCTTTTTTGAATTGCACATTCAAATTTCATCACCCTTTGTTTTTACTACCGTGCAATATATAGTACCAATCTGTAATTAATATTTGATAAATATAATATACTACCAGGTATTGTTTAATGCAAGGTACTAAACAAAAGATTAACAATCGTTTGCTACCTTTTCCCTGGTTACTTTAATTTTTTATTAAAAAATCGGGAGTAAGGAGTAAATAATGAAGGATGAGATTCGTTTTTTTCTTTTAACAATATTCCGTTAGCGAGGCCTATTTTATAGTCTATATTCCGGATATTAAGTAAAAACTCTGGCGTCCGATTGTTAAAACTACTAGGTTTTGAATAAAGTCACGACGTTTATTAATAAATAAACAGTTTCATAAATGGGTTTGTTCAAATTCTGTATATGAATTTATTAATTTCAGGGGTACTGTTGACACCTCTTTTTCACTCTTTTGCCATTTTTTTTATTGTATAATTAAGGAGGTGGAATTCAACTATAAAAGGGGGCTGAATATTGAAAAAATCCCATTTATTCAATATTCTAGCAGGGATAATAATCATTGGGATAATGGTGTATCACCTTGTAACAGGGGCAAGACCTTCTGCTATATTATTTTTAATCGGACTATACATAATTTCTTATATTTTAGAAAGGAAAAATGTTAACAAACTATACTGGGTTCCTTTAACCACTGTTTTACTTATTTATTCTTTATGGTCTATAGCCGGAAGAATTTTCTTTGCACCTTAAAAAACAAGGTATTTCCCTATCTTTTTATATCTTACTTATCTCGGACTTACCCCACTCTCGCTTATTTTTTTATTGAGGTGATTATGTGGATCAAAATGCGTACAAAAAATATTTGAAGCAGCAATATTTCCATGAAATTCGACCGTTACAATCAGTTAATGACGTTATCTCTGCGTTTCAAAAAAAAATAGATATTGTTGGAACAGAATTGTCAGAATCCGAAGCGATTTTCTTAAAAATGACAATTCTTAACTATATTAATGCACACAATAACGACCTCATAAAACCTAACTTGGATAACTTAAATTTCGTTACGTATGAGATAGTAAGAAATGAAAAAAGTGATCATTACTACAATCTTATGAGGGAGAATACAATTGATGATGAAAGAATACTTGTCATTATCGAATCGCAGTTAAATGAAATAACCTCCAATTGCCAAGAACTAAAAGTTGATATGATTATCGAACGTGGAATCGACACTTCTCATGTTAATCAAGAAACACCTGAGTTTTTTGCATATCTAATGCTTTTTGATACTTATAACGAGAATCATTGACTACGCATGTAGGGGATGGAAAGCGCAGGTATATATTTCAGAAAGTCTCACACACGCTAATTTTTGAACCGCAGAAGTGGCTTGATTCTAACGCCATGAAAACCTGGTTGGTAGTGCTCTGAATGCTTAGTGTATGAAAGTGTTGAATTGCTGGAATGACCCCAGATAGAAGAAGGTGCCTAATTTAGGCACCTTCTTCTATCATCATCCATTCTCGCTGTTTTTTCAATATCTCTGTTTCTTCAATAAGAAATGTTCCTAATAATTGAATAACGAAAATAGAAACCCCCGATAACTCAATAATATTTAGCGAAGTTTCACACTGTAAAACCTCATTGCCTTTGGAACGTCCTGTATTTCAAAAACTCCATTCATTATTAAATCTCTCAACCTATATTCAAAAAACTGGTCGCCAATATATTGATTTAATAGTCCAATG
>CAMLDI010000061.1 GCA_946478845.1 uncultured Paenibacillaceae bacterium
CTTTATGCATTTCAAGTGGAATTTTCTCTCCATAATAAAACTTAACTTTAGACATGTACGATCACCACTCCTAGTCTTTCCCCATAGATTTCATCAATATAAAATATATAAAATTACCCTATTTAATAATAAGGTAAAAACGATAGGATTAATATAGCAATTTTTTGAATTTATCTTTTTCGGCATTGCAATAGTAGAAAGGATATAACTCTTATGCAGATAAATGAGGAATTTTTTACGCGAAAAAGGAAAGAAATCGGCGTTTCTTTAAATCAGGTGCAAAAATCAGCAGTGATACATACCCGGGGGCCTCTCCTACTGTTAGCTTCTCCCGGTTCGGGAAAGACCACCACCATTGTGATGCGAATCGGTTATCTAATTTCCGAAAAAGGCGTGAATCCGAAGAAAATTAAAGCGGTTACCTTTAGCAGAGCCTCTGCTCAAGATATGAAAGAACGTTTCGTGCGCTTCTTTCCCGAGTTTCCCCCTGGCTGTGTGGACTTTTCTACCATTCATAGTCTAGCCTTCGAGGTGATTCGGGACTATTACCGCAAGAGCAACCTTCCCTTTCAACTTATTGAAGGAAATCTTGCAGATCAACAACCCTTGCATAAAAAAATGATTCTGCGCAATCTTTTTAAACACATTGTAGGAGAAAATATCACCGACGATCAAATGGAAGAACTCATTACCTATATCACCTATATTAAAAACAAAATGGTCCCTGAACAGGAATGGTCCCTTGTTTCCTGCCAGGTCCCTGAGGCAGAACCTATCCTGAAAGAATATGAAACCTTTAAGAAATCAGGCTATAACAAATTACTCATTGATTATGATGATATGCTTACCATTGCCAATGAGGCCTTAGCCAGTGACAGAGAACTTCTACAAAAATACCAGAATCGATATGATTACGTACTCACCGACGAAAGCCAGGATACTTCCATGGTACAACACGCCATTATTGAAAAATTGGTACAGGCCCATAAAAACCTATGTGTTGTCGCCGATGATGACCAATCCATTTATACCTGGCGTGGGGCTGAACCTACCTATTTGCTGCAATTTAAGGAGATTTATCCTGAGGCAACCATTCTCATGATGGAGCAAAATTACCGTTCATCAAAGGACATTGTAGATATTGCCAACCGTTTCATTCAACGTAACAAAGCCCGTTATAACAAAAATATGTTTACAGAGAACCCTTCTGCCAAACCCATTATTATGAAGCGCTTCGCGGATTATAAATATCAGGCAAAATATTTAGTGAAGCGGATTGGGAGACTGGAAAACTTAAATGAAGTAGCTATTCTTTACCGGAATAATTCCTCTTCCATTCTATTAATGAATGAATTCGAACGGGCTGGAATTCCCTTTTATATTAAGGACACTGACAATCGATTTTTCTCCCACTGGGTCTTAGAAGATATCTTAAATTTTATGAGGATGACCTTTAACGACCGCCGCCCGGATCTCTTAGAAAAAATCCATACAAAATTTAATGGCTACATTACCCGGGAGCAAATGGCTGCAATCAGGCACATCAACAATCAGCAATCCGTGTTTGATAATTTGTTAAATCATGGAGACGTAAAAGGGTACCAATTTAAATATATCAAAGAGTGCAAAGAAACCTTTCAGTTAATGAGGGGCAACCCACCCTTACAGGTCATTGGCATGATTCGAAACCAATTAGGTTATGAAAAAGCACTGGAAAAAATGTGTGAACGCCTTGGCTTCCGCAAAGAATACCTCATTGGCATTTTGAATACCCTGGAAGAAATTGCGGACCAATTAGATACAATGGAAGAATTTGCCCATCGCTTAAAACATCTTGAAACTGTCATGAAAACCGCAAAATATAAAAACAATGAAAATGCAGTCACCTTTTCTACTTTTCACAGTGCAAAGGGACTGGAATTTAAACGGGTATACATGATCGATCTGGTTGAAGGAGTGATTCCTGCAATGGAAGATATCCAAAACTGTGATAAAGGAAAATATGCCCAGATGGAAGAAGCCACTCGCCTGTTTTATGTAGGAATGACCCGGGCGAAAAAACATTTAGAATTGCTAACCTACAAAGAAAAGGACGGTAGTTCGGAAAAAACCTCTCAATTCTTATTGGACGTTGCAAAACTAGTTAAAAACCATTCGTTGTAAGTTGTAAGCCCATCCCCTGGTTCATCTAGGGATGGGCTTTTGTCGTATTTTGTGGAATTTTGCTGTAAAAATTGGAAAAGTTTCGTTAGAAAAGGGAAGGAATTTTCAGAATAGTTGTCTAATAAAGTAAATATAGACACAGAAAATTGGAATGGAATAGTACAGTTTTTCGTTTTTTTAATTTTGACAAAAGAGGGATGGTAGAGATTGATGACACTTGTAGACTTTTTAAGAAATTCAGCAATTCAGCATCCGGATCAACTCGCTTATGTTTGTCGCAAGGAAAAAGACACCTATGATGGACTATATCAAAAAGTACAAAACATTGCTGCTCATTTAATGGAGATGGGGATACAAAAAGGAGACCCGGTTGCTTTATTATTAAACAATTCTGCAGAATTTCTCCTGGCTTATTACGGAATTTTAACAGCAGGAGCTGTTGTAATTCCTATTAACCCCATTTATACAGCAAATGAGATTCAATATATTCTAGATAATAGCCAGAGTAAAGTGGCCATTGCTACCAAAGATTTAAAGCAAACCTTTACCCAGTTACAGGTAGGACTGTTTCATTTAAACAAAGTGGTATTTGTAGGAGAAGAGCCTCAGGAAAAGTGGGCTGTGCCTTTCACACAATTACTGGAAACTCCTAACAAACAAGGAGAGTTTCCAACCCTTACTGAAGATGATTTATCTGTTATTCTATATACTTCAGGGACCACTGGAAGACCTAAAGGGGCTATGTTATCCCACGGAAACTTAGGAAGCAATGCCCTGGGGATCATCGAACAAATGGGCATTGAAAAAGATGTCAAAGCCATTAACGTTCTTCCCATGTTCCATGTTTTCGGCATGACTGTAGGAATGAACGCAACAATTTCCCTGGGGGGAACCCTGGTGATTATCCCTCGCTTCAGTCCTAAAGAAGTAGTGGAAACCATTCGGGATACAAAAGCTACACTCTTTGCCGGCGTACCTACTATGTATAATTTCTTATTAAATTATCAAGAAGGAACCCGGGAAGATTTATCTTCTTTAAGGATATGCATGTCAGGGGGAGCTGCTTTACCTGTTGCCCTTCTTACTAATTTTGAAAAGAAATATGGGCTTATCATTTATGAAGGGTATGGACTGTCAGAGGCCTCCCCTTTTACCCATTTTAGTTCTGCCCATACTGGTCGGAAAATCGGGTCCATTGGACGTCCTGTGCCAGGTGTGACTTGCAAAGTTGTAGATGAAGAAGATGTGGAACTTCCCTTTGGCCAGGTTGGCGAATTAGCGGTGCAAGGGCCTAATGTCATGAAAGGCTATTTTAATATGCCTGAGGAAACGGCATACACCATGCGAAATGGATGGCTTCATACGGGAGATATGGCCTACATCGATGAAGAAGGATTCGCCTTCATCGTTGACCGGAAAAAAGATATGGTCATTGTAGGCGGTTACAATGTATACCCACGGGAAGTGGAAGAAGTATTATATCAACATCCGGGCATCGTGGAAGCTGCTGTAACTGGGGTGCCTGATGAAGCATACGGAGAAATTGTCTGCGCTTATGTTGTGGTACGGGATCCTTCTTTAACAGTGGAAGACATCATCAATTATTGCAAGGACAATTTGGCCAAATATAAAGTTCCCCGTAAAGTAGTCTTCCTAGAGGAACTCCCTAAGAATACCACAGGAAAAATTCTCCGCAGAGTATTGCGAGATCAGAATAGAGTAAATGTGAATTAAAAAAGAGATGCTAAGAATTAAATCGTGCATAAGTACAACTAAGGCTAGCGCCGTCGCCTTTAAGGCTTGTCGCTAGCCAAGTTTTCTCCTAGGTTGCCTGGACCTAAAAGAAGTGGTAAGTCCACACCCTAACTCAAACTGAAACATATACTATTTTTGAAGTTTTATTTTGAGGTGATAATGATTGAACGATGGACTGCCTCCAGAACACCACCGGGGAGATTCCTACGATTTGATTGAACTGCAACAACTATTGAAGGGACCCCATCGCATTCTCTTCGAAGGGAAAAGCCCATATCAGAATGTCCTTCTCATTGAATCAAAAAATATCCGTATATACTATGATCTGCAATTAGATGTAACATCTTTGGACGAACGGATTTACCATGAAGCACTGGTTCATCCGGGAATGGAAGTTTCTCAACAACATGAGAGAATATTAATTTTAGGTGGAGAAAATGGATTAGCCTTACGTGAAGTATTAAAATTCAATGGTATAAAACATGTGAGTATTGTGCCTTTAAACCATGCCTTTTTACAAGCAGTAAAGTCTCTACCAGAAATGACCAAGTTAAATGAAGGTGCTTTTCATGATATGCGAGTTCATGTAATAAAGAATAGCATTGAGGAATTTTTAAACAATACACATCAACCCTTTCATGTCATCATTTTAGATCTGCCTGATCCAGTAAATGATAGGATACTACAACTCTATACTTTAGAAACCTTCCAAAAATTATCCAACATATTAACAGAGGATGGCCTTATTATCTGTCAATCCAATTCCCTGGAGGAATCCCCAACTTTTTTCTGGAGTATGGCCAGGACCATGGAGGAGGCTGGCCTGACTTCTTTAAGCTATCATGTTGAGCTCCCCTGGATGGGGGATTGGGGATTTACCCTTGCTCGAAAAGAAACCATTCCTCACCTTTCTCTTCCTGAAAAACAAATAGCCTGGTCTCAATTTTCATCTGAAATCCTATCTTTTCGTAATCATGCCCTTGTTAATACGAAAGATGATATAGCTCATTTAAACTATTACCCCGAAAGGGAAAGTGAACTAGGATTTAATGATGAATTTAAGGAACTTCAACACTTACTTGCTGGACCACATACTATTCTCTATCAAAATAACAATAGCGATCTAAAAATTTTACTAATAGAAACCAGGGATATCCGCTTATATTTAGATAAGCAATTACAATTTAGTTCTTTAGATGAACAATTTTACCATGAAGCACTGGTTCATCCAGCTTTAACGATTGTTCCCCATAAGAATCGAATTCTTGTTGTCGGTGGCGGAGATGGAATGGCCATTCGAGAAATTCTAAAATACCCTGGCGTAGACCATATCGATTTGGTTGATCTCGATCCTTTAATTTTGCAAGTTGCAACCAGGGAACCCACTGTTGTCACAATTAACAAAGGAGCACTCCTTCATTCATGTGTGGCCATTCATCAACAAGATATTCGCTTATTTATTAAACAAAACAAAAATCCTTACAACGTGATAATTGTAGATTTGCCCGACCCTGCAGATGCAGAAATAGGCAGTTTATATACGGTAGAATTTTTTAAACAATTAGGTAATCTCTTAACTGATGATGGCATTCTCGTTTGTCAGTCCCATTCCCCCGAAAATGCCCCTCTTGTTTTCTGGAGCATTGGAGTAACACTACAGGCTTCAGACTTTCATCTCCAAAGTTACCATGTCTATGTCCCTTCCTTTGATGATTGGGGATTCCATCTGGCAGGAAAAACACCACTCGTTCTTAAAAATAAAGTTCATGCTTTTAACCGTACCCTCCCAGAAGATATATCATCCTTATTTTCTTTTCCCGACAAAATGCAAACTCTAATGAAACAATCCAGGGTTAATTCATTAAAAC
The DNA here is from genome assembly GCA_946478845.1 of uncultured Paenibacillaceae bacterium. Next base: position 5,787 of record CAMLDI010000061.1, read on the forward strand.
AGCTAACTTTACATGAATTTTATCAACAAGCAGCCAGAGATCATTCTCTATTAAACATTTATAAAAGTGAAAACCCAGGCTAACCCTGGGTTTTCACTATTGATTTTCCTCTCCCTCCCTATGAAGAATAAGTTTAGGTTCCGTTATTTCTATTTCTCCCATTCCCCTAATAAATTGTTTTGAAAATGCTTCTTTGGGTTTTAAATGAGCTAATAATATATTCATAGCCACCAGTGGTTCTAAGGTGTTTCCACATGTATAACAATCAATAGCAGCATATCCTTTTTCCGGATACGTATGAATAGAAAAATGACTTTCGGAAAGTACAAGAAAGACGGTTACCCCTTCTGGAGAAAACTGTTTTGATTGGATAAATAAAATTGTAACCCCACATTCATCTGCTGCCTGTACCATGAAACGTTCCAATATTTCTTTATCATTCAGGACATCATAAGAAACTCCCCAAACATCTACTGCTATATGCCTTCCATAAGTTACATATTCCATCTACAACCCCCCTTCCATCCCTCAAGCAAAAAATAAGTATACATTTTAAGGTATGTAAATAAATTAAAAGGGATTGTACGAGTATGCACTCATATATATCTATTTTACAATTGACTACCTTTCATTAATCCAAAAAATGGTAGTTTTTTATTATCAAATAATTCAATAACAAAGTTACGAAATAACGCAGCAGATGGAGATATTGTGCCTCTATTTAAGCAGGCCAGTCCAATCTTCCTGTAACAATAAGGTTCTGTTATGGGAATTCGTTTAATTTTATCAACACTAATTCCATGGAACGGGGGAATAATAGTTACCCCAAGCCCTGCAGAAACAAGGCCTGCCATGGTAGAAACATCTTCTCCTTCGAATCGAATGACAGGGTTAAATCCTGCTTTTTCACAAAAATGATTAATAATCTCCCTCATACCCAATTCTTTTTTGAAAGCAATGAACGGGTCCCCGGCTATTTCATGAAGAGTAATCGATGTCCTATTAGCAAATCGATGGGTAGCAGGCACATACAGGAACAACTCCTCTTCAAATAAGGGATGCCATGTAATAGCGGGGTTTTCTCCCACATGGGTTATGAGGCAGAGGTCCACTTCCCTTTTTATTAGTTGGTCCACACTATCTAATATTTTATTTTGATAGAGTTGAATTTCCACATGGGGATATTCCTTATTAAAATGACCAATGATTTCAGGCAAGATTGAAGTCCCCAGATTTTGCAAGAAAGCAAGAGAAAAGGTTCCTGTATAGGGATCCTTTAACTGGTTGATTTCCTGGACGCCCAGGGCAATTTCGTTCAGGCCATTTTCCACATGTTGCAAGAAGATTCGTCCAAACTTATTCAGCTGTACAGAACGTCCCGTTCGATCAAAGAGAAGGATTCCTAGCTCTTCTTCCAACTTGGTAATAGAACGGCTAAGGGCAGGCTGGGATATTGCTAGAAGCTCTGCTGCCTTGCGAAAATGTTCCGTTTTTGCCACCACACGAAAATACTCAAGTTGTTGCCATTCCATATATATCCCCCATTTTCATATTCCTTTCAGTTTTTTTGTTTATGATAAGTTCGAGTCCAAGCTTTTTGTTCAATACTATTCAGCCATTTTTGGCAGAAGGAGCCCAAGGCTATACTACGGCTGATGTGAATAAACAACTCATTCCCAGCCAATTAATCCCGGTTATTTTTCAAGCCATTATTAATCTAGGTATTGCCCTTATCTTATGGGGGGCCGGGCTAATCAATCAAAAGCTAGGGACACTGCTGAAAAAAGAAAACCTTTCGGAATAAAATCAAAGACACGGGATCCATTACCCATGAGTAATAGATCCCGTGTTTTTTTATGTTAAATTTTTTATTTTCCGATAGAGTGTATTACGGCTAATTCCTAACATTCGAGCAGCTTGTGCAATATTGCCTTCCGTTTTTCTTAATGTAGTGAGGATTGTGTTATTTTCAAGCTGCTCAAGAGAATGATTTGTAATTCCCTTATTTTTAGAATGATTTTTCATAATATTGGGAGGAAAATGACAGATATCAATAATCTCCTCCCCAGAAATAAAAGCTGCATGGCGCAAAGCAGCAATTAATTCACGAACATTTCCGGGCCATGAGTATTGTTTAATCATTTTTTTTGCATCCGGGGAAAAAGTCAGTGTCTTTACTCCTAACTCCTTTGAAACACTTTCAAGGAGATGATTAGCTAAGTCTAAACCATCTTTCCGCTCCCGAAGAGGAGGCAAAACAATATGAATCCCCTGTAGGCGATAATATAAATCTGCACGAAAACGTCCTTCTTGAACTTCCTGCCACAAATCTTTGTGTGTGGCTGCAATGATTCTTACATCTACCTGAATCGGTTTGACTCCACCAATCCGGGTTACTGTAAACTCTTGCAAAACTCGTAAAAGAGCAACTTGCATATCTGCTGGCATTTCAGCAATTTCATCTAAAAATAACGTACCTCCGTTAGCTAACTCAATCTTACCCGGATGTCCCGATTGTTTCGCTCCTGTAAACGCTCCTGCTTCATAGCCAAATAATTCACTTTCCATTAAGTTCTTTGCTATCGCTCCACAATTTAGTGCAACAAAAGGTTTCTCAGCCCGATGGCTAACATCATGAATGGATTGACTGACCATCTCTTTTCCCGTTCCGCTTTCACCGTTGATTAAAATATTGTAATCTGTGGAAGCCGCTCGTCTAGCAAGTTGAAGAGCATACTGAAAACCAGGATCGTTGCCATAAATGTTAGCAAAAGTATATTTCATTGAACTCCTGCGGGCAGTTTGCCCGGGGTTTTTCCTAAATCCTTCATTAAAAGAAATACGAGAAGGGCGTGTGTCCATTAAAATCGAAGCAATTAATTTATTTTTTCTATTTTTGTTTTCATAGACAGGAAAAAAATCCTGATTAGATTGACTCCACGATTTTTGAAGGAGCTGTTGTGAGCCTATTAAAAGATCTGAAAGTTGTCTTCCTGTAATTTGCGCTGAATCCATATTGAGTAAAGTAACGGCTTCACGATTTGCGCCAATAATTATCCCTTCTTTATTAACTGCCAAAAGTACCCGATGATTTTTATGCTGTTCCGGATACAGGGAGATTACTAATTGTTGTTCAGGGCGATGAATCAATATCCAATCTTCTATATTACGCGCCGTAACATCAACCATAGCTAACATTGAGGAATGATATTCTTTATAGTAACCGCTTACATCAAGGACAGCAATTAATTTACCAAAAGGATCAAAAATAGGCGCACCTGCACAGAAAAGAAAAGCATTATCATTGCAGTAATGGTCTTTCCCTAAAACTGTTAAAGACTTCTTCTCTGCTATGACAGTCCCAATAGCATTTGTACCTCTTACTTGTTCAGCCCAACATGCACCTTTTGATAAATGGACTTTATGGGCATCGGGAATAAACGCAGGGTCACCCATATTCTCTAGAATATATCCTGATGAATCAGAAACCAGTACCATAGAACGAGATGTTTTAATCCAACTATATAAACGTTCCAAAGTAGGATTAATCTTATTTAAAAATTCTTCGTTTTGTTCTCTATATTGAGCAAGTTCCATAACTCCAAGTATGGCTTCTTCTGTTTTATTAGGATTCACACCATATATTTTGCTTCGTTCCCATGACAATTTTAGAGAAGGATTAATTGTCGCCTGCTGCATTCCCGATCACCCCTATCTGAAAATTCCTAATATTTATTGTAACACAATCATCTGTGCTATGACAGATAGGATTAGAAACAACTATAATTTATTTTTGCTCAAAAATGTGACATGTGTACCACTTTTGAACATTCCGGAAAGCAAAAAGTCTTTAAGTAACGGGGATTAATTTTTGGCATGAAAATTGCTTATATTAATAGTGAGGGACCAACACATAAATGAAGGAGGATTTGTTATGAACGAGACTTACACTTTTTTTATGCCAAATGTGAACTTAATGGGAAAGGGCAGTTTAAAAAGTATTGGTGCAGAAATTAAAGCCCGTGGTTTTCAGAAAGCCTTAATCGTTACAGACAAAGCGATGGTTCAAACTGGTTTAATTAATCAATTGACAATAGTTTTGAATAACGAGGAGATCCCTTTTGTTGTGTTTGACGGAGCTATGCCTAATCCGACAGATAAAAATGTTGAAGAAGGTTTGAAACTTTTACAAGAGAGTAATGCCGATTTTATCATATCTTTTGGCGGAGGCTCTCCCCATGATTGTGCCAAAGCAATCGGATTAGTAGCAGAGAATGGTGGAAGAATTCATGATTATGAAGGTGTAAATAAATCTTTAAAACCATCACTTCCTTTAATTGCAGTTAATACGACTTCAGGTACTGCAAGTGAAATGACCAGGTTCTGCATCATTACAGATACAGCGAGAAAAGTTAAAATGGCCATTGTTAACTGGCATGTAACTCCGATCATATCTGTGGATGACCCCTTACTTATGGTTTCTATGCCGAAAGGATTAACGGCAGCTACAGGAATGGATGCTTTAACCCATGCTGTCGAAGCTTATGTATCTACATTGGCAACACCAATTACAGATGCATGCGCCATAAAAGCGATTGAATTAATATCAACTTATTTAGAAAGAGCCGTAGCAGATGGCAATGACCTGGAAGCGAGAGAAATGATGACGTATGCAGAGTTTCTAGCAGGTATGGCATTTAATAATGCTAGTTTAGGCTATGTACATGCGATGGCACATCAATTGGGTGGATTCTATGATTTACCCCATGGTGTATGCAACGCCGTTTTATTGCCCCATGTGTGTGAATACAATGCAGCCGTTGTTCCCGATCGTTTTACCGCTATAGCCAAAGCGATGGGTGAAAACGTTATCGGCTTGTCTAACAAGGATGCAGCTGCAAGAGCTATTGACGCAATTATCAGACTTTCCGTTCGCATCGGCATTCCCTCAGGATTAAAGGTTTTAGGAGCCAAAGAGAAAGATATTCGGGTTCTTTCTGAAAACGCTCTAAAAGATGCGTGTGGACTTACGAATCCTAAACAGGCAACTTTAGAAGAAATAATGGAAATATACAGAAAAGCATATGATTTTGATCCGGTGTCACCCGTGCTTTCTTAAACGTTTAAAGTAGGATTTAACATAGCCGCAAAGGAAAAGCCGAATTTATTGGAGTCATTAAATTTACCCATAACAAGGAGGAGTACCAAAATGACACAAACTGTTCAACTTAGCCCTCGCGTATCGGAATTTTTAAAAGGGACAAAAAAGCTTTTGATTAATGGAGAATGGGTAGAAGCGCAGTCAGGCAACACCTTTGAAACAATTGATCCCTCAAACAAAAAAGTATTGGCTGTCGTAAGCCAGGCAGGTCCTGAGGATATCGATAAAGCAGTAAAAGCGGCCCGTCAAGCCTTTGAAAACGGCCCATGGAAAACTATGAGCGCTTCCGAACGGGGACGCATTATCTATAAATTCGCCGATCTAATGGAAGCGCATCAAGAAGAATTAGCACAAATCGAAACATTAGACAATGGCAAACCGATTCGCGAAACCCGGAATGCTGACGTTCCCCTAGCGATTGATCATTTCCGTTATTATGCAGGTTGGGCAACGAAAGTGGTTGGCCAAACGATTCCGGTTGCGGGCAATTTCTTCAACTATACGCGTCATGAACCAGTCGGTGTTGTAGGTCAAATTACTCCTTGGAATTTCCCCTTGCTGATGGCAGCATGGAAAATGGGCGCTGCGTTGGCTATGGGTTGTACGGTTCTCGTGAAACCGGCGACACAAACTCCGCTATCGACGCTATATTTAGGCCAATTGGCGCTAGAAGCAGGATTCCCTCCAGGAGTCATTAATATTGTTCCCGGAGCAGGACGTGCTGCCGGTTCAGCACTTGTCGAACATCCGGATGTGGATAAAATCGCCTTCACCGGCTCTACTTCCGTAGGACAAACGATTATGCGCCAAGCAGCGGGAACAGTGAAAAAGATTTCCCTCGAATTGGGAGGCAAGTCCCCTAATATTATTTTGCCGGATGCCGATATGAGCAGAGCGATTCCCGGAGCCTTAATGGGTATTATGTTTAACCAGGGACAAGTATGCTGTGCCGGATCCCGTCTATACATCCAGAAGAAAGCGTATGACAATGTGGTAGCTGACTTGGCTTCTCTTGCGAATAAAATCAAGCAAGGACCTGGCATTGATGCCACAACGGAAATGGGGCCGTTAGTATCGCAAGACCAGCTGGAAACAGTAAGCGGATACATTGAAAAAGGAAAAGCAGAGGGTGCGGAAGTGGTTGCTGGCGGCTCCTATAACTATGGAGACGGCTATTATGTAGCGCCAACAATATTTGCAAATGCAACCGATAACATGACCATTGTAAAAGAAGAAATCTTCGGCCCTGTTGTAGCAGCTATGCCTTTTGAAGATTTGGATGATCTGATCCGCCGGGCGAACGATTCCGAATACGGATTGGCGTCCGGTCTATGGACACAAGATGTGAAGAAAGCCCACTATGTTGCCAGTCAATTAAAAGCAGGAACAGTATGGGTGAACTGCTACAATGTATTTGATGCAGCTTCTCCATTCGGAGGTTATAAGCAAAGCGGAATCGGACGGGAAATGGGAAGCTACGCTTTAGAAAATTATACCGAAGTAAAAAGCGTGTGGATTAACTTAGATTAAGGGTAGAAAATAGATTGTTGAAGGGGCATTACTCACGAACTGATTAGTTCGTGAGAATAGCCCCTTTTTTTAGAAGCAGGCTCGAATCAACTCATCCATGTATCGTATTGTATGTGGATGACGAAAAATTTACCGCCTTTTTGTCTATAGGTCTCAATAACACTATTATTACAATGTAAATGTAATATCATAATAAAAATATTAACCTAGTAGGGACTATAAATTTATACAAGGCGGTGGTAACTTAATGATAGAACGTAATAAAACAAAAAAAGAGCTTATTCATGAATTTGTGGACTCACGTCGTCAGATCACCGAATTAAAAGTTTTTGAGACCAATGTAAAAAGGAAAAGAAAAATTAAACCTATATTAGATGAAGATTTGAAAATTGCAGTTCGACAACACAATGGAATTATTTTTAAATATAGCAAAGTGAATGGAAGATTAATCTATACTTTTTGTGATGGAAAACTTCTTTACCAGTGGGGATTCATGCCAGAGCAAATTATTGGGAAGGGAATCCTTGAAGTCAATTTACTGAAAACTTCCAATTTTGCGGATTATTTTTTGCGTGCATGGAACGGTAAAGACGTTTTCTTTGAAGAGAAAAAATCCCATGGAACCATTACTCTGGTTTTATTAAACCCGGTTAGGAATAAAGGACAAGTTGTTGAAGTCATCGGTTTTTGTATTGATTTAAGTGAACTGAAGCGGTTAGAACAATCCTTGTGTAAAACTGAAAAGATGGCACTGGTAGGTCATCTAGCTTCAGGAATTGCCCATGAAATTCGTAACCCATTAACCAGTGTTAAAGGTTTTTTACGTTTAATAGAATTAACATCAAAGGTTGAAAATCCGGAGTATTTCGAAATCATGAAATCGGAATTAGATCGGATTGAGAATGTTATAAATGAATTTCTTCTTTTTGCACAACCAGGGGGAATCAGTTTTCAAAAACAAGATATACATGATTTATTGGATTGCGTAATCTCTATACTGACTCCACAGGCAATCATTAATAATGTACAAATCGTGAAGATTATGGAAGACAATCTTCCCCATATATGTTGTGATGATGGCCAATTAAAACAGGTGTTTTTCAATATAATTAAAAACGCTATTGAGTGTATGCCAACCGGTGGTATAGTTCGTATTATTATTAAACAAATAAATGAAGAAACTATTAGGATTCAATGTATCGATCAGGGGTGTGGAATAGAAGAGGAGCGAATGCTAAAACTTGGTGAACCCTTCTATAATATAAAAGAAAAAGGAATCGGTTTAGGATTAATGATTAGCTTTAAAATTATTGAAGCACACCAAGGAAAAATAGTGATTAATAGTAAAGTAAACATGGGTACTACTGTAGAAATAACTTTACCAATCCATCCTTTTCAACCTTGAACTTATTGTAGAGCAAAGTGGTTACAAAGAAGTTACATGATTATAATATTTAAAATTGATCCCCTTTTACTCTAGTTGGGGTAGCTCCAACATTTTAACGAAAATATACGCTAAAGTCATATTATTTATCCGCTAATAATACTTAGCATATAAAACCGTCAAATTGTTGGTTCTGCCCCTATAATCTTTCACGAGGGAGCGCCCCGCTGCATTCTGATTACAGATATCCGAA
>CAMLDI010000062.1 GCA_946478845.1 uncultured Paenibacillaceae bacterium
AATGGGGAATTAACTTTGGAATCAGCCCATCATATTCAAATGCTTCTTTTTCAAAATGATTGCTTACCCTATTCATCTGCATACAACCACCCCTAACCCTTTAATTTCCACTTATAGAAATGATATATAAATCTAGTGTGAAAAGCTAGTTATAAATAAAAAATCGATCTGAAATTAATCAGACCGATTCAACACTCCAAACCATTGAACAAGTTCTCATTTCTGTACTTCTCATCACTTTCCCATCAATCGTTTTGTTTTCAATTACCTGGCGAATAATTTCTTTATCCCTTTCCGTAAGGTCCTTGAACATTGAATAAAAGGCTTCCACTTCTTCGATTACATCAACGGAATTCTCCACTTTATAAATAGAATTAGAGGATTCCTCATAGGATGGAATAATTTCTCTGGAAAAGAGCCAGTTAAACAAATAAAAACTGCCATAATGGCGCTGGGACCAATCTTCTTCCAAAAGCAATGGCCACAGTTCATCCTGGAAATGGATGCTGTGAGGGCGAGTAAAAGACGCATAATAAATCATTCCCTTACAGGCTTGTTCTAACTTAAGGAAGGCTTCTTTTGACGAAACTGCCGGGGTCATGGATGCAATCACCACATCAAAGCTTTTTACCCATTCTTTCTCTTCCAGGGATACTTCATTCCAATCCATGCAAAATGTTGTAATTGGCAAAGCTTCTGCTTTTTCCTGCAAAATATCAAGGGAAGCTGGAGTGACATCCAATGCAGTCACTTCTAACCCCATTCTGGCTAAGGGAATGGCCAGGGTTCCCCCACCTGCCCCCACATCTAACACTTTCATCCCTTTTGCGAGAGGCATTTTTCGCTGCATACATGAGATGGCACGTTCTGCCCGTTGCCGTAATTGTTCTCCCTCATCTTCTTTTTTATTTAACTGGGCCAGGCGGCCCCAGAATTTCTTCCCTGATTCCGGTGTGGGATTATTCCTGCTTTTTTCCTGGCGATAACGGCCCCATTCTTCTAACCAAAATTGCGGATCCATTAAGAATTGATAAGTCATCATGTATTTCACTCTCCATTCCGTAATAAAGGGACACAAACTTTTACACTTTCTTCTTTGGTAGGGAGGTTTACTGACACCACTTGAATGTTTGCATTATACAATTCGCTTAATCGTTCACTGGAAACCACCTGTTCAGGTGAACCCAGGGCAAGGAGTTTCCCCCCTTTTAGTAACCCTACTTTTGTCCCGGCCAGAAAAACATGATGGGGAAAATGGGTGGTCATTACAATAGAATACCCCTGCTGGGCCAACTGGCGGATGACTTCTAATATGCGATTTTGATTGCCATAATCCAGACTGGCTGTCGGCTCATCCATAACTAATACCTTTGTCTGCTGGGTTAGGGCCCGGGCAATCAAAACCAATTGTTGTTCCCCTCCACTTAATTGGGAATATAAACGATAGGATAGATGAGAGATCTCCAAACGCTCCAGGGCTTCCCGGGCCATCCTATAATCTTCTTGTCCCGGAGAAGAAAAAGAGGAGAGAAAAGGGGTTCTGCCCATCACCACTAAATCCAGAACTTTATAAGAAAAAACAAGACTGGCAGCCTGGGGAACATAGGCCATTTTTTTCGCTAATTCTTTGACATCCTGTTCTATTACTTCACACCCATCTACCTGGACCCTTCCATTCTCAGGAGAATAAATGCCAAGGATACATTTTAATAAGGTTGTTTTTCCTGTACCATTAGGGCCTAAAAGACAAAACACATCCCCTTTCTCCACAAAAAAAGAAATGGAGTCCAGGATTTGGCGATTCCCATAAGCAAAACTTAAATTTTCTACAAGGAGAGACATCCGTTAAACCCCCTTTGCTTTTCTCAATAAAAGAATAAAAAAGGGTGCCCCAATAATGGCCGTTAAAATCCCCAGGGGAATTTCTACAGCTAAAAGTAGACGGGCTAAATTATCCATCACTAAAAGAAACCCACCGCCAAGGAGCATGGATACAGGCAACAACTTCCGAAAATTAGAGCCCGTAAGAAAGCGGGCCATATGGGGAATTAACAGCCCTACCCATCCAATCACCCCACTCACACTTACGACGGTTGCCGTCATCAATGTGGCAATGACAATGACACTCATGCGGATTCGATTGGTTTTAATGCCCAGGAGACGGGCCTCCTCTTCGCTAACAGATAACACGTTGATTTGCCATCCTAACAGATATAGGAGAATAGAGCCCACGAAAACAGGGACTATGGTAAAAAAAAGGGATGTAGCATCCATTCCTGACAGGCTTCCCATTAACCAAAAGGTGATGGCGGGCAGAGAATCATTCGGATCTGCCACATATTTCACAATAGAAAGGAAGGCCTGGAATAGGGCCGTAACCACCATTCCCCCTAATACAAGGATAATGACAGGTTTTTCTGATTGGATCCTGCTAATCCCTAAGGCCATAAAAACCGCCAACAGGCCAAAGATAAAAGCCATGCCCTGTACAACAGACCACTGGTAATGAAGAAGCAATCCTAAAGCTGCCCCAAAACTGGCTCCAGCGGATACCCCTAATACACTGGGAGAAACCAGGGGATTGCGAAAAATGATTTGATAAGCAGCCCCTGCAGCAGATAAAGCTGCCCCTACCAGAATGGCCCCCAGCACACGGGGAAAGCGTACTTGAAAAAGAATTAATTCCATTTCTTCAGGCCAGGTCGGCTGAATAGGAAACACCTTCGATAACAGGATTTTCAACACCATATCTGGTGGAATCGGGTACCTTCCTACCAGAAAGGAGAATAAAAAAAGAAAAAAAAGAAGGAAAAGGAGCAAAAGCCCCTTAACCTGGGGGGAGCGAAAAATTTTACTACTGCCCATCCTTTACCACACCTTCAAGAGTGAGCACATCCTTATACTCCTGATCCGTTAATTGATGGTGGTAGAAGGTTTCATAGAAAGCTTTGACTTCATCTTTTATATCATCAGAAAACTGTTGGGGATAAAGGATATGGGAAACCCAGTACATGCCAATAATGCGGCTGACTGCCGGTGGACGGTCAAACCAGTTAAAGGGTGCTCTTGGAATTAGGTGTACTCGCTTATTTTTAACAGCATTCAGTTGTTTCCATTTTTCATCTTTAAAGATTTGCTGGTAGAATTCAATTTCCCCCACAATGATGACATCAGGATTCCATTTCAACACTTGTTCAAAAGAAACTTCCGTTCTGCCATAGCCTTGCAATAGTTTCACATCTGCTACGTTGGTTGCTCCAGCCAGATCAATTAACTCGGCGTGTTGGGAACCAGATGGGTCTGTTTGCAATCCCTTAGGCCCTTCTGCATAGTACACTTTCACTTTCTCAGGGATACTTTTTACCTTCTGAAAATCAGCCATGGCTTTTTCATAGATATCTGCCATTTTCTTTGCCTGTTTCTCTTCCCCAAGAACTTTTCCTAAAAAGGAAAAAATCTTGCTGTAATCACTTATTTTATCGTCTACACAAACCACGGGTATATTTAAGTCTTTTTGCAACTTGTCGGCAAGGTTATTATTGTTGCTATGCCCCGCAAGAATTACATCAGGTTTAGCCTTTAAAATCTCTTCGATATTTCCCGTGTTCCCCTGTCCATACCATCCTCCCAATACAGGGAGATTTTTATATTTTTCAGGCATCATTTTGCTTTCAAGGTCGGATAATTTGTAATTCCAACCTGCCAGCTTGTCCGGTGCCATAGTATAAAGGAGAATAGTTTCCACAGGGGATGCACCATACACCTTTGTAACTTTTGCAGGAATCGTCACCTTACGCCCTGCCATATCGGTGATTGTTACTTTTTCATCCTGAGCTGGAGCATTGGTTTCTTCTGTCTTGCCACACCCTATTAACATGAAAATGAATACTAAAAAGACAGCAATAATCATGATGTTTCCTTTTGTGATTTTCATGCAGCACAACCCCTTATATTTGTTATATCGAATTATAACTAATTATATCTATTTATAATTAATTATAATTAGTTATATCTATATTAAATAACAAAAGGAAGAAATCAATATTATTCGTTAGATTTTCTAACAAGGAATATGAAATATTTGGCGATACAACGCAAAATAAATGAATATTATCACGTTATTTTTAAGGGAGAGAAGCTTCCTATGAAGATTAATAAATCAGCCTTTATGGCTTTCTTAACTGGTACACCTATTGGCACCTTAGGTGGGTTAATTGGTTTAGGGGGAGCTGAGTTCCGTCTGCCTTTTCTAGTAGGATTATTCAACTATTCTGCCCGTCAGGCAGTGGTGATTAATTTAGCCATCAGTTTCATTACCCTGTTATCTTCCTTAATTTTTCGGCTTCCTGATGCCAACCTATATGAGATAAAGTCTCTATTATTTATCATCGGAGCATTTATTATTGGAGGGATGACCGGGGCGTATACCGGGGCAAATTATTTAAAGAATATTTCGGAAGTGTTATTAGAAAAGATTATCTTCATCCTCCTCTTATTCATCGGGCTTTTGCTTATTGGAGAGGCCGTTTATCCCGTTGTCCCACATCTTGCATCTATGGCCACACCCATCCTGATTTTAGTAGCCCTCTTATTTGGTATTGGGATTGGCATAGTGAGCAGTTTGCTAGGGGTAGCCGGGGGAGAATTAATCATCCCTACTCTCATTCTGATTTTTGGTGTGGATGTGAAAACCGCAGGTATAGCCAGTCTTATGATCAGTTTGCCTACAGTGTCCATAGGGTTGTTAAAACATGGAATCAATGGTTCTTTTCCGAAAGGCAAGGATGTTACCAGCCTCATTATTCCAATGGGGATTGGATCTATCATAGGAGCGTTTATTGGAGGCCTTCTCATTCACTATTTTCAACCAGGCTTACTTAAAATAATTTTGGGGATTATTTTAATCATTTCTGCAGTGAAGATGTTTATTAAAACTTTAAAAAATTCTTAACCAAATCCCTATAATGTTTGAGTAGTCATACAACAATTGTATGATATAAAAATTATAAATGTGGATTCTATACCATTTACCAATAAAATCGAAATGGTCAAAGGAGAGTAGAATCAATGGGGCATAATAAGAGACAAAAACTTCTTATTTTACATAGCAGATTCGGAGATGGGCATCTGCAAGCAGCCCGGGCAATCCAGGAAGCAACCCAATTACAACAAACCCATTTAGAACCATTGGTCATTGATTTTATGAATATTCATCCGTTCATTTATCCAGTAAGCCGTTATGTTTTCATTAATGGTGTCAAAAAATTCCCTTCTGCATACGGCTACCTCTTTCGTAAAACCCGTGAAATCAATTCATCAAAATATTTGAAAACCTTTCATTTTCTAAGCATGCGTAGAATGATGAAATTATTAAATGATACTCAACCCTCTATTGTCGTCAGTACATTTCCCCTTGCTGCTGCAACCATGTCCATGCTAAAAGCCTATGGTTTAACGCAAGTGCCTGCAATAACTGTGATTACAGATCATACTGATCACAGTATTTGGATTCATTCTCACACGGATCAATATATTGTAGGCTCCTATTCAGTTCGCCAATCTCTGCTAAACATGGGAATTCCAATTTCAAAGATTTCTGTGACTGGTATTCCCGTTCATCCCAAGTTTAGCAAAACTTATTCTCGTGAAGCCTTAAGGGAGAAGCATGGCCTGGATCAAACATTGCCAACGATTCTTGTCGCTGGTGGAGGATATGGCCTGATGAGAAAGGGGTTATCTCCTGTACTTAATAACCTGTCACAGAAAATACAACTGATTTTTGTTTGTGGACATAATGAAAAATTAAGAAAACAGCTGACAGAGAAGTTCAAAAGTGCAAAACATCCTACTCTTGTTACAGGTTATATTGACTATATGCATGAGTTAATGGCCCTCTCTGATTTATTGGTCACCAAACCAGGAGGATTAACGACAGCAGAGGCCATGGCTCTCGAGCTGCCGATGTTATTCATGAAACCTTCCCCTGGACAGGAACAAGATAATGCCCGTTTGTTAATAAATGCCGGAGTTGCCATTCAGGCAAATGATAATTCTGAACTAATATTCAATCTGGAAAAGTTATTAAAAAACCCGGGGTTAATAAAAAACATGAGGGAAAAAGCAAAACTATTTCATGCAAAGCGAGCTGCCTTTGATGCATTAGATATAGTAAATAACTGCCTTGAAAATTTTGGCTAATAATATCAACTAACATGCTGCAGAAAGGCAACAAAAAACCGGTCCAATAGGGCGGACCGGCCATAAAGTAGTTTTAGTTATACTTGAGATGGAATATGCAAAATAGGGATTCCCCTACTTAACAATAATATAATCCTTCAAATCCACCAATTTTTTGCCTAAGGCATCAATGGCATCAGAAGGAATGTTTGCTTCATACAAACTTAACACCAGCAGATCCATGAAACGATCAAATTGGGGTTCATTAATGCTTAAGTCTTTATGGGACTTTTCCATTACTTTCTGGCTATGGTTCCCATGGTCGCACTTGCATGTACACGATGAAGGCCCCCCGGCAATCCGTGCAATAAAGTTCAATTGTTGTTGCAGATGTTTTTCCATGTCACGTTCCAGGAAAAAAGGTTTCATCTCTTCATCTTTCATGAGATGCCCATGGAAGATGTGCAGTGCTTCTTCTAACTTATCCTTTCCCCCTATTTTATCGAATAAGGCCACCTTTTTTACTTCCATCCTCCCCATCCTTTCATTCAAGGTTATAAACATCTAACATCTCTGCTTCTTGTTAGTTTATAGTACATCCTTCTTCTTTTCAGTTAAGATGGAAGATAATTTCACATAAAAAAACCCTGAATCAGTTTGTCCTGACCCAGGGGTATAGTGATGCAAAAGGTTTAGTTGTACATATTCTGGCGAAGACGGGCGATGCGGTCTTCTAAGTCCGGATGGCTGGAGAACAATTTCCACCAACCCCGTTTCCCGCTAATTTTAAAAGCAGCTACAGATTTTTGGCTATTATCCACTAAATCCATATCCACTGCATGGCGTAATGATTCTAAAGCATGAATCATCTTATCCCGTCCACCTAAACGTGCACCGCCTTCATCTGCATGGTATTCCCTATAGCGGGAGAAAGCCATAACCACAAGGCTGCCAAGAATGGATAATAAGATATCAAGGATAAACATAACTGCATAGTGCACCACAACAGCTACTTCTTCTCTCACAAATTGAGAAGCAATGTAAGCAATCACACGGGATAAGAAGACAACAAAGGTATTCATAATCCCTTGCAGAAGGGTCATTGTTACCATGTCTCCATTGGCAACGTGGGCTATTTCATGGGATAGAACCCCGGACACTGCATCCTTGTCCATTCGTTCCAATAATCCAGTGGAAACAGCAACAAGGGAATTATTCTTGCTAGGGCCAGTGGCAAATGCGTTTACTTCAGGAGAATTATAAATCCCCACTTCCGGCATTTTTCTGATTCCTGCTTCACGGGCTAAATCATAAACTTCTTGTACAAGCCAGTGTTCATATGATTCTAAATGAGGATTGTTTGGGTTAATGACTTGTACACCCATCACCCACTTGGCCATTTGTTTGGAAATAAGCAAGGAGAAAATCGATCCTGTAAAACCGATAATGGCACTAAAAACAAGTAAAGCTCCAAAATTTATGCCACTCTCATCAATATACCGATTTACACCAAGGACACTTGCCACAATACCAATGGTTGCAATCACTAAGATATTTGTTAAGAGGAACAAGGCAATTCTTTTAAACATCTAGTTCGGACTCCTTCTATTTAAAAATTTATCCTATATTTATTATACATCTACGTACTGTGAAAATGTTAGGTTTCATATATTTTCTTGGAAATGCTATCCTTGAATAAAGGAAAAACTTTTTGGAGGCTTAAAAATGAAGTTTCAGAAACAACTTGGTATTCTTAGTATCACCCTTGCCCTCTTTTTTCTAACCGCTTGCAGCAGTTTAGGGTTAAATCCCATCCAATCCAATTCCAACAGCCCTGAAGATTCCCAGGCGTATATGGAAGTAAATGAACAAGACTTACAAAAAGTAAAAGTATCCCGTGTTGTTGATGGGGATACCTTCGAAATTATAGTCAATAATAAAAAGCATAAAGTCCGTTTAATCCTGGTAGATACCCCAGAAACCTCTGCACCTGGACGGCCCAAGGGATATTTCGGCACAGAAGCAAAGGAGTATACCATCCACCGTCTTACAGATCAAATGGTATGGTTAGAAAAAGATGTGCAGGCCAATGATCAATATGGCCGCTGGTTGCGTTATGTTTATTTGGATGTGCACGATGGGAAAGGGGAATTTTTCAATGGAACCCTTGTCCGCAGCGGCTTTGCCCGCATGGCCACCTATCCTCCTAATGTTAAATATGTAGACCAAATTCGCCTCTGGCAAACTGAAGCCCGGGAAGCTGGGCGGGGAATCTGGAAAGATTTTGGCAAAGCCTTCCCGGACCGGAAAGAAGAGAACTAGGTTCGGAGATTATATCAGATTCAACCAGAGCCCTAAGCCCAATAAGGTAATAAACAAAGTGGGCAATGTGAGAATCAAACCCACTTTGAAATAATAACCCCAGGTGATGTGAATTCCTTTGCGGGAAAGGATGTGCAACCAAATTAGGGTTGCCAGTGAACCGATGGGAGTGATTTTCGGGCCAAGGTCGCAGCCTATGACATTGGCATAGGCCAGGGCTTCCCGGATTGCTCCCACACTCCCTGTTCCATCAATGGCCAACGCCCCAATCATAATGGAAGGAAGATTATTCATCACCGAAGACAGAAATGCGGAAAGAAAACCCATCCCCAACACTGCACCATAGATTCCATCTTCAGCTGCCCGTGAAATCACCTGTCCCAATAGATCCGTCAGGCCAGCATTGCGCAAACCGAATACAACAAGATACATTCCAATGGAAAAAATAATTATTTGCCAGGGGGCTTCCTTCACCATTTTTCGGGTATGAATTACTTTACTCCGCTGTGCCATCCCCACAAAAATCATTGCCGCTCCCCCTACAATAAAGGAGACAGGCACACCCAGGGGCTGGCTCACTAAATACCCCACAAATAGAATCCCTAGCACAACCCAGGATAAATGAAATAACATGGGATCCCGCAAGGCCTCTTTAGGTTCTTTTAATTGGGCAAGAGAATACGTATCTGGAATGCTTTTATGAAAAAATAAATAAAGTACGGTCAAACTGGCTAGAAAAGAAATGAGATTGGGGACAATCATATGTAAAGCATAGTCAGCAAAACCAATATTAAAAAAATCTGCAGACACTATATTCACCAGATTGCTAATGGTAAAGGGAAGGGAGGTTGTGTCAGCAATAAAACCACTGGCTATTACAAAGGGCAAAATGGTTTTCTCTTGAAAATTCAAGGTTCGCACCATGGCTAACACAATGAGAGTTAGAATGAGTGCTGCGCCGTCATTGGCAAAAAAAGCGGACACAAGGGCACCTAACACCAGAATATAAACAAACATCCAGCGGGTTTTCCCCCTGGCTAAACGGGCCATATGCAGTGCTGCCCATTCAAAGAAGCCAATTTCATCTAACACTAATGAAATGAGAATAATCCCAATAAAGGCCAGTGTAGCATTCCATACCATCCCTGTAACGGTTCCCACATCAGACCATGTGACAACCCCAAACAATAAAGCCAAAAGAGCGCCAACCGTAGCGCTCCACCCGATTTTCAATCCTTTTGGCTGCCAGATGACCAGGGTCACTGTTAAAACAAAAATGATGATCCCAATCCAAATCTCCATGATGGCGTCACTCCGTTGTTTAAACTAAAACATTTAAGTCATACAATCGTCTTATTTTTGTCAGGTAATTTTCAGAATTAGTATTTATACTAATTTTCATAAGGAGGGATTCACCATGAACACAGGCAGAATAATAGAACACGGAATGTACTACGGTGGAGCAGGCATGCTATTTATGTTTGTATTTTTCACCGCGCTCACAATTGCTACCGTTTATTTTTTAATTCGCCGGGCCCAACTTCTAAACACACCTTCTGGACACCAACCACAGCCATTCCAGAAAAAAACAATAGATCCGGCAGAGGCTATCCTCAGGGAACGATATGCCCGGGGTGAAGTCAGCGACGAAGAATATGACCAGAAATTAAAAAAACTCCGTGGTGAAAAACCCGAAGAAAATCATGAAGAAAACGGCATCCAATAGGTGCCGTTTCTCTTTTTATTGATCTAAACTTTTGCGAATAAACCGAAAACGCCGATCCGCTTTAAAATCCTGAAGAATAGACCATTCTTCAAGCCATAAATCAATTTCTTCCTGCAGAGGTCTCCATTTCTCTTCCTGATGTTTAAAGAGGGCTTCGAGCAGAGCCATGATCTCCGCCCTATCTGTATCCGCCCCGATAAATAAAGCAAAGCCCTCCTGCCCTTCTACAGTGACAGTACATTCAGTTATCAATACTTCTTTCCCTTTTTCTGTCTCTATCCATTTATTCATGCCTAAACGGGATGATCTATGAACATGCACTTCCCCCAGCTGCAGAATACGGTCTCTCCAGGGACGAATATGTTCTGTTTTAATCCCGGTTAATATTTCCGTTCTCCAAATCTCTTTCATTGAACCCTCCTAAAGAAAACGCCACAAGAACCTGTGACAACATTATCACAAACGAACCATACAGTCTCATGCTAAAATATAGGCAAATCCACCTAACGGGGGCGTACAATATGAAACGTCTTGTAGCAATCATTATCTCTATTCTATTACTAATTCTATGTGGATGCCATGCTATTATCTCAAACCGATTGCAATACGTGGAAAGTGTAACCCTTTATGACCATGGGGATACTTATTCTATCCCACAAAATGATGCCTGTTTCAATCGTATTGTAAAGCAAACTGAAAATATTATAAATAAACCATTGTCTATATGCAAATGTGCTGTTCCTACGAAGGAAGAATTAGTCCGCAATACAACTCACGGTGTTATTATTGAACTAGAAAAACCCTTAAAAATTAAAATAAAAGAAGAAGGCAACCGTGAAGTGCGAGAATCCACCCTGGATGCTCTCTGGGTCTCTCTTGACCCGGAACAAAAACAGCTGGCAACCATTAACGAAGTGCATTCCTCCCTCTTTGGAGGAAAGAAAAACTGTTTTGTTGATATGCAAAAAACAGCCTCAATCTATTTGCAAAAGGAACGGAGTAAATGAAAAAAGAAAAATTCAAACGAATTACTGAAGTGGCACATCAAATGTTGGCTGGACGGATTGAACCGGGAGACAAGGTATTAGATGCCACCGCAGGAAATGGCCACGATACCTTATTTCTAGCCGAAAAGGTAGGAGAAACAGGCAAAGTTTATGCCTGCGATATTCAGGAAGAAGCCATCCAACATACCCGGGAACGATTACATGCCCATGGCATGGAACAACGGGTGGAGCTTCATCTTATGTCCCATGCTGATGTGCCTGAGGAATGGGGACCCCTGGCTGCCGCCGTATTTAACCTGGGCTATTTGCCGGGTTCAGATGAGACTGTCATTACCAGGGGAGAAACCACCCTAATTGCCGTGAAAAAAATTCTTTCTCTGTTAAGCAACGGAGGAATGCTTCTTCTCGTCTTTTATGTCGGACACGAAGGAGGGAAGAAGGAAGCAGAAGAACTGGAAGTTTTCATTGGTAATCTGCCTTTTAAAGAGTATATGGTACTAAAATACCAGTACATCAATCCGGCAAATGATCCGCCATATATAGTAGCCATTGAGAAAAAGGGATGAACACTCCAATAAGTGTCCATCCCTTTTCCTTTGGCATTCTTACTTGCTTTCTTTCTGTTCTTCTTTTTCGCTGTCATTTTTCAGGGTAAGATGAGTTCCATCACAGTTTCCCTGAGCATTTTTTGTTTTGCCGCAACCGCATTGTGCCATCCGACTCACCTCCCTTCAAAATACCTTAACTTGAATATTCTCGATTTCAAGATATCTATTTAAAATAAAACTTAGGTGAGGCGTTTTTGCGCCTCTAACCCGAGTTTTTTTAATAGCTCAATGGCCTGGGCCTTTTCTTCATTATTTAAACCAGCCAGGGCATTGCGAATGGCTTCTTCATGTTGGGGAAAGATTTCATCAAATAACTCTTTTCCTTTATCCGTAATGACGCCATAAATGACACGGCGGTCTTTTTCACAATGTTGGCGAATGAGATATCCCTTCTGCACGAGACGATCAACCACATAAGTCATACTGCCACTGGCCAAAAGGATCCGATCCCCAATTTGTTGTAATGGAGTAGGGCCTTTATGATATAAAAGTTCAAGAACCATAAACTCAGTAGGATTTAACCCATGTTTACGCATATCCCGCAAAGCATGTTCCATAATGAATTTGTATGCTCGTGATAAAATAATAAATAATCTCAGGTCTTCTTTCATGTGCTCTCCTGCTTATATATATCTTGAATTCGAGATAATTATACCTCCCTTTTGATGATGGAGTCAAGTCACTTCCGGCCTGCAAATGTGCCCAAAATTCCGCAGTAATAATTGGCCATCCAAAAAAGCCCTGGCAAAAGGAGATCATAGCGGCGAAAAACAATAACCAAAAGGATTTTCGCTACAAATACATACAAAAACAGGACCAGGGCACTGGCACGGCGTTTAAAAAGTATGCCCATGGCAAGAACCATAACCAGTGCCCCTTCTGCTACACTTAACAGATTAGGACTTGTTAAACTTCTCACCCAATAAGAGGATGGTTCAACCATCATCAGAACACCATGAATCATGCCAACCAATCCAGCCCAAATATGCAAGGGGCCTCCCTACCTTTTATCGCTTAAAAAATTGGGTGGTTTCCTGAATCCAGCCTTTCATTAATTCCCGGACGGTTCGTTCCTGGCATAAGGAAAAACCCTGGCCAGCCCACAGCGACATGTATTCAATCTTTTCCTGCCTTGCTGCTGCACTGCGAAGATCTGCAGTTAAATAGTGTTGTATAGGATATGCGGGGATTGGACCTGGATAGTCCTCCATTTCTGCCATAAACGCATTTTTTATTCCTCGAGCTGCCCTGCCCGAAAATGATGAAGTCATCTCTGTTGCCTCACCCTTTTTTCGATAAAGCAATGCTTCCTTATAAGCACGATGGGCCCCGCTTTCTTTGCAGGTTAAGAATACCGTTCCCATTTGGACCCCCTGAGCCCCCAGTTGAAGGCTTGCCCCAATGCCCCTGGCATCCATAATGCCCCCGGCAGCAATAACAGGAATATGTACCTGATCCACTAATTGAGGCACAAGAGCCATGATCCCTATTACAGACTCATCAATAGAAGCCAAAAAGGTTCCCCGGTGTCCTCCCGCTTCCCACCCCTGTGCCACGATTAGATCTGCACCGGAATTCTCCAGAGCAATCCCTTCTGCTACGGTGGTGGCCGTCCCTATAAGGGTAATTCCCGCACTTTTCATTTTTGAGGCGATGTCTTCAGAGAGTAGTCCAAAGGTAAAACTAAAAACAGGCACTTCTTCTTCCAGGATCACTTCAATTTGCCTTGGAAAAACATCTAAAAACAAAGCAATATCCGGGGAAAGCTTTGTTAAATGGAGTTTCTGGCGGTAGCGATCTAAATGGCGGTTCATTTCTTCAATAATTTTAGGATTTTCCACAACAGGCTGGGGAATGAATAGGTTTACTGCGAAAGGTTTCGTTGTCAGGGAACGCACTTCCCGAATGGCTTTTCGCATTGCATCAGGAGACATATACCCGGCGCCAATTGTACCTAATCCACCGGCATTAGATACAGCTGCTACCAATTCAGGAGTGGTAATCCCTCCAGCCATGCCTGCCTGGATGACTGGGTACCGTATGCCTAGCCGTGTTGCCACTTCTGTCTCAGGCCACATAAAAAAACCTCCCACGTAAAGTCATTCTACTCTGACACCTGATTTCGTTTATTAGAAAGTTTTCAACACTTATCATCTTTATCCCTTCTTCTCAGGAAAGACGGACACTTACT
>CAMLDI010000063.1 GCA_946478845.1 uncultured Paenibacillaceae bacterium
TTCTCTTCATCGGAATGGATTTTAAGAGAAAGAGACTTTAAATTCAAGATAATTTGAGTTGTATCTTCGACTACTCCTTCAATCGTTGAGAACTCATGAAGAACTCCATCGATTTGAACGCTGGTAATGGCTGCGCCGGGTAGTGAAGACAGTAAGATACGACGTAAGGAGTTGCCTAAAGTAGTTCCATATCCCCTCTCAAGGGGTTCAACTACAAACTTACCATAGGTAGAGTCTTCACTTATTTCTACCACTTCGATCTTTGGCTTTTCTATTTCGATCATCAACAAACCCTCCTTCAAAACGTCGAAAATTCCGGAAGGGTCTTAAGGCCCCCTCGACCGGAATTCCCCCTTTGGCGGTTACCAGTCAATCGCAACCAGACTTTGCCCTGCTTTCATTATCTTACCATTACAGTATTCACAGGTGTAGAGTTTTTTAAACCTACTATTGTATGCGATTTTGCGCCAAATTATACACGACGACGTTTTGGTGGGCGGCAACCATTGTGAGGAATCGGCGTAACATCTTTAATCATGTTAACTTCTAATCCGGTAGCTTGAAGTGAGCGGATTGCAGCTTCACGTCCAGAACCAGGTCCTTTTACAAGAACTTCAACCGATTTCATACCATGTTCCATTGCAGCTTTTGCCGCTTGTTCAGCAGCCATTTGAGCAGCAAATGGAGTGCTTTTACGAGACCCTTTGAATCCCATTCCACCAGCACTTGCCCAAGAAATCGCATTCCCATGGGTATCAGTGATCGTTACAATGGTATTGTTAAAAGTGGAACGAATATGTGCAATACCGGTTTCCACATTTTTGCGGTCACGGCGACGAGTACGAGTCGCAGCTACTTTTCTTTTCGCCATCTTCATTTACCCCCTTTACTTCTTCTTGTTAGCAACGGTACGGCGTGGACCTTTACGAGTACGAGCATTAGTTTTCGTACGTTGTCCACGAACCGGCAGGCCGCGACGATGGCGGATCCCACGGAAAGACCCGATTTCAATTAACCGTTTAATGTTAAGGGATACTTCACGGCGAAGGTCACCTTCAACTTTGATATTTTTATCGATATACTCACGGAGTTTGGTTTCTTCCGTTTCGGTTAAATCCCGAACTCGAGTACTTGGATCGACGCCAGTAGCTTCAAGAATCTTCTCAGCAGTGGAACGACCAATGCCGAAGATATACGTTAACGCGATTACTACGCGTTTATCACGAGGAATATCAATACCCGCAATACGTGCCATATGCGCACCTCCTTAATAATTAACCTTGTCTTTGTTTATGTTTCGGATTCTCACAAATTACCATAACTTTGCCTTTGCGACGAATGATTTTGCATTTCTCGCAAATTGGCTTCACAGATGGTCTTACTTTCATGAGATAACCTCCCATCATTCATCTATAAGATTGATTTTAGAGGTTGGAGGTCACCTTCACCTCTAATCTCCCTCAAGTGTTTATTTATAACGATATGTGATCCGTCCACGGGTTAAATCGTAGGGTGATAATTCAACAGTGACTTTGTCTCCAGGGAGAATCCGAATAAAGTGCATACGGATTTTGCCGGAAACATGAGCCAATACTTTGTGCCCATTCTCTAATTCTACCCGGAACATGGCGTTAGGCAGTGGTTCAATAACTGTACCTTCTACTTCAATAACATCTTCTTTTGCCATGCAGGTCACACTCCTTTCCTTGGCTTTCAAGCCTCAGCTTCTACGAAATACTATCATCATGACCTTAACTTTTAAAGTTTAGTCATAATTTCATAGCCTTCTTCAGTAATCGCAATGGTATGTTCAAAATGAGCACACATGGATTTATCTAGAGTAACTACTGTCCAATTGTCAACAAGGGTCCGCACATGGCGTTTCCCTGCATTCACCATGGGTTCGATAGCTAATACCATGCCAGGTTTCAGGCGAGGTCCTCTGCCTGGTAATCCATAGTTCGGAATATTTGGATCTTCATGAAGTTTACGTCCAATTCCATGCCCTACATATTCGCGAACAATTGAGTAGCCGGCTGCTTCCGCACACACCTGAATGGCATGTGAGATGTCTGAAAGGCGAGCGTCAGGTTTCGCCTGAGCAAGCCCTTCAAACAGGGATTTTTCCGTCACTTCCAGGAGACGTTTATTATCATCTGAAATCTTCCCTACGCCGTAGCTCCAGGCTGAATCTCCATGATAACCATTAAGCTCGGCACCGATATCAAGGCTGATCACGTCACCTTCCTTAAGCTTGCGCTTACCTGGGATTCCATGGACCAACTCTTCGTTTACTGAAGTACAGATGCTGCCCGGAAAGCCTCCATATCCTTTGAAAGAAGGAATGGCCCCGCATTTGCGTATAAAATTCTCTGCGATGTTATCCAATTCCTGGGTTGTGATTCCTGGCTGAATATACGAAGCTAATTTGCGATGGGTCTTGGCAACAATCCGCCCAGCTTCGCGCATCATTTCGATTTCAGCCTTTGATTTGCATATTATCATTAAGCCTGACCTCTTAAGACTTTAGCAACATCAGCAAATACTACATCAATATCTTGCTGTCCGTTAATGTTTCGCAATAATCCTTTGTCCTCGTAATAAGTAAGGATTGGAGCGGATTGTTCAATGTTCACATCTAAGCGGGTAGCAACAGTTGCTTCGTTATCATCATCCCGTTGATAAAGTTCGCCGCCACATTTGTCGCATACGCCCTCTTCTTTAGTAGGATTGAAGACAACATGATAAGTTGCTCCACAACTTTTGCAGATACGGCGTCCCGTTAAACGTTCAAGAAGGATGCTGCGGTCTACATCGATGTTAATAACATGATCAATTTGGCGTTCTAATTGGAGAAGCATTGTATCAAGTGATTCTGCTTGAGCCAGGGTTCTTGGGAAACCATCTAGCATAAAGCCTTTTTCACAATCCGGTTTATTTAACCGTTCTTTAACAATTCCAATTACAACTTCATCTGGAACTAACAAGCCTTGATCCATATAGGACTTAGCAAGTAATCCCATTTCCGTTTCTTCGCGAATTGCAGCTCGGAACATATCTCCAGTAGAAATATGCGGAATTCCAAATTCCTCTACAATTCTCTCTCCCTGTGTACCTTTCCCCGCACCTGGTAAACCCATTAAAATGATGTTCATCCTCTACCCCTCCATACGTCTTTAGAATGTGTTCAGCCTTTCTGTTATTACTTGATAAACCCTTTGTAGTGACGTTTCACGAGCTGACTTTCTAATTGTTTACTAACATCGAGGGCAACCCCGATGACAATCAGCAATGATGTTCCCCCAATTTGTACAGATTGGGGCAAACCACTTAGGGAGGTGAAATACACCGGTAAAACGGATACGGCAGCTAAGAATAAAGCACCCACCAGCGTAATCCGATTTAAAATTCGAGTAATATAATTGGCTGTATCATTTCCTGGTCGTATGCCGGGAATAAATCCTCCGTTTTTCTTCATGTTATCCGATAATTGTTCCGGATTGATCTGAACGAAGGTATAGAAATACGTAAATCCGATAATGAGCAACACATAAAGTGTAATTCCGATCCATGAACCACTTTGATAATTAAGATTCTCAATGATCCAATCGGCTACAGGATTTCCCTGCCAGAACTGAGCAAGTTGGGGTGGGACAATTAAAATTGCTAGGGCAAAAATCACTGGAATAACCCCGGCTGAATTCACTTTTAAAGGAATATGGGTGGATTGACCACCGTACACCGTTCTTCCCACAACTCGCTTAGCATATTGTACCGGAACCTTTCTCATCGCCTGGAGAACGTAAATGACCCCGACTACTATTAGGAGTACTGCAACTAGAATACCTAGTATTTTCAAAACGTTAATAAATACTTGATCTTCAGCTCCAAAGAACTCGGAAGCGTATATGCTTTTCACTCCACCAGGAATTGCAGCAACAATCCCTGCGAAGATGATAATTGAAATACCATTTCCGACCCCTTTCTCAGTGATCTCTTCACCGAGCCACATAAGAAAAGCTGTTCCTGCAGTAAGCGTAATTGCGATAATTGCATAAGTAGTAAAACTCGGGTTGATGACCAGCCCAGGCATCATTTTATTGAAGCCCATAGACAATGCAATGGACTGGAATATCGCAATTAAGATCGTACCATAACGAGTAAATTGCGTAATTTTACGCCGACCAATATCCCCTTCTTTTTGCCATTGCGAAAACTTCGGTACAACATCCATTGCAAGCAATTGCATAATAATGGATGCTGTAATATATGGCATAATGCCCATGGCCAATATTGAGAAGTTTTGCAATGCGCCCCCTGAAAATGTATTCAACAGGCCAAAGATGTTATTATTTTGGTTCAATGAGGCTAATGCCTCGACGTTGATATTGGGCACCGGCACAAAACTGCCTATCCGGAAGACGACAAGCATCAAAAGAGTAAAAATAATCTTTCGACGCAAGTCGGCGATTTTAAAAATACTGGTGATGGTGGAGAGCAATTAGATCACCTCGGTGTTTCCGCCAGCAGCAGCGATTTTTTCAACCGCTGTTTCAGAGAACTTCTGGGCTTTTACCGTTAATTTAACGTTTAATTCGCCGTTCCCCAAAATTTTCACACCATCTCTCAGGTTGCTTACAACACCTGTTTCTACCAGCAATTCAGGAGTTACAACCGTACCTGCTTCAAAACGGTTTAATGTATCCAAATTAACGATCGCATATTCTGTACGATTTGGATTAGTAAAACCACGTTTAGGCAGACGACGGTATAAAGGGTTTTGACCACCTTCAAATCCAGGACGTACCCCGCCACCAGAGCGTGAGTTTTGACCTTTGTGTCCGCGACCGGAGGTTTTCCCGTTACCGGAACCAATCCCACGACCCACACGATTACGGGTATGACGGGAACCTTCAGCTGGTTTGATTTCGTGTAATTTCATCGTTGCACCTCCTCATTGCATAAAATAGGTTATTAACCTTGAATTTCTTTCACGTCAACCATATGTTTTACTACTTCGATCATTCCGCGTGTTGCCGCATTGTCTGGTTTTTCAACAGTTTGGCGGATTTTGCGGAGACCAAGTGCAGCAGCAGTCGCTCTTTGTTTTTCCGTACGACCAATTAAGCTTCTTGTGAGGGTAATTTGCACTTTTGCCATGTCGATTCCCCCTCCTAACCTAATAATTCTTCTACGGACTTACCACGAAGTTTTGCAACTTGTTCGGCAGTTTTTAGGCGGCTTAACCCTTCTAATGTCGCATTTACCATGTTGATCGGATTGTTAGATCCGAGAGATTTACTTAATACGTCACCCACACCAGCAAGTTCGAGCACGGCACGAACTGGGCCACCAGCGATAACGCCAGTACCTTCAGAAGCTGGTTTCATGAATACACGACCTGCACCAAAGCGGCCATTTACTTCATGAGGAAGGGTGGTTCCTTTTAAAGGAACTTCGATTAAATTTTTCTTCGCATCTTCGATTGCCTTACGGATTGCATCTGGAACTTCTTGAGCTTTACCCATTCCGCAACCAACGTGGCCTTTTTTGTCGCCAACGACAACAAGCGCGCTAAAGCTAAAACGGCGTCCACCTTTTACAACTTTCGCTACACGGTTGATAGCGACAACCTTTTCTTCCAACTCAAGGTTGTTTCCGTCGATACGCATTTGTTTCCCTCCTTATTCAAGGATTTTTGCCTTTTTATTAGAATTGCAGACCGCCTTCGCGTGCACCATCTGCAAGAGATTTAATACGTCCATGGTAAAGGTATCCTCCACGGTCGAAAACCACTTCAGTGATCCCTTTTTCAACACCACGTTTTGCAATTAATTGGCCAACTTTAGCAGCAGCATCTTGATTTCCGCCATGGCTGATTGCATCTTTGACTTCCGCATCAAGGGTAGAAGCAGAAGCTAGAGTTACGCCAGCGACGTCATCAATGATTTGAGCATAGATGTGATTAGAAGAACGGAAAACGTTCAAACGAGGCATAGTAGCAGTGCCAGTCACTTTTTTCCGTACCCGTAAATGTCTTTTCTTACGGGTTTTATTCTTATCCTGTTTGCTGATCATGTGCGTTTCACTCCTTTCTAGCTATCGCTTACCGATTACTTCTTACCGGTTTTACCCTCTTTGCGACGTACTTTTTCACCCTGATAACGAATCCCTTTCCCTTTATAAGGTTCTGGGCTACGTACAGATCGGATTTCGGAAGCTATCTGGCCAACGCGCTCTTTGCTGATTCCTTTTACAACAATTTGCGTTTGGGTAGGAACTTCGAATTCGATGCCTTCTTCAGGAGCAATTTCAACCGGGTGAGAATAACCAACGCTTAAAGTGATTTTGTTGCCGGTTTTAGCAACACGATAACCAACCCCAACGAGTTCAAGAGTTTTCGCAAACCCTTTGGACACGCCTTCTACCATGTTGTTTACAAGGCTACGGGTTGTTCCGTGCAATGCACGGTGTAATTTATTATCAGAAGGACGAGTAATAACGATTTCGTTTCCTTCAACTTGGATGTTTATATCATTATGGAAAGTACGGGTTAAGGATCCTTTTGGACCTTTTACCGTAACGACACTGCCGTCAACTTTCACTTCGACTCCGTCCGGAATCATGACCGGTTTTTTCCCGATACGAGACATGTATTACACCTCCATTCGTGTTGAGTCTAAATTACCAGATGTATGCAACTACTTCGCCACCAACTTGTTGTTGGCGAGCTTGTTTATCCGTAATAATTCCATGAGACGTGGAAAGAATTGCGATTCCAAGTCCACCAAGAACACGGGGAAGCTCAGAACTCTTTGCATATACCCGAAGACCCGGTTTACTGATGCGTTTTACGCCGTTAATTACACGTTCGTTGTTAGGGCCGTATTTCAAGAAAATACGGATAATGCCCTGTTTGTTATCTTCTATATACTCCGCGTCACGGATAAAACCTTCTTCTTTCAGAAGCTCAGCGACCTGACGCTTCATTTTAGAAGCAGGAACCTCTAATTTTTCATGACGCACCATATTAGCATTGCGAATACGAGTAAGCATATCTGCAATTGGATCAGTCATTACCATGTGTTTAACCTCCTTCCCGTTTCCAGGGGTTTACCAGCTAGCTTTTTTCACGCCAGGCAGTTGACCCTGATAGGCCAATTCACGGATACAAATCCGGCAAAGTTTAAATTTGCGATAAACCGCATGAGGACGACCGCAGCGTTCGCAGCGGGTGTACTCGCGGACTTTAAATTTTGGCTTCCGATTGGACTTAATGACCATGGATTTTTTAGCCATGTGTTTCCCTCCTTATCGTACTGGATTGAAGCAACTACTTGCTGAAGGGAGCGCCCATTTGAGTCAAGAGTTCCCGGGCTTCTTCATCAGTGTTCGCCGTTGTAACGATAACAATGTCCATCCCGCGAATGGAATCTACTTGATCATAGTTAATTTCCGGGAAGATGAGCTGTTCTTTAATCCCAAGGGTATAGTTTCCACGACCATCAAAAGCTTTTGATGAAATCCCGCGGAAGTCACGTACACGTGGAAGGGAAACGTTGAACAGTTTATCTAGGAATTGATACATCCGTTCGCCGCGTAATGTTACTTTGCATCCAATAGGCATTCCTTCACGAAGACGGAATCCTGCGATGGATTTTTTAGCGCGGGTTACAACTGGTTTTTGACCAGCAATTAACGTTAAATCACGCACTGCACTATCGAGAACTTTTGGGTTGTTAACAGCTTCGCCCACACCCATGTTAATAACAATTTTCTCGATTTTTGGCGCTTGCATAACTGATTTATAGTTAAATTTCTGCATTAAAGCAGGAACGATTGCGTCGTTGTATTTCTCCAGTAATCTTGTAGCCATCTATTGTGACCTCCTTTCCGACCTGGGTACTAATCAAGAATTTCGCCAGATTTTTTTGCAACACGTACTTTTTTTCCATCCACAACTTTGTGTCCGATCCGGGTTGGTTCACCCGTTTTTGGATCAATAATCATTACATTGGAAGAGGCAATAGCAGCTTCCTGCGTAACGATGCCACCTTGTGGATTAGCTGCATTTGGACGAGTGTGTTTCTTAACCATATTTACACCTTCAACAAGTACACGACCAGTTTTAGGGAATGCAGCAAGAACGCGTCCTTTTTTGCCTTTATCTTTTCCACTGATAACCATAACGTTATCTCCGGATTTTACATGCATTTTTTTCACTTCTGACATGATGGCACCTCCTTTGTCAGTCAAGAGTAGTAGGGGTTCCGTCCATTAAAGTACTTCAGGAGCTAATGAGATGATTTTCATGAAATCTTTTTCACGAAGTTCACGGGCAACCGGTCCAAAAATACGGGTTCCACGTGGACTTTTATCTTCTTTAACGATAACCGCTGCATTTTCATCGAAACGGATATAAGATCCATCGTTGCGACGAGCACCGCTCTTAGTACGAACGATAACGGCTTTAACAACATCGCCTTTCTTGACAACGCCACCGGGTGTTGCTTGTTTCACGGAACATACAATGATATCCCCGATGTTTGCAAATTTGCGACCCGTACCTCCGAGCACTTTAATGCACATTAATTCTTTTGCACCGGAATTGTCTGCTACGCGTAAGCGAGTTTGCGTTTGAATCATGGAGAGTCCCTCCCTTCGGTTCTACCAGATGGTTTTTATGGGATTAAATAATAACGGCTTTTTCAACCACTTCAACGAGTCTATATCGCTTATCTTTAGAAAGCGGACGCGTTTCCATGATTTTTACGATATCGCCGATTTTAGCTGTATTGTTCTCATCATGAGCTTTAAACTTTTTGGAGTATTTCACGCGTTTTCCGTAAAGTGGGTGTTTTTTGTAAGTTTCAACAAGAACAGTGATGGTTTTATCCATTTTGTCAGAAACTACTTTACCAACAACGACTTTACGCGCATTGCGTTCTTCTGCCATATTTGCGACCTCCTCTCTTAGCTAATTCCTAATTCGCGTTCGCGCAAAACGGTTTTGGCCCGAGCAATCGCCTTACGTACCTGGCGAATGCGCGCAGGGTTTTCCAATTGGCCAGTCGCTAACTGAAAACGGAGGTTGAAAAGTTCTTCTTTCATGGAAGTAACTTGTTCTTCGATCTCGGCAGTGGTTAAGTTGCGGATATCATTAGTTTTCATTTGCGTCACCACCTACTTCATCCCGTTTCACAAACTTGCATTTGATTGGAAGTTTGTGCATGGCCAAACGCAAAGCTTCACGAGCGATTTCTTCGGATACGCCAGCAATTTCGAACATTACTTTGCCTGGTTTTACAACGGCAACCCATTGTTCTACAGAACCTTTACCAGAACCCATCCGTACTTCAAGTGGCTTTTGCGTAATCGGTTTATCCGGGAAAATTTTAATCCATACTTTACCGCCCCGTTTCATATAACGGGTCATGGCAATACGAGCTGCTTCAATTTGGCGGTTAGTTACTCGGGAGGCTTCGAGAGCTTGAAGGCCAAATTCACCAAAAGTAACGGTTTTACCGCCTTTTGCTTGACCAGATAAATCTGGACGATGTTGCTTACGGTGTTTCACACGTTTTGGAATCAACATGCTTAACGGCCTCCTTCCTCTTTAATACTCTTCTTTGCTTGAGGAAGAACTTCTCCGCGATAGATCCATACTTTTACACCGATTTTACCATAGGTTGTATCGGCTTCAGCTGTACCATAATCAATGTCAGCACGAAGGGTGTGGAGCGGAACAGTTCCCTCACTGTAACCTTCAGAACGAGCGATATCAGCACCGCCAAGACGGCCACTTACCATCGTTTTGATTCCTTTTG
The DNA here is from genome assembly GCA_946478845.1 of uncultured Paenibacillaceae bacterium. The sequence continues at coordinate 9,828 of CAMLDI010000063.1, forward strand.
CACCAGCACGCATAGAACGTTGAAGAGCTTGTTTTTGCGCACGGCGGAAAGAAATACGGTTTTCTAATTGACGAGCAATGCTCTGTGCAACTAGAGTAGCATCCATGTCTGGATTTTTAATTTCATTAATGTTGATATGAACGCGTTTCCCAGTCATTTCAGAAAGGGCTTTGCGAAGTTTTTCAACTTCAGAGCCACCTTTACCAATTACCATACCTGGTTTAGCAGTGTGAACTGTTACGTTCAAGCGGTTAGCTGCACGTTCGATTTCAACTGTAGAAACAGAAGCATCTTTGAGTTGTTTGAGGACATATTCACGAACTTTAAGATCTTCATGAAGGAGTGTAGCATAATCTTTTTCAGCGAACCATTTTGATTCCCAGTCACGAATTACGCCAACCCGAAGTCCTATAGGGCTAACTTTTTGACCCACGCGCTATCCCTCCTTATTATTCAGATAAAATTACCGTGATGTGGCTAGTTCTTTTGTTGATCCGGCTTGCACGACCCATCGCGCGGGGACGGAAACGTTTTAATGTCGGACCTTCGTCAACGAATACTTTGCTAATTTTCAAACTGCTAACATCAAGATTTAAATTGTGCTCCGCATTTGCCATGGCGGATTTCACAAGTTTCTCCACCACTGGAGAGGCTGCTTTCGGCGTGTGTGCTAACACAGCGAGAGCTTCTCCCACTTGCTTACCACGAACTAAGTCAACCACAAGGCGAACTTTGCGGGGTGCAATGCGGATATTACGAGCAATGGCTTTCGCTTCCATTGGAGTACCCCCTCTCTAACGTTCAGGTCTTTAGCGTTTCGTTTTCTTATCGGTATCTACGTGGCCTTTGAAGGAACGTGTCGGAGCAAACTCACCAAGTTTGTGACCAACCATATCTTCCGTTACATATACAGGCACGTGTTTGCGTCCATCATAAACTGCAAACGTATGACCGATGAAATCTGGGAAAATGGTGGAACGGCGAGACCAAGTTTTGATAACTTGTTTTTCCCCTTTTTCGTTTTGCCCTAAGACCTTTTTCATTAAATGATCATCTACAAAAGGGCCTTTTTTTAAGCTGCGTCCCATGTACGAACCTCCCTTCGAATTCGGGGTGCGGCGTTCGTTTTATACCGCACTGGAATGATCCGATTATTTTTTACGATTACGGACAATGTATTTATTGGATTGTTTCTTTTTGTTGCGGGTTTTTGCACCAAGTGCAGGTTTACCCCAAGGAGTGCAAGGACCAGGACGGCCAATTGGAGCGCGACCTTCCCCACCACCGTGTGGATGGTCTACTGGGTTCATTACAGAACCGCGAACCGTTGGGCGGATGCCTTTCCAGCGAGAACGTCCAGCTTTACCAGCGTTGATTAATTCATGATCTGGGTTACCAACTTGACCAATGGTCGCGCGGCACTCTCTTAAGATCATACGAGTTTCACCAGACGCAAGGCGAACGATTGCATAAGCACCATCTTTACCAAGAAGTTGTGCTTCAGTTCCAGCAGAACGAACTAATTGTGCACCTTTACCAGGTTTCATTTCGATATTGTGAATTACTGTACCTACTGGAATGTTTTCTAAAGGTAAGCAGTTACCCACTTTAATATCTGCATCAGGACCAGAAACGATTGTCATTCCAACTTCAAGTCCACTTGGAGCAATGATGTAGCGTTTTTCACCATCTGCATAGTTGATTAAAGCAATGTTTGCAGAACGGTTTGGATCGTATTCGATCGTAGCCACGCGGCCTGGAATGCCATCTTTGGTACGTTTAAAGTCGATGATACGATATTTTTGTTTATGACCGCCACCATGATGACGAACTGTGATTTTACCCTGATTATTACGGCCTGCAGTTTTAGATTTAGAAACTAGCAAGGATTTCTCAGGGGTTGAAGTGGTAATCTCTTCAAAAGTAGACACAGTCATTTGACGGCGACCAGGGGATGTCGGTTTATACTTTTTAATACCCATTTCGTTTCCCTCCTTCGCTCAGTCGAAATTACATGTTTTCAAAGTATTCGATAGTTTTACTATCTTCACTTAATTGAACGATCGCTTTTTTCCAATCGGAACGACGACCAAAATATTTTCCAACACGCTTCGGTTTACCTTTTACACGCATGGTGTTTACGTTAACCACTTTTACGCCAAAGATGGTTTGAACAGCATCTTTAATTTCGGTTTTGTTAGCGCGTAAATCTACTTCGAACACGTATTTTTTATCAGCTAACATATCAGTAGTACGTTCGGTAATAACCGGGCGCTTGATAACATCACGAGGATCTTTCATTATGCAAGCACCTCCTCTACTTTTGCCACTGCATCCTGGGTAATTACCAGGTTATTGTGGTGAAGAACATCTAAAACGTTGATGCCTTCTGCAGAAACGAATTTCACTCCTGGAATGTTACGAGCGGAAAGTGCTACTGCACTATCATAATCACCTGTTACAACAAGTGCTTTACCGTTCACATTCAGGCTGCCTAAAACTTTCACCATATCTTTTGTTCTTGGTGCTTCAAAAGCTAGAGCATCGAGAACAAGAATTTCATTATTCTGCACTTTAGAAGATAATGCAGATTTGATAGCCAGACGGCGAACTTTTTTCGGAAGTTTGTAAGAATAGCTGCGAGGTGTCGGACCAAATGCGCGACCACCGCCAACCCATTGCACTGCACGGATACTACCTTGACGAGCACGTCCAGTTCCTTTTTGTTTCCACGGTTTACGGCCACCACCGCGAACTTCAGAGCGGCCTTTCACATCATGTGTGCCTGCGCGGAGAGAAGCTTGTTGCATAATCACTGCGTCAGCCAGTACTGCACGGTTCGGTTCGATACCGAATACGGAATCGTTTAATTCGATTTCACCAACTTGTGCACCGGCCTGATTGAAGAGTGCTACTTTAGGCATAGCGAATCCTCCTTTCTTAATTAATTGCCTTTAACGGCGCTTTTAATGGTTACAAAACTATTTTTCGCACCTGGAACCGCACCTTTGATGAGGATCAAGTTGCGTTCAACGTCAACAGAAACCACTTCAAGATTTTGCACAGTTACTTTTTCGCCACCCATACGTCCAGGTAATGCTTTACCTTTCAGAACGCGGTTCGCAGCAATGGAGCCCATTGAACCAGGACGACGATGATAACGGGAACCGTGAGCCATTGGTCCGCGGGATTGGCCGTGGCGTTTGATTGAACCAGCAAACCCTTTCCCTTTGGAAGTTCCGGTTACGTCAACGATTTCTCCGGCATTGAAAATATCAGCTTTGAATTCTTGACCGACTTCGTATTGGCTTAAATCCACATTACGAAGTTCACGAACGAAGCGCTTAGGTGTTGCATTAGCCTTAGCGGCATGGCCTTTTTCAGGTTTATTGCTGCGGGATTCTTTCTTATCCGCAAAACCAACCTGAATGGCTTCATAGCCGTCAGTTGTTACTTCTTTCTTTTGAAGTACAACACAAGGGCCTGCTTCTACAACGGTTACAGGAAGAACGATCCCTTCTGGAGTGAAGAGTTGAGTCATCCCGATTTTTTTCCCTAAGATTCCTTTGGTCATGATAGCCACCTCCTAGTTAAAATCCTAATACGTTGTGTTTCGGCTTTTTATAATTTGATTTCGATGTCCACACCAGATGGAAGATTTAAACTCATAAGAGAATCAACCGTTTGTGGTGTTGGATTCAAAATATCGATCAGACGCTTGTGAGTACGCATTTCGAATTGTTCACGAGAATCTTTATACTTGTGAACCGCACGAAGAATCGTGAAGACGGTTTTTTCCGTCGGAAGCGGGATTGGACCGGATACTTCTGCACCGGAACGTTTCGCAGTTTCAACGATTTTTTCAGCGGACTGGTCTAAAATTCTGTGATCATATGCTTTCAAGCGGATACGAATTTTTTGTTTTGCCATGATAGTCCCTCCTTTTCGCCCATTTTAGTAACGGACAGTTCTCAGCGGAAAAACCCGGCCACCAGCCATGGCAAAGGAGCCTGGTGTGTCGGCAACCTCCCGCTTCATCGCGTCCATAGACCAACATTCAACATTATACACGTATATCCTATTGAATGCAAGAATTTCTAAGCATTTT
>CAMLDI010000064.1 GCA_946478845.1 uncultured Paenibacillaceae bacterium
TCGACGTAGTCAATTTTCATTAAGCGGGTGTAGTTCAATGGTAGAACATCAGCCTTCCAAGCTGAATACGTGGGTTCGATTCCCATCACCCGCTCCATTAATTCATCAATTTAACAACGTCGAATATTCTTCAATGTTAAATTGATATGGGTGGTACCCGACAGGGTGCTACATCTATATCATATATATTTCTCTGTAGCGCAAAGGCGCTTTTTTTATTACCTACAAGCACAGAAAATTCGACAAAGTTTTCACGAATATGTAATAATTCTGTCGGGCATAAAAAAGCTTTTATGGTATTCTGTAATTAGATTTATGTTGGGTTATATAAAAATAATCCTGGCATATCTTTCTCACTCACATCTGTTTTAACTAGCTGTATGTCTTTTTCTCAATAAAGGAATGGAGCCTCCTTCCTCCATTCTCATCCCTTTCCTACCTTTTTCTGCGTGAATAGAAATCCCCAGGGTTAATTCCCTGGGGATTTCTATTTTCTTTAAATCTTCTTAATTCTTAAGATTTCATTTGCCCCTTCAAGAAAACGAAAAGAAGTAGGAAGCAGGTCAATTTTTAAACCAGATGCAACTAAATCTTGTTTGAGTTGATCTAAATAAGGATATGGTTTCCTATTAAAAACAACTAAAGGATATAAGCGTATTTCTCCACCTTTGCGCAAAACTCGTACCATTTCTAGTATTGATGCTAAATGGAAAGGGTAAGAGAATTGTTCATGGTAAAGAAACAAAAAATGGCTACTTAGGATTAATGAAAAATAGCCTTCATCAAATGGCAAATGGGGGAGTTGTGCGATCTGATACCGCTCCTTTTGGGAATCAAGAGCATAATCAGCAAGGAAAATCTCTAAAGACTTTTCGCGATTTTTTTGGTGCTTATTGATCGTTTTGTAATAATCCCATTGGAAAGTATGAGCTATTCTAGACAATTGTTTGGTTGAAAGTTCAACCTCACTTTTCCCGTGGTCTTTCATTTGTGCATAAGAAAATGAATACAAAGGATCTACCGCTATGGAATTGAATCCTTTGGCCCTAGCACTTGCAGTGAAGGAAGAAGCGCCTGCTGCCACATCAAGAATAGGACCTTTTGCTAGATCATCTTCCATTAACAACATCATGTGTACATACTCCTCGAAAGAGCGGCAAGTCATGGCTACCCCTTCTTGTTCGTATACATCTTTATTCACTTTTTTCACTCTCCTCAACTCTTCTCAACTCAACTTAAAACTCATCTCTATAATAACAAAAAATAGAGGATTAAGCAGTTTGAATTCCTCTGGTTCCAAGAGAAATTAATAGTCTTTGTAATTGCATACGTTCATCAGGATTAATCACCAACCATTCGAAATCTGCAAGCGCCCAAACAAAGGTATCCACTTCATCAGCTTCTCGGGGTTCAAGAACCATAAACTCAAATTGGCTATATCTTTTCCATTGGATTTCAATGACGGCTCCTATTGGCCCTAGTTCATATAAAAATGCACGGATAAAACGAGAATCATATAATTCCTCAATCACTTCTGCTTGTTTTTCTATATTATCCCGATATTGATTTGCTAAATTTTTTTCCAATTCAAACCTTTTCATTTGTATTCCTCCTCGTATTCCCACAACTATTTTAAAATATAGTATAATCAAACCTTTCCAAACAAGCAAATAATTCAGAATTTAATAGACACTTTTCAGCACTTTTCGTGTAAAATAAAAGATATACAACAAGCCTTTACGCATTGGAGGATGAATTGCATGATGACGATGGCAAGAGATTTATCCCTGGAAAAGTTACTTGAATTTCACCCTGGCAAAGGGGAAATATCTTTAAAAGATCGTAGAATGATCATTTCCAGCGCCGATGCATGGGGGACGTTACGTAAGGATCTAATTGCAGCACTGGGATTGGAACGGGCAAAGCGTTTTTTACTCCGTTACGGGTGGAATTGTGGATTAAATGATGCTCGCAATTTAAAGCATATGTTTGATTTTCATAATGAAAAAGAATGGTTGCTAGCAGGGGCACAAATGCATAACATCACCGGAAATGTTTTGTCTTTGCCAGGAATAATAGATATTGACCGGGAAAAAGGCCATTTTTACTACGAGGGAACCTGGATTAATTCCTTTGAGGCACAACAGCATTTAATGCATTTTTCTTTACATCATGAACCTGTATGCTATATTCTGATTGGTTATGCAGGAGGCTATTCTACAGAATTTTTGGGGAAAAAGGTTATTTTTAAAGAAATTGAGTGTGCAGCAACAGGGGATAACCATTGCCGGTTTATCGGAAAAACCGTAGAGGAATGGGGAGACGAAATCCTTCCGGAACTAGCATTATATGAAGAACAAGCCCTGGCAGATGAATTGGATGTAGCCTATACCCGCATTGAAAAACAAACGGAAATTTTGAAACAAGGAAATCACTTAAGCCAGAAATTAACCCAAATTGTATTGCAAGGTAAAGGGTTAGATGCAATTGCTAGAGTCCTTGGTGAAACCATTAAATGTCAAGTGAGCATTGTGGATCGTGCATATCAAAGGTTAGCTACCTATGGAGAAATGGAATCTGTTGATTCCTTTACAGCCTCTCTTTCTCAAGAGGAGACCCATGTACTCGAACGCCTGCACCAAGAGCGCCTTACTGTAATCGTTGGCAATCGCCTGATTACTCCCATTGTGTTAAGAAATCGAGTGAGCGGTTTTGTTTCAATCGCCAATGATAATGGGGTATTTCGCGATTTGGAAACGGTTTCACTAGAACGAACAGCTACAGTATGTGCCATTCAAATGTTGAATGAACAAACGGCTATTGAAACGGAACAACGTTCTAAAGGGGAGTTATTGGACGAGTTGTTGTTAGAAGAAATAGATAAAGATCAAATTAGTCGCCGTATGGCTTATTATGGCTATGGGATGAAAACCGCTTACTATGTATTTGTAATCCAAATTGACAAGTCTTGTGCAGAAATGCAGGATGAAGAAGCGATTGATTTACGAAAAAAAATCATTGGTTACCTTTCTGAAGATATGGAACGGTCAGGGTTTAAAGCTTTAATTTCTGCAAGGATCGATCGGGTTTATGCTCTTGTTCCGGAAAAGTTTATTGAAATGAAAAAACAAAAAGTAAAAGAGTATGGTCGACATATTATCGATTTAGCTTACGAAGTGTCCCAACAAACAAAAGTTATTTTAGGTATAAGTACCCTTTGTACAGACTTGAGCCTTTTTACCCGTGGGTATCAAGAAGCACAAAAGGCAATTGAAATAGCTGGCGTAAAGTGGAAAGAACAGAGGGTCATTCTATCTTCTGAATTAGGTCATTTAGGAATTTTGTTAAATGCCCGCAATCCAGAGGAATTAGAAAGCTTCGCCCGAAATAAGCTGGGGATTTTATATGATTATGATCAAAAAAATGATAGCGAATTGTTGAAAACACTATATTTTTATATTGAAAACGAGTTTAACCTCCATAAAACGGCCAGAGAAATGAATGTATCAATCAGTGGCATGCGTTATCGTTTGCGCCGGATACAAGAAGTGTCGCAAATCGATTTAAATATCTCTTCAACTCGTTTTGAAGTGCAGCTTGCCATTGAGATTTTTGTCGTAATGGGTTTGTTGATGATTTAATCTATGACCGAATCGTACTAATTGAATCGCCAAATTTCGCCTGATTCTGATGTATAAAAATTCAGAAAACTTTACTATTATTACAGTACAGTAAATGAAATTGATAGACTGTACTGTAATAGTTTTATGAGTTCTTTGTAAGGAAAGGATTTACTGAATCAGAGGGAGGTTCATAAATGGCGAATTATATTCAAGTAGGGTCTGAATCGATTAAGCCGATCCGCAATACGTACTCTTATATGTCTGGTCTTAAAGTGAAAAGGCCTACAACGTATGATGAATGTACGTACAATCTGGAGCCCAAGGAAAACTTTCATTTTAAACCACTATGGAATCCAGAATACAATATCTTTGATGAAAGATTAACCAGAGTAAAATGTGGGGATTGGGAACAATTCCGCGATCCTGAAAAATTATACTATGCAACGTATTGTTATAATCGTGCAGATTATCAATCTCGCATAAAAGGGCAGTTTGAAGCGGCTGATCGATATGGTTGGTTTAGAAAAATGGATCCAGCTTTCGTGGATACAGTTCGAGAATTCCTTCCAGTTTTACGCCACTTTGTATTTGGAGAATCTGTGGCATTTATGCACGTGAGTCGTACAGCAGTAGGTACTGCAATTGAACAATGTGCCAGCTACCAATGTTACGATCAACTAGGAACAGCGCAATTACTTACTCGTATCTGTTTAGGATTAGAAGAACAAGTTCCTTCCATCCTTGTAGACGGAAAACAAAAGTGGATGGAAGATGAGAAGTTCTTAAAGCTACGTGAAGTTATAGAACGTTTAATGGTGACCTGGGATTGGGCAGAAGCATTAATCGCAGCCAATTTAGTTCTCGATAGCATTGTTTATCCTCTCTTTTTCGAAGAAATGACAGCGGTTGCAATGGAAAATGGGGCAATGGGTTATACAGCATTTAGCCAATTTTTAATGGAAATGTATGAATACGAAAAAACCTATACCGTTGCTCTTGTAAAAATGTTGCTTGCTGATCGCCCTGAAAACAAAGAAGTGATTCAATCCTATATCAAGAAATGGTTGCCAGAAGTTATCGAAGCGGCCGAAGCTATGCTTCCTGTTTTCGACCTTCCACGGAAATCAATTGACGGAAAATTGGCACTAGAAAATATTATCGAAAAACATGTGAAACCAATTCTCATTGATGAATTGCAATTAGTTTCTGCAATCCAAACGGTACAGGTATGGGAGGTAAAATAATGACTCAAGTTGATGAAAGAAATCGTTATGTAGGATTAGACTTGACTAACTGTCCTGAATCTGAAGCCATTATCGAAGCCATTGAACAGGACAATAAAAATGTAAAAATTACCCGTTTTCCTGGTTATGTGAAAGTGGAAGCAATTAATCGCCTGGTGATTAATAAAGAATCAGTCGAAGAATTCCTGGGTGATTCCTGGGAAACAGAAGAACTTCAATTAGCTGTTACTTCCTACTATGGATTTATGGCTGATTGGGATGATGAGCATATCGTTCTGCAATGGGATAACGTGTAGGGGAGGCAGGATCAATGGCAAAGAAAAAACGAGGATTAAAAGAAGAATATAATCTTTTAACACGGGACCTTGATTGGGATCCAACCTTCGTTTCAAGAGAAGAAATGTATCCATATACTTCTTTTGAAGGGATCAAGATTCATAACTGGAATAACCTTGAGGATCCATTCCGGGTAACCGTTGAAAGCTATGTAAGAATTCAAGGTGAAAAAGAACGGAAATTCCATGCCATTCGCGAAAATATCGATTTACTGCAAGGCCAATTGGATATGACAGACGCTCGCTGGTTAGAAGCAATGAAGATCTTTGGAAGCGTAGCATTAAATGCTGAATACAATGCTCACCGTCTCTTCCAATTCATTGCCCGTCATATTCCCAGTCCGGCCATACGTTTTGCAGCAATTACCCAATCTGTTGACGAATTGCGCCACGTACAAAACGAAGTCCTTTTATTTAATAACTACAATAAATACTATCAAGGATTCCATAACTGGAAAAGCTTCGCCCACCGTCACTGGTTAACCTCTGTTGTTAAAAACTTCTTCGAAGATGCACAATCTTCTGGACCATTCGAAGCCCTTGTAGCTATTGCCTTCGGATTTGAAGTAGCATTTACTAACCTGCTCTTCGTCACCATGGGTTCTACCGCTGTTGCGAACCGTGACCAGTCTTATGGTGCAGTAAGTTTTACAACCCAATCTGATGAATCTCGCCATATGACATTAGGGATGATGGCCCTTCGTGCAATGATTGAAGAAGATCCGGATAACATTCCTATTGTACAAAAATGGTTAGATAAATGGTTCTGGAGAGCATATCGTGCCTTTACCGTTGTTGGCTATATTCTGGACTATGTCGCTCCGAAAAAGATTATGTCCTGGAAAGAAGCTTATGAAATGTATATTGAAGACCAGGTATTAAATGGCCTCTTCAAAGACCTTGAAGCATACGGCATTCGCAAACCGAAGTATTGGGAACAATCCATTTTAGAAAAAGAGCATAACTCACATATTGCAGCCCTTGTTCTTTATCGTCTGCCTCATGTTCTTTACTTCCACTCATTCGCACCAACGGAAGAAGATAAGAAATGGTTGGCGGAAAAATATCCAGAATCTTGGGAAAACATTTGGTCTAAATACTGGGAAGCTTTCGAAGATCCGAACTTCGACCGCCTCTATCCTGGATTGCCAATGGTTTGTCAAACTTGCCAGTATCCAATGTTCTTTGATGAACCGGGACAACCTGGATTCAATACTGCATTCCAGACCAGTGAGCATGAAGGAGAAGTTTATCACTTCTGTTCTGATGGTTGTAAGGACATTTTCGATGATGAGCCGGATAAATTCAAACAAGCCTGGTTACCGCCACATGAAATCTTCAAAGGTACCTGTGGTCCTATTGAAGACCTTCCTAAATATTGGGGCGTAGAGCCTGATGATGGCGGAGAATTCTATGAATCCAAAGACCATGAAAACTTTGAAAAATGGAAAAAAATGCGCGCCTAGGGGCAACAAAGGAGGAATTTACTGATGATATTTGTCTATGTATACGCACACGGGAATCCGCCTCCCCTCTGTCTCCCAGCTAACCCTGGTGACAAATGGGCGGACTTTAAAGAGGTAATTCGCAACATGTATAAAGTTAATCCTGATCAAGTAGAAATGACTCATTTTGATGAACCATTCCAACCTCAAGATGATAAAACCCTTGCAGAATTGGGGATTCGTCAAAAAAGCCTTCTCAAAATTAAAGCCTAAGGTCAATTAACAACAATAGGAGGAATCTAAAATGGCAATTATTCGTCTAGGCAGAGTACAACTGAGATGTCCAAACTGGGAAAAAAGCGTTCATTACTACAAGAATGTCCTTGGCTTAATTGAAACTGCACGTGATGAAAACCATGTATACCTTAAAGCATGGGACGAGCATGATCACCACAGCGTGATTCTTGAAAAAGCAGATTCTGCAGGGTTAGATCACCTGGCTTTTAAAGTTGAAACTGCAGAAGATTTAGATATCTACGAACAAAAATTAATCGAATATGGTGTTGCAGAAGTTGATAGAATTCCTGCTGGATACCGTATTGCTGAAGGGGAAGCTGTGCGTTTCCGCGTTCCAACTGGCCAACTCGTAGAGCTTTATCATGAAATCGAAGTGGTTGGAAATGGGTTGCCTCTTGTAAATCCAGATCCATGGCCAGATGGACTTGTAGGAATGGCACCTCCTCGCCTTGACCACCTGTTAATCGCTGGTGATGACGTTGAAGGAACCACAAAATTATTCCAGGAAGTTTTCGGATTCCATATGAGTGAAAAACTCGTGGATGAAGATGGGGAAACTTACATTGCTACCTGGTTATTTAAAACAAATACACCTCATGACCTGGCTGTTATTAAAGGGCCTCAAGGAAAAGTACATCATATCGGTTTCTGGTTAGATGATTGGAATGAAATCCGTAAAGCGGCTGACATTATGGCGAAAAACGATGTCATGATTGATGCAGGCCCTACTCGCCATGGCATTACCCGTGGTCTCACCATTTACTTCTTCGACCCATCTGGTAACCGTAATGAAGTATACACTGGCGGATATATGTGCTACGCTGATTCACCAATCATCACCTGGACTCCAGAGGATATCGGACGAGGCATCTTCTATTTTGAAGGTGAGGTAAACGATCGTTTCACCACTGTATTCTCCTAATCTTAAAGAAGGATCGGTGAAAAAATGAGCCAATATCAAATTCACGTACAACCGGATAACCGTACGATTCAAAGTAAAGAAGGACAATCCATTTTGGATACGGCTTCTCGAAACGGAGTAAAAATTAAAGTCGGTTGTAAAGGTGGAGGATGCGGCATCTGCAAAATCAAGGTTCTGGAAGGAGATGTGGAGCGGGGAATTTCCTCCCGCTCCGTCCTTTCTCCTGAAGAGATTGAGCAGGGTTATGCCCTTTCTTGTCAAGCTCAACCGAAAAGTGATGTAGTAATCACTTACGAAAAAAATAAATCTGGGTTAATTACATGATTGGCACAGTGGTATAAGCGTAAAGGGAGTTTTCCCTTTACGCTATACCTTTTATAAAAAAACCAAATAAATAGAAAAAAGTGTGGGAGGAGTAACGATGTCTTATACATTAAAAGTTGAACCTATGGGTGTTGAAGTAAATTGCGATGAAGAAGAAACTTTATTGGAAGCTTTATTGCGGGAAGAAGTGAAAGTGAAGAATTTATGCCGTTCTGGCCGTTGTGGAATGTGTAAATGCCTTGTTACTTCTGGTGAAGTTGATCATGGGGATGCAGGGTCTGACACCTTAATGGAATCTGAACGGGAAGAAGGGTATGCACTTCTTTGTACATCGACTCCTTTAACAGATGTAGAGATTGAAGTAGAAGAAAGCGTCTTTTAAGGACTAAAGGAGTTTAAAACAGTTAAATAAAGAGAGTTTTAGAAAAACAAGTTGAGTTTTTACAAACCTTTGCGAATGCTAAAGGATGGATCGTCGATGAAATCCTGACGGACATTGGAAGTGGTTTAAATTACAAGCGAAAAAAATGGAATGAACTCCTTGCTATGTCTCAAAAACGTGAAGTTAAAACGATTTTAATTTCCCATCAAGACCGTTTTGTTCGGTTTGGTTATGAGTGGTTTTAAAGCTTTTTACATAAATGTGGAGTCAACATCGTGGTGGTAAATAATGAGGCCCTCTCTCCACAAGAAGAACTCATCCAAGATTTACTCTCAATCATTCATGTTTTTTCTTGTCGTATCTACGGTTTACGGAAATACAAGAAAAAAATAAAAGAGGATAAAGAGTGTTATGAAACGAGCCTATAAAACCGAAATCCAATTAAACCCTGATCAGGTCAAGAAAGCAAATCAAACGATTGGGGTTTGTCGATATGTTTATAACCTTTTCATTGCTACGAATCAGGCTTATTACGAAACAGAAAAAAAGTTTATGAGTGGGATGGAGTTTTCGAAGTGACTCAACAATATTTATACCAGGGAAAGAGATTTCTGGATCAAAGAAGTATCTAGTAAAGCGGTCGTGGTGAAAACCAAGCCTTCCTTTATTACGATAGAAGATTTAAACGTCAAGGGCATGATGAAAAATAAACATCTTGCCAATCGTGTGAGAAAACAAAAATTCTACTATTTCCGTACATGGTTACAACAGAAATGTAAACAAAAAGGGATCGAATTACGAGTGGTCAACCGCTTCTATCCCTCTTCTAAACTTTGTTCTTGCTGTGGTAATAAGAAGGTACAGTTGTCGTTGTCCGAAAGGACATATCGATGTGCATGCTGTGGTACGGAAATAGACAGGGATTTGAACGCTAGTTTAAATCTGAAATATGCAACCAACTATACAGTTGTCACTACACGATAACTGATAGTGAGTACGGTGGGTTAACATCGGAATGAACGCCTGTGGAGAGCTAAATCAACGATAGTAGCGAGTAAGTAGCGAGGTCGGGTTCTTAGAAGCAGGAATGATCTAGCATAAATGAATGATGGCATTTGTTTATGTTTTTAGTAGCAGGAAAATAGGATGGAGGCAACGGGAACTAGAATCGAAGAATTGGCCAGAGCCCTTTACCAGGCTGAATTAAATCGCAAACCAATGGTTCCTTTAACTGAAACATATCCTGATCTTACACCTGAGGAAGCTTATTATGTGCAATTAGCCTGGGTGAAGTTGAAAGAGAAGGATGGGGCTCAGATTGCTGGCAAAAAAATTGGACTCACTTCAAAAGCCATGCAAAGGATGCTTGGGGTTAATGAGCCGGATTACGGCCATCTCTTCGATTACATGATGATATCCGATAATGAAACCTTCAACACCGAAGAATTATTGCAGCCCCGGATTGAAGCGGAAGTGGCCTTTATCCTAAATAAAGATTTGAAAGGTCCGGGTGTAACCGTGGCTGATGTGCTGGCTGCCACCAAATATGTGGTGCCAGCTATTGAAATTATCGATAGCCGTATTGAAAATTGGAAAATTAAACTTCAAGATACCATTGCAGATAATGGTTCATCCGCGCGGGTTGTGTTAGGGAGTAAGCCTTCATCGATTGATGGATTGGACCTGCAATTAATGGGGATGGTTCTTGAAAAGAACGGCCAGCAGATCAGCACCGGGGCTGGAGCGGCAGCGTTGGGACACCCAGCTTATGCCATTGCCTGGTTAGCCAATAAATTGTCTCAGTTTGATATTACATTGAAAGCCGGAGAAGTCATTCTTCCCGGAGCGGTAGCAGCAGCTGTAGATGTTGCAAAAGGAGATAATATTACAGTTCTTTTTAGCGGCATTGGTTCTGTTTCTGTGACATTCGGTTAAGACATTTTTGAAGCAATATTCCTATTTTAATCCTCTGTGCTTGTGCAGAGGATTTCTTTTCTTTGTAATTACAACAGAATCGTACTAAAAAAATGGTCATTTTCCGTTAGTTTCTGTCGTATCAAAATTCCGAAAATTAAATTACTATAGATTTAAGTAAAACCTATTAATACAGTAAAAATATGTTCTTTAACAAAAGGGATCATTGCCAGGCATTATATAAGGAGGAAAATAAGAGATGGAGGCAACGCAAACAAGAATCAAAGAATTAGCAAATGCACTTTACCAGGCTGAATTGGATCGCAAACCCATTCCCCCCTTAACGGATAAATATCCGGATCTTACTCCAGAGGATGCCTATCACATTCAATTGGAGTGGGTAAAGTCTAAGCAACAGGATGGGGCTCGTATTACAGGTAAAAAAATCGGATTGACTTCAAAACCCATGCAACAATTAATGGGGGTAAATGAACCGGACTACGGCCATTTATTCGATTATATGATGATTTCTGATAAAGAAGGAATTAAATCGGATGAATTATTACAGCCTCGCATTGAAGCGGAAGTTGCATTTGTTCTCAAAAAAGACTTGCAAGGTCCTGGAGTAACGGTAGCTGATGTATTGGCCGCTACTAAATATGTAGTACCTTCCATTGAGGTTGTAGATAGCCGTATTGAGAATTGGAAAATTAAATTGCAAGACACCATTGCGGATAATGGTTCTTCCTCCCGTGTCGTATTAGGCAGTAAAGTGACACCGGTTGAAGGATTAGATTTGCAATTAATGGGTATGGTTCTTGAAATGAATGGGAAGCAAATCAGCACTGGAGCAGGTGCGGCAGCGTTGGGACACCCCGCTTATGCCATTGCCTGGTTAGCCAATAAATTATCTCAATTTGGTATTACTTTAAAAGCCGGAGAAGTGGTTCTTCCTGGAGCAGTAGCAGCTGCTGTAGAAGTAAAGAAAGGGGACCATATTACCGCTCACTTTAGCGGCATTGGATCTGTCTCTGTTTCATTTGAATAATAAAAAAACTAAGAGGAGGGTCAAAGTAACATGAGCAAGATTAAAGCAGCCATTATTGGATCAGGAAATATCGGTACGGATTTAATGTATAAATTAGAACGCAGTGATGTTATTGAAGTAACCACCATGATTGGGATTGACCCGGAATCTGAAGGGTTACGCCGCGCTCGTGAAAAGGGATATCGCACTTTTGATAATGGGATTCAGGGTTTAATTGATAATCCCGATCTTGTAGAAATTGTTTTTGATGCAACGTCTGCAAAAGCTCATGAATACAATGCAAAGATTCTTGAGGAAATGGGGATTTTTGCGGTAGATTTAACCCCTGCAGCAGTAGGGCCTTTCCTTAGCCCTGCAGTAAATATGGGATCAAATCTGGAAGCGAAAAACGTGAATATGATTACCTGTGGCGGACAGGCTACCATTCCTATGGTTTATGCTGTGAACCGGGTAGCAGACGTTACTTATGGAGAAATTGTAGCCACTGTAGCTAGCAAAAGTGCAGGTCCCGGCACCCGGGCCAATATTGATGAGTTCACGGAAACCACAAGTAAAGGCATTGAGGTGGTAGGGGGTGCAGATAAAGGGAAAGCGATTATTATCCTGAACCCTGCAGAACCTCCAATTATGATGAGAGACACTGTTCGCTGTGAAGTGAAAAACATAGATCAGGAGAAAATTCGCCAATCCATTTATGACATGGAGAAAACGGTACAAGAGTATGTGCCTGGTTATAAATTGAAACAAGAGCCTATGTTTGATGGGAACGTAGTAACCATTTTCCTTGAAGTAGAAGGGGCAGGGGATTACTTGCCTACTTATGCCGGGAACTTAGATATTATGACTGCAGCGGCAACTCGTGTAGCTGAAGATTTTGCTCGTAATATGTTAGAAAAACGTGGACTGTTACAAAAGTAGAATAGGAGGGGAGAATCATTATGGAGAGAAAAAGCAATTTGCCTATTAAAATTACTGAAGTAAGTTTACGGGATGGCAGCCATGCCGTTTCCCATCAGTTTACTGAAGAACAGGTGCGCAATGTGGTGCGTGCATTAGATGATGCAGGGATGCATTATATTGAAGTGTGCCACGGGGATGGATTGGGCGGTTCTACCCTCCAATATGGACGGTCTCTTGTAGATGAAATGAAATTAATTGAAGCTGCAGTAGATGAAGCAAAGCAAGCAACCATCGCTGTGCTGCAACTTCCAGGCATTGGAACGGAACATGAATTGAAACAAGCCCGTTCCCTTGGGGTAGGGTTAGTTCGTGTTGCTACTCACGTAACAGAAGCAGATGTTTCTGCCCAACATATTAACCTGGCTCGTGAATTAGGAATGGAAACCATTGGATTTTTAATGATGGCCCACTCTGTATCTCCAGAGAAATTAGTAGAGCAGGCCAAATTAATGGAGAGCTATGGTGCACAGGCCGTATATGCCACAGATTCTGCCGGAGCCATGACTCCTGAAGATGTGCGGGTTCGCATTGCAGCGCTTAGAGAAAACCTTTCCTGTGAAATCGGCTTCCATGCCCATAACAACATGTCTTTAGCTGTGGCTAATACTTTAACAGCCATCGAAGAAGGGGCGACCCGCATTGATGGAAGCGTGCGTTGCCTTGGGGCGGGTTCCGGAAATACCCAAACAGAAGTATTGATTGCTGTTCTTGATAAATTAGGCATTCAAACAGGCATTGATTTATATAAAATGATGGATTTAGCGGAAGATGTGGTAGGCCCATTGCTTCCTCGTCCACAGGAGATTCGCAAAAACAGCTTAACCCTTGGTTATGCAGGGGTATACTCTAGCTTCTTGCTTCACGCTGAGCGTGCAGGCAAACAGTTTGGCCTCGATCCACGGGATATTCTCATAGAATTAGGCCGTATGAAAGCCATTGGTGGACAGGAAGATATGATTCTTGATATGGCAGCGAATATGGCAAAAGCCCGTGGACTTGGTAAAGAGGTGGGACAAGCATAATGGAAAAGACACACATGTTTGCTGATTGTCTCAATCGGGTAGACCGTGCTGAAAAAGAACGGACAGAGATTATTCGCCTTACGGAAGATTATCCTGAGTTTACAGTAGAAGATGGATATGTGGTACAGGAACAATTAATCGAACGCCGCATTGGGGAAGGACATAAAATTATTGGTTATAAACTGGGTCTTACCAGTAAACCAAAACAAGAAATGATGGGCGTACAT
>CAMLDI010000065.1 GCA_946478845.1 uncultured Paenibacillaceae bacterium
AGAAAGAACGTTTAGAAAAATTCCTCGGTGGAATTAAGAATATGAAAGAGCTTCCTGATGCAATTTTTGTTATTGACCCACGTAAAGAACGCATTGCTGTTGCAGAAGCTCGTAAATTGAACATCCCTCTTGTTGGGATTGTAGATACAAACTGTGACCCAGATGAAATCGACTATGTGATTCCTGGGAACGATGATGCAATCCGTGCCGTTAAATTATTAACTTCTAAAATGGCAGATGCTATTATTGAAGCAAATCAAGGCGGCATTGAAGAGCCTGTTGCTGCAGCTGAGTAAGAACCACTTGTAAAAGAAAGGGTGGCTGGAGGGTTTGTGGACCTTTCTCCACCCTTTTGTTTCTATTTTTTTGTAATGAAACTTTCCTTAATTGGAAAATATACTAAAGATATAATTTAGGAGGGCTTTCTCATGGCAATTACTGCAAGCATGGTAAAAGAATTGCGCGAAAAAACTGGCGCAGGCATGATGGACTGTAAAAAAGCTTTACAAGAAGCAGATGGCGATATGGAAAAAGCCATTGATATTCTCCGTGAAAAAGGCATCGCAAAAGCTGCTAAGAAATCTGGCCGTGTAGCAGCTGAAGGCCTTAGTATGGTTGTTGTAAATGGAAACGTAGCTTGTATCGTTGAAGTAAACAGCGAAACTGACTTCGTTGCTAAAAACGAAAACTTCCAGGCAATGGTTAAAGAAATTGCTGAGCACCTTATAAACCAACGTCCCGCTAACCTTGAAGAAGCTCTTGGCCAGGCGTTTAATGGCAATGGCCCAACTTTACAAGAATATATTAATGAAAAAATCGCTAAAATTGGTGAAAACTTAAGCCTTCGTCGTTTTGAAATCTTAGAAAAAGGCGATCAAGACGTATTCGGTTCTTACCTTCATATGGGTGGCCGTATTGGTGTAGTTGTTCAACTTGCCAATTCCTCTGATGAAGCATTGGCTAAAGACATTGCAATGCATGTTGCCGCTGCTAATCCTAAATATATTAACCGTGATCAAGTAGATACTTCTGAACTTGAAAGAGAAAAAGAAGTATTGACTGCACAGGCACTTAACGAAGGAAAGCCTGCTAATATCGTTGAAAAAATGGTTACTGGCAGAATCAACAAATTCTACGAAGAAATTTGCCTTGTTGACCAGGCTTTCGTTAAAGATCCAGATAAAAAAGTTGGAAAACTTCTTAAAGATGCAAACGCAACTATTGCTGCCTTTACTCGTTTTGAAGTAGGGGAAGGCATTGAGAAAAAAGCAGATAACTTTGTTGAAGAAGTTATGGCTCAAGCAAAACAAAACATGTAAGTTTCTGTGAATAAATATAGAAGTTTGTAAAATAGGGGACACATAGTGTTCCCTATTTTACAAACTTGGGGTAAAATAATGCAGGGAAATTACAACTATTGAAGAATTTTTGGATGAATGGAGTGTTAGGAATGCCTTTACCTGCGTTTAAACGCCTGGTTTTAAAATTAAGTGGTGAAGCTCTCGCTGGAGACCAGGGATATGGAATTGATTCGAAAATTATCCATTCCATCTCTGAACAGATTAAGGAAATTGTTGAACTAGGTGTTCAGGTTGCCATTGTAGTTGGTGGCGGAAATATTTGGCGTGGCCTTACAGGCAGTGAAAAAGGAATTGATCGGGCAACAGCTGATTATATGGGAATGTTAGCCACTGTAATGAACAGTCTAGCTTTACAGGATGGCTTGGAAAAAGTAGGGGTACCAACCCGGGTTCAAACATCTATTGAAATGCGTCAAGTTGCAGAACCATACATAAGAAGAAAGGCTATTCGTCATCTGGAAAAAAATCGGGTGGTTATTTTTGCCTCAGGTACTGGCAACCCTTATTTTTCAACAGACACTACTGCTGCATTGCGAGCAGCTGAAATTGAAGCTGAAGTCATTTTAATGGCTAAAAATAAAGTGGATGGCGTTTACACTGCAGATCCTACCGTGGATCCTGAAGCGGTTAAATTTGAACGCTTAACCTATTTAGAAATGATTAATAAAGGGTTGGGTGTAATGGATTCTACTGCATCCAGTCTTTGTATGGATAATCATATTCCTCTAGTTGTGTTCTCCATTACTGAGGAAGGCAATATTAAGAAAGCTGTAATGGGAGATAAAATTGGAACGATAGTGAAGGGAGATTAAAATTGAATGGCACAAACCAAACTAAAAGAAGCAGAAGAAAAAATGGAAAAAGCCATTGTTGCCTTGAAACGTGAATTTGTTACTATTCGGGCAGGTCGGGCCACACCAGCTATTCTTGATCGTGTTACTATTGACTACTTTGGGTCACCTACTCCTGTTAATCAAGTAGCCAGTGTAACCTCTCCAGAACCACGTATGCTAGTGATTCAACCCTGGGATAAATCTTCTCTTTCTCTTATTGAGAAAGCCATTTTAAAAGCTGACTTAGGCCTCACGCCAACCAATGATGGTTCTGTTATTCGTCTCGTAATTCCTGCATTAACTCAGGAGCGACGTAAGGAACTTACGAAAATGGTGAAAAAATATGGGGAAGAAGCGAAAGTAGCCATTCGCAATATTCGCCGTGAAGCCAATGACGGGTTGAAAAAATTAGAAAAAGAAGGAACCATTACAGAAGATGAGATGAAACGGTTCCAGGATAAAGTACAAAAAAGCACAGATAAATACGTAAATTTAGTAGATAAAACTGTTGCTGAAAAAGATAAAGAAATTATGGAAGTTTAAGTTTGTGCCCCCTCTCATAGGGGGCTTATGACATTTGTTACATACGGGGGAACCTTTATGCTTGAGAAGATTTCCAAATGGATGCAAAAAAGTGGAACAGCATCTCTCGACCAGTGGGGAATAGATCGTTCCCGTGTGCCAGCCCATGTAGCTATTATTATGGATGGCAATGGTCGATGGGCAAAAAAACGGGGACTTCCCCGCGTAGCAGGCCATCAAGCTGGAATGAAAAAAGTAATTGAAATTACTCGTGCCGCTGATGAACTTGGGGTGCAAGTCCTAACGTTATATGCATTTTCTACGGAAAACTGGAAACGGCCTCCGGAAGAAGTGGAGTTTCTAATGAAACTTCCCCAGGAGTTTCTCGGTTCTGAACTAGATGAGTTAATTGAAAAAAATATTCAAGTTCGTATGTTAGGCGATGAAAGCCAACTGCCAGCGTATACTATTAAAGCAGTCAAAACAGCACAGGAAAAAACCAAGGATAATACGGGAATGGTTTTGAATTTTGCTCTCAATTACGGGAGTCGGGCTGAAATGATTGATGCAGTGAAACAGATTGCTATGGATTTTAAAAATCAACGCATTTCACTTGAAGATATTAATGAATCACTATTGGATTCCTATTTATTAACGAAAGAATATCCAGATCCAGATCTTTTAATCCGAACCAGCGGGGAACTTCGTTTAAGTAATTTTATGCTGTGGCAATTGGCCTACAGTGAATTATTTTTTACTGACGTCTTATGGCCTGATTTTAAACGTGAGAATTTTTATGAGGCAATTCGGGAATATCAGAATAGAAGCAGAAGATTTGGTGCTTTAAAATAGCCAAGTTATGCATATATGAGGTGGAAGGTTTGAAAAAACGGATTATCACAGGATTTCTAGGGGGAGCCTTAGTCCTACTCATTACTTATCTGGGTGGATACTGGTTTACAGCCCTTGTTTTTTTAATTGCATCTTTGGCCTATTATGAATTAATCCGAATGAATCAAAGGAAATTTTTCGATTGGCCCGGGGTTGTCGGTATGGTTTTATTGTGGCTCATCCTATTTCCTAATTTAATTTGGGATCAAGATTTTATCCGTGGGGATGTCATTTTTTTATTTATTTTTCTTTTTTTATTTTTAACTGTTGCATCCAAGAATCGCATAGAATACAAACAAGCCGCTTACTTTTTCTTAAGTTCCATGTACCTGGGCATTGCCTTTCACTACCTTCTGGAAACCCGTTTAATTTATGGGTTTGGTGTTACCATGACCATTATTGCAGGAATATGGGCAACCGATACAGGCGCCTTATTTTTCGGAAAGAAATTTGGAAAAAGAAAGCTATGGCCATCTATTAGCCCCAATAAGACCATTGAAGGGTCCCTGGGTGGAGCACTGTTTGCAATTATCGTTGTTGTTGTAATAGCTTATTTTGCTAATATTACCCCTCTTCTTCCTTTATCTACTGCTATTCTCGTTGGTTTGGTGATTGCAATCGGAGGACAAGTAGGGGATTTAATGGAATCAGCGGTGAAACGATCCCTACATGTAAAAGATTCAGGTGAAATTTTGCCTGGCCATGGAGGGATTTATGACCGTTTTGATAGTATGATTGTGGTCTTCCCAATCCTATACTTAGTACAATTGTTGTCACTATAAATGTATAGGGCAACTAAGGTTGGTGGAATATGAAAAACATTTCTATTTTAGGTTCAACTGGTTCAATTGGGGTACAAACCTTAGACGTAATCCGTCAACATTCGGACCAATTCCGTGTTGTTGCTTTAGCCGGTGGAACAAATTCAGATTTATTGGTGAAACAAGCATTAGAATTTAAGCCATCCATTGTTTCTGTAGGGAATGCATTCCTTGCCGAGAAAATTAGAATGGAGTTGCCTCCTGAAATTAAGGTATTATATGGACAAGAAGGATTGGTCGAAGTCGCTACTCACTACCAATGCGATTTTATGGTTTCTGCCATTGTTGGCAGTGCTGGTCTTTTGCCAACCCTCTCAGCTATTGAAGCGGGGAAATCCATCGGTCTGGCCAATAAAGAAACTCTTGTCACTGCAGGCCATATCGTGATGGAAAAAGCGAAAGAAAGAAATGTTTCTATCATACCTATAGATAGTGAACATTCCGCAATTTTTCAATGTTTAAACGGGGAGGAATCCCTGGGGATAAAACGAATTATTATTACCGCTTCTGGTGGATCCTTCCGCGATTTGTCCCGGGAGCAATTAAAGGATGTTACCCCTCAACAGGCATTGAATCATCCCAACTGGAGCATGGGTTCTAAAATTACCATTGATTCAGCAACGATGATGAACAAGGGATTAGAAGTGATGGAAGCTCACTGGCTTTTCCAATTGCCTTATGAACGCATTGATACGGTAATGCATAGGGAAAGTATTATTCATTCTATGGTAGAATTTGAAGACCGGGCTATTATGGCCCAATTGGGTACCCCAGATATGCGTATCCCTATTCAATATGCGTTAACTTATCCAAAGAGGTTGGCCTTACAAACTGAACCTCTAGATTTATTGAAAGTGGGCATTCTACATTTTGAACCTTTAAGTATGGAAAGGTATCCTTGTTTAGCTTATGCTTATGAGGCAGGAAGAAAGGGAGGGACCCTCCCGACGGTATTAAACGGGGCAAATGAAGTTGCTGTTGCCCGGTTCCTAAAAGGGGAAATTTCATTCTTAGGAATTGAACACGTTATCTCTTCTGTAATGGAAAAACATCAAGTCATTGACCAACCGGATTTAGGTACAATTATAGAAGCAGATCAATGGGCGCGAGAAGTTGCATTGAAAATGTAACTTTATCAGTTGTCCAACTATAAAACTAAGAAAGGTGGTACCGCGTTGCAACAGGTTTTAGCCATAATTCTTGTGTTTGGTTTATTAGTTTCCTTTCACGAATTAGGGCATTTAATTATGGCCAAACGGGCAGGTATTCTTTGTCGGGAATTTGCTATAGGAATGGGACCCAAGCTCTTTTCTTTTGTTCGAGGGGAAACCCGGTACACGCTTCGTTTATTGCCCATTGGCGGCTTTGTTCGGATGGCTGGAGAAGATCCAGAAGTAGTGGAAATTCATCAAGGCCAGGATGCAGGTTTGATTTTTAATGAAGAAGGTCAAATTACCCGTTTGATTCTTTCTGACATTAGAAACCATCCTGATGCTTCAATTGTAACGGTAGAAAAAGCAGATCTTGAACATAAATTATATCTTGTTGCCAGACATGGGGATGAACTTGTTGAATACCCCATTCACCCTCAAGCATTTCTGTTTTATAAGAATCAAGAAATCCAGATTGCCCCTTTTAATCGCCAATTTGGAGGCAAAACAGTAGGACAACGGGCTGCGGCCATTTTTGCTGGTCCTTTTGCAAACTTTGTGCTTGCCTTTTTATTGTTAGTTACACTTGGGTTAGCCTACGGTGTACCTGTAGATAAACCCTATGTTGGGGAAATTATTGCCAGTGGTGCTGCTGAAGAAGCAGGATTAAAAGAAGGGGATCATATTTTATCCATTAACGGGACGACAATGAATTCCTGGATGGATGTGGTGACTAAGATAAGCGAATCACCTGGGGAAAAATTGACCTTTATCATTGACCGGAATGGGGAACAATCCCAGGTTTTTATTACGCCTAAGCTTGAAAAAGATCGTGGGAAAATAGGTGTTTATCAACCTACTTCGCAAAATCCCGTTGGGGCATTGAAGTATGGATTAAAAACAACTTATGAATTTTCCCGTTTAATATACGATAGTTTAGTGAAGTTATTTACAGGAAAAGTGCCAGTAGAGGATCTTTCCGGTCCGGTTGGCATTTTCGATATGACTTATAAAGTTGCAGAAAATGGGTTAGCTATGTTGTTGCAATGGGCGGCAGCATTAAGCGTGAACCTGGGGATTGTCAATCTCCTTCCACTTCCTGCCTTGGATGGAGGACGTTTAGTCTTTATTGGGATTGAAGCGGTAAGGGGAAGGCCAGTGGACCCGCAAAAAGAAGGATTGGTCCATCTCCTCGGCTTTGCATTATTAATGTTGCTTATTTTAGTCGTTACATGGAATGACATACAGAAACTATTTTATTGATAAAAACGGTGCATTGTGCGGTTTGCGGGAGGTAGAATGACGTTGAGACAAACAAAGATGTTTCTTCCAACATTAAGGGAAGTGCCCTCAGAAGCGGAAATTATTAGCCATCAATTAATGGCTCGTTCCGGGATGATTCGGCAATTAGTGTCTGGAGTATATACCTATATGCCATTAGGGCATCGGGTTCTCCGGAAGGTACAACAAATCGTGCGGGAGGAAATGGATCGGGCCGGTGCTCAGGAAATATCTA
This sequence comes from uncultured Paenibacillaceae bacterium, assembly GCA_946478845.1. Next base: position 7,096 of record CAMLDI010000065.1, read on the forward strand.
TGCCAGCCATTCAACCTGCTGAATTATGGCAAGAAACAGGCCGTTGGGATGCTTATGGTCCAGAACTAATGCGTTTAAAAGACCGTCATCAACGTGATTTCGTGTTGGGTCCTACCCATGAAGAAGTAATAACAAGCCTTGTGCGGGATAACTTGAATTCCTATAAAAAGTTTCCTATTAATCTTTATCAAATCCAAACCAAGTTTCGTGATGAAGTCCGTCCTCGCTTCGGAGTCATTCGTGCCAGGGAATTTATTATGAAAGATGCCTATTCTATTGATACCACAAGGGAAGGCTTGGATCAGAGCTATGAGGATATGTACAATGCCTATAAAAGAATCTTTACACGGATTGGGTTGAATTTCCGTCCTGTAGAGGCTGATGCAGGGGCGATTGGGGGAAAAGGAACCCATGAGTTTATGGCTTTATCTGATATTGGCGAAGATACCATTGCATATTGTGATTCATGCGATTATGCAGCCAATTTAGAAAAAGCTGAAGTGATATTTAAACCTGCTAAAGGGATGCAACAAGAAGAAAAACCATTAGAAAAAGTACACACTCCAGGAATTAAAACCATTGAGCAACTTGTTGATTTCTTCGGAAAAGACGCTGCTTCTTTTCTTAAAGCAGTAGCATTTAATGTAGATGGACAACTTGTGATTGCTCTCCTTCGTGGGGACCATGAAATTAATGATGTAAAATTAAAAAATATGTTTGATGCGAATGTGGTTTATATGGCCTCAGATGAAGAATTAATTGCCCATGGATTAACTGCCGGGTTTATTGGGCCTATCAATGTCTCTGCGAACGTTCAAGTGGTTGCAGATGTTGCTGTACAAAATATGGTGGATGTAATTTGTGGGGCAAATGAAGCCGATTATCATTTTGCCAATGTGAAGCCAGGACGCGACTTCCAAATCTCCCAAATGGGGGATCTTCGCAATATCCAAGAGGGGGATGAATGTCCTCGTTGTGGAGGCAAAATTTTATTTGCCCGGGGCATTGAAGTGGGACATGTGTTCAAATTAGGTACCCGTTATAGCGAAAAAATGGGGGCGAAGTTCCTTGATGAAAACGGAAAGGAACAACCCATGATTATGGGCTGTTACGGTATTGGCATTTCTCGTGCAGTTGCTGCATCCGTGGAACAAAACCATGATGACAACGGAATTATCTGGCCATGGGCCATTGCACCTTTCCACATTCATGTGATTCCTGTCAATGTGAAAAACGATGAGCAACGCTTGTTGGCAGAGGAACTCTATGAACAATTGCAAAATGCAGGTTTTGAAGTACTTTTAGATGATCGTCCTGAACGGGCCGGCGTTAAATTTAAGGATGCGGATTTAATCGGCATTCCTTTACGCGTGGTTGTAGGTGCAAAAGCGGCTGAAAAACAAGTAGAATGTAAAGTAAGAAAAACCGGGGAAGCCATGGATCTACAAGTCGATGATGTTCTTGCTTACTTAAAAGAAAAATCTGTTGAACTAGGCAGATAAGAATAGCACAATGCCAATAAAATTTTTTATAGGTAGTACTCCGCATGTAAGGAGTACTACTATTTCTTTAATTAGATAGAGAGGTGGGGAAAACATGGAAAAAAGCCCACGCCAGGAGCCATTTCAATTGCTTCTCAGGCAACTAGCCATACCACCTGAGTTTATGGAGAGGTATTTTTCACAGGGGAAAATTGAGAAAGTTAATGTTTATCGCCAGAGTAAGAAATGGGAATTCTATTTCTTACTGCCAGAAATTCTTCCAAAGGATGTTTTTCGTGCTTTTCATTTGAAACTACACGAATCTTTTCAAGAAATTGTACAGATATCCTATCGTTTTCGTTATATGAAGGAGTTTTCTGTACCTGATTTCTTCGATGAATATTGGGGGTTTATCCTTGATCTATCCACCACCCAATTAAATTCAACAGTGAACGCTTTAAAGGAAGTTTCTTTAAACTTTACTAGCAATAAATTGGAAATCATTTTACCCAATCAGATTACCCTTGATATGTTGAAGAAGAAAAATGCATTAATCCACCTTCAAGAATGTGTGGAAAGAATAAGTGGACTAAAGGTAAAGATGGATTTTACTGTAAAAGACAATCCTGAATTCTACCAGAAATTTCTTGAAAACCGGGAGGAAGAAGACAGGAAACGGGCTTTGGAAGCCCTCGTGGAGAAAGAAAAAGAACCGATTTTTCCCACAGGGAACGATGTGCCAACTCTGTTGCAACTAGGGTATGAAATTAAAGAAGACCCTGTCCCTATTCGGCAAATTCAAGATGAAGAGGGAAGGATTGCTATACAAGGGTTGGTGTTTGGTGCAAATATTCGGGAGCTACGCAGCGGTCGGGTTCTTTGTATTTTTAACGTTACCGATTATACGGATTCCCTTCAGGTGAAAATATTTGCCGGGGATAAAGAAGATATCCCAAAACTAAAAGGAATAAAAAATGGATCCTGGGTAAAAGTACGAGGCAATGTTCAATTAGACCCCTATGCTAAAGAATTAGTTATGAATGCCCGGGATTTAAATGAGGTGAAAGCGTCTCCTGGACGTGAAGACAATGAAGAAGAGACAAGAGTGGAGTTCCATTGCCATAGCAATATGAGCGCAATGGATGGACTTGCTTCTGCTAGCCGTTTAATTAAACAGGCTGCTAAATGGGGCCATAAGGCCATCGCCATTACTGATCATGCTGTTGTTCAATCTTTTCCTGAAGCCTATTCAGCAGGGAAAAAACATGGGATTAAAATTCTTTATGGGGTAGAAGCCAATGTAATTCCCGATTCAACCCTTATTGTTTATCAGGAACAGGAGCGGGAATTGGCTTCAGATACTTATGTAATTTTTGACGTTGAGACCACCGGTTTATCTGTAGAAAACAATACCATTATCGAATTGGCCGGGGTAAAAATGAAGGAAGGGCAAATCATTGACCGATTTGAATCCTTTGTGCATCCCCATCAAAATATTCCGGACAACATTACTAAATTAACAGGCATTACAAATGCAATGGTTGCTGATGCTCCAGAATTGGATACTGTCATTATAGGCTTCCTGGAATTTGTAGGAGATTCTGTGCTGGTAGCTCATAATGCCCGCTTTGATATGGGGTTCTTACAGGCCAGCTGCAAGAAAATTAATATTGCACCTGTAAAAAATGCGTTTCTAGATACATTGGAGTTAGCTCGTTTCTTATATCCCGGGTTAAGAAACCACCGCTTAAATACATTGGCTGATAAGTTGAAAGTAAGCTTAGAAAACCATCATCGTGCTGTAGATGACTCCGAAGCCACTGGGCATATTTTCTTTCATATGCTGAAAGAAGTCCTGGATAAAGATATTACTAGACTTACCCAATTGAATGAAAATGTAGGGTTAGATCTCCAAAATTCCCGCCCTTTCCATTGCAATATCTATGCTCTAAACGAAATCGGTTTGAAAAATCTATATAAAATCATTTCCTTAGCACACACAGAGTATTTATATCGAACACCCCGAATTCCCCGGTCTATTGTGCAAAAAATGCGAGAAGGTTTGCTGATTGTTTCTGGATGTGAAAAAGGGGAGTTTTTTGAAACGGTTTTGAATAAAAGTTATGAGGAAGCCAAGGAAACAGCCCGCTTTTATAATGTATTAGAAATTCAACCTATTGAAATTAATGCCCATTTAATAGAAAAACAATTGGTTCCTAATGAAGCAGCATTAATAGAAGCCAACAGAAAAATAGTACGCATTGGGGAGGAACTAGGCCTCCCGGTGATCGCTACGGGGAATGTTCATTATGTAGATCCCTATGAAAAATTATTTCGGGATATCTTAATCAATGGGATTACTGGATTTAGTCCGTTGAAAGAACAGCGTAAACCTGAAGCTCACTTCCGTACAACAAAAGAAATGTTAGATGAGTTTTCTTATTTAGGTGAAGAAAAGGCAAAGGAAGTCGTGGTTACCAATCCTTCCCTTCTTGCTGACCGTTTTACGGAGTTGAAAATTATTCCAGATGAATTATTTACGCCTCGCATTGAGGGGGCAGAAGAAGAAATAACTTCCATGAGTTATACGAGAGCGAAGGAATTGTATGGAGACCCTCTCCCAGAGATTGTGGAGAAACGATTAGAAAAAGAATTAAATAGTATTATTACCCATGGGTTTTCGGTTATTTATCTTATTTCCCATAAACTAGTGAAAAAATCCATCGATGATGGTTATCTGGTAGGAAGCCGTGGATCTGTAGGTTCCTCTTTTGTTGCAACCATGACAGATATTACCGAAGTAAATCCCTTGCCCCCCCATTATCGCTGTCCATCCTGCAAATACAGTGAATGGTTCTTAAAAGGGGAATATGGTTCTGGATTTGATTTGCCAGGAAAAACATGTCCCAAATGTGGGGAGTCTTTATTCGGGGATGGCCATGATATTCCTTTTGAAACCTTCCTTGGGTTTAAAGGGGATAAAGTTCCCGATATCGATTTAAACTTTTCCGGTGAATATCAACCACATGCCCATAATTATACAAAAGTATTGTTTGGGGAAGACAAAGTATTCCGCGCTGGAACCATTGGTACGGTTGCAGATAAAACAGCATATGGTTTTGTGAAAAAGTTTGCTGAGGAAAAAGGGTACCATTGGCGGGGAGCAGAATTGCAACGCTTAGCAGAAGGATGTACCGGGGTGAAAAGGACGACAGGCCAACATCCAGGGGGCATTATTGTTGTTCCTGATTACAAAGAGATTTATGATTTTTGTCCCATTCAGTTCCCTGCAGATGATAAAACGGCAGAATGGAAAACTACACACTATGATTTCCATTCTATCCATGATAATTTGTTAAAACTTGATATTCTTGGTCATGACGATCCTACTGTGATTCGGATGTTGCAGGATTTAACAGGGATTGATCCCAAAACCATTCCTGTGGGGAATGCAAAAGTGATGCAGATTTTTAACGCCACAGAAGTTTTAGGGGTCACACCAGAACAAATCGACAGTAATGTGGGCACCCTGGGCATTCCGGAATTTGGTACACGTTTCGTCCGCCAAATGCTAGAGGATACTCGTCCCACTACCTTTGCGGAACTGGTGCAAATTTCCGGATTATCCCATGGGACAGACGTATGGCTTAATAACGCTCAGGAATTGGTTCGTAATAGCACCTGTGAATTAAAGGATGTTATCGGTTGCCGGGATGATATCATGGTGTATTTAATGCATAAAGGGTTGGAACCCTCCCTTGCCTTTAAAATTATGGAATCTGTACGGAAAGGGAAAGGGTTAACCCCTGAAATGGAAGAGGAAATGAAGGCAAATAACGTGCCTGATTGGTATATTTGGTCCTGTAAACAGATTAAATACATGTTTCCGAAGGCCCATGCTACAGCCTATGTATTAATGGCCGTAAGGATCGCCTGGTTTAAAGTAAATCGTCCCATTGAATATTACGCTACTTATTTTTCAGTGCGTGCTGATGATTTTGACATTCCTATTGCAGTTCAGGGGTCTAATGCCATACGGGCAAAAATAAAAGAGATTGCTGAAAAAGGGAATGATGCTTCACCAAAAGAGAAAAACCTTGTTACAGTGCTTGAAATGAGTTTGGAAATGTGTGAACGGGGATTTTCTTTCAAAAATATTGATTTATACCGTTCCCATGCCACACGTTTCATTATTGATGGTAACTCTTTAATTCCACCATTTAATTCCCTGGCAGGGGTTGGAGATAGCGCAGCTGAAAATATTGAAAAAGCTCGGGATCAAGGAGAATTTCTTTCTATTGAAGATTTGCAGCAAAGAGCAAGGATTTCAAGATCTGTTGTAGAATTATTACAGGAACAAGGTTGTTTAAAAGGGTTGCCTGAAACAAATCAACTTTCCCTGTTCTAATTTCTATTGTTATTGATAGGATGAAATGGTTATGGTATAATACATTTGGTAATACTGTTGATATACAAATTATCAAGCGTTATTTCAAGAGTGGGGAAACCCGCTCTTTTGTTTTACTTGTTATTAATTTTATTTAACAAATTTTGAAAGACCTTTTTTTGAGGGGGTTTAACCTTGAGTACGAATATAGTTGCTCTTACTGAGCAATTAGTGACACCTATTTTAAAAGAACAAGAACTTGAATTAGTCGAAGTTCAATTTGTGAAAGAAGGAAAGAACTGGTTTCTCCGGGTCATTATTGATAAGGAGGGTGGTGTGGATATCGAAGATTGTGGACGGGTCAGTGAACAACTTAGCAAGAAATTGGACGAAGTGGATCCTATTTCCAATCCATATTTCCTCGAAGTATCCTCGCCAGGTGCAGAACGTCCTCTGAAGAATGAAAAGGATTTTACTCGCGCCGTAGGGAAACATATCCATATTACCACCTATGAGCCTATTAATGATGCCAGGGTTTTCGAGGGTGAATTGCTTTCATTTAATGGTATGGAACTTGAAGTGAAAGAAATCAAAACCACGACAGTTATTCCAATAGATAAAGTTGCAAGTGCTCGTCTAGCTG
>CAMLDI010000066.1 GCA_946478845.1 uncultured Paenibacillaceae bacterium
TTTCACACACCTTAAAAATTTAAAAAAACTGTCTTGACATCGTGTAGCACCATAATCTGTGTAATATCCAATTGGGTATGAATCTTTTTCTTCATCTCCTAGATATGAATAGAATGCGTCATAAAAAGTTTTGTAGTGAGTAGGAATTTCTTCAATTCTGTACAGCTCAATTTGTCCTTCAAACTCACCCTTAAATAGAGTCATTCCATTATGAAGCGATAAAAAGTGTCGATAATCTTCCGGAAGTATGAAAGCATTTTCTTTGTGGAATTGCTCAATCTTTGATTCAGTTACGGGTTCATTGAATAAACATTCAGCGTTATAACAATAACCACCTGTACTTTGTACTAATATTCTCCCGTTATTTAGTCGTGTTTTTAACCCGGAAAGTATCTGATTTACAATTAAATTCATGTGAATTCCTCCAGAGATTATGGTAAGGGTACTCCACCTTCAATTCCATAAGTATTAAGAAAGAAACCCATCATCGCCAAACCTTAGACCGTCATCATAAATAACAAATCTAATTGTTTAGTTCGTATTGTTGGTTCAAATTTCTTTTTCCTGAAGCTTTTTATAATTGTCAGAACAGAATAAAGGGGTGGAAAAAGGATACAAACTAGCAACAGAATTATTGAAATATTGGCGATTAAACTCATTATCGTTCACTCCATCTTTTTGCCACGGTCTACAATAGTTACATATTATTTTATTACAAGATTACTATTTTTTGGTGATATAATTTGTGCTATTTTATAGTTAATCAACTAATTTTGGATTGAGGAGGAAGGCGATCAAACTGAAAATCTCAAAATCTCGATTTAGAATTGTTTTAAGCTTACTTGTTATTCTTGGCGGTTTTATTGGTTGGAAGATATTCTTTGATAAAACCATTTATAGCGTAAATGGAATCATTCTTGCTGATGAGATACGGTTTAGCAATGTTTATAACAGAAAATCCTCCGAAATCCTAAAATTAAGAATTCGCAGTGGCAAAACTGGGGATGTTTTTGAAACAACTGACCAGAAGAAGATTGCAGAGTTTTTATATATTATGAATTCCACGGAATTTATAAAACAAAGAGATCAAAGTGACGGGACTGGCTGGTTATACTATGTTGATTTAATAGAAAGCAAAGATGAAAAAGATTGGTTTAGAATTGGATTTAACAGGGTGGAGTTTACCAGATATAAAAAACTAAATGTTGTTAAACAAAGCCCGTACTATGATATGAAAGACAGTGAAAAAATGATCGAAAAGATTGGAAAGTTCTTTCAATCACTAAAAGGGGAGAAATAAAGTGAGAAAACCTACTAGTTATTTCTTAGGATTCCTTGGAACGGCTGGTTACATTGTATTGACCATTATTTTTTTATTTTTCAATCCTTATACGAGTCGTTCTGTCGGACAAGACACCATGTTCGTTATGACGTTATTCATGATTCTTCCCGCAATCCTGGCATATGTCTTTATCATTCTATCAAAGAAAATAATAGCTGTAGTATGTCTATTGGCACTTTTACCCTTAAACATTTACTTTCTCATTGCCTCAACAACTATTTGGAACTTTTATCATTTTAGCGAGAAGACCCCTTCCTCAGCGATGCAGGGAGGGGATGAATCGCTTCTTTTTAGTTCTATTTAGAAAAATAAAAGATTCTTGTACAGACAAATTAAGGAAAATTTGTTACAATACATATATGCGAACAACAGTTCTGAAAGGAGGTGCATGAGTTATGATGAAAGCATATTTTTCGAATCGCATTTACAAAAATACATTACCAAAGGAATATGTGGAATCCATCACTCATGCCCTTTTTCTGTTTAATCGAGCCAAACACTTTGCCTTTCAAACTCAAGTGTTGGAAAAGCGTTCAAAGAAATCAAAATACAACCAATCCCTTCATCTTACGGTAAAGGGTCGTTTCCAAATGAATGACCACTACACCAATAGTGCAGTTCAAGAAGCGAACGGTATTTTAAAATCACAGAATGAACTTCAAAAAATGTATGTGGAAAATAAAGAAGTTCAAATTACTACAGTGAAAAAGAAAATCAAAACTACTAAGAGTCGATTAACCACTCTTTTGAAGATAAAACAATCTTTCGTTAAAGGAAAACCGAAGTTTAACAAAACGTCGCGAGAGCAGCAATTAGGGCGATTCTTTGTCGTGCAATTCAAAAAGAAAACAGACCTCTATGAACACGCTTATCAGTTTGAGCACGACTATTTAAATAAAGAAATCTCACATTTAAAAAACCGTTTAGGGCGGTTGGAATTTAGGTTAGATCGGTTCGTAAAACAATTACATAGCTTAAAGACTAAAACTAAAAGCGTTGTGTTTGGTTCTAAAAAGTTATTTAAAGCTCAATACACCAAAGAAAATTACCAACACAACCCCCAATCCTGGGTACAGGATTGGGAACAATCTCGCTATAACCAAATGACCATCAGTGGGAGAAAAGATGCAAAAGTAGGTAATTTTGTCTTTTCGTATGTTCCGGAGAACAAAGAACTCCACTTCACAACACCGAATGATGGTGTTGTCGTAAACATCAAAAGTCTAGTATTTCCGTATGGACAAGAACAAGTGAATCAAGCCATTGTAACACAAATTCAATGCAAAGATAAAAAAAAATTTGGTAAGCCTATTGCCTGGTCCGTTGAAGATCACAAAGATTATTACCTATTCAAATGTTTAGTGGATGTGCCTGAAAACGAAAATAAAAATTACAGCCGCGTTGATGGCTTATTAGGGTTGGATTTAAATGTTGACCACATCGCCTGGTCCAACATTAATAACAAAGGGCAACTCATTCAATCGGGTGTGTTTTCTTTTGATTTAAAAGATAAAACCTCTGGCCAAACCACTAAAATTTTAGAAAATAAAGCTGTAGTGTTGGTTGATTTGGCTATGAAATTAAACAAACCCATCGTTTTAGAAAAATTAAATACCACTAAATCAAAAGCGTCCCATGGGTATGGAAATAAAAAAGCCAATAAAGCCATGAGTCTCTTTGCGTACAAAAAAATGATTTCTGCCATTAAAAATCGTGCTGAAAAAATGGGTGTCGCGGTGTTTGAAGTCAATCCAGCTTACACCTCTCAAATCGGTAAAATCAAATACATGAAACGCTTGGGGGTCTCTATTCACCAAGCCGCTTCTTATGTCATTGCTCGAAGAGCAATGGGATTTAAGGAAACACTTCCACCAGTGTTGCATTCACTACTACCAGAGAAGATAGTAGGTCTACATCATTGGGCGCAATGGAAGTGGGTTTCATCTCGTCTATCCGATATTCGTAAGCATGCGTTCTATCAGATAGAACTTTTCACCGGCAACAAGATTGATTCTATGAATCAACTCTTTCCGTCAGGGGCTCTTACAGACTTGGAGGAAAAAGGTTTGGTAAAGATGAAAAGTAGAAAAACCATCGCCTAGTTGAACAGGCGACGGTCTACTAAGTTCTTTAGTAGTCCTTTACAGGAATCCCCTTCCTCAAAAATTCGTTAGAATTTTAGGGAGGGGTAGTTCAATAGCCTGGTTCCTCCTTCTCTTATCAATTATTATTCGGCCTAGAGCAGCAATAAATCGTTAGTATATCTGACTTAAGGGGATACACTTGCCATGAAAAAACGCTTATTAATGATTACCCCGGAAAATAAAGAAATCAATCGTTTTCGCAAAAAACAGTTTAATAATTTTATCCAAATTACCATGCCCTATTTAGCTGCTTTTGTGGATGAAACAAAATATGAGATTTTCCTTGTTGATGAATATAATCAAGAAGTCCCTTTTAATCAGCCTTTTGATTTAGTAGCCATGACGGTGAACACATCTAATGCTACACATTGTTATCACATGGCCAGGGAGTTTAGGAAGAGGGGGGCAAAGGTTGTTTTTGGAGGACCCCATGTAACCCTATTGCCTGAAGAAACATCCGTACATTGTGACTTTTTGATTGTGGGAGAGGCAGAAGAAACCTGGCCCCAATTTTTATTTGATTTTTATCATGGAAAATGCACAAAACAGATTTATCAATCAGATCAAGTGCCTTGCCTCTCTGGTATCCCTATTCCTAGAAGAGACCTCATTCACCGCCGTTTCTTTACAAAAGGAGCAGTTATTGCATCAAGGGGATGTCCTTATCATTGTGCTTATTGCAATCTTAAACAAATTTATCATGACTCATTTCGTACCCGTCCTATTGATGAAGTAATACAAGATATTAAACAAATGAAAGGCCGGTATTTTGTTTTCTGGGATGACAATTTCTTTGGTAACATTAGTTATGCAAAAGAGTTGATGAGGAAATTAAGGCCATTAAATAAAAAATGGGCTGCACAGGTAACCCTTGAACGTTGCCAGGATGAAGAATTGTTGAAACTCGCCAAAGAAGCTGGCTGTATTTACTTCTTTGTTGGCATTGAATCTTTTTCAGATGAAAGCCTGCAAAGCGTCAACAAGAAAATTAACAATGTTGATAAGTATCAGACGTTAATAACCAAAATACATCAGCATGGGATTTCCGTGCAAGCAGGCATTATTTTTGGTTTTGATACAGATAACAAAGATGTTTTCAAAAAGACCCTGAAAGCTTGCAATCAATTAGGAATTGACGGAGTCACTGTTAGTATTTTGACCCCATTACCAAAAACCCCAGTTTATGAACAATTCAAAAAGGAGGGCCGGCTCCTAACCGATGATTGGAGTTGGTATAACGGGAAAACCCGGGTTGCTTTTCAGCCTAAGCAGATGACCTCTGAAGAGTTGTTTGCAGGTTATATGTGGTTTCGCAAAGCTTTCTATTCGCCGAAATCGATTATAAAGAGAATGCTGGTTTCTAGAACTAATGTTATTCATAATCTGGTGGTGAATATAGGTTACCGATTAAGTTTAAAAGGGACAGTAGAGAGGGTGGAACACTTTGTTTCTGAGGAAAGTAACTCTATTGAAAGAGAAAATAAAAAATCCTCAAAAATATCCTTTTTCGATTCCTACGATTAGAAATCTGGATACCTTAGAGTTTATTAAGAATGTTACTTTTTTTGTTGGAGAAAATGGGTCAGGGAAATCCACTTTATTAGAAGCCATTGCTTATAACTGTGGTTTTAATCCTGCCGGGGGCGGGAGAAATAATGTTTATGAACTGGAATCTTCAGAGGCAAGCTTGGAGATTATATTCGATTATCCTGGCTCCCTAAAATTACCCAGGGTTTCTTTTTAAGGGCGGAAAGTTTTTACCATTTTGCATCCTATCTGGACCAATTAGAAAGGGAAGATCCTGGATTATCTTTTAAAAGTTACGGTGGGAAATCTCTTCATCAACAATCCCATGGGGAATCTTTTCTCTCCCTTTTTTCTAGTCGATTTGGACAGAAAGGAATCTATTTGTTAGATGAACCGGAAGCTGCTCTTTCACCAGCCAGACAGCTTGCACTGTTACGTTTAATCCACGATTTAGAAAAAGGCGGACAGGCCCAGTTTATTATTGTCACTCATTCCCCAATTCTTTTGGGATATCCCGATGCCCAAATATTGAATTTTGATGAGGTTCCTATTTCCGAAATTGAGTATGAGGAAACAAATCATTATTTTATTATGAAAGGTTTTTTGAATCGTAGAGAAAAGTTTTTAAAAGAGTTGTTTGAGAATGATGAGGAATAAACCTTCCAGTATAGGGAGGTTTATTTTTTTAACTTTCTGTCATTCTTTTTCGATATAATAGGATTAATCATTATTTTCTCAATAGTAATAGAGATAAAACACGAGGACCAGATGATGGCTGTCACGTTAAATAGAAAAAGGAAAAATAAAGGAGCGGTGACAGTGAGGATTCATTATTTGCAACATGTGCCCTTTGAAAATCCAGGGCAAATTGGAATTTGGGCGATGGAAAAAGGATATTCCATGACAGGAACAAAATTGTATGCCAATGAAGCATTGCCTAAAATGGATGAATTTGATTGGCTGGTAATCATGGGAGGTCCCATGAATATTTATGAAGAACAGGCTTATCCCTGGCTGGCAAAAGAGAAGGTATTCATTGCTGATGCTATTCACCATGAGAAGACCATTCTTGGGGTATGTTTGGGTGCACAATTAATTGCTGATGTCATCGGAGGAAAAGTGATTCGAAATCCTGTAAAGGAAATCGGTTGGTTTCCCATTCAATTCACAACTGATGGGGAAAACAATCCCCTATTTTCAGAATTCCCTGCACAACCTGTTGTATTTCACTGGCATGGGGATACCTTTACCTCTTTGCCTCAAGGGACAACCTGGGTGGCACAAAGTGAGGGGTGTTTTTCCCAGGCTTTTGTGTATCAAGAAAATATTATTGGCCTGCAATTTCATTTAGAGATGACTCTTGATGGTATTAAAAGAATTATCCAAAACTGTGGGGATGACATGACGGAAGGTTCATATGTACAACAAGCAGATGAGATCCTGTCCCAATCCGCAAATATAGAAGAGAATCATAGGCTACTGTATTTATTATTAGAAGGATTGGAAAACCAATGGTTAAATCAAGCAAAGGGGGAGAATGAATGCATTTAAAAGAGAACACAACAATCGGTTTTATTGGAACAGGTGTTATGGGAAAAAGCATGGCTGGCCATCTTATGAATGCTGGCTATTCTGTGATGGTCTATAATCGCACCAAATCCCGGGCAGAAGACCTATTAGCAAAAGGAGCCCTGTGGAAGGAAACGCCAAAAGAGTTGGCAGCTGCATCAGATGTGGTAATCACAATGATTGGTTTCCCTCAGGATGTGGAAGAAGTGTATCTGGGCAAAGATGGGTTGATTAACCATGCTCGTCCAGGTACTATTCTTATTGATATGACTACGTCTACTCCTTCATTGGCCCAGCGCATTGCGGAAGAAGGGGAAAAGAAGGGAATCTTTGTGTTGGATGCTCCAGTTTCTGGCGGGGATATTGGGGCGAAAAATGCTACTCTAGCCATTATGGTTGGGGGAAAAGAAGAGGTTTTTCAGGGGGTTCTTCCCATTTTTGAAGCGATGGGCAAAAACATCATTCGCCAGGGGGAAGCAGGAGCAGGCCAACATACGAAAATGTGCAATCAAATTGTGATTGCTTCAACCATGATGGGGGTTTGCGAAGCTGTTGTGTATGGGGAAAAAGCGGGGTTAGATCCTGAACGAGTGTTACAAAGCATTTCTACAGGAGCTGCAGGAAGTTGGAGCCTTTCGAATTTGGCACCTCGCATGATCAACGGAGACTTTGCTCCCGGTTTTTATATCAAACATTTTGTAAAGGATATGGGGATTGCACTCTCGGAAGCCGAAGCCATGGATTTTCATGCGCCAGGTTTGGAATTAGCCAAGTCTTTGTATGATCAATTGGTTGATATGGGTGAGGGAGAGCTTGGGACTCAGGCACTTTATAAACTATTGCAAAGTAAGTAATGTTAAATATTTGAAAAATATTACAATTGAGCGAACGTTTATTCCTCTGTATATACTTATTCGAATGAGAGTGACTGATTGGGTTCGATAGGGATACCGTCAATATTTCGGAAATTTTGTACGCTAAGTAAAATTCGACACGAAAAAAGCCAAATATCTGTACTAGGATATTTTAACATGAATAAAGCCGATTTTTCCTACGTTAGGAAGCATCGGCTTTTAATTTTATTTTGTTAGGCCGTACAATAAAATATTTTTAAAACCTACATCAAAAAAATTTTAATTACCTTTTGAAACTACAGCAAAGTTTTCTTCTAGAAATAAGATCCTGCCAACAACTATTACCCTAGCAATAGAGGTCCATCCCAACGGGCTTCCTGATTATTTACGAAGCTAACTAGTGAAAGTATTATCCCGGAAACTCCCTCAAGGAACCCTATTTTTTCCTCCTTTTTAAATTTCTTATTATGATAGATTGAATCATAAAATCCAAATTCAGAGTTATCATCAAATTGATTAATTAATAATTGAAGTAACTCATTTTTCCGTTTATTAACAAGATTTCTTAACTTCCAGTCTTCCTGAATGACCACAGAGTTAGAAAGTCGATTTAAAATTTGCATATTTCCAGCATGACCATGACATAAGATGGAAGATTTAATGTTAAGCCTTTCAATAGGAACCGTGACTAATGAATATAGCAAATTAATTGTCATATCTTTTATTTCATCTATCTCCAATGCCTCATAAGCCAAAGATAAAGCCCTTGTGACCCCAAAACTCCCATAACACCATGCATCAAATCTCTCGTCCTCCCCTTTGTTACAATTTAAACCACTTAGAGTTTCTTTCCATCCCACCATACGTTTTAAGTAATAGCCATATTCATCTTTGGAAGCCATTCGATGTAATGTTTTAAAAAGTATACATATTGCCTGTGATTGACCTTCTACAACAAATCCTTTTTTAATTGCTAATGAGAGTAATGCAAGGGGACCTGCAATGCCATGAGACAGACCGAGATTAATATAGCCGGAAGTAAATTTTTGTTTATCCTCCTCAACAATGATGGTTTCCGGTGGTGAAAAGAAATTTGGTACTCTATTTCCATTGAAAACTTCTTCGCTTGCCAGATGCACAAGGTGAGACAATATTCTTTCAAGTAATTTTTCCATTCCTTGATGCCGGCTTTCCAATGCGTATCGCCCTATACCAGTTATTCCCGTTATGAGGTCATAACAAAACTCAAATGATCCAAATGGTAAATTTTCATGTTTTGCTTCAACTTGTTCAACGAATGAATCAGCTAGCCTAAATAAATGGTCATCAAGTGTATTGAGCATGGAAGTGTACCTTGTCCCGTCTTTAGAAGCCAATTGAACAGCATAATTGATACCAGAAAACCCACTAAATAATGAAACATTGTTTTGTATATCAGCAGTTTCTAGTAAATCCCTTAATTTCACCATGTATTGATGAGTTATAGTATCAAAATGGTTGTTTGGATAATATCTCCAGTTCAGAAAAAAGAATGACAAGACCAGGATATCCGTGGGATAGGGACAGTGGGTTCCAAGGTTGAAGGTTTTTACTTTCAAACTCGAATTTTACTAGTTCGGGTACAGAAAGTTTCTTCGCCATCCTTTGTATAATTACTTCTGCATCACAATTTATTGTAGAAACGTTACCATTCATCTTAAATCCCCCTACCATGATTAAGAAGTTACACTTACTTCTGCATCATTTTCTTTAACGTAACGGTTGGCCTGAGCATAATATAATCTTTTGTATAGATCGCACCTTTCCAATAGATGTTCATGAGTGCCTATATCATTAATTCTTCCGTCTTTTAGAACAACAATTTTGTCAGCATGTATAACATTAGATAAGCGATGGGAAATAAAAAGGCCTATTTTCTTACTACAAATCTCTCTAAAATTGTTGAAGATTTCTTCTTGTGAGAACCCATCTATGGATGATGTAGGTTCATCTAGAACGTATATTTCTGCATTCCTTATAAAAGCTCTAGCTATCGCTAATTTTTGCCACTGACCTCCAGATAGCTGTACGCCTCCTTCAAACCAAACCCCTAGTTGAGAATCGTATTTTTCCGGTAACGACCGAATGAAATCTTCTAAGCATGAAAGTTGGGCCGCCCTAAGGGCATGTATTGTTTTATAATTTCTGGATTTTGATGGATATCCAGATTTGGAAGGTCCGTTAATAACTTCACAAGATAGCGATAGAAATCTAAGCCATTTACTTTTGTCGTTTTTCGACACTTAAACAAAGCGCATTGGCCTTTGCACCAGCTTCGCTAACTGAAAAGAGTATGACAGGATTATTTCGAGTGATAATAATATGCTTTTTTGATATTTACAAGAAGTCATTACAAAAGTCGGAATAATCTTTCGGTCGGAATAAGGCTCTTTATTTAGAATTCTAGATAAAGAGCCACCGAAGTCCCTTTGCGAAAGATTACGCACTCCTGTTCATCTTTAGACCATTGTAGCTTCCCGTTATCCAAACGCTTATAAAGCATGGCGAAGCCATCTCCATAAAAATACAAACACTTATAACGATCTTTTTTCCATCCGGCAAACAAGAATATAGAATTGCCATATGGATCTAATTAAAAAGAATCTTGGATCAAGGTAGCTAATCCGTCAATTCCCTTTCGCATATCCATCTTTCCACAAATAATATAGATATTTTTCACATCAGTATAATCATGTTTCACCAATGCTTCAACTCCCTCATGATTGTTTGGATGATGTGCTCCTTTACACTTGTTATAAAAGGAGATCTCAGTATTTGCCGTTTTAATCGTGCAGATGCTAGAGGAACGGGTTATCGGAGATGTCGATGGGGATGTGTATTTATTTTCGGGAAGAAGTGTAACGGGTACGATTTTCAATTTTTCTTGCAGCATCAGAAAAAGCACCTCCTTAAATTGATACTAGTATCGTACCAGGAGGTGCTGTGAGTTTATATGCGTTGTTTGAATGGGGGCTTACATTATAGTTTTAATCCTTTACTCGAAAAGTCCTTCTTCTTCATTTTCATTACGAGTGAAATAATGAGGTGGGTGCACATCCTTTAAAAAAAGAAGTGCATCGTAATGATCCTGTGGATAAATAATTTTTGGTGCTAGACCCATCAATCCGGATTCCAACAACCACCATTTTCGGTTAAACCACATACCTTTTTTATCTTTTTGATTGGTTAGATCTAAAGGTAGAAATAATAAGTTTTGTTTTGTGGCTTCATTTAATAATGACTCCAAGTGATTCTTTTTTTTTGCATCTATCTCTAACTCAACCCGCAACTGAGTTGCGAATTTTCCACTTCCAGCATAAAAGCCAATTGAATAAAATTCATTGGGATGCTTCTGTTGTAACCAATATCCAACTGATTTAATTCTTAATATTTTGGAAGTGAGTGTTTGTGCTTTTCGGATGTGAAAGTTGTGGGCCCAGATAATAACTTTTTCATCTTTGTAATAGTTATTAATCAGCCATTCCAGGTTTTCGTACATTAACCTCCCCCGAAATATCCCGGAGGACAAGAACCCTTTAAGATTAACTTCGAGCCACTGCACTCTGTTCAATATTCCTTGGTGAATCAGTTCGAACATCCTACTATCATTACTCTCTTTATGTTCTTTTCGTTTTGAGTCGATAAGGGGTAGTACCTTTTGGTATTCTTTGATTGCTACCTTGATCCTAGACTTTAATTGCTTTGTTACTTTGAACATGATTTCTTTGTCCAATTCCAAAAAAAGCATTTCAACTTTCTTTAAAGAATCATATATATTGTTATCTGTATGAACCCTTGCCCACTCTAGCATGTGTTCAGATATCAGGGGATATGTGGGTTGAACATCCATACCGCATATTTTCAGGTTCTGAGCCCAATCTTCAGTGAAAAGGGGTTTCATTTCCTCATTATGAAATATATCAAGGAGACAATTCTGTATCTTTTTCTTTGCAGGGTAATTACTTAAAAAAGTGCTGCACATCGTAGCTTCTAGTAGCCCACTTTCGAAAACGACGACATTGTATCCATGATTCTTATGTAAGTAACGGATTATGTCGATTTTAGTGGAAAAATAATTTGCAATACCATGACTGTTTTCCCCGAGGAGGATGATTCGCTTATCTTTGATATAGTGGTCGATAAATGAGTAGTCTTTTTTTTCTGTTATATTGATAGCTTTTTTTTGAATTTGTGTTATCCAACGATTTCTGGTTTTCTTTCTTACAAAATACATGAAACATCCTCCTTGTACACCACATAAGCAAATAAGCATACATTGGTTCTTCTCCAAAAGGTGGAAAAAAACCTGCAGAATAATCTATCAATTTTGAAAGAGCTGTCCTCTACTAATTTTAAAAATAAGGTGAATCAATTCTAATTGCATAGTCCGTGTGCCCTGATGATTAAGATATTAGGCCAATTTGAATACTGGACTGGATTCATATCAGGTCCAGTTTTTTTTATTTCTTCAATTAATATTTATACAATCTATTTTCACATTTCTTTTACCTCTTGAAAATAATAGGTTTACATATGTTCCTTATAATCATACATAGAACAACAAGAATTGACAGCAATAAATGATAGAGTAGGGAAATATGAATCTTTCAGGAGGGAAAATATGAAAAGTGTAAAAAAATTAATGACTAAAGTAATACCGACTTTTTTGTTATTAAGTACATTGGTTCTGCAAGTTCCTGTTTTTGCGGCTGACACTCCCCCATCTGGTTCTTCTAACATGATTAGTAAAATAACAGCTACTATTTATGAAGACCCTACGACTTCAGAAGGTTTTACATGGTATACTTCCTCTGTTTCTACAAATAGTGATTTACAAGTGGTTGAGAAAAACGGTTCATCTAAACCTAATTTTAATAAGGCGGTCCAATTTTCAGGGAAATATTATGTTTCAACCAATTCACCTACAGAATATGTACATAAAGTAGAGGCGAAAGGCCTGAAGCCTAACAAAACCTACTACTATCGTGTTGGCGATGCTTCCCTTGGTATATGGAGTAAAGTAGGCACTTTCCAAACAGCTCCAAAAAATGGCTCTTTTACGTTTGTTGATCTCACTGATACACAGGCAAATAACGAGGAGGAGGCTATTCTTTCATCTGAAACTATGGAAAAGGCTCTTGTTACAGTGAAAGATGCTAAATTTTTAACCCATACTGGTGACTTTGTTGAAACAGGAAACGTTGAACAGCAATGGAATTGGTTGTTTGGCCATTCACAGGAAAATCTTCTCAACACCACCCTAGTCCCCGCTGCTGGAAACCATGAAAAACAAAAAAATGCCTTTATTGATCACTTTGACATTAAACCAGCGAATACCTCAGATACATCCACTGGCGCTTACTATTCATATAATTACAGCAATGCCCATTTTATTGTGCTAAATAATAATGAAAATTCCAGTGAATATGCTGATTTTACTCCTGATCAAATTCAATGGATGAAGGAAGACGTAAAAGCTGCAAAAGCACAAGGATCCAAATGGATTATCGTATTGATGCATAAAGGGCCTTATACTACATCAAACCATGCAACCGATAATGATATTATGGGGGCAAATGGTGTTAGAACGAAAGTGGCTCCAATTATGTCCGAACTTGGTATTGATCTTGTTCTTCAAGGGCATGACCATATTTTTGCCCGAAGTAAACCCATTAAAAATGGGGAAGCTACACAACCCGATCAAATAACAGAAACACGCAATGGACAATCTGTTCAATATTCTGTGAATCCTGATGGAACCATTTATTTAATTCCTAATACGGCCGGGGCGAAAGTATACTATAAAAACAAAAAGATCGATCTAGGTTTCTTTAACCTTTTTGAAATGGCAGAAGAACATCACGGTGCCATTTATGGTCCAGATCCCAGTGATGCATCAAGACCTTTG
>CAMLDI010000067.1 GCA_946478845.1 uncultured Paenibacillaceae bacterium
TTTACAACTAAGGATCTCCTTTCTTACTGTCTAGTTTTTATGTAGCATTATAAAAATCTTGTTATGATATTAGCTGGTTTTTACAATGAACCTTAGATAGATACGCTAAGGAATCATCGGCTTATATTAGTGGTATTTTTTTGAACTATCTTTTATCGTTTTGGCTATAGCTAAAAAAATAATAATAACAAATATAATCGAAAGCGTAATAATAGTTGACAAATTATAATGCCCCCTAACTTAGTTTTTACTTTGAATTACTATTCGGAATGAACCGAATGCTTGTTGGCTAATATAATTTTCCTTACTTACCTCATAAGGGAAAGGAAGAGCTATTACTTGAAAATTACTTTCTTTTTCTACGTCAGGTAAATTGAAATTAAAAAGTTGTCTTTCTCCCAAAGGAACAGTGGTATATATTACATCTTGATTATTAATGATTTTAATTTGTTCCCAATCTTTAAAAGCTACTATTGCAAATCTCATTGGTTTTTCTGTATCATTTCCAGCAGACAATGTCAGTTCTTTCCCTTCTGTTTCAACAAAAACGGACTGTAGTTTGTCTTTGTTTTTAGTAACAAACAAATATTCATTTAAACCATCTTTTATTATAAAATCAGGTACCGATTCTTTAATATTGCCAATGTTTTTATTCTGATTAAGGGAATAACGCATACATAAAACTTCCCCTAATATTCCTGCTCTATTAAAATCCATATCTTTTAGTTTATAATTAGGTTTTTTAATTAATAAAAATATTACTTCACGAGCATTTGAATTAACAGATAAAGTAACATTTATATATTTAGAAGTATTCGGGGCCATAGTAAAAAAATATTTGACGAATCTTTGTTTGTTTTCAATTTTAAATGGTACTTGTTTAAAGTCTTCTAATACAATCAAACTATACTCTCTATGTTCATCCAGATTATGATCTATAGATACATTTACATTTATTATATTATTTTGTGGAGTTATACTACTTCCATTATCAATATGTTCTCCTTTTATACTCTTCAAACCATAACCAATAGTGTTTGCAGTCTGTCTAGTAACATTATTACTGTTGATTTCACTTGAATTTGAAGTTACATTTAAGGAATTATTTTTTTTGAAAGAATTTTCATAAAAAAAAGAAAATGAAAATATAAAAATTGCTAATATAGTTCCAATAATAATATAATACTTTTTTATTTTCATAATATTTTCCCTCTTTTTATAATAAATAAAAAAGATATGCTATAAGCATACCTTTTTTATAGATTTTTTACCAATTGGCTTGAGTTTCGTGCACAACATCGTTGTATCCACTAAGTTTATAAATATGATTTCCTATCGCCCAATCGTTTGCAAAATAGATAGTTCCATTATCAGCTCTTGCACTAACATAAGACGACTTATTTTCTGATGTAGATTTTGAATTAATTAATGCACCATCAGTTCCATTAAAAGTTCTGCATTTAACATAAATGTAATCTTCTAAAGTTGTTGAAGAAGAATTGGAAACTGCATATGCTCCTCCAAAAATTGGAACATATGTATTTGTATTAGATGTATTTGTTGGTGTAGCCATAATACTTATCGTACCTGGTTTTGCTGTTTTATAGCTTTGTGTAACATCAGAATCAACCAACACATCATTTTCCGCAGCACTTGCGCCTGTACTAAAACATAAAAATTGATAATCCTATTACTGTTGCAATTAATGACTTTTTTGCTTTCATCCTCATTACCCCCTTTTCTATGTATAATAATTCGATTTCTATCAAACAAAACCTTCCATAAATTATACATTTTTCTTAATTAACTAATAATAATTAATTTTATTGCTCAGGAACGAACTGTAAATTAAAACCATTCTAGTTATTTCTACAATTTATTTTTAAAAAGTAAAGATCCCATATACTCCAGCATGGTCTGAAGGCCATAGTGCCCTTTCTCTTCTCCTAACTTGATCTTCCCCTAACAATAATGCTTCCTTTGGTTTCCAGCCATTTTTGAACAAAATAAAATCAATTCTTTGGTTTAAACCGGATACACCATTTAATAAATCAGGATCCTGGCAACAGGTAAATCCATGACCTTTCCCTACCTCAAGCCATAAATCATGAAACCCACTAGCCATAAAATTTCCATAGGTAGGTGTATCAGATCCAGTAGCATGGGAATTTAAGTCTCCCATAAGAATCAAAGGAAGGGTTGTTTGAGCAGGTCCAGAAAGCAACTCCATCCCCTGGGCAACCTGTACCTGGGGAGAAAAGGATTCCAGATGGGTATTGATTACACGAAAAGATACATCTGTTCCTTCGATATCCACTGACGACCATCCTCGCTTTATTTTACAGGTACTTCCTCCAACCTTTGCCATAAAATTGGCCTTAAAATTCCCATTCTGGCGACAGATGACCCTTAAGCCAGAATCCTTACGAAGCAAAATTACATCCCGATCTAACAACCTCACTACATTTCCATGGCTTGTGGGAAGTTGTAACAATCCATTATCGTTTATCACCGCTACTTCATAATATAGTCCTCTTTTCTTAAGTTGGCTTACTAGCAATTGCAAAAAGTCATAGAAGAACACTTCTACATGGGGGATGGTGAATTGAACCAAATACACTTCTTGCAATCCAATAACATCTGGTTTCTTTTCAGCAATAGCACCAGCAATGGTGATGGCACGAATTGAAAAATCAGTGGCAAGAAATTGCCGGAAAGCCTCAGTCACTCGCCAGGGAAATTGTGCTGGTGAAGAAGAAAATATGGATGTAAAATCAGCACCGGCATAAATATTCCATGTTACAAAGGAAAAACAATCATGATTCATTGTGACAATCTTATGATCACTCCATTCTGCTATCTATATAGTAAATGAAGAAATAGAACCAATGGAAACGGCAAAAAACCTGAATTCGAATAAACGAACTCAGGTTTTTATATTTTACAAGAATCTTTTAAGGAATATTCTTTGTCACTGTCTCCATGCCATTATAAGTCATAGGTCCAGTAATAATTTCAGTAATTGTCCCGTTGGAATCCAGAATATAAGTAGTTGGTATAGCCGAAACTCGATAGCGGTCCCCCACTTCCCCGGTTTCATCCATTAAAACTGGATAAGAGATTTTATAGTCCGTAATAAATTGTGGTACACTGCCAGGAGTTCTTTCTGAATTGGTCAAATTCACCCCAAGAATAACAATTCCCTTATCTTTATTGGCTTCATAAAATTTCACCATGTCGGGAATTTCTGCACGGCAGGGAGGACACCAGGTAGCCCAGAAGTTAAGAATCACTTTTTTTCCACGATAATCTGATAACTTGACGGTTTTGCCATCGGAAGTGGTTAAAGTAAAGTCAGGGGCTGTATCCCCTTTTTTTGTTCCAACTTTTGCATCTGTTGCTGAATTTGCCACACCTTTATTCTGATTCACATTGCTATAAACAACCCATCCCACTAACAAAAAGAGGACAGCGATAATAATATACTTTTTCATAAATAATTGATTTCACACCTTCTACTATTTTGCTTCTTGTATGGCTAAGATCAATTTCTCTTCAACAGGTTGGGCTAATTTTGGCAAATCATCGTTAACCAAACCTAGAATTACTGTAGGTTTTACAAGTCCAATGTGGGTACTCCCATCCTTTTCATATACTACGACACGGCATGGTAGAAAATAACCTACCATTATATCATTGGTGAAAAATTCCTTTGCAATCATCGGGTTACAAACCTCAAGGACATGGAATTTAAAATCAGCTTCTACTCCTTTGTTCTTTAGGGTTGCAGGAACATCCAG
Organism: uncultured Paenibacillaceae bacterium; assembly: GCA_946478845.1. The sequence goes on from CAMLDI010000067.1 coordinate 3,801, forward strand.
TTTCCACAGGACACCAAACTTATGATTTTGCAGAGATGCTTCTACAGATTCAATGGCCTCCGGGATTGATTTTTCCGTTGTCATTGTAAAATGAAAATCCATGGTGATACCTCCAGTTTAATTGCTATGCATGTTGTGCAACCATTTGCTGCAAAACGCCTAAAGGTTGTGCCCCCATAATGGTATTTACTTCTTTTCCATTCTTGAAGAGCTTTAATGTAGGAATGCCCATAATGTGGTATTTTGCAGCTGTTGCAGGGTTTTCGTCTACATTTAATTTGGCAATGGTTACCCGATTTCCTTCTTGTTTGTTTAATTCTTCTAAAATAGGCGCAATCATTTTGCATGGTCCGCACCATGGAGCCCAAAAATCAACCAATACTAATCCATTTTGGATTGTATTATCAAAATTTTGATCATTTACATTTACAATAGCCATTTTACCTTCACCTCTGTTAATTTATACAATATTACCTTTGTGATATACCCCTATAGGTATGTTACAACGGAAGGTCAATAAAGTCAAACTCTTTTCTTCATCAATAAATGAATTCTCTCCCCTTTTATTGGGAATATTATCCTTTAGATAATAACCCACTGGAGGATAGTAATGGCACGAATTGTAATTGGTTTATTATTGTTAGCTTCTTATTTAGTTTTAGGAAACAATGTTCATGAATCCCCTGAAGCCTTTTCTAAATCAGAAAGAGGTACAATGGTAGAGTCTTTTATCTCTGGTTTAGAAGCCCAAACACCAAAACAGTCTGTTGAAATATGGGTGTTAGGAGTAAATAATCACAGTGGTGCAATTCAATATGCAACTTTATCCCCTGACCTGCAAGACAAAACGAAAACCCAATTTGAAAAAAAGGGATGGGAAACAGGACAATCAAGCCCCTGGTTAGAAAATATCTCCATTGTGAAAGAAGAAAAAATCAATAATACTGCCTATCAATACACCATGGAGTATGACCTGGTATCCTCGAATTGGCAATGGAATAAAAAAGGGCGTAAATTTATTACCGTTGAAAAAGATCCTGACCATTTAAAACACTGGTATATCACGAAAATTACGTCAAACTATAATAAATATGAAGCCTTTACCCCGGCCGAGAAAGTTAATCGAATTTTAGAATCTCGTTAGATATATATAGGGACAATTAGAAAGTGAATTTTAAGCCTGTATCTTAGATTACCAAGTAATCATAGATACAGGCTATTGGTCGTACCTCTTTTGATACACGTTAATAGTCTTATTTTATTTTTCCCAAATCAATTCAGCACGTTTTAAAATTGAATCCCAAGAATCTTTTCCAGCAGTTATTTTTTCTACATCAAAATTTACATAATATACTGCATCTATTTTTTCATTTTCAACAAGATTAAAAGTATATCCTTGATCATTAAAACTTTTTTCATCATTAATAAGATTTCTTGAAGGCGAATCAGCAATTGTTTTTGTATAAAAAATAAAACTTACATTCCTTTTCTGACCATCAATTTCAAGTGGCATAGGATGTGTTGCGTGAACACAAGCATAGCTTTTACCAAAATAATGGGAAACCAATTGATTTTCATTTTGTCTTTCAATTTTAATTAAATCATTTGAATAAGGAATAACCGTTTCATAATAAAAAACATAAAAAAATACCCCTATTAAAATAATGGCGGTTGCTAAAATCGAAACAGTTGAAATGATAACTTTTTTCTTACGCCATTTTTTACTGATATTATTAAAAAGAGTATCTTTATTTTCTACTGGAATATAAAGAGCACGTTTCATCGACTCATATTCCATTTTACACTTATCACAATGCTGTAAATGCTCGTCAACCATTTCCTTTGTATCTTGACTAACTACCTCGTCAATATAAAGAGGTAAAACATCTTGAATGATTGTGCATTTAATCTCTTTCATGATTTATCTCCTCCAAATACTCAATAATCTTTTTCCTTGCTCTGTAAAAGGTCACCCTTGCCCACCCTGCACTTTTTCCAAAAAGTCTTCCGATTTTTTCAAAGGGTAATTCGCCAAAAACGCGAAGTGAAAATACTTCCTTATATGGCTCATCCATCAAGTGAAGAAACTGATGTACAGTAAAGGCATCTTCTTCATTCATCAAATGCTTTACAAGTTGAACTCCCGTACAAGGTTCATCTTCAACATTTAAATTTATTTGTCTTTTCTTTCTTTTGTAATGAGAGAAATATGTATTTTTTGCAATTGTAAAAAGCCACGCTCTAATATCTTTAGAACCATCAAATTTATCAATTGATTTTAACGCTTTAAAAAATGCTTCTTGCGTTATTTCTTCAGTAATACTCTCATCGTTACATAATGATTTGATAAACAAATAAACTTCTTTAAAGTATTCGCGATAGATTTCCTCATAGTCCATCTTTTTTTCACCCCTTTCACTTATATAACTTCTTGACCTCAATTACGTTACAAAGTTATTTTTTTAATTGATACTTAAAGATAAAAAAAGATAGTAGGTATATCCATCCATACTATCTTTAATCTTAATATTTATATGTCTTTAAGTCATTGGGAGAGGTTTTTTCTGAAATAGAAATGCCCTATTTTTTATGATATTTATCTTTATGGTATTTGTCTTTATGTTTATGTTTGTCTTTATCCTTGTGTTTGTCTTTATCCTTGTATTTGTCTTTATCCTTGTATTTGTCTTTATCCTTGTATTTGTCTTTATCCTTGTGTTTGTCTTTATGGTGATGCTTCTCTTTGTGCTTATCTTTGTCCTTATCATGATGTTTTTTACTGGATTTGCTGTCAGACTTTTTATCAGACTTATTGTCAGACTTTTTATCAGATTTACTGCTCGATGTTTTTTCAGGCTGTGGCGCTGGTGTATAAACAAACTCTCCTGCTGGTATGGAGAGAGGCATTTCCATCGCTTGTTCCCAAACCTGTAGAATCTCTGAGGCTACCCGATTCCATTCATATAAAGAGACCGCCAGTTCCCTTCCCTTTTCCCCCATCTTTTTCATCAATGATTTACTGGATAAGATTTCCCCAATTTTTTCTGCAAAATTACTGGGATCTTCAGGATTCTCGACAATTAACCCATTTTCCTTTGGTATAATTACTTCCGAATTCCCACCCCTTGCTGTGGTTACAATAGGCAATCCTGCTGCCATTGCCTCATAATGAACCCTTGCCAGTGGTTCCTGCCATAAAGAGGTGCAGACAAATATATCAGCGGCACCGAACCAGTTCTGTATTTCACTGGGTTTGACAAACCCGGTCGTAACTACAGGAACTGGTAATCGTTTGGCTAGAGACCTTACATAAGCCACATAATCTGTCACCTCATTCTGACTAAACCAGTTGCTGCCTACCACCACTAATGCTAAATTTTTATGTTTTTTCTCTAACTCAGGCAATGCCCTGATTAAACGGTCTACCCCTTTATTATGGGAGAGCCTTCCAGCAAAAAGAATAACTGTTTTATTTTCTAAACCATGTTTTTTACGTATTTCTTTGCGGATGCTTTGCATTTTCCCCTGATTTCCCGGCAAAAATCGCTGGGTATCCACCCCTGAATAAATGGTGCGCAATTTTTGATCAGCCTGGGGATACAAATTCCGTATCACATTTCCCACATAATTGCTTACGGTTACAATATTGGAAACCTGCCCTAAAACAGCATTTGCTTCTTCAGGATCGATTTTTTCCAGATTAAACATATCATTATGCATACTTAAGGTGATTTTTGCCTGGGGTGCTACTTGGCGTACAGGAAGGACTAAGCGGGGTCGATTATAAATATGGATTAAATCGTAGGAACGAGTGGACAGGTAATTTACAACACCATCCCGGTAAATCTCAAATATTTTGCCGGGGATACGAACATATTTTATACCATGAATGGTTTCTTCATCGGGAAGGGATGCATCGCTGATCCCTAACACTGTTATATCATGGACTTTCCCCAAATACGGGAGAGTACCAGCAATATATGTTTGTATGGCACCACCCAGTACAGGAGGGACAGGAAGTTTTTCTGTACAAATCATTAACACTTTCATATAAACTTCAAACCTTTCCATTGTTGAATTTCTTGTAAAACAGGCCATTTTGTTTTATCGGTTTCAACAATGGTTTGAATTAATTGCTTTGTTTGTTCATTTAAAAAGACTTCAGGTTCATAAACTGCTTCTTTTAAATTTTTATAAAACTCATTGGGTAAAGACAAATCAATCATTAACATTTCATATAACTCAGGACTCAATGGATTGGCTTCATGATATGCTTTAATCATTTCTTTAACCCAGGTAACATCCCACTTCATTAAATCAGCCATAGTGCCTGAAATCAGTTTTCGTAAATCACGAACGGGAAGGTCGTATGCAACCCCATCAAGGTCAATGATCCACATGCCGTTTTTCCCCATTTGTCCATTAGACCATCCATAATCCTGGTGCACTAGACCCCAATAGGCATTTCCCTGTTTAACCATTTCTGCATAACTGGATTGATTAAGCCTGTCTATGCTTTTTTTAGCCTGCTGTTCAAAAATAGGTATCACTTCTAACAAACTTGCACTGGCCGGCATTTCCTTATAATACTTGGCGATATTGCGAATCCAATCCATTTTTACAAGGACTTTTTCATAAGTGTTTGGCCATTTATGCAATCGAGAAGCGATTTCCGCCTGTGGCGGGGGAAGATACCCCCTGGTTAATCGATGAAATTCTCCCAGGGCAAAACATAACTCCTTCGCTCCTGTCAGGTCTTTTGTCACCGGGGTTAATGGTTCAATCCATTCTGCCACAAACCATAGTTTATCCCCTGCTTCAATGTAATTATTTCCATCCTTTGTTTTAATCAAAGCCGGCACCCTTGCCTTTTGAACCTTCACCAAATATTCTTGTGCTCCAAGGCTAAACATACTTCGCGTTGGCCTTCGGTGTAATAATTTTAAACTTTTTGGCCCTGAGCTTGTTTCAAGTTTCCATATTGCTCCACCTTTGTCCGACTTGGTTGTAACCACCTGCATACTTTTGACGGATAAATTATATTTGTGCAAAACTTCTTTTGCTAATTTCGTAATATAGTCTGGTACATAAAATTCATCGGTCAGGTTCTGTTCTTCTTCAACCCAGGGGACGATTGTTACCTTCTCCACATAATGCCTCCTTAATCTAAATGCTTCTTTAATAAATTATGTATTTATAATAGATTTGTATAGGACAACTTCATTACATTCTAAATAAATTGTAAAAATAATAAAAATTTTGTCTTACTGAGCATCTCTCCCTTTCACTTTTATGAATTTTCCATAAAAATATAGTAAGTTATTCTTATCTGCTAAAAGAGGAGACGCAAGTTGAAAATTAGAAAGGCAATTATTCCTGCTGCAGGTTTAGGTACAAGATTTCTTCCTGCCACCAAAGCACTCCCCAAAGAAATGCTTCCCATCGTAGACAAACCTACCATCCAATATATTGTTGAGGAAGCAGTAGCCTCAGGTATTGAAGATATCATCATTATCAGCGGCCGAAGTAAACGCTCCATTGAAGACCATTTTGACAAATCCTACGAACTAGAAGAATCCCTTCTCAAAAAAAACAAACAGCTGTTGCTAAATGAAGTAAGGAAAATTTCTAATCTGGCAAACATTTATTATATTCGCCAAAAAGAACCTAAAGGTCTTGGCCACGCAATTTATTGTGCCAGAAGCTTTGTAGGAAATGAGCCCTTTGCTGTACTGTTGGGTGATGACATTATTAAATCCCCTAAACCTTGTTTACAACAATTAATCGAAGTCTTTGACCGCTACCAATCCAATGTAGTAGGTGTACAGGAAGTACCGGAAGATGAAGTATCAAAATATGGCATTGTTAAACCCCGGGGAGGTGTAATTGAAGAGCATTTTTTTAATATAGACAAGTTCGTTGAAAAACCAAGGAAAGAAGAGGCTCCTTCTCGCTATGCCATTATGGGCAGGTATATTTTACGGCCTGAAATATTCGATATATTGAAAGATTTGCCCCCTGATTCTGGGGGTGAAATTCAATTGACGGATGCTTTAAACATCATGAATCAAAGCCAGGCTGTATTCGCTTACGATTTCCATGGCCTACGACATGATATTGGAAATAAATTTGGTTTTATTCGTGCCACGATTGACTATGCCCTGCAACGAAAAGATTTGCGAGAAGAAGTATTAAAGTATTTAAAAGAAGTAGTTGAGAAAGAAAAAGATACTTAAAATAAGAGAGGTGATGAAATGAACATTACGATCATAGGGGCAGGCTATGTGGGAACAACAACAGGAATCGCTTTTGCCAGACAAGGCCATAAGGTGGTCCTTATCGACACAGACCAGGGAAAAATCAATATGTTAAACCAAGCCATCCTCCCCTTTTATGAAGAAGGGATGGAAGAATTGCTAAAAGAATTAATTACAAAAGGAAATTTATCTTTTGCTACTCAACTAGCAGATAAAATAGAAGAGGCAGACATTCTTTTTATCACTGTAGGTACCCCTTCCCTACCTAACGGTGTAGCAGATTTATCTGCTGTAAAAAAGGTAGGGTCAGAAATCGGGCGCTTTATGAATGATTATAAAGTGATTGTGACCAAAAGTACGGTACCTGTAGGAACAGGCGATCAAATTAAAGAAATAATCCATCATGAACTTGGGAAAAGAAAAATGGCAATCCCTTTCGATTTGGTTTCTAATCCAGAATTCTTGCGGGAAGGAAAAGCTTTATATGATGCTTTGCATCCTGACCGAATTGTCATAGGTTGCGACAGCGAAAAAGCTCAAGGTGTAATGAGCCAATTATATCAGGAAGATCGAGAAAAAATTCTATTTACATCAAGAAAAGACGCAGAAATGATAAAGTATGCCTCAAATGCATTTTTAGCAACGAAAATATCCTTCATAAATGAATTAGCTAGACTTTGTGAAAAAACAGGAGCAAATGTTATGGAAGTAGCCAAAGGCATGGGGCTAGACCAACGGATTGGTCCCCAATTTCTTCAGGCTGGCATCGGATTTGGAGGTTCTTGTTTCCCAAAAGACACAAAAGCCTTATTGGCAATGGCTATGGAAAAAGAGCAACCCATGCACATTCTCCAGGCCGTCTCCCTAGTCAACCAAACCCAGGCCCAATGGTTTATGGAAAAAGTACACAAAGTTTTAGGAACTCTTTCTGGAAAGCGCATTGCCCTCCTTGGCCTCACTTTCAAACCCCAAACCGATGATATTAGAGAAGCCTCCTCCCTTAAAATCATTGAATACCTTTTAAAACAAAATGCCTCCATTCAAGCCTATGACCCAAAAGGTGCAGAACATGTAAAGAATATCTATCCTTCCCTTACCTATACAACTACCCCTTTAGCAGCAATCACAGGAGCAGATGCTGTATTGCTGGTTACGGAATGGACAGAAATTATTGAACTGGACTGGGCCAATGCCAAATCCCTCCTCTCCCAACCTTTTCTATTTGACGGGAGAAATGCCCTGAACCCTTCTTCCATGGTGCAGTTAGGTTATTATTATGAAGGGGTAGGCACAATGTGGTAAGAAAGGAGAGTTGCAACGTAAAGACCCCTATTTTTGTCACGGGATGCGCTGGTTTTATTGGCTTTCATCTCGTAAAACGCTTATTAACTGAAAAAATCCCTGTGGTTGGTATCGATAATCTCAATGATTACTATGATCCAACCTTAAAACAAGACCGATTAAAGATATTATTGAACCATTCCAATTTTATGTTTATAAAGGGTTCCATTGAAAATCTGGAATTGCTCCAACATTTATTCAACCACTATCATTTTCATACCATTATTCATTTAGCAGCCCAGGCCGGTGTAAGATATAGTTTAACGAATCCCCATGTGTACATTCAATCGAATTTAGTTGGATTTGCCAATCTATTAGAATGCTGCAGAAACCAGCAAATTTCCCATCTCATTTATGCATCCTCAAGTTCTGTTTACGGGAATAACAAGAAAATCCCCTTTTCTGTCAATGACCCTGTGGACCACCCTGTTAGCTTATATGCTGCAACGAAAAAAGCAAACGAACTCATGGCCTATACCTATAGCCATTTATACGGAATCCCTACCACTGGTTTGCGGTTTTTTACCGTTTACGGCCCATGGGGAAGGCCCGATATGGCTCTCTTTTCTTTTACAAATGCCATTATGAAAAAAGAACCCATCGAAATCTTTAATTATGGCAATATGAAACGGGATTTTACCTATATTGATGATGTAATAGAATCAATCTATCGCTTAATGGAAAAAGGCCCCCCAATCCAAACCACCCCTCCATATAAAATCTATAACATTGGCAATAACAAACCTGTCCATTTAAAAGATTTCATACAAATGATTGAAGAAAAAATAGGAACCACAGCCATTAAAAAATTTTTGCCCTTGCAGTCAGGGGATGTTCTAGAAACCTTTGCCAACATTGATGATTTAATCGATGATATCCACTATAAACCCAGAGTATCCATTGCAGAAGGCATTGCAAAGTTTATTGACTGGTATAAAGAGTATTATAAAATATAAAAACCTGGCTAACACCATGCTACAAAGCAGGTAGTTAAGCCAGGTTTTCTTTAGTCCTTATTATCCGTTTTTCTTTTGGAAATCAATCATGAAGTTGCGAAGAGCTTCACAGCTTTCCATTGGAACCGCATTGTAGGTAGAAGCACGGCATCCACCTACAGAACGGTGGCCGTTTAAGCCAACAAAACCAGCAGCTTTCGCTTCAGCAAGGAATTGTTTTTCTAATT
>CAMLDI010000068.1 GCA_946478845.1 uncultured Paenibacillaceae bacterium
GGATTGGGATCTTTTAACGCATATCTATCTAAAAAAATCTTCTCGCTAAGTCCCTCCAGTTGGTTTTTTGAACGGTTCGCTGCTGTAGCTCCCATTTCTTCCTCCTCCAATTCCATTGTTTTATCTGTTTGTACATGTATGTAAAGTTAGTAAACTTGGCAACCAAGCATGATTTTTTTCATGTTCTATTAGAATACATTGCTTGTCCTTAAGTGTCAATATATAGTGAGACTGTTTTATTATTATTCAATATATAGACTTTTTCTTCAATTTGTGCATTTAAAACCAGATCATTATGTAAGCGTTCCAAATTCCCTTCTGCTGAATATATTAATTTAAGGGATAAAAAAACGTTTTCGTGAATAATGATTAAATACGCATCATTTATGAATTGCAAAAAAGAAAATCCTCGAGTATCAAAGGAGTGTGTTAATGATGGAAGATCGATGCATTTATTGCGGAGAAGAATTGGTACTCTGGGAAAGGAATCGCGTATATTGTTCTACATGTAGGGAATTAACTGAAGAACCCTATTCCGATGATGTGTATTACTCCGATTCAGAGTTACCAGAAGAAGTAGAGTAGTTTCTCGTCACCGGTTTACTATTAGCTTAAATGAAAAACAAGAATAAGGAAAGAGGGAACTCCTCTTTCCTTATTCCTTTTCCACATACCCATCGTCTTCTGTATAATCCTCTAACAGGTCAGGGTTGCCAAGTACAGAAACCACACCGGCATCATCAAGATACTCTTCATATTCCTCATGCAAAGGATCATCCGTATTGACATCCACGTTTTTCCCTTCCATATCGGTAATAAGAAATCCTTCAATATCTTCAACATAGCCCACCTTTTCATTGGATTCCACATACATATCACTGTAACTGAATTTAGATGGGTCATAGAAATCAGAAGGCGTTTCTGCTGTTCCATATTTGGCTACATCTTGCCAGGCATCTTCTGCATCATACATGGTGGTATCTTCTTCATCATATTCAAATTTGCCAAAGGCTGGACGTAGAATGTCTTCTTCCGCAGGGCGATTCTGGGAGATAAATTTTTCTTCCGCATGTTTAATGCAGCGCAGGGTAGTAGGCATGGCCTCTAATCGTTCATAAGGAATTTCTTCCTGGCACACTTGGCAACGGCCATAGGTGCCCTTATCAATGGATTGTAAGGCCCAGTTAATGTCCCAGGCTTCCTGTTCTGTATGTTCATTTAGGGCTATATCTTTTTCTCTTTCAAACAGTTCACTTCCCTGGTCTCCAGGATGATTATCATAACTGGACAGCTCTCCTAATGATTCATGAATAGAAGCATTATCCAATCCATAATGATCATGTTCTTCTTGTCTTCGTTTAATATCTTCAAGTTCTTCTGTTAACAAATTTCGCAAGGTTTGCAGTTGTTCTTGTGTAAGCAATGAAATTAGCCCCTTCCTAAAAGGAGATTCTTTTAGGGCTTAGTATCCCCTTGCCACATGTAATAATGCAAAGGTGCGGTTCCCTCTAATCAAGAGATCCGCACCTTTTTTATAAATTATTCCTTTGTATAACGAAGAACAGGCTTTCTTGCCGCAGTGACTTCATCCAGGCGGCTGACCACTGTATTATGGGGTGCTTCCTGTACGATTTCCGGCGTTTCTTCCGCTTCTTTGGCAATTTGAATCATAACATTAATAAATTCATCCAGAGTTTCCTTAGATTCTGTTTCCGTTGGCTCAATCATTAAACATTCCTCTACGATGAGAGGGAAGTAAATGGTTGGCGGATGATAGCCAAAATCCAGAAGGCGTTTCGCAATATCCAGGGTGCGAACCCCCTGTTTTTTCTGTCTTCTGCCAGACAAAACAAATTCATGTTTGCATATTTGCGGGCATGGAACATCATAGTAAGGCGCTAATTGTTTCATCATGTAGTTAGCATTGAGTACGGCGTATTCAGATACAAGACGTAACCCTTCCGGCCCCATGGTGCGAATATAGGCATATGCCCGTACATTGACCCCGAAGTTCCCATAATAGGCTTTGACCTGGCCTATGCTTTGGGGACGGTTGGTTTCCAAACGATAGATGTCTCCCTCTTTCACTATCATAGGGACAGGGAGGAAAGGAAGCAATCCTTGTTTTACCCCAACAGGGCCTGATCCGGGACCGCCACCCCCATGGGGAGTAGAGAAGGTTTTGTGCAAGTTTAAGTGAACCACATCAAAGCCCATATCTCCCGGACGCACTTTTCCTAAAATGGCATTGGCATTGGCCCCATCATAATACACAAGGCCTCCTGCTTCATGGACAATTTGCGTAATTTCTAATATATCTTTTTCAAAAATCCCCAGGGTATTAGGGTTCGTTAACATGAGGGCTGCCGTATTTGGGCCAACCACCTGGCGCAGGGATTCAATGTCAACATAGCCTTCTTCATTAGAAGCCACAGTGACAATATCAAAACCAGCTACTGCTGCTGAAGCAGGGTTCGTACCATGGGCAGAATCAGGAACGATCACCTTAGTACGCTTTTCTCCCCTGCTTTCATGGTAAGCACGGATTAACATCAGTCCAGTCCATTCCCCATGGGCACCTGCTGCAGGTTGGAGGGTCACTCCATCCATCCCTGTGATTTCTGCTAAATCTTCCTGTAATTCATAAAGAAGCTGAAGGGCTCCCTGTACAGTTTCTTCCGGTTGATAGGGATGAATCTGGCTAAATCCTGGGAAACGGGCTACATCTTCATTTATTTTGGGATTGTACTTCATGGTACAGGAACCTAATGGATAAAATCCAGAATCCACCCCATGATTACGATTGGATAATTCCGTATAATGGCGCATTAATTGGAGTTCGCTGACTTCTGGTAATTCCGCTGGAACCTCACGGCGGAATCCTGGGGGAAGAAGGGAATCCACATCCACATCTGGAACATCCAGGGCTGGCAAGTTATAGGCAACCCGACCCGGTTTGCATAGTTCAAAAATAAGAGCTTTTTCACTGGTTTTAGCCATGCTGGATTCCCTCCAATCCCTGGACAAGAGAGTCAATTTCTTCTTTCGTACGCAATTCAGTGACTGCCAACAACATATGATTCTCCAATTCCGGATAGGTACGGGATAAATCATAGCCTCCTATGATTTTTTGCTGTAACAACCCTTTATTAATGTCAGATACAGCAACAGGGGTTTTTACTACAAATTCATTAAAGGTAGGTGAAGTAAAGGCCACTTCATACCCTGCTAGGTTTTCAATTTGTGTTTTCGCATAATGGGCTTTTTTCAAATTCAATGCAGCCATTTCCTGTACCCCTTCTTTGCCAAGGGCGGTCATAGCAACTGCTGCAGCCAGGGCATTAAGGGCCTGGTTGGAACAAATATTGGAGATGGCTTTCTCCCGGCGAATGTGCTGTTCACGGGCTTGCAGAGTTAAGACAAATCCTCTGCGTCCTTTGTCATCTTTGGTTTGCCCCACAATCCGCCCTGGGATTTGGCGCATTAACTCTTTTTTCACGGCGAAATATCCACAATGGGGACCGCCAAAATTCATAGGCATCCCAAATGGCTGGGCCTCCCCTACAACGGCATCAGCACCGAAGGCCCCAGGGGGTTGCAATAAGCCAAGGGACAGAGGATTAGCAGTAACAATGAATAACCCTTTATGTTGATGGGCAATTTTTTCAATTCTCCTTAAATCTTCAATGCCTCCAAAAAAGTTGGGATACTGCACTAAGACTGCAGCTGTATCTCCATCTGCAGCAGCTTCTAAGGCAGATAAATCCGTTAATCCGTTAAAGGTATCCACTTCCACCAGTTCCAGGTTTTGCCCGTGGCAATAAGAGGCAAGGACAGCCCGATATTCAGGATGAACGGCTTTTGAAACCACAATTTTCTTTTTGCGGGTTTTGCCTGCGGCCATTTTAGCAGCTTCCGCTAAAGCAGTGGCTCCATCATACATAGAAGCATTAGCAACATCCATTCCTGTTAACTCACAAATCATCGTTTGGAATTCGAAAATAGCCTGAAGTTCTCCCTGGCTTATTTCCGGCTGGTAAGGGGTATAGGCGGTATAAAATTCAGAGCGGGAAATCACATGATTGACCACACTAGGAATGTAATGGTCATAGGTCCCAGCCCCAAGGAAGCAGGCGTACTGGTCTGCACTCACATTTTTGCGGGCTAAACTAGCCATGGTATGAAGGACTTCCGGTTCTGATTGGGCAGCAGGAATGTTTAAATCCTGGGTCAAACGTACACTCTCCGGAATATCAGAAAACAGTTCATCGATCTGGGAAATCCCAAGAGCAGCAAACATTTCTTTTTGATCTTCCGCAGTTACAGGAAGGTATCGATATACCACGCCTATTCCTCCTCTTGAATCAATGCTTCATATTGCTCCACAGTTAATAATCCATCCAATTGGGAAGGGTCGCTTAATTCCACAATAGCCATCCAGCCTTCACCATATGGATCGTTATTGACAATTTCAGGGTCATCTTCTAATGCTTCATTCACTTCAACAACTTCTCCACTTACAGGACTGTATACATCAGATACCGCTTTAACAGATTCAACAGTTCCCATGCTTTCATCAACTTCTGCTCGATCCCCAACGCCAGGAAGTTCTACAAACACGATATCCCCTAAAGAGTGCTGAGCATAATCGGTAATGCCAATACGTACTTTGTTGTCTTCAATAACTTCAACCCATTCATGTTCTTTGCTGTACTTTAAATTCGGTAATACTTTGCTCATGATTCTTGCCTCCTATTTTTTCTCTCGTTTATAAAAAGGTGTTGCCACCACTCTTGCTTTTACACGTTTATTCCGGATTTCTACATCTACTTCCTGCCCCAGGTTCCCGTATTCTTTATCTACCAAAGCAAGAGCAATATTTTTCTTTAAGGTTGGAGATTGGGTTCCAGTGGTCACTTCCCCAACTTTATCATCTCCCACAAAAACAGGATAATGGGAACGGGCAATGCCACGGCCTACCATTTCCAGGCCCACCAGTTTACGGGGAGCCCCCTTTTCCATTTGTTCTTTCAAGGCATCCCGCCCAATGAAATCCCCTTTATCCAATTTAATAGCAAAGGTCAGGCCAGCTTCCACAGGTGAAATGGTCTGGCTTAATTCCTGGCCATAAAGGGGCATGCGAGCTTCAAAACGCAGGGTATCTCGGGCACCCAAACCGCAGGGAAGCACATTATCCCCACCTGCATCTATTATTTTCTTCCAGAGGAGAGGAGCCTCCTCAGGCTTCACATACAATTCAAATCCATCTTCCCCCGTATATCCGGAACGGGAAACCAGTGCGTTAATTCCGGCTAGCTTTACGTCAGGGATAAAGTGAAAATATTTTATTTGGGAAAGGTCTGTTTCCGTTAATTTCTGTAAAATAGATTCAGAAAGAGGACCCTGTAAAGCCAATTCTGCTACCTTTTCTGAAATGTTTTTCAAGGTAACATCTCCAGCAAGATGTTCTTCCATCCATTTTACATCTTTTTCAATATTGGAAGCGTTAATGACAAGAAGATAATGGTCGTTGGCATATTTATAGACAAGAAGGTCATCTACGGTGCCGCCATCAGGGTAACACATAATCGCATACTGGGCTTTATATGGGACTAGCTTGGAAGCATCATTGGTGGTAATTTTCTGCACAAAAGCAAGAGCATCTGGACCTTTTACTTCTACTTCTCCCATATGGGAAACATCAAATAAGCCGGCTTTTCCCCTTACGGCATGATGTTCTTCTAAAATGCTTGAAAATTGCACAGGAAGATCCCAACCGCCAAAATCAATGGTTTTTGCTCCGTGTTCTTTATACACAGGATACAGAGGGGTTTGTTTTAATGAAGACAAGAAACGCTTCCTCCTTTAAAAAGTCTTAGACTTTCTTATAAAGTGTAAAAACAAAAAAAGACACAGATAGGGTATACTCCCCATCTCTGTCCTGTTACCTGAGAGCTACCTGGTCCCTTACCTGAATCCAGTTTCCCCTTTGGTGGTTTGTTCAAAAAGACAAACTCTCTCCAGAGTTGCGTCCCATAGAAGTTCCTTTGCCTGAGAGATTGGAATGGGCTTGCTCCTTCGGCGACACGCTTTACCGTGTTCTCTCCTTCTATGGTCATCCGCACTTCATATAGGATTTGTTTATTCGTTAAGATTTAATCAATTCCATTCCATCCTAACATGAATCATTAAAATTTCAAGGGATTTTATGACAACTTTCAGCATAAATCTGCAAACTCCTACAAACACTACAACAAAGATACCAGGTTTGATGTCAAAGCAAAGGGTGGGAAGGATGGCAGAAATCCCTATCACATTTAATAAACAATGGCTAGATGGTTTAAAAGAAAGAATGGAAAAAGACGGGCCCTGGCATCATCCAGAGCTATTTCATTTGGCTTGGGAAGCAGAAGAAGTTCAGGCAGTAAAAGATTTTCATGAACTCCAATGCCTGCGCTATTTACCTGGCCTTACTCCTTTGCCTCATCAAATGGAAACGGCCAATCGGGTGATTACCGAAATGCATGGGCGGGCTTTACTTGCTGATGAAGTTGGCCTGGGTAAAACCATCGAAGCCGGCTTAGTATTAAAAGAATACATGACCCGGGGACTGGTCAAGAAAGTATTGATTCTTGTCCCCGCTTCCCTTGTGGTGCAATGGGTCCGTGAGCTGAATTCCAAGTTTTCCATTCCAGCCGTAGGCCAAAAAAAAGAATACATGTGGACTTCCTATGACGTGGTTGTGGCCTCGGTAGATACAGCCAAACGCCCTCCCCATCGGGATATCATTTTAAATCAAGCCTATGACTTGTTGATTGTTGATGAAGCCCATAAATTAAAAAATAAGAAAACAAAAAACTATCAATTTATCCAGGAAATTAAAAAGAAGTATTTACTCCTGTTAACAGCAACCCCTGTGCAAAATGAAATTGAAGAATTATATAACCTGATTACCCTGTTAAAACCAGGGCATTTAGGGCAATCTTCCGAATTCCTGCAAAGTTATGTGAAAGGAAAACGAGAAGTCAAAAACAATGACAATTTGCGTAAAGAGTTAAAGAAAGTCATGGTGCGCAATCGCAGAGCCGATGGACAGGTAGAATTCACCACCCGCCATGTGATTACTGTTCCCATTGAGTTATCTGGTGCAGAACGGGAATTATACAATGAGTTAAGCCAATTTATCCGAAATCAATATCGGAAAGAAGACGGGGAATACCGGCAAAATCCTTTAGCGTTAATTACATTGCAACGGGAAGTTTGCAGCAGCCGGGCTGCCGTGTATAACACCCTGGCCAATATGCACAATCGGGCTGCAGAAACCTCCCCTCTCCGTGGAGAAATTCGAACCCTGGTGGAACAATTAAAAACCATTGAAAACCATAGCAAAGCAGAGAAAGTGATGGAGCTGCTTAACGAAAGCGATGACAAGTGGATTATTTTCACGGAGTATCGGGCAACCCAGGAATACTTACAGTATATTCTCTCCCAGAATAAAATTACCTCTGTACTTTTTCGGGGTGGGTTCAAACGAAGCAAAAAAGACTGGATGAGCCAACTTTTTGAAGAACGGGCCCAGGTTCTTATTGCTACAGAAGCAGGTGGGGAAGGAATTAACCTGCAATTTTGCAATCGATTAATCAATTATGATATGCCCTGGAATCCCATGCGAGTGGAACAGCGCATTGGGCGGATTCATCGACTGGGACAAAAGAAGGATTGTTACATTTACAACCTTTCAACAACAAATACCATCGAAGAACAAATTCTGCGCCTATTATATGAAAAAATCAATCTCTTTGAAATGGTGATTGGGGAGTTGGATGCAATCATTGATCGCTTCCAGTTGGAACGCTCTATTGAGAAAAATTTAATCGATATTATCTTGAAGTCGGATACGGAAAAAGAACAGCAGCTCAAATTTGATAATATGAGTCTTGTCTTGCAAATGATGAAAGACAATCAAAGCCAGGACGACATAAAAGAGGTGGTATTGCCATGAATCAGGTGGAAGTCCGACAATATTTGGAACGCTACTTTGATGCCCATCAGGCCAACTATGTGGAAAAAACACCGGATTACTTCAGTGTACAATTGCCTATTGAAGTGGATAAAGACCTGGGGAACCGCCCTTTTTACTGGACCTATGTGGAACGCTTGAATCTGGAACCCCAACCTATGTTCATGAACTTAATTTTCAACCCGGAAAATGTGCCGCAAAATTTCCGGGGAGAAAAAATCACCTTTGGTTCTCCTCGCCTCTTACAATTTTTTTCTTCAGCCCGGCGCCATGGCCAGTACATACGCCTTTATGAACATTCAGATAAGCGGAGTCCCCTTCTTCCCTGGTTAGGGGTCAATATCCGTGTCTCCATGATTTGTGATGTAAAAAAAGATAAACTCTTATCTCTAGGGTTTAACCTGGTCCATGGAACCATTTCTGATTCTTTTCTTTCTACGATCAAAGAAAAGGAATGTAAACAAGTCATGCCTGACTTCTCCTACACCATCCCACCCATTTATAGTATGGAATCGGCCATGGGAAAAATCGAAAACTATATTCACCAGCAAATCCAACAGGAGGACCAGAGCTGGGCCCATCAAGCAAGGGAGCGCCTTTCCCGGGAAATGTCCCTGGTAGAGCATTTTTACGTAGAAAATAGTGAAGAACAAAAAACAGAGGAAAAAGAAAAACGGTTAGAAGAATTACGCTGGCAATTCGAACCACGGATTGAAGTGGATATTATTAATGGGGGCTTATTTTATTTGGCTCCTGTCCATTAGTTTAAGTTTTCAAATGGTATTTCCTTTCCCTCTTCATCTAAAACCTTCATGGTAATCTTTTTTTTGATTTGTTCACTAAGTAGAGGATAAACCTTATACCAGATACGAGGCATGGCGGGCAATGTTAACAAATCAGCCTTTTCCTCTTTATCCGTGGTTATTAGAAAGGTATGCACCCGTTCATCGTATATCACACCCCAATATACTGTATTCTTTTCTGTTTCTAATCCGCCCCAGGAATAAGGGTTTAATAGAGCTGGATGGCGCTGGATCACCTGGTTGATAGATGGGCTTACTACTTTCCACTTACCATTCCATTTATTACTGACAATACAGGCATTTATGGAAGTTCGTGTTTGGTCTAATAAAAACACAAGGGATGTATCATTTTCAATGTAGACCTGTTCTAGAATTTGCCCATACCTAAAAGGTTCTCCCATTGAATAGTTATATTGAAAAACCGCTTCTTCAATCGTTTCTCCTGTTACATCTATTTTTGTGAAGCCATACCCCTCCGTCCAATACCAACCCGTAATCAATAAACCAGAAAAGACTAGGAAAATGCTGCTAAATAATATGTACTTTTTTTTCATAAAAAGTTAATCCACTTCCTTTCCTGGACGAACTAAATTGATAGTTATTATATTCTACCATTTTAATACTGACTTTCCACTGGGTTGTGGTCCCTATCAATTACAGGATTGTTAAAAGTAGTTTAATAGATTGTAAAAAAACTCCTTTATCAAAGAAAATCATTGTATAATTGTTCCAGTACCAGAGAAGGAGGACGATTCAATGGAAATTCAATTGATTCGCCATGCAACATTGCTTCTTACCTATAATCAAAAAAGGATTTTAATAGACCCAATGTTAAGCGCCTGTGGAGTGATGGATCCCGTTCCCTTAGTACCCAACCAGGGAAGAAATCCTCTCGTTGATTTACCCATTCCTCTTTCATCCCTTCTCAAATCGGATGCCATACTCCTTACCCATTCACACCGAGACCACTTTGATGAAGAAGCTGCTCACCAAATCCTAAAGGACATCCCTTTTTTGTGCCAACCTCCTGATGTCCCTGTGATACAAAACAACGGATTTAGTAATTGTAGAGGGATTACTGACTCTATTCATTGGGAAGGCATTGAAATCCGGCGCACCGGAGGACAACATGGAACCTGTATAATTGGAAAGAAAATGGGACCTGTTTCAGGGTATGTTCTTAAATCGGCGGAGGAAGGAACCTTATATATTGCCGGTGATTCCATCTGGTGCCCGGAAGTCGAAACTGCCATAAAAGAAAACCAACCAGATGTTATTATTTGTAATGCTGGTGCCGCTCGTTTTGCAACAGGTGGTCCCATTACAATGGATGAAAAAGATATCGAAAAGGTGTGTCTTGCAGCTCCAGGAGCGAAAATCATCCCAGTTCATATGGAATCGTGGAACCATTGTAGATTAACCCGGAATGAATTGAGGAATTATATGAAAGAAAAGGGATTGGAACAACAAGTCCTGATTCCTGAAGACGGAGAAAAATTAAGCCTATGGACTCAGGTTCCATAGGCTTGTTTAAATCTTTTTCTTATCCTTTATCGTAAGCTTTTCTTTCGCAGTTAAGGTCTTAATCGTTAGAGGCAAAACACCAAACCACTGTTCAGACCAGTTTTGTTTTTTTTCTTTCTTCTTTTTTACCTGTTCTTCTGGCGGTTTATCAAAGTATTTAACAATTTTCACCGTTAAATACTTCATCATATCTTGAGATAAAGACATGTTTTCTAGCCCCCGTTCCCGTATTTCTAAACCTATTATTCCCCGTCTCTTTTTTCTTCATACGCTTTTAAGAGAGTTGAGATTTAAAATCCGGATGGGACCATAATTCCTTAAGTATTTCATTAATTTTTTTGCCATCAGTAGCCAGTTGAATAGGTGCAAAATCATATAGCCCTTCCCGTTCTTTTAGTAAGGTATGCACCCGTTCCTCTGCCCCTCCCTGTAACAAAGGGCGATTTTTATCTTTTTTCACCCTCTGGATAATGGTTTCAGGTTTGGCTGTCAAAGCGACACAGATTCCATTCTTAATCATAAGTTCACGATTTTCCGGACGAAGCACGACTCCTCCGCCTGTGGTAATCACCCGGGGAACCCCATCTAAAAGGACTTCTTTTAAATAAGCAGTCTCTACCATTCGAAAATACTCTTCCCCTCTTTCCGTGAAAATGGTAGGAATATCTTTTTTTTCTTTTTCAACAATATAATGATCCAGATCTAACTGGGGTATATTTAATTTTTGTGCAATTGCCTGTCCAACAGTGGTCTTGCCTGTTCCCATAAAACCTATTAATACAAGGGACTTACCCAAAGTACGCCAACTCCTTCCATCTAAAACAATCACTTTAAGTTTACTTTATTTTAACTCATCCGTAATAGTTCTGTCACAATCCTTTCAACCTTTAGACACCATTTTCTTGGGACAATAGTGGTATACTCCTGTCTTTGACACTTGGAGAACAGAAAAAGCTTGGAATCCCTTATAACTAGGG
>CAMLDI010000069.1 GCA_946478845.1 uncultured Paenibacillaceae bacterium
ATCCAGATTCCCAACGCCACAGAACGAACAGTTGGAATTCTTTCAAAGATCACACGTACCCCGTTCTTTAGCGTATATTTTTCGATCACACCTGTTCCCCCTCTATTGTCATTAGAAAACTAGTTACAATAGTACCACTATACCAAATCCATACCTCTCACTCAACTAGCTGAACACGTGAAGAAGATAAGGTTTGGGAAACCGTTCCTATTGTGAGATTCCTATTTTTAATTTCTTTAATTAATGAAGGTAAGGCAGTTGCTGTTGATTCTGTAGGATGCATTAAAATTAAGGTTCCATTTCCTAATTTATTGCGCACATTATTTAGCCATTGCTGTGGAGTTGGTTTTTTCCAATCTACAGTATCAGCTGTCCATAAAATGGTTTTCATATGGAATTTATGAGCAATTTTTACGGTTCTATCATTAAAATCCCCTGATGGGGGTGCAAACAGGGTTGGTTCAACTCCTGTCACTTTTTGAATCACATCATTGGTGCGGAGTATTTCTTGTTCTGCACGACCGTTGCTTAATCTGCTCATAGCTGGATGTGTATAGGCATGATTTCCTATTTCATGGCCAGCCATCACAAGTTTCTTCGCTTCCTCAGGATATTTACTCGTCCATGACCCATCTAAAAAAAAGGTTGCTTTTACATCATTTTCCTCCAAAGTTTCTAATATCCGGGGAAGATATTCATTGCCCCAGGCCACATTAATCATGATAGAAACCATGGGTTTAGCAGGATTCCCACGATAAATTGGTGCAGGTCCCAACTGTTCAATTTGCACCTGTGGCGGAACCTCTTTATATATTACGTAACGGTTATCCCATTTTCCTTCCTTTTTCATTCGCTCTTTTGTAGATTCTACATCCAAGACTAATCCGTTATACCCGGGTATTCCTTTCCAAACAGGATCCAGGCGTGCATTAATTGGGGATATATTTTTCTTTTGCAAAAAATCCAATTGGGAATCCCAATCATTTTGCATAAAGGCCAGCTTGGCTCCTTCCGTGCCAATAGAAGAAATATAATTAGTGACTGGCTTTGAATTAATCATGGTGACAATGCCCAGGAGACAAATGAATCCAATAATGGTTCGTGGTTTCAATCCCTCGCACCTCCTAATGAAGGGTTTGTACCACAATATGCAATAAGAAAAAAGGTTATGTAAAAAAATAAAAATAGCGACTGACTTTCCATAAAGATGAAAAATGTTCGTCGCTAATTTCGTATTTGTTATTATTGTTATTATTGTTGTTGTTCTTGCTTTTCCTTTTGCTCTTTTAAAGCAACTTTACGGGAAAGGTTCACTCTGCCCTGATTATCAATTTCCGTTACTTTGACGAGAATTTGATCTCCTATGGCTACCACATCTTCTACTTTGCCTACTCGTTCTTCAGCAAGTTGAGAAATATGAACCAGGCCATCTTTTCCATGGAACAATTCTACGAAGGCACCAAATTTCTCAATTCTGCGTACGGTACCCATATAGGTTTGTCCAACTTCCACTTCCCGAACCAAATCTTGAATAATCTTCTTCGCTTTTTCATTCATTTCTGAATTAACAGAAGCAATGTATACCCGGCCATCTTGTTCAATATCGATTTTAACCCCGGTTTCTTCTATGATTTTATTGATAATTCGACCGCTTGGCCCAATAACGTCACGAATTTTTTCCGGATTAATTCGAATGGAAAGAATCTTCGGAGCGTAAGTAGACAATTCTTTTCTTGGCTCAGAAATGGTTTCTTTCATTTTATTGAGAATAAACATACGGCCTTCTTTTGCTTGCATTAACGCCTCATTAAGAATCTCTCGGTTAATGCCTTCAATTTTAATATCCATTTGCAGGGCAGTAACTCCTTCACGGGTACCGGCTACTTTAAAGTCCATATCCCCGAGATGGTCTTCCATGCCTTGAATATCTGTGAGAATGGTATAATGTTCCCTTTCTTTAACTAATCCCATGGCAATTCCTGCTACTGGGGCTTTAATAGGCACACCGGCTTGCATTAATGCCAATGTACTGCCGCAAATACTAGCCTGTGAACTAGAACCATTAGACTCCAGTACTTCAGAAACAAGACGAATGGTATAAGGGAATTCATCTTCATTAGGAATAACAGGTTCTAGCGCCCGTTCCCCTAATGCCCCATGGCCTATTTCACGGCGCCCTGGCGCACGTAATGGCCTTGCTTCCCCAACACTAAATGGAGGAAAATTATAATGGTGCATAAACCGTTTAGACTCTTCCAAACCAAGGCCATCGAGAATTTGTACATCACCTAAGGCACCAAGAGTACATGTGCTTAATACCTGGGTTTGTCCCCGTGTAAATAACCCGGAACCATGGGTGCGAGGTAATAAGTCAATTTCGCAACTAATGGGGCGGATTTCATCTAAAGCTCTTCCATCAGGGCGAACTTTATCGACAGTGATTAAACGGCGGACTTCGTCTTTGACAATGTCATGAAGAATTTCGCGGATTTGTCCTGCATCTTCAGGATAAGTTTCAACAAAATAAGCAAGGGTTTCTTCATTAATAGCATCAATGGCATCATAACGTTCTTGCTTTTCTTCAATGCGTACGGCTTCGATTAAACGGTCTTTCGCATAATCCATAACCACTTTTTCCAATTTTTCATCCACTTGATGGAGGTCAACTTCCATCTTTTCTTTTCCATAGGTTGCTGCAAATTGAGCAATATGGTCTGCCATTTTTTGAATTTCGGCATGGCCGCACATAATGGCTTCAAGCATTACATCTTCAGGAACTTCATTGGCTCCTGCTTCTACCATGTTAATGGCATCCTTCGTACCGGCAACAACCAGGTGAATATCGCTTTTCTCTGCTTGTTCGACGGTTGGATTTACGATAAATTGTCCATCTATCCGACCAACAATACATCCACCAATAGGACCATTAAATGGAATATCAGAAAGAGACAGGGCTGCAGAAGTACCAATCATAGCCGCTACTTCTGAAGAATAATTCTGATCCACTGATAGGACCGTATTCACTACCTGAACCTCATTTCTGAAACCTTCTGGGAAAAGAGGACGAATGGGACGGTCAATTAAACGAGACGCTAATATTGCTTTTTCGCTGGGTCGTCCTTCTCTTTTTATAAAACCTCCTGGGATTTTCCCTACTGCATAAAGCTTTTCTTCATAATTCACAGTAAGTGGGAAGAAATCTAAAGGGGAAGGTTTTTTGGAAGCGGTAACGGCGCTCAGCACCACCGTATCGCCATACCGGACTAGAACTGCTGCATTTGCTTGTTTAGCAACGCGGCCGAACTCTACAGTTATTTTCTGTCCGGCAAGATCAAATTCAAGCAACCTGATCTCCAAGGTGTATGCCTCCTCTCATCAATCAACAAAAAATACTTCTTCATTATTTCTATTATTTCCTTCCTTAGGAAGATTTAAAAGAAAAAAATGTAAACAAAACAAAACAAGAAAAAAGCGGGGAATCCCCGCTTTCCCTTTCACAAATCAAAATGCAAGAAAAAATGATTTGCTTAAGTGCAACTAAGGCTAGAGCCATCGCCTTTTTAGGCTTGACCCTAGCCAGGTTTTTTATCGGCGTAAGCCTAATTTTTGAATTAATTCACGGTAACGAGTGACGTCTTTGTCTTTCAAATACGCCAAAAGGTTACGACGTTGACCAACCATTTTTAACAAACCACGACGGGAATGATGGTCTTTTTTGTGTGTACGTAAATGACTATTAAGATAGTTAATCTTCTCCGTAAGGATAGCAATTTGTACTTCAGGAGATCCAGTATCGGATTCGTGAGTACGGAATTGATCGATTAAATCTTTTTTACGCTCTTGATTTAATGCCATCCTTTTCACCTCCTCTAAATTATAATCCCCTTTATCCGAGTGAATCGGTGGTGAATCGAAATACCAGGATAAGGTTTTTTTAAACTCACAAAAGATAGTATATCACAGGAAAAATCAAGAGTAAAGTCTAGTCATCCAATTGGAGAAACTTCACTCTTGCCATTTCCACATCCTCATGGATTTGTTGAATCAATTCTTCAACCCCGGCAAATTTTTGTTCATCCCGAATATAAAAGAGAAATTCTACTTCTAATTCCTGGTCATAAAGGTCTCCGGAAAAACGGAACAGATGAACTTCAAGGGATTTCTCTTTCCGTTGGTTTTCAAAAGTGGGTTTAATTCCTATGTTAATAACCCCTTCATAGATTTCCTTATTCCAGTAAACCTTTACCCCATAGACTCCATTTTTCGGGATGATATAAGGTTGAATCAATCCAATATTAGCAGTAGGAAAACCAATGGTCCTCCCTCGTTTTTCTCCATGGACAACAATTCCTTTAATCCGATAGGAACGCCCCAGAAAATGATTGGCTTCATGAATTTGTCCATTATATAAATATTCACGAATAAGGGTACTGCTTACTTTTTCCCCAAAGCGATTAATGGGAGAAACCACTTCTACCCCATATCTGCCTTCTGCTAGTTGTTGCAGGGTATTGGCTGTCCCCAGGCCTTTATGGCCAAAGGTATAATCAAAACCAACCGCCACGTGATGAGGTTGAAATTTCAATAGAAACTCATCGATAAAATCCTCAGGATAAATTGAGGAAAAGGAAATATCAAAATGAACAATATAAGCCAGGTCAACACCCATTTTTTCAAACTGGTTTAATTTTTCTTCTAAGGGCGTTAAATAGCGAGTATAGCCACTTTGCCCTAGGATTTCACGAGGGTGGGGATCAAAGGTCATCACAGCTGATTGAATCCCTAATTCATGGGCTTTATCAATGGCTTTTTGAATGACCCTGCGATGGCCTAAATGAACTCCATCAAAATACCCCATGGCTAATACACATTCATTTCCGGTAAAATCTGATGGCAACGGATAATGCAACCGCAGAACTTCCATTTAACCTTCCTCCTCCGGGAAAACCCTGACAGGGAACGATTCAACTCCTTTTTCTGTGTGTTGAACCTGATGTATGGCAAGGAATTTACCTTCAGGAGAATAGAGGGCAATTTTTTGTCCATCCTCCCAGTCCCCTGGTTGCAGGTGTATTTGGCTTAACCCATTGCATATGGCCCGAACCCTGCCCGCAGGTATTTTAACAGCAGGATAATGGGTAAAAGCACGGTCTAAGGGGTATAATAACGCTGTTACCTGATCCTTTTCTATGGCCTTTTCAATCTCTGTAAAAGTATAACAGTCATCAAGTGAAAAGGGGCCGCTTCTTATTCTTTGTAAATAAGACATATAGGCAGGATAGCCAAAGAATTCCCCCATGTCTTTACAAAGGGTTCTAATATATGTTCCCTTGGAACATGTTACGTTAAAAGTAATAGAAGGATATGGACCTGTTAAATCTGTATCCATTAGCTCCAAATCATAAATCCAGACTTTTCTTGCCTCACGTTCTACAGTAATCCCTTTGCGGGCCGCCTCATGGAGGCGAACTCCACCTATTTTTACTGCGGAATACATAGGTGGCATTTGAGAAATCTCACCTGTAAACCTTGAAAATATGTCCAGGATTTGTTCTTTCGAAATAGGAGAGTTTACAGGTTTGTCTTCAATCACATTTCCTGTGCCATCCTCCGTATCCGTCGATTTTCCTAAAACCATAGTGGCTATATACATTTTCGGTTGTTCATGTAGATAATCTGCCACTTTCGTTGCATTCCCAATACATAATGGAAGAACACCTGTCACCTGAGGGTCCAATGTACCTGAATGCCCTACTTTTTTTGTATGTAAAAGCTTGCGGATTCGCATCACACAATCGTGGGATGTCATCCCTGCAGGCTTATAAAGGGGAAGAATACCAGATACTATCAATCCCCCTCCTCCGTTCTTGAAAAAGCTTCTTTCAGTTTTTTATTGATTATGTTTTTCGCATCGGCAATCGTTCCATGGATGGTACATCCAGCTGCCCGTATATGCCCGCCTCCCTTAAGGGAAAGAGCAATTTCTGCAACATCAATGTACTCTCTGGAGCGAAGGCTTACCTTCACATTTCCATCTTCTTTTTCCTTATATAAAATGCCAACTTCTATGCCTTCAATATTTTTTGCATAATGGACAATCCCGTCTAGATCTTCGGACAATGCCCCGGTTTCAACCATATCCTGATGGGTTACGGTCAAGCTGGCCACCCGGTCCCCTTCTCCAAATTCCAGTGTTGGAAGGGCTCGTTTTAATAAAGCTAAATGAGCCCGGGTAATCGACTCTAAAACCCGATCAGCAATTTGATCTGGTCTCACTTGATGAGCTAATAATTCCGATGCAATATTCATGACATAAGATGTGGTATTAGAATAACGGAATCCCCCTGTATCTGTCATTAGGCCGGTATAAATACAATTAGCCAGTTCAGGAAAGAAAGAAAACTTCAACTCTTTTATTAAATCATAAATGACTTCACAAGTTGCCGAAGCATTGGTGCGAACTAAATTGACTGTACCAAATCCATCATTCGTTGGATGATGGTCAATATTTAAAAGCTCATAACCATCAGCAAACCATTGGTCCACCTTCCCAATCCTTGAAAAATCTCCGCAATCACAGGAAATGATGGCGTGAAATTTCTCATTGGATTGGTAAAGAGAGACATTTTTTATGTCTGAGTACCCCTTAAGAAAGGAAAATTTCCGGGGTGTGGCACCTTCATTGGCCATAACCACTTCTTTTCCTAACTTGTGCAAAATTAATCCCATTGCAAGCAAAGAGGCTGTTGCATCTCCGTCAGGGTTAACATGGTTCACCACTAAAAAACGTTGATGGCGCCCTATAAAATCAGCAGCCTGGGAAAGGAACTGTTGATAATTCTTCATTATTCCTTTCCTTCCCCATCTTTATGGAGATCAGATAATAAGGTCTCAATTCGCGAACCATATTCTACTGATTCGTCCATTTTAAAAATCAATTCAGGAGTGTGACGTAGAGCAATCCGTCTACCTACTTCCCCACGCATGAAACCTTTGGCTTTCTCCAGGGCTTTTAACGTAGAAGATTTCACCTCATCATTGCCAAAAACAGTAATAAACACTTTCGCCTGAGATAAATCTCCTGATACTTCAACACCTGTAATGGTAACAAAACCAATGCGAGGGTCTTTTAATTCTCGTTGTATGATTTGGCCAAGCACTTTTTTAATCTGCTCACCAACTCGATTCACGCGAACGCTGCCCATACTTAATCACCTCAATTAATAACTGGTCTTACTGGGCGACTTCCTCCATGACAAATGCTTCGAGGATATCCCCTTCTTTAATGTCGTTATACTTCTCAACGGTGATACCGCATTCATATCCTTGTGCTACTTCTTTAGCATCGTCTTTAAAGCGTTTAAGGGCATCAATTTTCCCTTCGAAAATAACGATTCCATCACGAATGACACGAATGCCGGCATCCCGTTTAATTTTTCCTTCAGTAACATAAGAACCGGCAATGGTTCCCACTTTGGAAACTTTAAAGATTTGACGAACTTCCGCCTGGCCGATGACTTTTTCTTCGTAAACAGGCTCAAGCATCCCTTTCATCGCTGCTTCAATTTCTTCCATTACTTTATAAATAATACGGTGAAGACGAATATCTACTTTTTCCTGTTCTGCAGTTGCCCGGGCATTAGGATCTGGACGCACATTAAAGCCAATGATAATAGCATTGGAGGCAGTAGCCAGGATGACATCTGATTCAGAAATGGCCCCAACGCCAGTATGAATGATATTCACCCGTACACCTTCTACATCAATTTTTTCCAGAGAGCCACGGAGAGCCTCAACAGAACCCTGTACATCAGCTTTAATAATTACATTGATGTCCTTAATTTCCCCTTCTTGAATGCGGCTGAAGAGGTCATCTAGAGAAACACGGGCAGATGCACGAAGTTCATTTTCACGACGTTTAGAACTACGGCGTTCGCCAATTTGGCGAGCCATTTTCTCATCGTCAAATACCATAAACTGATCTCCAGCTTGTGGTACATCATTCAGTCCGGTAATTTCAACTGGGGTAGATGGTGGCGCTTCTTTAATGCGTCGGCCTTTATCATTAACCATAGCACGAACCCGGCCATGGGTTGTTCCTACAACAATAGGATCGCCGATTTTCAACGTCCCCCCTTGAACTAACACGGTTGCTACAGGACCACGGCCTCTGTCTAACTGGGCTTCAATTACTGTACCACGGGCTTTTTTGTTAGGGTTTGCTTTTAATTCTTGTACTTCGGCAACAAGAAGAATCATCTCTAAAATATCGTCAAGACCTTCTTTTTTCAGCGCGGAGATGTGGACAAAGATAGTATCCCCACCCCACTCTTCTGAAACAAGGCCATATTCTGTTAACTCTTGTTTAACCCGGTCAGGATTGGCACTAGGTTTATCCATTTTATTTACAGCCACAATAATTGGCACATTTGCTGCTTTCGCATGGTTAATGGCTTCCACGGTTTGTGGCATTACGCCATCGTCTGCTGCTACAACAATAATGGCAATATCGGTAACCTGGGCTCCGCGAGCACGCATAGTTGTAAACGCAGCATGGCCAGGAGTATCGAGGAAGGTAATCTTTTTGCCTTGACGAACCACTTGATAAGCGCCAATATGCTGGGTAATACCGCCAGCTTCCGTAGAGATTACGTTACTTTCGCGAATAGCATCTAACAATGTGGTTTTGCCATGGTCAACGTGGCCCATGATGGTTACAACGGCTGGCCGTTCTTCAAGGGTTTCAGGTTCATCTACTTCTACGATATTTTCAAAGTCAGTATAATCCAACTCAATCTTTTCTTCGACTGCAATTTCAAATTCACTGGCGATTAAATGAATGGCATCTAAATCAACTTCTTGATTGATGGTTGCCATAATTCCTAAACCAAACAACTTCTTAATTAATTCAGAAGGTTGCTTTTTCATTTTCTTTGCTAATTCAGCTACGGTCATTGGTCCGCTTACAGTAATTTTTTCCACTTTCACTTCTGGTTTTGGAGCTACTGCTTGTTGGGATCCCTTTTTCCCCCGTCCGCTTCCGTTTTTGTTATCATCAAAGCGCTTAGGGCTTGCTTTAGACTTCTTCGTTGTTTTCCCCCTGGATTGATCATGGCGATCTTCACGGGCTGGTTTTGCTGGTTTTGGTCGATTCAAATTTTGTGTTTCATTCTTCGCTTGTTGATTTTCTTCCATATTACCACTCTTCTCCGCACCGCTGTTTACATCCGGTTTGCTATTTTTTTGATTCTCCCCGGTTTCTTTTTCGAATTCAGGAGAGGTTTTATTATTTCCCCGTTTCTTGATTTGCTTTAAATGCTTTTCTACTTTTTCTATGGTACCATCTTCGAGGGTACTCATATGGTTATTCACAGTGACCTGTAATTTGCCTAATAAATTAATTAATTCTTTACTGCTTAATCCAATTTTTTTAGCGTATTCATACACGCGGATTTTGCCCATCCTGTCACCCCCATAATTATTTACTAATCAATTGTTGCAACCTGGCAGAAAATCCTGAATCAGTAACTCCAATGACTACCCTTGGCCCTTTTCCGATAGCCTGGCCAAGTAAGTCCCTGTCACCAAATTGTACCCACCGAACGTTGTAGGTTCTACATTTATCCGTAATTTTCTTAAAGGTATTCTCAGAGGCATCCTGGGATATAATTACTAGCACGATTTGGCGATTCTGAATTCCCTTGGTTACCAGTTCTTCTCCGGTCACTAATTTCCGTGCCCGGGAGGCAAGACCTAAAAACTGTGTAACACGGGTCATTTTTTCACAACCTTTTGTAACTCTTCTTCTAAGGAACGATACATTTCTTCTGTAATTTCTATTTTGAGAGCTCGATTAAGAAGCTTTTTACTCTTAGCCATTTGAAAAGCTTCCATGGTACACACCATATAGGCCCCTCTTCCAGAGGCTTTTCCAGTGGGGTCAACTTTGACATTTCCTTCTGGCGTTCGAACAATTCGGACTAAGTCCCGTTTATCATACATTTCTTGTGATACGATACATTTTCTTAATGGAGTTTTTTTCGCTTTCACGAATGATTACTCCCTTTCTAATTTAGGTGTTTCTTCAGGCATCATTTCCTGGTCTCCAGAAATAATAGAAATAGGCTCGCTATAATCAAACCCTTCTTCTTTTGCCTGTGATTCACTCTTAATGTCAATCTTCCACCCTGTTAATTTTGCAGCCAGGCGCGCATTCTGTCCTTTTTTCCCAATGGCTAAGGATAATTGGAAGTCTGGTACCACAACCCGGGTCATTTTTTCCTTTTCATAAACAGAAACATGGAGAACTTTAGAAGGGCTTAAGGCATTCGCCACATAAGCAGCCGGGTCTTCACACCATTCTACAATATCAATTTTTTCTCCTTTTAACTCTTGAACAACTGTTTGAACTCGGAGTCCTTTAGGACCTACACAGGCGCCAACAGGATCTACATTAGGATCAGAAGAATAAACAGCGATTTTCGAGCGATCTCCCGCTTCCCGTGCTACGGATTTAATTTCTACGGTTCCATCGAAAATTTCTGGAACTTCTAATTCAAAAAGGCGTTTTAATAATCCTGGATGGGTGCGAGAGATATAGATTTGCGGGCCTTTCGTTGTTTTATCCACCTTTGTAATGAAGGCTTTAACACGATCGCCCTGCTTGAAATTTTCCCCGGGCATTTTTTCATTAAGAGGCATTTGTGCTTCTGCTTTACCCAGGTCTATGTAGTAAAAACGGGCATCCTGACGCTGATAAGTCCCCGTAATAATATCCTGTTCCCGGTCGATAAATTCGCTGTAAATCATGCCTCGTTCAGCTTCACGGATTCGCTGGGTAACTACTTGCTTTGCTGTTTGTGCAGCAATTCTGCCAAAATCCTTTGGCGTAACCTCTATATCAATAATATCGCCCACGACATAGTTAGGATCCATTTCATGGGCTTCATAAATAGATATTTGTGTACGGGTATCTGTTACTTCTTCAACTACGGTTTTTCTGGCAAACACTTTAATAGCTTGCTGTTCTGGACTAATTTGCACACGAACGTTTTGTGCAGAGTTAAAATTGCGTTTATATCCTGAAACTAGCGCAGCTTCAATCGCTTCTAACAATACATCTTTACTAATCCCTTTTTCTTTTACAATTGCTTCAAGGGCTTCAAAAAAATTGATTTTCATTTTTTGCCCGTTCCTCCCTTCAACACATTAAAAAACCACAGCTAGACGAGCACTTGCAACTTTATCTATTGGAATAACTGTCGTGGTTTTGAT
>CAMLDI010000070.1 GCA_946478845.1 uncultured Paenibacillaceae bacterium
GAAAATGGGCAACGACGACAAAGTCGTTGCCCAGTCCGTTCATCTTGGAGAAATTCAATTGTTTTCACACCTTTCTCTCCTATAAGACCTGGCTCTAATCCAGGAAAAGAAGCCCGCTACAAAGGTTGGAACGGCAGCAAGAGCCAGGATTAATCCCCATTCCGTCAAAGTAAGGGGCACTGTTTTAAAGATTAGCTGAAGCCGGGGCAAGTAAATGACCGGCAAAATTAATAAAATCGAAGAAATGACTGCTAAAACTAAATACTTATTCTCCAATATATTCCGACTATAGATGGAAATCTCGCTTCTACAATCGAAAACATGGATTAATTGGGCCATTACCAGTGTTGCAAAGGCAATCGTTTGAGCCCTGGCCAGGTTTTCTGGATTTTGAATATAAGGAAGCCAGAAGGCCAACAGGGTAACACCGCCAATTAAAAATCCACGGGTAATAATTTTCGTAGCCAATCCCCGGGCGAATACTCCCTCTGAGCGAGAACGGGGAGCCCGTTGCATGGTGGCTGCCTCAGGTTGATCCACCCCTAAAGCAAGGGCGGGCAACCCATCTGTGACCAGGTTCACCCAGAGAATTTGAATGGGTACCAAAGGCAGGGGCAAGCCTGCTAACATAGCAAAAAACATGACCAGAATTTCTCCCACATTGGAGGCTAATAAATAACGAATAAATTTACGTATATTATCGTATATTGTCCGTCCTTCTTCAATAGATGCTTCAATTGTAGCAAAATTATCGTCTGCTAAAATTAAGGATGCGGCTTCCTTCGTTACATCTGTACCGGTAATGCCCATGGCAATGCCAATATCTGCTGCTTTAATAGCTGGGGCATCATTCACACCATCCCCTGTCATCGCTACCACATGTCCTTTTTGTTGCAATGCTTTTACAATCCGTAATTTATGTTCTGGAGAAACCCTGGCATACACATACACATCTTCCACGATTTCTTCGAACTCACTATCTGACATATTATATAAATCCTGTCCATTTATTGTCAACCCGTTGGGAGGGAGGATTCCCAGCTGTATCGCAATGGCCTCTGCTGTTTTCTGATGGTCGCCTGTAATCATCACCGTTTTAATTCCCGCCCGGCGACATTTGCGAATGGCATCTTTTACTTCTTTACGGGGAGGATCTATCATGCCAATCAACCCGAGAAAAATGAGATTCCTTTCAGCCGCGTAATCAGACTCCACGTCTTCTCCTCTTACAGCCTCCCGATAAGCAATGCCAAGCACCCGCAACGCTTTCTTGGCCATCCCTTCATTTGCCTGGAGAATGCGCCGTTTGTATGTTGGCGTAAGGGGTTCTACTTTTCCATGAATCAACACATGGGTACAACGGGAAAGAAGAACATCAGGGGCCCCTTTCGTAGCCATCATTTCCTTTCCCGAAACCTGTTGCAAACGGACACTCATCATTTTTCGGGTGGAATCAAAGGGATATTCATGGACCCGTTTCCACTGAGCTTGCAAATCCTGCAAACGGTATCCTCCTTTTTCCCCTACCACCAATAGTGCCCCTTCTGTGGGGTCTCCCATTACCGTCCAATCTTTCCCTTCCTTTTCTAAACGGGCATTATTGCATAGAGAACCAAAGAGAAGAACTTTTTCCAGTGAGCCTTTTTTACTGGGATGAATTCTCGTTTTTCCCTCATAAAATTCCCCATCTGGCTTATATCCTGTGCCTGTCACTTCAACCAGTTCCCCATCTGCCCAGATATGGGTGACTGTCATTTTATTCTGGGTTAGTGTCCCTGTCTTATCAGAACAGATGACACTGGCACTGCCCAGGGTTTCCACAGCAGGCAGTTTTCGCACAATAGCTTTTCTCTTGATCATCCGTTGTACCCCTAAGGCAAGGGCAACAGTTACAATGGCTGGCAAGCCTTCTGGAATGGCTGCCACCGCTAAACTGACACCAGCAAGAAACATATTATAAATGTCATGGCCATGTAAAATTCCTGCTACCACTACCAGAGCAGTTAAAAATAAAGCCACCACAATTAAAATTTTCCCTAATTGCTCTAACTTTTGTTGCAGAGGGGTTTGCATGGTTTCCGTATTTTGGATAAGGCCTGCAATTTTCCCCATTTCCGTCATCATCCCGGTACTTACTACCACACCATATCCAGTGCCCTGAGTGACCATGGTTCCCATAAATCCCATATTTATCTGATCGGCAGGCGGCAGGTTGTCCCCATCAATGCTCCGCTCCATTTTCAAAATAGGTACAGACTCCCCTGTTAACGTGGATTCTTCCACATGGAGGCCATTGGTAGTTAGAAATCGAAGATCCGCTGGAATCCGATCCCCGCTTTCCAGATAAACCAGATCCCCGGGAACCAGCTCTTTCGCAAGAATATGCTGCAACTTTCCATCCCGAATGCAATAGGCCATGGGAGCGGTCAATTCCTTTAAAACTGCCAGGGATCTCTCCGCCCTGAATTCTTGTAAAAATCCAAGAATCCCGTTGACAATGACAATGGCTACAATAGCCACCGCATCAATAAATTCCCCCAGAAAGGCCGAAATGATGGTAGCCCCCAGTAAAATGAGTACCATAAAATCCTTAAATTGCGCCAAAAAAAGCAGGATTGGGGACATATTGGCTTTCTCCGTCAATAGGTTTTTCCCAATATGCTCCAATCTTTTTTTGGCCTCAGCCTGGTTCAACCCTTCCATTTGATCAGTTTTTAAGATCCGCACCACTTCATCATTACTGTAATTGTACCAGTTCCCCTGTCGCTCCACCCGTTAAACCTCCTTTACCGCTATCAGGCCTTCTTTTAAACCTTATTCAGACAAGCCGCAAAAAATGCTATACTATTCCTATTGTGGAATGAGGTGAATGGAATGGCTTTCGACGGAATTGTAACCCGAGCCATGGTCCGTGAACTGGCGGACTTATTAGTGAACGGTCGAATTAATAAAATCTACCAACCCTCCCCTACGGATTTAATCATGCAAATTCGTTGTGGAGGAAAGAATCATAGATTGCTGATATCAGCAAACCCAACCTATCCCCGGATTTACGTAACCAATGCATCCTTTGCAAATCCTACAGAACCTCCTATGTTTTGCATGTTATTGCGAAAACACTGTGAAGGAGCATTGATTGAAGGGATTCACCAGGAAGGAATGGAACGGGTCATTACCATGGACATTATCAAAAGAGATGAACTGGGAGATGACCAAAGGAAAAAAATTATCATTGAGATCATGGGTCGGCATAGCAATATTATTCTCATTGATGAAAAGACCAGGATCATTATTGATGGAATTCAACACGTCACCCCTGCCATTAGCAGTTACAGAGTAGTTCTTCCCGGAAGGCCTTATTTGCCTCCGCCCCCACAGGACAAAATCAACCCCCTGGAAGGGAATGAAGAAACCTTTATTAAACTTCTTCATTTAAATGAAGGAAAAATTGAAAAACAACTGGTTTCCCGGTTTACAGGATTAAGCCCCCAAATCGGCAAAGAAATTGTGTATCGGGCTGGCCTGCCTACCCGGGAAGCCTTATGGAAAGCCTTCCAAAGTGTGATTCATCCTGTGAAAGAACACCAGTATGAACCAGCTATCTATTATGGAGGAAACAAGCCCGCTTTTTCTGTGGTTCCCCTCCTTCATTTGCAGGAATATACCAAAGAAACTTTCCCCACCGTAAGCGAATGCCTGGAAGGGTTCTATCAAGAGAAAGCAGAACAAGATGTAGTAAAACAAAAAATGCACAACTTGATCCGCTTCCTCACCAATGAACGAAACAAAAATGCGACGAAAATTGAGAAGTTGCAACAAACGAAACTGGAAGCACTGGATGGGGAAAAGTACCGTTTATATGGGGAATTGCTGACAGCCAATCTTTATCAAATTCAAAGAGGGCAGACAGAAGTTGAGGTATATAACTACTATGAGGAGGAACCATCCCTGCTCACCATTTCCTTAAACCCGGGAGCCACACCCTCGGAAAATGCCCAGGCTTATTTCAAAAAGTATAATAAGGCTAAAAACAGTTTGGAAATTGTGGATCAGCAAATGGCCCTTGCCCAGCAGGAAGTAGACTATTTGGATACCATTTTGCAACAACTGGAAGGAGCCGGGGTTAAAGACCTGGAAGAAATCCAGGAGGAATTAATCGAAGAGGGCTATTTAAAAAAACGCAATAAAAAAGGGCCGCGAAAAACGGCCCCCAAAAAGCCTACCCTTGAGCAATATACCTCCAGTGAAGGCATTCACATGATTGTTGGAAAAAATAATAAACAAAACGATTATTTAACCCATAAAATTGCCGATGATGAGAATACATGGCTCCATACCAAGGACATCCCTGGCTCCCATGTCATTATTCGCAGCCATGAATTTGGCGATGCAACCCTATATGAAGCTGCCCAACTGGCCGCCTATTACAGCAAAGGGAAAAACTCCAGCCAGGTGCCTGTAGACTATACTCTAGTGCGCCATGTGAAAAAAGTACGGGGAGCCAAACCAGGCTTTGTGACTTACGATCATCAGAAAACCCTGTATATTACACCGGATGATGGAATCATACGCAAATTAAATGAAACCAAAAAACTAATTTGAGGAATAGCCTATGTCGAGAAATTCGTTAATAAAAGGAACAATCATTTTAACCATTGCCGCCATCGTGGCCCGCATGTTAGGGGTTGTGCAGCGGGTTCCCCTGCAACATATCATGGGGAACGATGGCATGAACCTGTACAGTATTTCCTATAACATATACAGCATGTTATTAATTGTAGCTACCCTGGGTATTCCCACGGCCCTGGCCAAACAAATCTCTGAATACACAGCCCTGGGAAAATACCATGAAGCCTATCAAACGTATAAAGCATCCCGTAATTTTGCCTTAATGGCAGGGCTATTTATGACCGCCTTTTTATATGTTTTCGCTTCCTATTATGCTAACAATATCGCCCTGGCTCCCCAGGCAACCCTGGCCATTCAGGCCATTGCCCCAGCCATGTTGTTTTTCCCCGTGATTTCCATTATGCGGGGCTACTTTCAAGGGTTGCAGCAAATGCATCCCACTGGCATTTCACAGGTAAATGAACAGATTCTGCGGGTGTTTACTGCTGTCACCTTGCCAATTGTTTTATTAAGCCTCAACTTCAGCAAAGAAGTGGCTGTTGCAGGCGCTTCCTTTGGTGCGGTAACCGGAAGTTTAGCGGCCCTGGGCGTGATGCTCTATTACTATAAGAAAAACCGCCCCTTGCAACTAAAACAATTACAGGAACAAAAAGAGGTAACCCGCCTTTCGACCCGAAAAATTTATAAACAGTTGTTACAATTGTCTATTCCGATCACGGTCGCTTCTCTTACTGTGACCATGCTTTACTTTATTGACTCTTCCACCGGATTGCGGTTATTAACGCCAAAAGAAGAACATCTAGTCTTTAACGTGAACAATACTGAAGCCACCGTTGGAGAGAAAACCATTATCTTGCCAGAGGCTCCTTATACAAAAGGGCAACATACCATGGTCCCATTAATTCCTGTAGCAGAAGCTCTTAAGGGAAGGGTACAATGGGATGAGTCTACCAAAACTGCCATTTACACACGAAATGAGCTAACGATGGGATTAAACTTAAAAGAAAACATCCAATTGGGGAATGAAGATTTAAAAGCCCCCATGGAACAAAAAGGGGAAACCCTCATGGTGCCTTTAACCTTCTTTACCCATCAATTATCAGGCTATCGAGCCGCCATGGAAGATATGGGGATTCTCAACGGGAGCGCCCAGTCTCTTGCTGGATTGCCCATCATTTTGGCTGTAGCCCTAAGTTCATCCATCTTGCCCATCGTGGCTGCCGCTCACTCTCGCCGGGATGAAAAAGAAGTGCAACGAATGAGTTCTTTGGCTTTGCGTTTGTCTTTATTAACAGGAGTGCCAGCCGCTCTCTTCTTAACAGTGGGCGCATTGCCTGTTAACGGATTCCTGTTTAAGAATACCCCGGATATTTTTCTGCGGGCTTCCTATATTATTGCTTTCCTGTCCTTCGGCACCATTTTTCAAATTATGATGATGACCTCCACCAGTATCTTGCATGGACTGGGGAAAATTAACCAGCCGGTTCTTTTTGTACTCATTGGTATTCTCGTGAAATGGATTGGAAACTTTCTCTTTACTCCCTTCATGGGAATCTTCGGGATTATCCTGGCAACCACCCTTTGCTTTATGGTGATCATGATTCTGAACATCTGGACCATAAACAAATTTACTTCCTTAGAGATTATGGGAGGTAAATGGCCTGGGTTAATCGGTGCTTCTTTCGCTTTATCCATTAGCGGGAGTGTCATCGTGTACCTGGGGATGAAATTAAAACCTATGGTAACCATGCCTGATTTTCTTTTCTATGGAATCGAATCTATTGTAGTGGGTGCCGTAGCAGTTTCAGCCTACATTCTCACCCTTTTCTGGTTAAAAGGAATGGATGCCCGGGAAGTGCAATACATGCCTAGCATTGTAAAGAAATTATACAACACCTTAGCCCGCTTCCATATTGTGCCTAAAAGCATAAGCAATGAGATTGGGAATTAAAAGGAAAGCTGCCGGACTAAATACCTTCGGCAGCTTTCTTAATTTTAGTTTTCTTTATTTAAACAATCCGGATAATAATCCTAAAATCTGTTCAGTACCAGGCAACAAATTGCCGATTAAAGGCAATATACCCGTTGGTTCTGGTTCTGGTTCTGGTTCTGTTTCAGTATCAGTATCCATTTTTTCATAGGTCCGATTCACTAATTCTATTAATGTATTTTCGTATAATTTTGTATCTGCATTGGCTACATCATTAAAGAATGCATCAGTTTCTTGAATAAACATTTGCATAAATGTTAACATACTTTCTTCTGAAGCACGGACTCCTTCAGGCAAAGCATTTGGGCTATGTTCCAAACTCCAGGATAAAACTACTAATTTAGTTAAAACTCCTTTTTGTTCAGCAGTGAATGATGTCCATTCTTCTTTTCCAATTGGGGCCAAAATTACATTATGGTATAATTCATAAACCACATTATACCCTTCCATAATCTCTTCCAAAGTAAAAGTAATTTGATCTTCGGTAAATGCTCCCTCGCTTTCAGGATATACAACGGTATAAGTGCCATCATCATTCACATTGGCTTCTAGTGCAGTCTTATTTTCCAACAAGAGAATTTCCGGCACATATTTTTCATCAAAATTATAGATTAATTCATAAACTAAACGGGCTACTGCCTGGCGTTGGGAGTAAGATGCAGGATCAAATTTTCCTCCGCCTACACCATTGATTAAGCCTATTTGTTGGGCAAAAGCGATATTTGTTTTTGCATAATCACTTATTTCCCATCGATCGCTAAATCTTAATGGAAGATTCAGGTTTGCGGCACGTTCATCCATGCCCATGGCTCTAACAAAGAAGGTTGCCATTTGTTCACGGGTTAAATTATTATTTGCTCCGAATTGGGTTTCTGAAATCCCTTCCGTAATTTCTGCTTCAGAAAGAGCGCCAATATACCCTTTCGCCCAATCATCCACATCGGAAAAAGTACAGGCCTCCGGATTCTCTTCTAACCCCATTGCTTTTACCAACATTTTCGCAAATTCTTGTCGGGTAATATTTTGCGTTGGATTAAAACTGTAGGTACCGTTTTGATTATAGTACCCGTCAATATATCCATCTTGATGAAGGGTGATAATTTGTTGTTTCGCATAGGATTGGTCTATATCTGTAAAGGAAGATGCCGCAAAAACTGTACCGGAAATCAGCATACAAATGCCAGCTGTTAAAATCGTTGATCGTCTTTTCTTCATTTGAATGCCTCCTATTTATTTACGTCCTCCTTAACTATAACAATTCTAATTAACAATTCTAGTATAACTATCTGTAAATAAATGTAGATTTTGTTAACATAATATTTATTCTACTATTTTAATTTATTTTTGATGTGTATTTTACAAAGAAAGGCAGAAAAAAAGAGAAGGCACTAACGAGTTGAAACGATTCTATTAGATTTCTTGAAAGAAATTAGTTAACAGGTTTACAAAAGGTTTTGCTTTTTCGATTTGTGTCCAATGTCCACACTTCGAGAATACATGCAACTCTGCATTCTCTAAGAATTGGCTTAAACGCCAACTGGTAGATTCAACAGGAATAACCCTGTCTTCCCTTCCATGAATTAAAAGCATGGGTGTCTTAATTTCCCTTAACTGTTCTTCTGATAACGCAATAGCATCAACATGTTGCTGACGAGGAGCTGGGAACATGGAAGAAAAGGCCTCCTGTAATCCATCCTGTATACTTGCTTCATAACGCATCTTAATTAAATTTTCGTTATTGGCAAATTCTTCACCATAGGAGAAGGTTTTAATTAGATTTCTCATGTTTTCAAGAGAAGGAGTATATCCCCAAACATCATCCAAACCTTTTGTAATTTCAAACCGAATGCCAGCAGCACCCATTAATACAACTTTCTTCACTAAATCAGGACGGCGATAAGAAAGATGGAGGGCCAACGCTCCACCTAATGAATTTCCCACAATATATAAAGGTGCTATATTCAATGTTTCAATAAAGGAGATAAGATGATTCACCCAAACATCTACATTATATTTCATTCCTTCTTTACGCTCAATATAACCAAAACCTACAAGATCAGGGGCATAAAGATGGAAGTTCTTCGCTAGATTAGGAAAGATCTTACCCCAGTTCGCCCATGCTGTCACCCCTGGGCCTGAACCATGAATTAAAAGGACATTTTCACCTTCTCCTGCCTCATGGTAATTGGTAATGATTCCACCCGCTTCGATATGTTTGCTGTTATTCACCATAAAGCTCCCCACCTTTGCTAAAAAAGTAGAAAAATCGACTTCTGCCAAGCATAAAATCTATGATATATGAAAATTCTGACTATTTATAGAGCCTATTCATACTAAATTTTTGAGCAAAAAGAACAAAAGCTGTCCCAATTTTTAATAGGACAGCTACATTTTTGTTATTTATTTTCAATGATTTTTTCGTATATGGATTCTCCATTTTTGTTAAAAACCATTAATTTGACTTTAGTTAATTGATATTTGCTCATTACCGATGGGGTAAAGTAAGTGCCAACACCATCAGCGATTTTCTGCTCATTCCCGTTTTTCTGGTTTAATGTGGAATATAGTTTTACAATGCTTGACCCGGTTGGATATAACATTACTTCAAATCTGCTAAAATCCTGGACCCAGCTTTCATTTGAAAAATTATTAATTATATATTTTTCCAAGTCCTGCAAAATGCCACTTAAGTTTTTTTCTAAATTAGGAGGCGGATTTTGCTTTTTAGGTGGTGTTGTTTCCACCGATGGAGTGCTAGGAATTGTTGATGGAGATGGGTCTGGCAAATACAAAAAAATCATAAAAATAAACAATAAACCAAAAAGGATTGTAAGGAATATACGCACTATTACATGATAAAATTGATATTTCCATAGCAATACAATCCCAACAATGGGAATGAAAAGAAGCATAATCCATAAAAACCACTGGGATTTCAAAAAGTTTGAATTAGACTTTTCCATTTCCATATCACTACTTTTCTGTATCTGTGGTTTTTTCTGCAAGGATCTCACCTGATGCACTTTTCACTCTAACCGTTGCAGATTGATAATTATATTTGGTCTTGGCTTGTTCATTAAAAAATCCAAAAATTGCATTAGCTATTTCTTGTTCTGCCCCATTTTTTTCTGTTAAAGTGGTTAAGACAGTAACAGTAACATACTCTTTACCCCATTTTTTTGCTATTTGGCCTTGTACCCCTTTTATATAGCTTCCCCAGTCTACTTTACCCGAATAATTATTGAATACATAGTCATTAAGGTCTGTTAAAATTGTTTCTGTTTTTTGATTAAGTTCCGGAGATAACTCTTGATTGTTTTGTCCCTGTTGGCCATATCTTGCATATACCCATAATAACAAATACAAAGAAAAAATAATGGTTAAAATAATACGGACTGGCTTTGAATAAAACTTATTTTTCCACAGTAATACTAATCCAAGGGGAGGAAGAGCAATTAAAGCAAGCCATGTAAACCATTGTTTTTGCATCATTCGTACAAACCAATTACTCAATATAATCACCTCATAGGTATTTTTCCCTACAAAGGTAATTTAAATCTTTTATCGATTAACAATATTTAGGATTCAATGTTTAGTTTATGAGTATATGGATATTTTTTAATTAGTGATTCACAATGTCTTTAGTATGTAGGTGAATGTTGATAATTAGGTAAAATTAAAGGAAACCAAATTTTCTAAGGGTTTCCCATTCTTATAGAACTAACGTTAGTTCAAATCTACCCCCAAAATTTTTCCATTTCATCGGAAGCCTTCCTTGTTTCTTTACCCATGTATCTGTAAGCTGTATTTAGATTTTTTTTATCTTCACCAAGTCTCTCAAGGATAGTCACACTTAATAGTTCCTTAACGTAGTCATCGCCTTTAGTTGCCATTCTTTCAAAGAATTCAAATAAGTTTTTAAGTTTTTCTGTTTCTTCTTTTTCAAGGAATTTTATAAAAAAATCGTTACAGTCACCGAAGAAGACATGTGGCAATTATTCATTATTATATTCAATATGTTCTTCTAATAATGATTTAAACTCAATAAATTCATTTACAAAATGTTCAGCTAAATTATCTTTATCCACTTTCTCCCCTCCAACTACTACTCAACTCTTGCACACTTTAGAATTAATAAATCTCGATTCTAATCACTAAAATCTTTAAATAAATTATCTAATTCCTTAACATCGTAAAGGTTCCCATCACTTATAAATTTTTCAATCTCCACAGTACCATCTTCCATAAACTCAATTTCCCAACGTTGTCCTGGAATAACTACTTCAACCATGATAGCTTCATTTCTAACTTTATTTAGCTTATAAAAAATACTATTATCTTCTAATTTATTAAGAAAATTAATAAACTCTTTCAGACCCACCAAACTATAATGCTACATAAAAACTAGACAGTAAGAAAGGAGATCCTTAGTTGTAA
>CAMLDI010000071.1 GCA_946478845.1 uncultured Paenibacillaceae bacterium
TTTTACAACTAAGGATCTCCTTTCTTACTGTCTAGTTTTTATGTAGCATTATAAACTTTATAAATTGTTTTTCTAAATACATAGCTGGTGTATCACCGTTCTGAATACTTACTACGATCATAAAAAGAATTTCAACATTAAGTTCTTGTTTCAATTTAACCAGTATTTCTTGTTTATCTTCAAGTTTATTTAATATTTTTTTAAGTTGTTCATTGATATCATTGGATTCTTCGTATCCAGTATCGATACTCCATGCAGTTTCTTTTCTGGATAAATGCCCATTTTTTAATAAATCTCCTTTTTTATAAGTCTCTGAAGGTTTAATCATTAATTCAGATGTAATAAAGTCAGGATCGAATTTATCTCCAAAAATAACAAACCTAACTCTTATATTTGTTTTATCCAATTTTCCCACCTCAATTATTCTAATTTCTCATGTGTAGGAATAAACTCTTTTGACCCATTTTTTTGTAAAAAAAGATTACCATTCTTATTATCTAAATAAATATTATATCTTGATATCTTTGCATTTTGACCA
Organism: uncultured Paenibacillaceae bacterium; assembly: GCA_946478845.1. Next base: position 539 of record CAMLDI010000071.1, read on the forward strand.
AGAGTTGCATATTTAAGAGCATGAGGATCTATACCATTTTGTATTAAATAATGATACTACGTCAAGAAAGTAGACACAGATTTTCTTGACGTAGTATCAATTGTAAAAATAAAATAAAATCTCTATTAAGATTGATGCAATTGTTATGAAAAAGCTTGCTAGTAGTACAATAACTATACACTTTGAAAAAAATTTATATAGTTCAGATTTCGAGCTGATGTTATAAATTTCTTCAGAATTAGCTTTTTGTTCGTAAGCGTCCAATAAGACAGTGTATAGAAACTTCCCTACAACTGTGGGACAATCTTCTAAACTAAAGTATTTAAAGTTTTTAAAGTAAAGTTGAAAAACTTTAAAGGGAGGTTTAGAGTTGAATACCAGGGAAGTCGCTAGCCAATATTGAAAAAAATATTTGAAGAGAGGGCTATGACAGAGTTTTAATAATCAAGAGGGCTTATTCAGGTTGTATACGTTTAATTGATGAAGAGGAAATGTATTCATCGAAAAAACTTTATAGCTGGCTTTTAACTGGATAAAGTTGAAAATAAGTGAAAACAATGCACATACAGCCACTAAAAATATTTTTCTTAACTAAAAAAATAAGCCCAGTTACCATACAAATGGTCCTTGGGCTAAAAAATTTCAAATAATATTCATACAAATCAAATTCAATTTCAGCATCAATACTATTTATAAACTTTTTAAATGATTTTTCTAAATACATAGCTGGTGTATCACCGTTCTGAAAACTGACAACAATTAGATGGCTAGCTGTTCCATCCTCTGTGGTAATGTTAATAATCAAAATATACCATAAAAATACCCCTGTCGAGTAGACAAGGGTAAGTTTTGTCTCATTGGGGGAGTGAGACATAGCATAAGATAAACGTTTAGGGTAAACATACTATACCATATTATTATACATTTTTGTATACTAATTCCAAGATAATCATACTTTTTTTATCGGATATGATAAGTATACCAAAAAGGTACCCGTGACACACAAAGTATAGCAGGGGAATTTTTAGATATTAACGATTTCTTATAATTTTTACTAATTTATCAACTCCAAAAATTATAAGTATGAAACCAAACAAAAAAGATCCTAGGAATCCAAATACCTCTAAACCTACAAAAGTCATATCTGAATGATTTGGTGGAAGAATACAACTAAGAAGCGACATAATAAAATAAACTAAAACAAGTATTAAAAAATTTTTTTGTTTCATTTTTTCACCTTTTTTAGAAATTAATTCAATATGTATATAATTAATTTCGACAATGACTAAAATTTACCTTTTTAAAAGCAAAAAAAGGTACCCCTGCCACAAAGACAGACTAAAGTCCATAATAGAAAAACCCTTGATTCTCAAGGGTTTTTTAAGTGACTGGTATCGTTTACATTATACTTCCATTATGATTGGCAAAATCATAGGCCGGCGACGGGTCTGTTCATATAAGAATTTTCCGAGAGAATCCCGTACATTGGTTTTAAGGGAAGACCATTCGTTTACTTTTTCTTCCACACAACGATTCAATGTTTGCGCCACAATTTTATTGGCTTCATCTAATAATTCCTCGGATTCACGTACATAAACAAATCCTCTGGAGATAATGTCTGGTCCTGACATAATGGTTCCATCTTGTTTGCTCAATGTAACTACAACAACTAAAATTCCATCCTGGGATAACAATTTACGGTCTCGGAGAACGATATTCCCTACGTCTCCAACACCCAGGCCATCAATTAAAACAATGCCAGAATGAACTTTCGGGCCATAACGGGCCTTTCCATTGCAAATTTCAACGGTATCTCCGTTATCTATTAAAAAGATATTTTCTGATTTAACGCCACATTGTTCACCAAGCTGGGCGTGTTGGCGTAACATTCTAAATTCACCGTGGATTGGAATAAAGTATTTGGGCTTCATTAAATTAAGCATTAATTTTAATTCTTCTGCACTTCCATGGCCGGAAACATGAATATGGCGGCCATATACTACATCCGCACCTATACGATAAAGTTGATCAATTACGCGAGCAACTAACTTTTCATTCCCAGGGATCGGATTCGCGGCAAGAATCACTGTATCTCCAGGAAGAATATCTACTTTACGGTGGCTAGAACGAGCCATTCTGGATAATGCAGACATTGGCTCACCCTGGCTTCCAGTGGAAAGGATTACAACACGTTCAGCAGGAAGCTTATTAATTTCTTCCGGTTCAATAAACATTCCTTCTGGAACATTTAAATAACCTAATTCACTGGCTACAGATACCACATTCACCATGCTTCGTCCAACAATAGTTACCTTCCGATTATATAAAGCAGCAGCATCTATCACCTGTTGAATTCGATGAACATTAGAGGCGAATGTCGCAAGAACAATACGACCTTTTGCTCTATGGAACACATCCTGGATTGCTAAACCTACTTCCCGTTCGGAGCCAGTATAACCAGATCGTTCCGCATTTGTACTGTCAGAAAGTAGAGCCACAACTCCTCTTTCTCCGATCATCGCCATTTTAGCTAAATCAGCTATTGAATTATTTACTGGCGTCTGATCAAACTTGAAATCTCCTGTATGAACCACACATCCTTCAGGAGTTTCTAAGCATATTCCCACAGAATCTGGAATACTGTGGTTTGTCTTAAAGAAGGTAGCCGTCATAGAACCAAGTTTTACTTCTGATTTATTGTTAATTAAATTTAACTTCGCCTCAGAAAGTATACCCGCTTCCTTTAACTTTCCTTCAATAAGACCAAGGGTTAATTTCGTAGCATAAACAGGCACATTCAAATGCTTTAAAACATAAGAAAGCCCCCCAATATGATCTTCATGACCATGGGTAATGAGGATGCCACGAACTTTATCCCGATTTTCTTCAAGATACGTAATATCCGGGATTACAATGTCGATACCAAGCATGTCTTCTTCAGGAAACTTCAATCCTGAATCGATGACAACAATGTCCTCCGCGTACTGTACTACGTACATGTTTTTGCCAACCTCGCCTACGCCGCCCAAAGCGAAAATTGACAAAGCTTTCTGGTTGAGTTTGGACAAGTTTTTTTCCTCCTATATTTAATTGTAGTTACAAGTGAAAAAACAAAAAAAACCGAACCAGTCACTTGTAAATATTATACATGAAAGCATAGAGGAAAAACAAGGGGCAACATTACTACTATAACCTCTGGACAATGCACTTATGTGTCTTTGAGCACAAAAAAAGAATTGGGAGGAAATCCCCAATTCTTTTTTTAATAATAGGCTTGGCAAAATTTTCTTTTTATAAATTGTTTAATAATCCTTGAAGGAAATTGTTTTCCTTTTCATTGCAAACAACTAAAGGCAAGCGAACGCCACCCACATCTAAACCTTTTAACCCTAAAGCCGCTTTGATAGGTGAAGGATTAGAAGTAATAAAGATTCCCTCAAAAATTGGAAGGAATTTTCTATGGAGTGCACTAGCTTTCCCATTTTCACCAGAAAGGAAAAGGTTAATCATTTCTGTCATTTCATTTCCAATAATATGGCTGGCAACACTTACAACTCCAGTCCCGCCAACAGCCATGCAAGGAATGGTCATTTTATCGTCACCAGTGTATAAACTGAAATTTTCTGGTGTACGATCAATAATTTCAGCCATTTGTGATAAGTCAGCATTGGCTTCTTTTAACGCTACGATGTTTTCCACATCATTTGCTAAGCGAGCGACAGTATCTACGGTCATGTTAATGACTGAACGCCCAGGAATATTATAAAGCATTACTGGCAATTTGGTGCTTGAAGCAATGCTTTTGAAATGCTGATAAATCCCTTCCTGAGAAGGTTTGTTGTAATAAGGAACGACTAACATGATTCCATCTACGCCAATTCCCTCAGCCTTTTGGGTCAATTCAATGGAAGCCGCTGTGTTATTGCTGCCTGTGCCAGCAATAACAGGAATTCGTCCATTGACAATCTCTACAACATGGTGAAAAAGGTCCAATTTTTCCTGGGTTGTTAACGTTGGGGATTCTCCTGTGGTACCTGCAACTACAATGGCTGTAGTCCCCGTTGCAATAAGATGCTCAACCAATTCTTCTGTTTTATTGCGGTCCACCTTTAAGTTGTTATCAAAAGGTGTTACCATAGCTGTTAATAGTCTTCCAAAAATAGCCACGTTTCTCCTCCTCAATTCATACCTTATCCTTTATGCAATTGGAATTTTCTATGAAGGGCTTGAACAGCCCGGATCATATCTTTCTCATAAACTAATACCCAAATCGTAGTATGAGAATCAGCGGATTGTAATATACGTATATCCTCGCCAGTCAGGGCTTCAACAATATGTGCCATAACCCCGGGAACACCGGCCATTCCCGCACCTACACAGGAAACCTTAGCACAATGGGGAGTTACAAGAACCTCATATCCCAGGTTTTCAATAATTTCAATGGCCCGTTGATCCTGTTCCTTACGTACAGTATACGCCACTCCACGGGGATTTACATTAATAAAATCTACACTGATACGATGGGCAGCCATAGCTTTAAACACTTCAACCTGTACGTCAAACCGTCCTTCTTTGGCCATCACTTTAATTTGAGTCAAATTAGGAACATGGGCAATTCCTGTTATCACCCGATCTTTAACCCCACTCCCTTTAGGTTTTCCATCGGTATGGGCAATCACAAGGGTTCCTTCATCATCCGAAAACGTGGAACGGATGCGGAGAGGAATGCCAGCCTGTGCGGCCACTTCCACAGACCGAGGATGAATGACTTTCGCTCCTTGATAGGCCATATTACATACTTCCATATAAGTCAGGACAGATAAGGAGCGAGCCTCTTCCACGATTTGAGGGTCTGCTGTCATAATTCCTTCAACATCTGTAAATATATCAATGATTTCAGCTTTAAGGGCAACACCCAGAGCTGTCGCAGAAGTATCACTGCCACCACGTCCCAGGGTGGTAATCTCACCATGTTCTGTACATCCCTGAAAACCGGTGACAACAACAACCTTCCCCTGTTCTAATTCCTTTAGAATTCGTTCAGGGTAAATCCTTTGAATTTGCGCATCATTAAAATCATCATTTGTTTTAATTCCGGCCTGCTGTCCTGTAAGGACAATCGCGGGAATATTGTTGGAATTCAACATGCTAACCAAAGTGGATGCAGAAATGATTTCCCCGCATGAGAGAAGCAAATCTATATCCCTTGGTTGTAATCCATTTCCATTATCCCGAATTAAGTGCAATAGGGTATCCGTTGCATAAGGATCCCCTTTACGACCCATGGCAGAAACTACTACACAAACAGAAAAGCCTTTATCCAATGCTAGCTTAATATGATGTATAGCCCGCTTTCTTTTCTCAACAGTCGTTAGCGATGATCCACCGAATTTCTGGACCAGAATTTTCATAATTCAGGAAAGCACCTCTATTTTATTGGCGTTTAATCCATTCTTCAGCAATTTGAACAGCATTCCAGGCTGCTCCTTTAAGAAGATTATCAGAAACTACCCACATGTGAAGTCCTTTTGGATAATCAAGGTCACGGCGAAGGCGTCCAACAAATACTTCTATTTGTCCATTTGCATCTGCAGGCATAGGATAAATCTGTTCTTCCGGTTTGTCCTGAACAATAACACCTGGAGCATTCTCAAGCAATTCAATTACATCAGCCATTTCAAAATCCTCTTTCAATTCCACATACACTGATTCTGAGTGGCCTTTTACAACAGGAATACGAACACAGGTTGCAGAAACTTTTACTGACTCATCACCAAAAATCTTCTTCGTTTCCCGAATCATTTTCATTTCTTCATTGGTAAAACCATTATTTAAGAATACATCAATTTGGGGAACTGCATTAAATGCAATTTGATGTTTAACTGGAAGTGAGCCTACAGGCAACACTTCTTTTTTCACTTCATCTCCATTAAGTACAGCCTGAGATTGGTCTACTAATTCTTGAATGGCTTTCGCTCCAGCTCCTGAAACAGCCTGGTATGTGGAAACTACAATACGGTCCATGCCATATTTATCGTATAAGGGTTTTAATGCAGCCACCATTTGAATGGTTGAACAGTTAGGATTCGCAATAACCCCTTTATTTTCGAAGATTTTTTCTGGATTAACTTCCGGAACAACAAGTGGAACTTCCGGGTCCATACGGAACGCACTGGTATTATCGATACACAGAGTTCCTCTTTTGATTGCTTCTGGTACAAGCTTTTTACTTACACTGCCACCAGCGCTAAATAACGCAATATCCACACCTTCGAAAGCTTCTGGAGTCGCTTCTTCTAAGGTGTATTCATTTCCTTTAAACATTACCTTTTTTCCAGCAGAACGCGCAGACGCCAATAATTTTAATGAAGCAAGTGGGAAGTCTCTTTGTTCTAACATAGACAGCATTTGCTGACCTACTGCTCCTGTTGCTCCCACTACTGCTACATGAAATTGTTTAGTTTTCTCCATTTTTCCCACTCCTTGTTAGATATCAAGCACTTCAACTATAATGATTATTAAAATCGGTATTTTTCAACCAGCACAGGCTGCAACTGTTTTCCCTCAAGAGCCGCTTCACATGTTTGCTGAATCAGTTCCATGCGAGCCACCAGGGAATTTGGCTTTTGCTCAGGTGCGTCCTGTCCATAGGGAACAAAGTAAATGTTTTTGGTTGTTAACAACTTTGCAATGTTTGACGCATTTAACCCAAGTCCATCATTAGTAGATATGGCAATAACAACAGGACGTAAATTGCGTAATGTGGCCTTTGTTGCCATCATAACAGCACTGTCTGTAATCGCATTGGCTAACTTGCTAATAGACGTACCAGTACAGGGTGCAATCACCATGACATCTAACTTTTTCGATGGCCCCAGAGGTTCTGCATCTACAATGGTTGAGATAATTTCATTTCCTGTAATTTCCTGAAGCTGTGATTGCCAATGCTTGGATTCCCCGAAACGAGTATTCGTATTGGCAACCGTATGTGTAATAATTGGAATTACCGTTGCACCCCGTTCAACTAAATTTTTAATCTGGGGCATTACTTCCGCAAAGGTACAATGGGAACCAGTCAAACCAATACCGATGGTTTTTCCTTTAAGATCCACCTTTATTCCTCCTGATTTCCATCTGGTCGAGAACCAATCGAGACAAGGTATTGGCTAAGATTTGTCCCGCTGATTTCGGAGCAACAATTCCAGGTAAACCAGGAGCCAATAAGGCTTTAATTCCCCTTTTTTCCGCATAACGAAAATCTGTGCCTCCTGGCTTGGAAGCAAGATCGATAATTAATGTATGATGAGGCATATTCGAAATGACCTTGGCCGTTATTACCTGATGGGGAATCGTATTAAAAATAAGATCCGCTTCATGTACATAACGACTTAAATCATCAATATGGAAAGGTCGTAACCCCATTTCATAGGCACGGGCAAGATCTGCGGATTTTCTCGCCCCTACACAAACATGTGCACCAAGTCCGTGCAACGCCCTGGCCATGGACAATCCTGTCCTGCCAAATCCTAATACAAATGCATTAGAATGATGGATCGTAAAATCCGTATTCTGAATGGCAATCATCAAAGCTCCCTCAACTGTAGGTATTGAATTATAGATTGCCACATCATCCCGATCCAATATTTCATTTAATTGTAAATTAAATGAGGCTGCCAGTTTTTTTAAATACTCTCTTGCAAGGCCAGTATAAATACAACAATGTGCAGGTAGAGCAGCAAAATGTTCTTCTTTAATTTGCATAGGTTTAGAACAAAAAATGCTCTCTACATACCCCTGTTCATCTGTACCGACAACAGGAAGAATGATGGCATCCACATCGTGTAAGACCTCAGGAGTCAGGCTACGCTTAAACGTACCATTGAAATTACTCTCTAAATTGTCAAAACCGATGAGGGTTACCGTTGCATCTAGTTCGATGAATTTTTTTATGACTTCAAGCTGGCGGGCATCTCCACCGATGAAGGTAGCGTGAATTCCCGTAAGCATCAGATAACCCCTTTCACACCATTTTACAGCAATGTGACCTTGAGATAAAGAAAAAATCCATTGCTGTCATCCTGGTTACCTGGAATTCGTTGCATTATTACCCTCATCCTATTCTTATAACCCATACATGGTGAAGAATTTTTAGTCTTCTTCTAAAATGGGAGTGCTTATATTGATATCAATTATAATCATTTCTGCACCAATGGTGCGAATGGAATTCCATGGAATCATCATTCCATCTTTTTTACGGTGAAAGCCAAAAAAGGTCCCTCCCGGCAATAGCATAGAATGAATTTTGCCTGTTGCGGCGTCAATGACAAGGTCTGTTTGACCAGCTGTACCCATACGGGACCCATTATTTAAATCAACAATTTCTTTTCCTCCTAATTCACTAAAACGCATCCTCTCTTCCCCCTTAGCCAAGTTATCTATCCTTTATTAGCTTTATTAAAGAAAATAGGGGTTTTATGCATATAAAATGAAGGAGCCAGGGAAATTCCCAGGGCTCCTTCATTTCTTTTTTAATTCCATATATTTAACTATTAACGCATCCAATTCACAACTTAGCAGCAGAACTTCAGGATTCTGTAAACCATTTTTCTCTTCAATAACCACCCGATGGAGATTTTTCCGTAATTCCTCCATTTTTTCTTCCATCCTTTTTATCTCTTCCTCCCCTTCCATCGTTCCCTCCTAAACACCAGTATGACCGAACCCCCCGGTCCCACGTGAAGTTTGATTTAAATCTTGCACAGGTTCCCATTCAATCATTGGAACCCATTGAAATACTAATTGAGCAATCCTCTCGCCCCGTTGAATATTAAAGGGTTCCTCCCCATGGTTGATTAAAATAACTCCTATTTCTCCCCGATAATCTGCATCAATCGTTCCGGGAGCATTTAACGTTGTAATCCCTTTTTTATAAGCTAGGCCACTGCGGGGCCGAACCTGTGCTTCTACATGTTCAGGCATAGCAATGGCAATTCCCGTAGGAATAAGTGCTCTTTTGCCTGGTGCAAGGATGAATGGTTCCCCAATGGCTGCTTTTAAATCAAAACCACTGGATAATGAAGTCATTTTTTCCGGCAATCCTAAATCTTCATTGCCTGGCAAGATTTGAATAGCGACTTTTGCTTGATTATTTGCGTACAAGAGCGTCCCTCCTGATATACTCTGGAATTTCTTCTAGAGAACTAACGAGAGCAATGGCCATTTCATGATTAAAAATATAGTCTGCTACATTTTTAACCCTATCGATCGTGACCTCATCCACTGCTTGCACCACTTGATCCAATCCCAAATGACGGCCTAAAAGCAATTCATTTTTTCCTAATCTGGTCATCCGGCTATTCGTGCTTTCCAGGCTAAGCATTAAGCTCCCTTTCAATTGTTCTTTCCCTTTCATTAATTCTTCCTTGCTAATTCCTTTGGAACGGAGTTGCTCTACGGTTTGCAACATTAATTTATAAACCTCTTCCACCTGTTTCGTTGAGGTTCCCGCATAAAGAGTAAAGGTCCCTGCATCTTGATAGGAAGAATGATAAGAAAAAACAGAATAGGCAAGGCCACGTTCTTCCCGAATCTCCTGGAAAAGGCGCGAACTCATACTTCCTCCAAGAATATTGTTTAAAAGAATTAAAGAGTAAATTTCTGAATGGCCTACTTGATACCCTGGGAAAGATAAGCATAGGTGCGCCTGTTCTGTATCTTTTACTTTATGAACAGAGATCCCTGTAAATTCGGCATCTCCATCCTGAATATAATGATAGGTTTCACGAGAGAATTGAGAAAAATACCCCTCAATAATTGAAAGGAATCCATCAGGAATATTACCTGCAACGGTAATGACGGTTTGTTCTGGAACATAGCGCCCTTCCATGTAACGGAAAATATCATCAGGGGTTAGTTGGTTTAACACTTCCTCGGTCCCTAAGACACTATTCCCTAGAGAATGGTTTTGAAAGCTGGCCCGAGCAATCAAATCATGTACAAGATCATCAGGGGTATCTTCATACATGCGAATTTCTTCAATAACCACATTCTTTTCTTTCTGCAGTTCTTGTTCATCCATTTGTGAATTGAAGAACATATCTGCTAGAACTTCCAAGGCTAACGGGGCGTGTTCATCTAATACTCTCGCGTAATAACAGGTATATTCTTTAGAGGTAAAAGCATTCACATTGCCCCCAATTTGATCAAACACCTCGGCAATTTGTTTGGCACTGCGAGTTTTTGTGCCTTTAAATAACATATGTTCAATTAAATGGGAAATCCCATTGATTTGATCACTTTCATTTTTCGAACCTGTTCCGATCCAGATTCCCAACGCCACAGAACGAACAGTTGGAATTCTTTCAAAGATCACAC
>CAMLDI010000072.1 GCA_946478845.1 uncultured Paenibacillaceae bacterium
AAACTCCATCTTCCAGCTAAAATAATCATTCTCTTCATTTTTCTCATATTTTAATTTTGCATCAAATTTTTTCCCGTTTTTGCTGGTTAACCCCTTAACCGGAGCTACACCATTTTTCAAAAGAGCTTTCACCATGGTTTTGGTAGGCTTTTTCTTCATAGTCGCCAGAAACTTATCATTCTTCCAAATCACGAATTTACAGCCCTTTTTCCAATTGCTGCAGCCAAACCCTTTCTGCCCTTCAATGATGGCATGACCGCAAAGAGGACAGTTTCCCAGCACTTCTATTTTTTTCGTTTGGGCTGTGACTTCATGAATGGTGATATCTTGTTCATTTTTTATGGTTGCTACTGATTTTGAGGTGAATTCAAAAATGAGTTGTAAAAACTGATCCTTACTATCCTTCTTTTTTTCAATATCAAATAAGGACTTCTCCAGGCACCCGGTAAAATCCAGGTTAAATAATTCTTTAATAGGAAAGGTTTCGACGAGGCGTTTCCCTAACTCTGTACACAGCAAATTTTTATTTTCCAAAGAAATGTAGCCGACATCTTTCAATTTTTTAATGGTTTCCGCCCGTGTGGCAGGAGTGCCTATACTAAACCCGCTTAAGATGGCATTTACATCTTCTTCACTGGTACCCTCCCCTTCATAGTTCTTCCCACAGGTCTCCATGACTCGAAGCAGGGTTTTCTCTGTATGATGTTTTGGGGGCTGGGTTACATGGGATGTAATTTCATGTTTAACTACATCCACCGGATCATTCACCTGCACAAGAGGCAAAATGGTATCTTTGGATTGAACCTTCTCTACCTTTTTCCATCCTTCTACCAGTTGAACTTTCCCCTTGGAGATAAATACCCCTTTTAAATTTGCCTGAGGAACTTTGGTTTCAATTCTTGTTTCTTCAACTTCTGCTACGGGCATAAACTGCATAATAAAGCGGTTTTTTATTGCCTCATAAACTTTCTCTTCATCGGCAGTAAGCTTTTTCGGCTTCAAATAGGTAGGAACAATAGCACTATGGCTTTCTACTTTTGCATTATCAAAAATCCGTTTCGATTTTACAAACTTAATTTCATCTTTATAAGGCAGGTCTTCCCCTAAAATTTCCAAAACCTTTGCCGTTTTCCCCACCAGGCTTTCTTCAAGAGCCATACTGGCAGTACGAGGGTAAGTAATATACTTTTTCTCATACAAAGACTGGGCCACTTTCAAAACTTTATCAGAGGTCCACCCTTTATATTTACTGGTGATATGCCCTTGCAAATTAGATAAGTTAAATAAATAGGGTGGGTACTCATTTTTCTTCTGCACTTGTTTATCATTTACAATGGCGGAGTGCCCCATTAAAGACTGCTGAATGGCTTCCAATGGTTCTTTGCTTTTAAATTTTTCTTCTTTTCCTTCTATATAAGTCCCTTCATATTCTTGTCCATCCCGGGTTTTAAAAGTTCCCTGGAGCTTGTAATAGTTTTCTGGAACAAAGTTTTTGATTTCTTGATCACGGTCATAAATAATTTTAAGGGTGGGTAACAATACCCTTCCAATATTTAAGGCCTTCCCTTTTCCTTTCTGATATTTCAGGGTAGCCACAGAAGTTAAATTGATGCCAATGACCCAATCGGCCCATTGACGGCTCACTCCAGCATCCTGTAAAGGTTTAAGTTCTGTATTGGGCTTCAAATTTTCCAGGCCTTTTAATACTTCAGCCGGTGTCCATTCGTTTAGCAGTAGTCGGTACACCGGCTTATTGGTCCCAATATTATAAATTATACTATCCCCTATCACTTGTCCTTCACGGTCAAAGTCGCATGCGGAAACTATAAAGGAAATATCAGATCTTTTCATTAACGTTCTTATTAATTTGAACTGGCTTTCTGCCCCACGATCTGTTCGATCCTTATTTTTGGGATCCCCTTTAATTTTATATTTAAAGACGGTTGGAATAAAAGGGAAGTTCTCCATTTTCCATCTGGACATCTTATTATCATAATCTTTTGCATCATATAGCTGAAGCAAATGACCAAATGCCCAGGTTATTACATACCCATTCCCCTCAAAATAACCGTCCTTTTTATTTTTAATTTTTAATGCATCTGCAATATTTTTAGCAACAGATGGCTTTTCTGCTAGAATTAATTGAACTCCCATCTTAGTTCATTTCCTTTTACTTTTAGATTTACAAATATAAATTCTTAAACATAAACACTTTCTGCCTTATAGTGTTTTTTCAGCCTTAATCCCTTATATAGATTTTTCTAAATATCGATATAAGGTGGTTTTACTCGAATATCGACAATCACGAAAGAAGTAATCGATACGGCACGGAAATCTTTAGTCATTGGAAAATAAAGTGGAACGAATTGTTCTCCCTTTTTAGAGGAATACCAGTATACCTGACTAACTGTAAACATATGGATTAAATCGGAAAATTATTGATAGCTACACTAAGTCTTAAAGTATTATTGGCTTAGTTTTTTATATTACTTTTCGAACATTTTAAAGTAATATAAATTTGTATTTTACTAGATGTTTAATTTCTTGAAAATCATTTGGTATTTTAGCTTTAAATTTTCAATCTTAAACTGAAACACTTTTTCTTTTTTTATTTTTTAGAGTAATAAAAACTTTAATAATACATTCCATTACTATATATCCAATTATCCCACCTAAACTATTTAGGATTAAATCATCAACATCAAATTCTCTCGCGATAACCAGGCCAAAATACCCCAAAATAAGCTGGTATGTTTCAATCGTAAGGGTTACCATGAAAACAATCCTAAAAACTTTTCTCATACTTTTTTCATTAAATAACAGAGATAAATAAACTCCGAGAGGCATTAACATAAGCAAATTATAAAAAGTTAACTTCACAGAATTCCAGAAGAACCAATCAAAACCGTTATAACTATGAAGTCTATACCAGTCCCAAACAAAAAAGAACGGAACGTATTGTATGTGGAAAACTCGATATTCTATATGCGGGGGAATCATAATTCCTCCAGTAGTAAGTTGGACAACATTTATTAAGTAAAAAATGAAACTGTAAAAAATAACTCTTTTTAAAAGATTACTTGTTCTGTTTCTGAAAAAATCAATAAGGATATAAATTATTAAAAGGAATGTTCCTATAACCACAAGATCTAAAAGATAGCCCAAAGGCATTACTATTCCCCTCCCCATATAATACCAATTATAGCAAAAATACAGATTAAGACTGCCTGTGTTTGTGACAAATATAAAACTTACTCCTCTGTTTAATATGCCACTCATATGAAAGAAAACCGCCATCAAATCATGAAAGTAACAAGGGTGTTTTTGAGGTAAAAGAAAAAGTCCCAAAAACGATCGTTTATAGGACTTTTTATTTATTATGTAATCTTAACTAGTTGTTTTAAGTAAAACTATTTAATCAAATAGTTCCTTTTTAGCCATGCTTAAAGAATGTGTAAGTTGGTAATCTTCTTCAATCGATGTACGAATAATTTCATCACTTATTCCTAACTGTTTACAAAAGTGAAAGAACAAAATAACATGTAGTCTAATATTGGCAAAGAATAATCCCCAATCTTTAAATAAAATCACGGGCTTATCACCATAGTGAGTGTAATAATCCCTTGTTCTTGTCATATTTTCCGCAAATTTTCTCATATGCCTATTCGAATCAAAAATCATTTTAAATAATTCTCCATCTATAGATTTAAAAATTTCCCTAATTCTTCTTTCAAAACCATGATGATGTGCGTACTTTAAGGTACTCTCAAGTTTTTGTTTAAAGCTAACATCAATATCTGATGGAAGGGAATCTAGCATAGCATTTTTAAGTGGCTCATATTCTTCATCTGAGACAAATTTCCCTGTGTTACCAGAAGTATTTCTATGGAAACTTTCAATGGATTTTGCGTAATTCAGAAATTTACTTTCCCAATCCATTCCTGAATCATATAGACTTCTCAAATAAATTATTTTGGAAGATTTATCTTCGAAGCTAAACCAATTATTTAAAACTTTACCAATAATACCTTCTATTTTTCTAAAGTTAATAAATAACTCCGATACACGCACTTTTGATTCTCTGAACTCATCCATTGGAAGAACATAAAGTGTAATAGATTCCTTTATACCTCTTTCTAAATCAATTGTCTCACCTTTTAATTCTATATATTTAGGGTAGACTGCTCTGTTCATTAATAATGTAAGTAAATTTTGAAGTTCCTCCATCACCTCTATAAACCATTCCAAATTTTTATTTTCATAAGGAAATACTTGTAAACTACCAGTATGTTGAAAGATTTTGGTTTTATATAATTCCCCACTTGTGTTGAAGTGATAACCAGCTTTAATCTTTGCATTAATAGATTCAATATCCTCTTCGAATACCGGTGGAAAAGTATATACGGTTCCTACACTTTTAATTCTAGGACCATCATCAAATACGTGTTGATCATGAAATGGATTGAATCTCATCCATTCTTCAATATAAGAATAATTAATTGATATGGAAGAAAAATTCATTTCTTCCTTGGAGTTAAAATGTTTGCCTATTAGCATTTTGTTAAAGGTTAACTTAGTTGAAATTATCCCTGACATTTTAAAACGAGTTTCAAACCCATCGTAAAGTGTTATTTCTTTACTTCCTTCACAGATTCCAAGAACAATTTGAAATTTATCTGTTTCCATTCCAAAATTTGTACGGTCAGGGTTTAAAGTATTGAATAGTTCTAAATTAATCCCATCTTCTGAGAAAGTTAAAATACCTGCCACCTTTTGATTAGGATTGTTTGGAATCCACCAATAACCTTTATACTCAAATGTATCATAAATTGAGAATTTTCTTGCCATATATATCCTCCTATCAAACTTTCATTCTATATAAAAACGGCATTATATTAACTATGAATATCCTGATTTTTACCATAAAAAGTCAATTTAACAAATATAATTACTTCCATTTAATTTTCCTACTCCCAATGTACAATAACCTGTATAATTATGGTATAAATTTCTTTGCTATTCAGGAGGGGAATCTTTTGACTGAAGGAAAATTATATTTTTTAAATAAACCTAATCCCAATCGTCCGATTGAGGATAAATATATTGCAGAGATTGAAGGTCAAAGAAAAGCTTTTGAAAAAGAAGAAGCTGTAATGTTATTCCTTTTTGATAATGGTGTTAGAACTTATAAATATCTCACCAAAGAAGATTTAGAGTATAAGGATTTAAAAAAGCATTTAAAAAATAGCCCTACTTATGAATTTTGGAAAATCGAAAATAGAGTAGGCTATGTATCATATTCCTTTGAACTATATGTTGATGGTAATGGTGAAGTCAAACAGAGAAAAGCTTTTGTTTGGAGATTTATTGGATTTGGACGCAGCTGTTTTGCTCAAAGGCAAGAAGAACTCAAAGAAAAAGTTACCGAACTTATTAAATATTACAAAGAAGATCCTGAAAAACGTGGATTTAATACTTATCCATTTTACACAAAACATTATCGACCCAAGGAGAGTAAATAATGAAAAATTTTATAGCCTTTGACTTTGAAACGGCCAATAATAATAGACATAGTATATGTTCAGTTGGTATGGTTTTTTTTGAAAATGGAGAAATAGTAGATTCGATATATGAATTAATTAATCCAGAAGAAGAATTTGATAATTTTAATATTGCTATTCACGGAATTACACCTGATGATGTTATAGATGCTCCTACATTTAATGTATTTTATGAGAGTATTAAAAATAAAATTGAAAACAAGCTTATGATTGCTCACTACCTACCCTTCGATGGATATGCTTTACGTGATAACTTATTAAGATACAATATACACCCATGCTTCAATCAACTTCTTTGCACTTATCAATTATCAAAAAAATTAATCTTAGGTAAATCCAGTTATTCAATAAAATCCTTATGTCAATATTACGGAATAGAATTAATTAATCATCATCACGCTTTAAGCGATGCTATGGCATGTGGACAACTAATGCTTAAATTGATTGATGAATATGAACTTTTAGATTTAGAGTCAGTCTATTCCCAAACACACATAAAACCTGGAGAAATCTCTCAAGAGAAATACCGTTCATCCTTAGTTTGCAAAAGTGCTAGAAAACTAGATTTAAGGGATATTGAAGTATCTTTAGAGGCCAATCGGGACGGTGCATTTTATGGGAAGAACGTTGTGTTTACTGGAAGATTAAATATCCTTTCACGCAAAGAAGCTGCTGAATTAATAGCTACCCGAGGTGGTAAACCCCAAAACGGTATTAATAAAGAAACCGATTATATAATCCTTGGTAACTTCGACGATGTAATGATAAAAGGTTCTAAATCCTCAAAATTAGCAAAAGCAGAAAAGATGATTAGCGAGGGAAAAGAATTAGAAATAATCAGTGAAGAAGATTTTCTAAAAATGATATAAATAAAAAACACTTCGAAAGAAGTTCATTTATGTTCGAATTGAAATAACTAAGAAAGAAGATGATAACTTTATGTCAAATTGTGATTGGGGTCGTCCGTGTGATTGTAAAGAATGCAGGACAGATCAATTTAATGTCTTGTGTCCTCATTGTGGCTTCAGTAATTCATTAAAAGTTGAAGCAATCAGTTCTAATTATATAACAGATAGAAAAGGCATTGGTGGTTATGAGTTTACTTATCCGAAAGGAATTAAAGATTTATTCTGTTATAACTGTTCAAAGGTTATTCCAGATGTTCCATACTATGATGATCACAATGAATACTTATGTGAAAAGAACCTGAAGATTCATCAAAACAAATTGAATGGACTTGTTTGCAGTTCTTGTGGTGCAGTAGAAGGAGAATGGAAAGGTACTACGATTACAATACTCGCTGAAGTGAAACTAGAAAAACTTGATAATGAACTTTACTGTCAGACTTGCATTATTGATGTTGGAAGCAAAAAAATTCCTGATCCTTCAAATGAAAATGAAAAGTACATTTTTAATGGGGAAAAATTAAAATGGGAATTACATAAAGTGAGAATCATTTGTCCTTCTTGTCATAAAAAAAGATGGTTAAATGCAGAAAATAAGTGGAAAACAATGTGCAAAAAATGCTACCTAACTTAAAAGGTATTTAATAAATCAACCAGGATTTTATCCTGGTCTTTTTTTGTTCCTAAAAGATTGGGGAAACTTCTATACTGGAAAGCACATAAAAAGTAAGCGTCTAATAAGTCAGTGTATGGAAACTTCCCTAAGTCTTTGAGACAATTTCTCTAAATTAGAGTTTGTAGAGTTTTTCGACTTTAATCGAAAAACTCCAAAGGGAGGTTTAGAGTTGAATACTAGGGAAGTTACTAAGCAGTATCGATTAAATAAGTGGACTGAAATCATCACAGAATGCCGCAATAGTGGACAAACTGTTTCTGCATGGTGTGCTGACCATGACATCAATCAGAAAAGTTACTATTATTGGTTAAGACGCATTCGCACAGCCGCGTGCGAGGCTCTTCCATCACTTAGTTCCCAAAACAACCCAATCGTACCGGTAAACATTCCAGTTTGCACCACCGTTGCCGATTCCGCCGATCAAGAAGTAATGTCGGATATCATAATACGTTTTGGTGGTGTAACGCTGGAGATTCGCAACAATGCATCCACAACGTTAATTGAAAACACCCTGAGGGCACTTCAAAATGTTCGGTGATATCTCGAAAGCGGAGAAAATCTATATCGCTTGTGGTTATACCGATATGCGAAAATCAATTGATGGACTCGCTGCCATTGTCCAACAGAACTTTCAGTTGAACCCTTTCCAGAACAGTCTTTTTCTTTTTTGTGGCCGGCGACGCAATCGGATGAAAGCACTCTGTTGGGAAGGAGATGGATTTGTTCTCCTTTATAAGCGACTTGAAAACGGAAGTTTTCAATGGCCAATGAATGCCGAAGCCGTTCGCTCCATCACATACCAGGAATTTCGATGGCTTCTAGAAGGTCTATCCATAGACCAACCTAAGGCCGTGAAAAAGATCAAGATTTCAGCCTGTATTTAACAGTGAAAGGTCCCGCAAATGCGCATGGTTACTGGGTTTTCTGACACTTTTATGCTATACTGTATAGAGTAGAAAACACAAAGGAACGGGATTTTATGAGCGATGCAAATCAGGTAAAAGTACTCGAAAAACGCATAGGCGAGTTGGAATTGGAAAACAAACGGCTCCACGATACAGTTGAATATCTGACACGCAAGCTCTTCGGCAGAAGTACCGAGAAGACATCGTCCCTTTCTTTGGGGCAGATGTCTCTTTTTGATGAAGCAGAAACTCAATCGGATCCGATGGCGCCAGAGCCTACTCTTAAGGAGGTAGAAGGTTACCGGCGAAAGAAATTTAAAGGGCAGCGGATGGAACTCTTGAAGGATATCCCTCACGATAAACGCCTCTGTACTCTTGATGAACAAGACCGCTTCTGCGAAGCCTGCAACACTACTCTTGTATCGGTTGGTGAAGAATTCATCCGTACTGAAATCGAGTTCATTCCTGCCAAAGTTAGGGTCATCGATTATTATCGTGAAACCTTTGAATGCCGCACTTGTCGTAAGAATGGAGAACCCTACATAGAGAAATCACCAATGCCTTATCCGGTGATCCAGCATTCCATGGCTTCTCCTTCCACGGTGGCATGGGTCATGCATCAGAAATTCGTCAATGCCCTTCCCCTTTACCGTCAGGAAAAAGAATGGCAGACACTGGGTGTAAACCTTAGCCGTGCTACCATGGCCAATTGGATTTTAGTTGCGTCCCGCGACTGGTTGGTGCCATTGGTGGAGCTAATGCATCAGAAAATCTTGCAAGAAAAATATCTGCATGCTGACGAGACGACCGTCCAAGTTATGAATGAAGAGGGACGGAAAAATACCACCGATTCTTACATGTGGGTATATAGTTCCGGCGAGCATTGCAAACACCCTATTCGAATCTTCGAGTATCAACCCGGCAGAAGCGGTAAATACCCTGAGGAATTCCTAAAGGGGTTCAAAGGGTACCTTCACTCGGATGCATATGCGGGATACAAAAAGATTCCCAAAATCACAAGGTGCCTATGTTGGACGCATCTTCGAAGGAAATTCGTAGATGCCCTTCCAAAAGATATACATAGTCCCGAAGCGACCCTTCCGGGTCAAGGTATTACATTCTGCAACAAACTCTTCGAAATTGAAAAGAAGCTTGAGAACCTCTCGAGTGAAGAACGTAAATCAGAGCGCCTGAAACAGGAAAAACCCGTTTTAGATGCTTTTTGGGCATGGATCAATTCCACCAGAGGCAAGGTGCTGCCCAAATCCAAACTAAGTGAGGCTTTGAATTATGCTTTGAACAATAAGAAAGAGTTTATGAATTATCTTGAGGATGGCAACTGCTCCATTTCCAACAACCTTGCGGAAAACAGTATTCGTCCCTTTACCATCGGACGCAAAAACTGGTTATTTAGCGGAAGCCCGAAAGGAGCTTCGGCGAGTGCCGCCGTTTATAGCATTATCGAAAGTGCTAAAGCAAATGGTCTTAATCCATATAAATATCTTCATTTCATTTTTAGCCAATTGCCGGGAGTACAGTTCGGCCAGCACCCAGAATTTCTGGAAGATTACCTTCCGTGGAGTCCAGAAGTTCAAGAAGCCTGCATATAGAGCAAAACTCAGTTTACTTGAGATTTGCTCTTTTTTCTATACACCAAGTTATTAGACGCTTACCATAAAAACACGTTTGTCTTGAATTATGTGCACTATTTTTAATTATGCACAATGTTTTAATATGGATTTTATTCTTGAATTTCGATGAAAAGGATAACTTCAGTTATTTATGTACATATCATTTTATAGAGATAACCCCTAGTCGCATGCGGAAATAATCGAGGTAACATCTTTTCGATTCATAAGGAATTTTATGATGCCCAGCTGTTTCTTTGCCCCAAGGTCTGGTCGATCCTTATTTTTAGGATCTCCCTTTACTTTGTATTGAAAGACTGAAGGTATAAAAGGGAAGTTCTCCATTTTCCATCTGGTCATCTTGCTATCATAATCTTTAGCATCATAGAGTTGCAGCAAATGGCCAAAGGCCCAGGTGATAACATACCCATTCCCTTCAAAATACCCATCCTGCTTATTTTTGATTTTCAGTGCATCTGCAATATTTTTTGCTACAGATGGCTTTTCTGCAAGGCATAATTGGACACTCATTTTGGTTCATTCCCTTTATTTTGTTTGAAAATTTATCTGCTTCCATACTCTATAAATTCCTTTTCACTACCATTAAACACATTTACATCTATAAACTTTTCTTCTCCACTATAACCATTCAATTGTTCCCGGTCTGTGTACTGCCAAAATGTCCAAGTTCTTTTATCTGGCAATGAAGGTTTGG
>CAMLDI010000073.1 GCA_946478845.1 uncultured Paenibacillaceae bacterium
AAAAGCTGCCATCTTCATAAGTATATTCAGAATTACATTTTGGACAATTTGGTAATGCTGCCATAATCCATTTCCTCCATTCAATAATGTGAATTCTAGTATATCAGAATTGCCCTGCCATCGTCTCCCATCATCCTAAAATTCAGGTTGGTTAGTCTAACAAATCCAAAAGTTTCTCTCCCTTGATTTCTTCTGCTTTCCATTCAATCAAGGCAAAATGGCCTCTGGAAATTTCATTCACTTTATTCATCCAGGTTACTTCATTACTTGCTTTCCCTTTAAGAATTTCATTAATAGGTTGGGTGGCATATAAACTGGAATTAACGACCCACCATTTACTGTAAATCCCTGCCCGTTTCAAGTCATCTTCCAACCTCATAGCTTCACGAACAGGAGTTGTTTCCGCAAGAGTTACAATAATAACTTCTGTTTCATCTGAATTTCTCAACCTGGGCAATAATTTCTTAACGGAATCCGGGGTATCCCCCTGGGAACGCTGAATTTCTTGATTGTAACTCTCCGTAGAATCTAACAATAATAAAGTATGTCCTGTAGGGGCTGTATCAATCACCACTACTTCATTTTCTGATCGGGCAACAATTTCAGCAAAGGCTTTAAATACGGCAATTTCCTGGGTACAGGGGGAACGTAAATCTTCTTCAATATAAGCAAGATCTTCTTCACTCATGGTATCCCGCACCTTGCCTAACACGTCTTCTTTGTATTTTTCTAATTCTTTCTTTTCATCAATGTGGCTTAGGGTAATCCCGTAGCTTTCATCGATGACTAACTTTAGGTGTGCTGCAGGATCTGTTGTTGTAAGATGAACCTTTTTTCCTTTTCTGGACAACCCCAGGGCAATTGCTGCAGCGATGGTTGTTTTGCCTACGCCGCCTTTTCCCATAGTGAATATTACTTTTTTATTGGAACGATCTAAGTCCGCAACAATATCCTTTAACCCTAGAATGTCATTTACCCTTACTTTTTCTGCGGTATGGATAATCCTGTCTTCTTTTAAAAAGGCTCGCACATTATCAAGACCCGTTACATTATATGGGCGCAGGGGAATCTGGTAAGTTTCCAGTCCGCTTAACCACTCTGGCATTTCTTGCAGAGCTTTCCTTTGTTTTTGATGAACTGCATTTGATAATTCATCATCTGCCTGCAAAAGTACACCGTTAATAATAAGAAGTTGATTATTTACCCCGATCTCCTGTAATTCTTTGGATGCTCTTTCTGCTTCTTTTAAAGGGGCTTCTTCCGGCCTTGCAACCAAAATGAGGGTTGTCATGTTTTTGTCAGCCAGGGTTTCTACAGCATTTTTATAGACTTCTCTTTGCCCTTCAAGCCCTGCCAGTTGCCCTAAACAGGAAGCCCCATGGGTACTTTCACTGATAAAATTGCTCCAGGCGGAAGGCAATTGTAACATTCTCAAGGTGTGCCCTGTGGGTGCCGTATCAAAAAGAATATAGTCAAATTCCTGCTGCACCTTTTTATCAGTAATAAAGTTGGAAAACTCATTGAAAGCGGCAATTTCAACGGTACAAGAACCGGACAATTGTTCTTCCATATTTTTAATCACCACATCAGGCAGCTTACCCCGGTAAGGGCCAACCACACTTTCTTTATACTCCTGTGCCGCTTCCACCGGATCAAAGTTGCTCACCACCAAATTGGGCACTTCTATCATTTGCACCCCTTTATTGTTTAAGGGGGTATTGAACACATCCTGCAGGTTGGAAGCAGGGTCTGTGCTCACTAACATGATTCTTTTTCCCTGGTCTGCCAGGGCTATAGCTGTTGCACAGGCCGTAGAAGTTTTCCCCACTCCACCTTTGCCTGTGAAAAATAAATATTTTGTAAGAGAGATTTCATTTGGATTAAAAGCTTTCAACATATTTTACACGTCCCCTATACTAGCAATTACAATCAGGACCACAACTACTTTCTTTAGTCTTAAACTTTAAGGTTGCTTTTAACATATCTGCGGGAATCTCAAGCATTTGGCAAAACTCTGCATTGGTTGGATAGGCTTTTGTTTTTACAACCACTCCATCCACCATGGTGACAGGCAAAATATCTATCCCATGAGTATTCAACAATTCATAAATGGATTTGTTATCCACATAGGCTTGAGGGTTATTGGTTAAGTTGTTTCGTTCTACTACAATCCCTTTGTTTTTTAGAGTGTTTAATGTGGTAGATACTCTTAATAATTCTGGATCTACAGAGGGTCCACAAACACCTGTAGGACAACACATGGCTGGATCAAAAATAATCATCTTTTTCATGAATCTATCTCTCCTTCATTGACCTGTTTTTGCAAAAGCTCTTATTCTCTCTTCAATTTCATCCCGAACTCGTTGGAATACAGCCCATTTCTCTTCCTCTGAACCTGTTGCTTTGGCAGGGTCATCAAAACCCCAGTGGTCCCGCTTCACATGAGGAGGAGTCATTGGACATTTATCATTAGCATCCCCGCATAGAGTAACTACAAAATCAGCCTGGTTTAAACGTTCCATATCAATGATATCGGAGGTTTGCTTGGAAATATCAATGGCCACTTCTGCCATGGCCTTTACCGCATTAGGGTTGAGACCATGGGCTTCGATTCCTGCACTATATACTTCAAAAGTATCATCTAAATATTTTTTCCCAAATCCTTCTGCAATTTGGCTTCGGCAGGAATTTCCTGTGCAAAGAAAATATAAGATCTTTTTCTTCATGATGTACTACCTTCCTTAAAGTATTTTCTTTTGAACCATAAAGCCACATTGACTAGAGCAATCAAAGCTGGCACTTCCACCAAAGGCCCAATTACTGCCGCAAAAGCTGCACCTGAATGAATGCCAAATACCCCAACAGCAACGGCAATGGCCAATTCAAAGTTATTGCTGGCTGCTGTAAATGACAGGGTTGTTGTAACAGGGTAGTTGGCCCCCACTTTTTTCCCCATAAAAAAGGAGATTAAAAACATCACTACAAAGTAAATCAGTAATGGAATGGCAATTCTTACTACATCAAGGGGCAACTGCACAATGTATTCTCCTTTTAGGGAGAACATCACAATAATCGTAAATAGAAGTGCAATTAGGGTTATGGGACTAATTTTCGGGATGAAAACCCTTTGGTACCACTCTTTACCCTTTATTTTAAGAAAGATCACCCTTGTTAAAATTCCCGCTAGGAAAGGAATGCCTAAATAAATAAAGACGCTTTGTGCTACCTGGGCAATGGTAATATCCACTTTCATTCCTGCTAAACCAAACCATCCTGGCAATACGGTAATAAATACGTAAGTGTAAATGGAATAAAACAGGACCTGGAAAATGGAATTAAAGGCCACCAGGCCAGCAGCATATTCACTGTCTCCTTTTGCCAACTCATTCCACACAATAACCATGGCAATACACCGGGCCAGCCCAATCATAATGAGCCCTACCATATACTCCGGATATCCCTGCAAAAACACAATGGCCAGAATAAACATGAGAATAGGGCCAATGACCCAGTTTTGCAGGAGGGATAACCCTAGTACTTTCCAGTTTTTAAACACCCGCCACATTTCTTCATACTTTACTTTGGCCAGAGGTGGATACATCATCAAAATTAGGCCAATGGCAAGAGGAATGGATGTAGTCCCTGCCTGGTATTTTGTCAACCATTGAACCAGTGGAGGAAATAAATACCCTGCACCAATGCCAATCCCCATAGCAAGAAAAATCCAAAGGGTCAAATAGCGATCGAGAAAAGATAATTTACTGACTACCTGATTTTTCATTTTCTTCTCCCTCTCGTAAAACCACCCCACAGTGGTTTACAGGTTTTTTCAAATTGTATTCCTGTAAAACAGAACGTACTGAAGGTGCATGTTCTAAAATGGTTAAAACATACTCCGGAAGGCCATCATCCAAACGGTAATGCATCCAGGTCCCCTCTCTTCTTTCCTGTACCAAACCCGCTTCCCGCAATTTTTTTAAATGCTGGCTAATCGCCGGTTGGGACAACCCAAGAAGTTCTACCAAATCACAGACACACATCTCTTGCTCCCGTACAAAACACAAGATGGAAAGGCGGGTTTTATCGGAGACTAATTTTAGCAGGTGTATCATTTCATCCATGTTCATACCACATATATTCTCCTTCACTTATATAAGTACATACTTATATTATGACTTAATGACATAAATATCAATGAAGAATATGTAAAGAATTTATTATTTGCATTTTGCAAGTATTAGGTGTATATAATAAGCAAGAGGAGGTAAACCCATGAAAAATCTTCGTGAACTATTTTATGTAATGACCCGTGGATTTGGTTTTCTAGATAAACAGTGTTGTATTTCTTCCTTTGATTGTTGTAGTGACGTAGAAATCTCTCCCATTCAAAGCCATATTCTATATGAAATTAACAGGCAGCATCAACCTTCCATACAGAACATCGCAGAAACCCTGGGTACGGATATCACTACCTTTAGCAGACAAATCCAGACTCTAGTAAAAATGAATCTGGTGAAAAAAACGCCCCGTCCAGAAGACCGAAGAATTTCTATTCTTTCTCTTACTGACACAGGAAAAGCTTTATCAACCAGGATTGATCAAGAAATGAATTCTTATCTCAATGAAGTTTTCTCCCACATGAATGATTTTGAAAAAGAAACTGTCATCCGTTCTATTAAATTGTTAAATGAGGCCATGGTCAAAAGCAGAAGGTGTTGTTCCCCTTCACCTAAAACATTTTTTTAATTAATTTAATACTTGTATAATGCAAGTATTTTTATTTATTCAGAGGAGGTTTTTGTCATGAAAAAAATTGAAAAGGACAAAATCCGGGAAACGGTGCGAAACAACTATAAGAAAATCGCGATTAAAAACCTTGATACCTGGAGTTGCTGTACCCCTTCCTCAGGATGTTGCGATACTCCTGTAGACTATAAAGAGATATCAGCCAAACTGGGGTATTCCCAGGAAGAGTTAACTGGGGTGCCAGAAGGGGCAAATATGGGGCTTGGTTGTGGCAATCCCCAGGCCATTGCTGCATTAAAACCTGGTGAAGTGGTATTGGATTTAGGCAGCGGCGGGGGTTTTGATTGCTTTTTAGCTGCACGCCAGGTCGGAGAACAGGGTTATGTAATTGGTGTGGATATGACACCGGAAATGATTAGCAAGGCCCGCACAAATGCCCAGCAAGGAGGATTTGCCAACACAGAATTTCGCTTAGGGGAAATCGAACATTTGCCTGTGGAAGACAATACAATGGATGTGATTATCTCCAACTGTGTCATTAACCTTTCCCCGGATAAACCCCAGGTGTTCAAAGAAGCCTATCGTGTACTAAAATCAGGGGGACGTCTTGCCATATCTGATGTAGTGACAACCACAGAACTGCCAGCAGAGATTAAAAATGATCTGGGTGATTTATATTCTGGATGCATTTCAGGGGCATCTTCCATTGAAGAAGTGGAGTGGATGCTACAACAAAACGGATTTACTAATATTGTTGTAGAACCTAAGGATGAATCAAAGGATTTTATTAAGGATTGGGCACCGGGGGCCAATGTTGAAGATTTTATTGTCTCAGTGGTGATAAAAGGTGTGAAAGCTTAGCTTCTTTTAATCCCTAATAAAGCCCCTTTGCTCAGCTTCATTCATAAGTTTCACACGTACCTGGGCCACATCAATTGGTTTATACAGCAATAGAGATCATTAATAATAAAATTAACAAAGAGGTTTCCACCATTTTACTTATTCCCCTCCTCTGCATATTCAAATATGTCTGTAATCGACTTACCAAACACCTTTGCAATTTTAAAAGCCAAAATTAGTGATGGATTATATTTATTCTTTTCCATGGCTGCGATGGTCTGGCGGCTGACCCCTACCTGGTCTGCCAATTCTTGCTGAGTCAATCCTTTTTCTGCGCGGCAGACGACAATTCGATTGCTTAACAAGAAATTCACCTCCTATTATTAATGTAATATATTTTTAACATAATACAAAGTATTTTATTACGTATATCTCATTTGAAACAAAAATAAACCCTTACTCGTATGTAAAAATCATAGGTATATAGAAAAACTAAAGGGGAGAACCACTTGTTTTTTATCTTATTAACACTATCAATCACTACTCTTGTAGTAGGTTTAATCCTGTTTTCAACAAACATGACAGCTGGGATTATCACAACGATTGTGGGAGTCATTTTTCTTATGCTCGTTGTTCTCTATTATCTGCGTCGCCAAAAAAGGAAAGAAAAATCCTCTTTGGATGGATGGGATTGTGTGAATTGTTCACCTTTAATAGGTGATTGTGATTGTCATTTGCCTGGAAAAAACCATTTGGATTGTAGCCCAAATTGTGACTGTGATTGTGCACCAAATTGAGGAAAAATGTCGGAGGAAATCAAATGAAGGAACTGGTTCATGCTGTAATTACCCTTAAGTTTGTCCCCTGCCATCGAAAACCGGAACGTTCTTTTTTTATAAAAGGGAAGCAATTTTCCCTTTGCACCCGTTGCATGAGCATTTTAATAGGCTACGTGGCTGTGGTCCCGTTTCTCTTTTATTCTTTCACTTTTCCAATCACACTGGCCATTCTCTTAAATATCCCTATGATTATTGATGGATATACCCAGCTAAAGGGATGGAGAAGAAGCAATAATGGATTACGGGTCATAACTGGTCTCGCCAGCGGGATTGGCCAATCTATGTTCATTGTCACAGCAGCCCATTATATTGCTGATTTATTTAGCAAATAAAGCCTATATTTTTATAAGAAAACCTCTTACACTATTACTAATAGAAAAAAGAATAATGGAGGGGTTGTAGTGAATAAAAAGCATATGATTATAGCCATTTCCCTTGGACTTCTTTTTGTATCCGCGGCTCTTTTTATGCAAAAAACAAAAGCCCCTGCGGTAAAAACTGCAGACTTTTATGCATATGTAAAAGATCAACATTTCATATTAAGGCATTATGTTCCTGTGGACAGAGATACACTATTAAAAAGTAATGCTGTATCCTATAGGGATGCAATGGGTTCAGGTGATTACAAAACAGGGATGTGGAATGCAATCAAAGAAAATTATTCTTCGGATCATGATGCTACCACTTTAGGGAAAATAAATGACCCGAAGATCAAAAAAGATATACAGCGAGCTTTTGAATTATGGAAATTTGCCAATACATATAATGAATTGCCATCGTTGATTTATACATACATGATCTTTTCTGATTTAGATGTACAGCTTAACCATTATGATGCTGTTTTATTTGGGGTTACCGAATTGCAAGGGGTTGGCGGAGAAAAATATGATGAATTGATCAGGTACTATAACAAAATATCTGCCCGTTAATGGATAAATTCGCCAGAGAAATTGCTCTGGCGGATTTTAATCAAGTAAGACTATTCTTTCTCCCAGATTCTCGTACTTCTGAAACCCCTGCAATACCTTTTTCGCCCTCCCAATCCGTTGTTCCAGATTCCCTTTAATTAAAATAAATGGTATTTTTCGCGTAATTAATTGGGCGATGATTTGCTTTTGGAAGATTTCCCGTTTCACTTCACCGGAACGGTCCCAGGTATCATCATAGGGAACGTCATCTGCACACACAAACACTACATCGTACCGAGATGCCGACTGTCTCGCCAATTCTACTAGTCGTTGTTCTGCCCACCCATGATAATAAATGGCAAATAAATAGGTAGTTAACGCATTGGTATCTGTGAATAAATAGTCTTTCGCTTCCAACAACCATTTTTCTTCCCGCTCCAGATGGCCTTCTGCAATTTCTACTAATTGAGCGGGGGTTAAGCGGCGATTTATCTGGTGATTATCCCAGTATTCTCGCCCATATTCAGGCATCCATACAGTATCCATTTCCCTGGTAATTGCTTCAGTTAAGGTGGTTTTTCCTGTAGAAGGTGCCCCGAGAAATACCACATTAGTAATAAGGTCCCTATACACCAGAGGATGAACATAGGATCTATTTTCATAGGATGATTGGCGCACCCGGGTCCCTGAAATGGGGAAGGTGGAACGGGCACAATCCACCAACCGATTGACTGCCCCCAGGGCTTTGCTCATATGGTCTCCGTAAAACTCACTTGAATAAAAATGCGTGATTTTTTTACCATTTAATAAGTGAAGGATATATTGTTCTTGTTTCTCTTTAATTTCAGGCGTGTCCCCACTTTCTGTTGGACCATCCCACGCCTCAATTACCTGAATGGAAGGATAAATCTTTCGAATCCATTCAGCCCGAATGGTAAGAGGAATGTTGGTCGTTTCCGGGCTATCATAAATGACAACCACCACCTCATCCATCTCCTTCAGGGCTGTTTCAATCATAAATTGGTGCCCTCGATGAAGGGGGGCAAACTTCCCTAAAGTTAAGCCTACTTTCTGCTCTTTCATGTTCATCCCCCTTTACATGACTCTCTCCAATTTTTCGTTATAAGAACAATACTCTCTGAACCATATATTTAATCCAGAAGCTGCAATCCAGAAAAATACAAAGTATTCCAGAGACATTAGCATAATCCCTTTAGAGAAATAAAGAACAGTACAGAATATATCTACAGTAACCCATAAGATCCAGCTTTCCAGTTTCTTTCTTGCCATCAATACACTGGCCGTGATACTGCTTACCGCAATAAATGAATCTAAATAAGGGTAAGAAGCTGGCTGGGGGAATAACCCTGGCAGAAGAATGTAGAAGTTTTTCACCAGAGTCCCCATCACCAATACCCCTAAAAAAATGATGAGGACAACCTTGATATTTGTCTTTAAGCCATTCACACTAATTTTAAGTTCCATATTTTCTTTTACTTCATTAGCAGCCGGGTTTAGCCATTTCCACCATCCATACACACTAATGGCAAAGAAAAATACCTGGAGTAACATATCAGAATACATTTGCACCTGATAAAAGATAGCAAAGAAGAAAACCACGTTGATTAGTCCCACGGGAAAGTTTAACACCTTTCCTTTAGCTGCAAGGACCACACTCCATAACCCAAACAGGGTACCCAATAATTCTAACAGGCTTAAAGGATAACCCCAGATTGTGACAAGGATATAATTGATATCAAATAATTTGGACATACCTTCCACTCCTTTTTAAGAGTCATTTCTCCACCAATTGGGATCATATTCGTATAATTTTGAGGGCCGATGCCCGGCATCTTTTGTAAATTCATTGGTTTCACGCACCATGTCCGCCACTTTTCTGCGAAAAGCAGCAGCAAGTAGTTCCTTCCCTAAAATCACTTCATACACCTTTTGCAATTCTGTCAAAGTAAAATGCTCTGGCATGAGATTAAACACAATGTCTGTGTACATGATTTTGTTCCGTAACCGTTCTAAGGCGTATTCAATAATTTTGCCATGGTCAAAGGCTAGCCCATCCTGCTCAACAATCTCCCTTTTCACCTTAATTACCCTGCCTTCTACCACTTCCGTAATTTTCACCGTAGCTGATAGCATGATATCATCGTTGAAAAGTGAGAGATTCACCAGCTTTTCATATTCATAACCCTTTTCCTTGGCTGTCTTCTTTTCCTGAAAAAGTTGATACTTCACGTTAAACCAACGGGCATCTGTGGCATCTTCGCCTCCTTTTACATTGCGAGAGGTTTTAGCAATTAATGCCATATAGGAAGCGCTAATGACCCTGGTCCGAGGATCCCGATCTGGTTCACCCCAGGTATATAGCTGCTCCAAATAAAGGGAATCAATGTTGGTTTCTCCTTTTAACTTCCGTAAAGCCCCATCTTCCAGGCTCTCATCAAGAGCTACGAACCCACCAGGTAGAGCCCATTTCCCCATAAAGGGATGATCTCCCCGTTTTACGAGAAGAATCTGCATAGATTTCTCGGGCAACTTTCTATAGTTTGCTTTCTCTTCATTTTCCACAGTAAAAATCAATAGATCCACCGTAACCGAAGGCCGTTGGAACTGACCGGCATTATATTGGGCAAGAAACTCTTTCTCTGTTAATCCCTGTTTATTTACTACTTCATGGCTGCTTTTCATCCCATCACCTTCTATTTTATGTCATCATTATTACAATTAACATTTTGTTATTATCAGTTTATTAATATCATTTTATACATTTATGAAAAAAAGTCAATCATAACCACCCTTCAAAAGGGTGGTTTGAACAAAGGCTATAAGCCTAT
>CAMLDI010000074.1 GCA_946478845.1 uncultured Paenibacillaceae bacterium
ATTAATCATCAACTCACTAGGAAGAGGAAGTTCAGCTCAAGTAACTCTTGATGTACGCGATGCATTAACAAATACCATTGAATTTATCCAAACCTTTATCGGAGATTCCATTGACGATTTTATCCTGGTGGATTCCTGTTCATAAGCCTAATCATAAAGTAAGGGACGGAGAGAGGAAAAATGAATCCCATATCAGCCAAGATGGGTACTTTCTATAAAAATAAAAAGATTCTTGTGACAGGGGGAACAGGCTCAATTGGTAAACAACTGGTCCATCAACTATTAAACTATAATCCGAAACAGATCATCGTTTATAGCCGTGATGACAGTAAGCAATATATGATGCAATGCAACTATGCACATTGTGAAAATTTACACTTTTCCCTGGGGAATATCCAAGATGCAGAAAAATTGGAGTATATAACACAAGAAATTGATCTTATTTTTCATGCAGCTGCTTTAAAGCAAGTCCCTATTTGTGAAAATAATCCTTTTGAGACCATCAAAACAAATATTATTGGGAGCGAAAATGTAATTAAAGCAGCGATAAAAAATCAAGTGAAAAAAACAGTGAATATTAGTACAGACAAAGCCATCAATCCTATGAATATCCTAGGAGCGACAAAACTTATTTCGGAAAAATTATTTTTCAAAGCTAATAGCATGGAAAATAATAAACATTCCAAATTTTCCTCTGTTCGATTTGGCAATGTTTTTGGTTCACGGGGATCTGTTGTTCCCTTATTTATAAATCAAGCGGAATCTGGAAATCCCCTCACCATTACCGATTTGAATATGACTCGTTTTTTCATGACCATTCCCCAAGCTGTGGACTTAACTTTAAAAGCAGCCCTTTATAGCCATGGCGGTGAAACCTTTATATTAAAAATGGGGGCAATCCAAATTAAAGACTTAGCAGAAGTCATCCAAAGCTATTATAACCGGATTCAAGGCAAAAAAATAATTCCCATTAAGATTGCTGGCATTCGACCCGGTGAAAAAATATATGAAGAATTATTAACAGAACATGAAATAAGTAAAGCCTTAGAAGATGATGAATTATTTGTACTTACAGATTATGAAGGAGATTATTATCATTTTAAACCAGCTTCCATTAAGTCCTATCGTTCAGATCAGGTGTTATGCATTGATAAAGATAATATTTTAAACCTTATTCTTAACTTTTTAAAAACTGATTACAAAGGGTGAAAAACCTTGTTTATTCCTTTATCCCGACCAGATATAACCCAGCGGGAAAAAAAGTATATTATAGAAGTCCTTGATTCAGGACACCTGAGTTTTGGGGAGAAATTGCACCAGTTTGAAGAAATATTTTGTTCTACATTTCAAAGCAAATATGCAGTTGCCATGAATAGTGGTACCAGTGCATTACATGTGGCTGTTAAATCACTAGGGCTGAGCACTGGTGATGAAGTCATTACAACCCCTTATAGTTTTATTGCATCCAGCAATTGTTTGCTTTATGAAGGAGTAAGACCAATCTTCGTGGATATCGACCCTCTTACATTAAACATGGATATTGAAAAAATTGAAAATGCCATTACATCAAAAACCAGGGCAATTCTTCCCGTACATATTTTCGGTCATCCCAATAATATGGATCAACTTATGAAGATCGCCCAAAACCATAAACTTGCTGTTATTGAAGATGCCTGTGAAGCAATTGGGGCCAAATGGAAAGGAAAAAAAGTAGGAACCTTTGGGGATGCAGGGGTTTTTGCCTTTTACCCAAACAAACAAATTACCACAGGAGAAGGCGGGATTCTCTTAACAAATTCTGAAGAGATCTACAATCTGGCCTGTAGTTTACGAAACCAGGGAAGAGACCAGCAAAGTAAATGGCTTAACCATTCAATGATTGGTTACAAT
Organism: uncultured Paenibacillaceae bacterium; assembly: GCA_946478845.1. Next base: position 1,891 of record CAMLDI010000074.1, read on the forward strand.
TACCGGATGTCAGATTTACAGGCTGCCATAGGTCTTGCCCAAATGGAACGTTTAAATGAAATCCTAATGAACAGAGAAGAAGTGGCCCATCGCTACCTTGAGCTTATTACAGATTATCAATTACCAGTAGCCATCCCCCATGCTTTACCCCAGAGTACAAAAAGCTGGTTCGTTTTTATCATACTCCTCCCACCTTCCATCAATCGAGATTTGTTATCAGAATCCCTTGCACAAAAAGGAATTGAAACAAAACCCTATTTCCCTTCTATTCATCTTCAAACCAGTTACCAAAACAGATTTGGATATTCCCCTGGAGATTATCCTACCAGTGAAGAAATTGACAAACGATCTTTAGCCATCCCTTTTCACACAAAATTAACACATACTGAACAACAATATGTAGTGAACCATCTCGCTTTCGAATTGGAAAGGATGATGAGAAATGAAGCTTAAAATAGGAAATAAAAAGATTTCTAATGACCATAAAGTGTTTATTATGGCAGAAATCGGAGTAAACCACAACGGTTCTGTTCATCTGGCAAAGAAATTAATTGATGAAGCGGATCAGGCTGGTGTGGATGCAGTGAAATTTCAAATGTATCACGCAGATGAATTAGTCATTGAAAATGGAGAGCTTGCGGACTATCAAAAAAAAACGAGTTATAAAAATCAACGGGAAATGCTGCAACATTACCAGCTGAATGAAGATCAAATGAGGGAAATCAAAAAGTATTGTGACCAAAGAGGAATCCATTTTATTGCAACCGCAGCTGACCAAAGAAGTGCCTCTTTTTTAAACGAATTAGATGTACCCGCCTTTAAAGTAGGCAGCGGAGACTTAACCAACCTTCCTTTACTGAAATATATGGAAAAGTTTCAAAAACCAATGATATTATCCACAGGAATGTCTACCCTTAGTGAAATAGAATATACCTTAAACCACCTGTCCCCTTCCCAGGAAATTTCCTTACTCCATTGTACATCTGCCTATCCTGCACCTTTTCAAGACCTCCATTTGCATGCCATTCATACCTTGAAAAATGCGTTCCATAAAATCGTAGGTTATTCAGACCACTCAAAAGGGGTTGAAGTACCCTTCGCTGCTGTGGCATTAGGGTATCAAATCATCGAAAAACACTTTACCCTGGATAAAACCATGGAAGGGCCAGACCATGAAGCATCCTTAGAACCCCATGAATTAAGAACCATGGTTCAAGGTATTAGAAATATTGAAATTGCCCTGGGCTCAATGGAAAAAAAAGTAACCCCTTCTGAACAATCCACGAAAAAAATTGTAAGACGAAGTATTTATCTGGAAAAAGACGTAGAGCAAGGACACATCCTTCGATTTGCAGATCTCCGTTTTTTAAGGCCTTTACGGGGCATTGAAGCCTGCTATTTTGAGAACGTCATTGGTCAGCCATTACGCATATCGAAGAAAAAAGGAGACCCTCTTTTTTGGGCTGATCTATCTTAAGTGAGGGGATATTTTTATGGACGTATTATGCATTACGGGAACAAGAGCTGATTATGGCATTTATCGCCCTCTTTTATTTGAATTGCAAAAGACATCCCTGTTTAATGTAAAGTTGATTGTTACAGGCATGCATTTGCTTTCTGAATATGGGAGAACCATTAATGAAATTAAAAAAGATCCCTTTTTCATTGAAGCTACCCCTTCTATTTTAATGAAAGGGGATTCTACATATGCCATGTCCCAATCCATAGGATTGGCCATCATGTACTTTTCTGATATCCTCCACTCTACTTGTCCCCATTCCATACTAATTTTAGGAGACCGAGGAGAGATGATGGCTGCAGCCATTGCAGCCCATTACCAGAATATAGGGATTATCCACCTTTGTGGGGGAGAACTTAGCGGTTCAGCAGATGATGCTGTTCGCCATGCAATTTCTAAACTTGCCCATATTCATTTTGTAACATCTTTTGCTGCAAAAGAGAATTTACTCAGTCAGGGGGAAGAAGAATGGCGCGTTCATCCTGTTGGTAACTTACGAAAACATGATATCGATCACATCAAACATCTAGATCCTTCTATGCAAAAAAAATGGGCAGAAAAATATAACCTCCACCCAAATCGAAAAAAAATCCTTTTTGTATTTCATCCAGATTCAAAAGAAAAACATTCTTTTCACGAACAAATCAATATTGTTTTAGCAGCATTAAAAAGTTATATACACCATCAAATCATAATTATTGGACCTAACAGTGATGCTGGAGGGGATTTGTTTAGAAAAAAGCTGGTGAAGTTTTCAAACCAACATCCTTTAACCACTGATTACTTTTCCTCCATTCCCTCCGATGACTATCTTTTTCTCCTTTCTCAGGTGGATCTTTTAATTGGAAATAGCAGCAGTGGAATTGTGGAAGCCCCTTTTTTTCAACTTCCTGTCATCAACATTGGCAATCGCCAAAAAAATAGGGTACAGGGAGATAATGTCCTTTCCATCGGCTTTAATCAAGAGGAATTAGAAAAAGCCATTCTTCAAATGATTCACTTCTCTGGAAATCCATATAGCAAAAACCCATATGATATTAGTAAATCTCCTGCTCAAGAGATTACAAAAATCATGAGCCAATCTTTAATTCACCCAGAATTATTAATGAAAAAAATAACGATAAGGAGAAAATTCCCTTGAAAAAAATTGTGATTATTGGAGCTGGCGGTTTTGGCAGAGAAGTAGCCCAATTAATCAAAGACATCAACAATAAGAAATTACAGTGGGAAATCATGGGCTATTTAGATGATAATATTGTAAGCCATGGCACAATTCGCAATGGAGTACCGGTACTTGGTTCCATTGATTTAATTCGCGCCAATGAATTCCAAAACCATTACTACATATGTTCCCTGGGAGAACCTAAAACCAGAAAAATGGTTATTGAAAAAATGATAGAAATTAATCCCAAAATTCAATTTGCCACCTTAATCCATCCATCCGCCATTATTGGTGACGAAAACAGAATTGAAAAAGGATCCATTATTTGTGCAAGGAATGTACTCACTACCAATATTACGATAGGTAAACATGTCATCGTTAATCTTTCTTGTACCATTGGCCATGATACAACCTTATTGGATTATTCAACCGTATTGCCTGGTGTCAATATTTCTGGAAATGTGCATATCCATGAAGGGGTTTCCCTGGGAACCAACTCCTCTGTGATTCCCGGTGTGGAAATTGGAAGCTTTGTGACCATTGGGGCAAATGCAGCAGTAACCAGATCTATTCCAGAACACTGTACCGCAGTGGGAATCCCTGCCAGGCCCATAAAATATCATCCAAAAGAATAACCGGGGTGTTCCATGAAAACAGGACTTTTAATAACAGGAAGATTAAAATCTACCAGACTTCCTTTAAAATTATTATTACAGCTTCAGGGGAAAAAAGTAATCGATCATGTAATTGAACGAGCAAAACAGGTAGAATATATTGATCAGATAATCTTATGCACTTCATTTCACCACCAGGATTACCCCTTAATTGAAGCTGCGAAAAAACAAAACATTTATTATTTTACCGGTCATCCTGATGATGTGTTACAGCGGTTATTCGATGCAGCCACATTTTTTCAACTCGATTATATATTATCCATCACCGCAGATAATCCCTTATTCTCCATTGAATATGCCAATCTAATAGGAAATGATGCCCGCTTATATCAACCGGATTATATGTATATTAAAGGTTTGCCAATTGGAATTGGGTTATATGGCATGAGTTATAAAGCTTTAAAAACAGTCATTGAAGTAAAAAATCAAATGGATACAGAGATCTGGGGACATTGGTTCAATCAACCTGATTATTTTCACGTGCGAACCATTCATGCACGAAAAGAGGAGCAACGCCATGTACGACTCACCCTGGATACCTATGAAGATTACTTATTTTTACAACGAGTAACAGCTCAATTACCCCAAAAGGATTTATATAATTATCAATCCTTACTCTGGGTGATTGATCAAATCCCTCAGGATGAGTATGAAAACAAAAATATTATACAAAAACAACTTCCCTTGAAAATTGAAAATGAAATTAATCAACTTTATAAAAAAATGTTGAAAAATAAAAAAGGTGAATAAAAATGAATCTCTTTAATACATCTTCTCCTTTTTGGATTGCAGAAACAGCCTGTAATCATGAAGGGGATTTTGCTTATATGCTTCAATTAGTTGCAAGTCTAAAAGATTCCGGCGCTTCAGCGGTAAAATTCCATATAATGCTTGATCTAGATGCATACATGGTTTCGACCCATCTCCTCTATCCCGCAATAAAGAACTGGATGTTTACCGAAGAACAATGGCATCAGTTATTTCAGTTTAGCAAGCAATTAGGCTTAAAAATCGTCGGCCTAGTAGATGAACCCCGTTCCATCGAATTTTTAATGAAAGAAAACATCGATGCCTTTGCCATTCATGCTACATGTATAAATGACCTGTTTATGCTGAAACAGTTATCGACGATCCAACAACCTTTGTTCATTGGAATTGGAGGAGCCATTCAAACAGAAATTCAGTATGCCATTAAAAATCTCACACCGAAAAAAAACTTGATTCTCATGTATGGAATTCAATCCTATCCTACCCCACTGTCCTCAATCCATTTAAGAAAAATACCAATGTATGAAAGAAAACTGGAATTTCCGGTAGGTTATGCTGACCACACCTCCGCGAAAGATACACTGGATCGGATTTTAGCCTATGCAACGGTATATGGTTTAGGAGGCAGAATCTTCGAACAACATATTACCCTGGATTTATCACAAAAAAGAGTGGATGATGAATCCGCCGTTGAAGCCAAAGAACTGCAAAACTTAATTTCTACCATTAACAAAACCGTTACCATGTGTGGACCAGAACATTTCCTTCTTACAAAAGAAGAAGAAAATTACGCGCGAATTCGAAAAACAATAGTTGCAGCGAAAGATTTAAACCCTAGTACCATAATCAATGAAGAGGCAATCTCATTTAAAAGAACCCTTACACCAGGTGATATTGAACTAAAAGATCTGGCCCATTTAATGGGAAAACAAATTCTGCAAAAAATAGCCAAAGATAATCCCATCCATTGGAAGGATGTTGAGGATGTATAACGGTAATATGTTCAATCCCCATTTACTTCTTCGTTATGGTTTTACTCAGGATTTATTTGAGTTTTTTTCATCATTAAACTACCTTCATGTGGAATTGCCATTATTAATGGTTCGCCCCTACCATGTTATGATTCGTGAACAGGTAGACCAGCGTTTAGGAAACCCTTTTTATCTTCTTTTGAAACAAAAAAACTGGAATTTCTATTCCATGAAAGATGTTCAATTAAAATTACAGAGAAATCCCCAACAAATCCGTTCCTTAGAAAAGGACCCCAAGAGAACTACTGTATTAATTTGCGGGCAATTTATCGATTTCGCCCTTTCTCAATTATCTAATAACCAAGTGTTAATCCTGCAGTCAAATCCTTACGATCAAAAAGCAATTCAAGGAAAAAAACTTCCAGAAAACTTTCGCGTATTCAACCTCAATAAAACTCTTCATGGATATTCCGTAAGACGTGAAACAATTCAGTGGATTCAAGAACGTATAACTAATTTTCAGGATTATCCCTATGCCAAAAACCATGAGATCTTTTCTCTCCCTAACTTTTTTCCATGGCTCCGTAGCCAGCTAGTCCACGGAATAAAACTGGTGGAAATTTTAACAAAATTAATGTTTGACTATCCAATTGGAATTATCCTTGACCACTCCGAACTGGTTTATCCGGGAAATGTGTTATCCCTGTTAGGACGATTATATGGAATCCCTTTTTTAAACGTACAAAACCACTTAACCAACGATGCCTCTATTATCCCTTCCCGGGCAACCCATTACTGTGTCTGGGGCCGCCATATGACTGATTGGTTAAATAAAAGAGGAATTGGGAAGTCGAACATTTATGAAATAGGAAGTCTGAGGCTTGCCAATAATCATCGTTTTATTCAAAAAAGCAAAGAAGATTTACTCCGTGCCTTAGAAGTTTCAGAAGATATGTTTATTATTACCTTTACCACTCAGTGTTATTTTGATTACATTAATCATTCCATTATGGAATGGATGAAAAAAGCGACAGAACAACTGCCCGTTCTTGTAATAGTGAATCCCCATCCATCTGATCGTCTTTCCTATGAGGGATTTACTTCCAGGGGGATTCGCCTTACCCCTCCTGATTTTCATTTACAAGAAATTTTACATGCTACAGATCTCGTTGCAACCATCTCATCTACCACAGCCCTTGAAGGAGCCCTCTTAAAAAAAGGAATGGTTATTTTGCAACCAACTATGCCTTACGATTATCACTTAAATTACAATGGGTATTACCGAATTATGGCTGATGGAAAAGGTGGGATTCCCGTTCATAATGCTGAAGAATTAATTTTAGAAATAAAAAAATTAATGCATGATTCAGGGTATTATGAGGCAAACGTGGAAAAAGGCCAACACATCCTTCATGAAATGTTGACCTTAGGGGACAAAAAACCACAGGTAAGATTAAAAAACTTACTGGATGATTTGTTTTTCAATAAAATTATTAAATGATTTTCGTCCATCCATTTTCCTGGACGATTTTATTTTCTTTCATCAGTTTTCCTAGGGCTTTTTTAAAGGAACCTTTACTAATGCCGAATATTTCCCTAATAATTTCTGGGTCTGACTGATCTGTATAAGGCATTTTCCCATTGCGGCTTTTTAGATATTCATAGATCTTCTCCGCATCTATTACATAACGAACTTCCTTGGGAGGCAACATGGAAAGGCCAAGAGCGCCATCTTCTCTTATGCGTGTTACTCTTCCTTCAATGTGGCAGCCAAGGCGCAATGGAACGCTGGCATCATCCCAGGAAATAAAGGCTATATTTTTCCCCTCAGTCATCAGCCAGGCCCCAGAGTTAAGCACTTTATACACATACCCTTGAACGGTATTATTTTTCATTGTTTCTTTTCCTGGTTCTGCAATGGATTTAATATTTTCTTCATCCATTTTAAAGGCCTGTAATCTTCCCTTCTTATCCAGGCCCACACATACTGGAATTCGGTCCCCTTTCTGAGGCCATCTTTCATGGTCCCAGGGAAGGTCATCCAGGGATAAGAAAAGGTGTTTCTGAATGCCATTATCTAGAAAAACCCCTAATTTAAATTGTACATCTGTAACTTGCAACCAACCGCATTCCCCTAATAAAAGGATTGGCTTCTCACGAGTCGCTGCTAATCTGCCTTGATGGTCATGATATAAATAAACCTCAACCTCATCCTCAGGTTCAAAGGTTCCTTTCGCTTCACTGGCATGCAATAGAACATCTGTCGTTCCATCTGATAAAAAATACCCAAAGGGTGCTGTACGAACAACTTTTAATGTAACAATGGTTCCCGCTTCCACACTACTCCCTCTTTCTTATAGAAAACTTTACCTATTACCGGATTTCATCATACCTTATTTTTGTATAAAAGAAAAAGGCAGTTTTCCTTTTTCTAAAGAAAACATGCCCTTTTTCTTTAAGGGGTTGGAATTACAAACTGCTTTCCGATCTCTTGTATAATTCCATCAACATCCGTCTTTCTTGTACTCATAATTCCAGCTCTTTGTTGGGTAGATGGGCTTTGGATCTGCTGGTTTAAACGGGGATCAGTCGTTACATAAATATTATTGTTGGTTTCCACCTTTTTAATGGCGTAATATACATCCAATTCAATATCCCTTTTATTCCTCTTCGTATTTTGATCCGCCTCAATGCCCACTAGAACAGTAACCCCATTAACAGACACATTTGCTTTTTTCACACCCTTTACCTTATGGGCGATGGTTTGAATTCGAGAAGCAAGTGCACTGTTATTTTCCATCTCCTGAGATTGAATTCGTTGTGTTGACTGTTGGGCTGTATTATTCGTTGTGCCATTGTTTCCTGATTGGTTATTGCCACAACCAGTTACCATCATAAGAAGAAAATAAATGAAGCCAAAGCTTAGGATGGTGATTCTTTTCATCACTATACACCTCCACTACTATTTTGCTCATTTT
>CAMLDI010000075.1 GCA_946478845.1 uncultured Paenibacillaceae bacterium
AGAATATTTATAAAGACTAGGATTAGAGGCAAGAATGATGGATGGAAAAGAAAAAAGGAGTAGAAATCTTCCTGTAGATGAACGATTGTCTACTTTATTAAATAATGTGAATGCTGTGCAAGCAGTTGCCCGTGCCGTAGAAGGGACCATTGGACCCAAAGGGCTGGACACCATGTTGGTTGATGAAGATGGCAATGTCATTATCACCAATGATGGAATTACAATTCTGGATGAAATGGAAGTGAATCATCCTGCTGCTAGCATGATTATAAATATTGCCCGATCCCAGCAACAAGAGGTTGGAGATGGAACAACGACAGCCACTTTACTTGCTGCAGCTCTGGTAGTTGAAGGGGCCCATCAGGTGCAAAGAGGGGTCCCCATAACCCGGGTTATTGAAGGAATACGGGGAGGAGTTGCTGAAGCAATGCAGGAATTAAAACGGATTGCACTCCCTGTAGAGAATTTAAATGATGATCGGCTGTTTCATATCGCATATATTGCTGGCCGGGAAAATGAAGACATTGCCCGTTTAGTCATCAATGGGGCTCAGGTTGTAGGAATAGAAAAAATGAAAGAATCTGATTTTCGTTTGCGGGACTTGATTTTCGCAAGAGAAGGTGCAGAAAATGAGTTGTTTCATGGTGTGCTATTAAATCGAATTCCCATATCCCGTGATATGCCTTTAACGTTAAAGGATGCAAAAGTTTTAATTCTTCAGGATGCTTTGGCTCCCGAAGAAGTAGATGATGAAGCTTTAGGAACAGAAGCTGGTTTTCAACGCTTCCTTGCATTAAAAGAATCGTATAGCAAGAATTTAAGGAAGTTAAAAGAATTAGGTGTTGGTTTTATTGCCTTAGCAAAAAGCTGTGATGGATTGGCAGAAGAATATTGTGTGGACCATGGAATTATGGTATTGCAACATGTTCCACTGCAAGATCTGCAACGCCTTGGGGAACACACAGGAGCCCGCTTTTTAAAAAGAATTTCTTTCTCTAAAGAGGTTGAAGATTTACAACGTTTTCTGGGTTTTGCGGGCATTATTGAAACCGATGAACAAACCCGTCAAGTCAAGATATTGCAAGGAAAAGGAAAACCAGTTGCTACAATGCTGGTAGGTGCTGCCACAAAAGAAGTTGCCGGAGAAAGGGAGAGAATCGCCAAAGATGCTGCGTCAGCTGTTCAGGCTTCTTTAAAAGGAGGATACCATCCTGGTGGTGGAGCCACTGAACTTTATCTTTCCTGTCATCTTGAGGAGTGGAAAAAACGGGTAAAGGGGATGGGGGTTTTTGGTGTTGAAGCTGTATCCACAGCTCTACAAAAGCCTTTCTTCCAAATGGTATCTAATGCTGGTTTTAATCCTATTGAAAAAATAGAGTTAGTGAAAGAACGACAAAGCCAAGAAGGACCAAGTATTGGTTTAGATTTTGATTCCGGTGAATGTCTTGATATGTTGCAGGTTGGGGTTGTAGACCCGGCTTTAGTGAAAATCCACAGTATAAAAATAGCGGGAGAAGTCAGTGAAGCCATTTTAAGAATACATACTGTGTTACGACGTAAGAACATTCATCAGGAAGATCATTGAGGAGGATAGAAAATGGCTGAAGAAAAACAAACAGAAGTGGTTTCTGAAGAAGAAGTCCTTTCCGAGGAAGTGCATGAGGAAACGGCAGAAAATATGGAAGAGAAATATCTGAAAAAAATTGAACAATTAGAAAAAGAAAAAGAAGATTTGAATAATAAATATCTCCGGACACAGGCTGATTTGCAAAACTTTAGAACCCGGGTAAATAGAGAGAAGGAACAATTGCTTATGTTCCAATCTCAAAGGGTGATTGAATCTTTGCTCCCAGTTATGGATAACTTCGAAAGAGCCATTGCTGCCGGGAATAATGAAAATAGTACTCTTGAATCCATGTTAGAGGGGATTCAAATGGTTTTTCGCCAGGTACAAAGTGTGTTTGAACAGGAAGGGGTTCAAGTGATTCCTGCTGAAGGGCAACTATTCGATCCGAATTTACACCAAGCGGTAATGCAGGAAGAAAGTGATGAATATGAATCTGGCATGATTATGCAAGAACTGCAAAAAGGCTATCAATTAAAAGGCCGTGTGATTCGTCCTTCCATGGTAAAAGTAAGTTCTTAATTTTATTAACACCTTTAACAATTTTTGAATAGAACTCTAGGAGGTAAATTTAAAATGGCAAAAGTGATTGGAATTGACCTTGGTACTACTAACTCATGTGTTTCTGTTATGGAGGGTGGGGAACCCATTGTAATCCCTAATCCAGAAGGAAACCGTACCACGCCTTCAGTGGTAGCTTTTAAAAACGGAGAAAAAATCGTAGGTGAGGCAGCGAAACGTCAAGCAATCACCAATCCTGATAACACAGTTATTTCTATTAAACGCCATATGGGCACTTCCCATAAGGTAACTTTAGAAGGTAAAGCATATACTCCCCAGGAAGTTTCCGGCATGATTCTGCAAAAATTAAAAGCAGATGCAGAAGCTTATCTTGGTGAAACTGTAACACAGGCAGTAATTACTGTACCTGCATACTTTAATGACAGCCAACGCCAGGCTACAAAAGATGCCGGGAAAATTGCCGGACTAGAAGTTCTTCGTATTGTCAATGAACCAACTGCAGCAGCACTTGCTTACGGTCTTGACAAAGGGGAAGTAGATCAAACCATTCTTGTATTCGACCTTGGTGGTGGTACTTTTGACGTTTCTATTCTTGAACTTGGGGATGGATTCTTTGAAGTAAAATCTACCAGTGGGGATAACCGTTTAGGCGGTGATGACTTCGACCAGGTCATCATTGATTATCTAGTAAACGAGTTCAAGAAAGACAACGGAATTGACCTCTCCATTGATAAAATGGCAATGCAACGTTTAAAAGATGCTGCTGAAAAAGCGAAAAAAGACCTTTCTGGCGTTTTTACTACAACCATTTCACTTCCATTTATTACTGCTGATGCAACAGGACCTAAACACCTTGAGTTAAACTTAACTCGCGCTAAGTTTGAAGAGTTGAGTGCTGGCCTTGTGGAACGCACAATGGGACCAACTCGCCAGGCACTTTCTGATGCTGGATTAAACCCTTCTGAAATTGATAAAGTAATCCTTGTTGGCGGTTCTACGCGGATTCCTGCTGTACAAGAAGCGATTAAAAAATTCCTTGGCAAAGAACCAAGCAAAGGGGTTAACCCTGATGAAGTAGTAGCGATGGGTGCTGCTGTGCAAGCGGGTGTATTAACCGGGGATGTTAAAGACGTGGTTCTTCTTGATGTAACTCCTTTGTCTCTTGGCATTGAAACCATGGGTGGGGTAATGACACGTTTAATCGAACGGAATACAACCATTCCAACCAGCAAGTCTCAAGTATTCTCAACAGCAGCTGACAATCAAACCTCTGTAGATATTCATGTAGTACAAGGGGAACGTCCAATGGCTGCAGATAATAAAACCCTGGGCCGTTTCATGTTAAATGAAATTCCGCCAGCACCACGTGGCATTCCACAAATTGAAGTTTCCTTCGATATTGATGCGAATGGAATCGTAAACGTATCTGCGAAAGATTTAGGTACCGGTAAACAACAAAAAATTACCATTACTTCTTCTTCCGGTCTAAATGATGATGAAATTGAACGCATGGTTCGTGAAGCTGAAGAAAATGCAGAAGCGGATAAAAAACGAAAAGAAGAAGTTGAATTGCGCAACGAGGCAGATCAATTAGTATTCCAAACTGAAAAATTAGTGAATGACCTAAAAGATAAAGTAGATCAAGGGGATATTGATAAAGCCAATGCAGCAAAAGATAAATTAAAAACTGCATTAGAAAGCAATAATATTGATGGCATGAAAGCAGCGAAAGATGAACTGCAAGAAGTCGTGCAACAGCTTTCTGTGAAATTATATGAACAGGCAGCTCAAGCACAACAACAAGCCGGCGAAGAAGGCGAACAAAAACATCAAGATGACAATATTGTCGATGCAGACTATACTGTTGTTGATGAAGATAAAAAATAAGAAGTACAATGTTTTTTAAGAAGTCAAAGTCAGGGCAACTTGGCTTTGGCTTTTGTAATTAGTGATAAGCCTAGTTTTCTTTATTCATAGAGAATGATGGGGCGGGAGGAAATAAAATGAGTAAACGGGATTATTATGAGGTTCTCGGGCTTTCCAAAGACGCCTCACCAGAGGATATTAAGAAAGAATATCGTAAATTAGCTCGGCAACTGCACCCGGACGTGAATAAGGCTCCAGATGCCGAAGAAAAATTTAAAGAAGTAAAAGAAGCCTATGAAGTATTAAGTGATCCGCAAAAACGGGAAAGTTATGATCATTACGGCCATAATGGCCCACAAGGTGCTGGCGGTTTTAGTGGAGACTTCGGCGGAGGCGGTTTTGGCGACATTTTTGACATGTTCTTTGGCGGAGGGGGGCGGCGAAATCCTAATGCCCCACGTCAGGGGGATGATTTGCAATATACGATGCAAATCGCATTTAAAGAAGCGGTTTTTGGCAAGGAAATGGATATTGAAATCCCTAAAGAGGCAACCTGTACCCGCTGCAATGGGTCTGGTGCAGAACCAGGAAGCAAAGTGGATACTTGCCAAACGTGCCATGGATCTGGGGAACAAGAAGTGGTACAAAATACGCCCTTTGGCCGTATTGTGAATCGCCGGGTTTGCCCAACCTGCCGGGGAAAAGGAAAGTTTATTTCAGTAAAATGCAGCCACTGCCATGGTGTAGGAAAAGAAAGAATCCGCCGAAAAATCCATATCAAGATTCCTGCAGGTGTGGATGATGGCGCGAAAATGCGCATTTCTGGTGAAGGGGATTTAGGAATTAACGGTGGTCCTCCAGGGGATTTATATGTGGTTATTCGTGTCAAAAGGGATGATTATTTCGAAAGGGAAGGGAATGATATTTATTGTAAAGTTCCTATTTCCTTCTCCCAAGCAGCATTAGGGGATGAAATTGAAGTTCCCACCATTGAAGGAAAGGTAAAATTAAAAGTGCCTGCCGGTACACAGACAGGTACCTTATTCCGCTTACGGGGACATGGGGTTCCCTATTTAAACCGATCTGGACGTGGTGACCAACATGTTAAAGTACTTGTTGTGACACCTAAAAATCTAAATGAAAAACAAAAGGAACTATTGCGGGAATTTGCTGCTGCCGGTGGCGAGGATGTTAGTGAAAACGGCGGTTCTTTCTTTGATAAAATGAAAAAAGTATTACGGGATCTTTAGGTTGCTGAAGGGATGATAGATAATGAAGTGGTCAGAAATTAGTATTCACACAACCCAGGAAGCTATTGAAGGGGTTGCTAATATTCTTCATGAAGCTGGAGCAGCAGGTGTCGTTATTGAGGATCCTGAAATACTAGACAGAGAATGGCAAGACCAATATGGAGAAATCTATCAACTGTCCTCTGCAGATTACCCGCAAGAAGGAGTGCTTGTTAAGGGATATCTCCAGGCAAATAGCTATCTGGCGGAAACTGTTGAACAAATAAAGTTGGCCATTCAGAATCTATCATTTTATGGTATTGAAGTTGGACTGGGTACTGTAACCTTAACAGAGGTCAAAGAAGAAGAATGGGCGGATTCCTGGAAGCAGTATTATAAACCTGTACGGGTTTCTGAACGAATTACGATTAGTCCCACATGGGAAGAATATACACCCCAACATCCAGGGGAAATGAAAATCGAATTAGATCCTGGTATGGCTTTTGGAACTGGAACTCATCCTACAACAGTCCTTTGTATTCGTGCTCTTGAAGAAACAATAAAGGGCAAAGAACGAGTGATTGATGTAGGATGCGGTACCGGTGTTTTAGGGATTGCTGCGGCTAAATTAGGGGCATCTTCCGTTCTTGCTCTTGATTTAGATGAAGTAGCCGTTGAATCAGCTAAAACAAATGTAGAATTAAACGGTACTGCAACTGTTATTGATGTAAGACAAAACGATTTATTAAATGGAGTAACGGAACAAGCTGATGTCATCGTGGCGAATATTCTAGCTGAAATTATTCTCCGTTTTATAGAAGACGCAGCAAACTGTTTAAAAGAGGGCGGTATTTTTATCACTTCTGGTATCATTACACTTAAGGAAGAAGAAGTGAAACAAGAACTGATTCATCATGGTTTTGAAATCATGCAAGTTGGCTATCTTCATGATGCTTATGATGATGGGGATGAGGATCAACTAGTATCCCACAATGATGATGAGCAAAATACAGCACCTCCTACGATCTATAATCGGGATGAAATTACTTCTGGATGGGTTTGCATTGTGGCCAGGAAGAAGAAATAAAGGAGAACATGATGCAAAGATATTTTGTACGTTCTGAGCAAATGAATGAGGCCACTGTCTTAATAACAGGTGAAGATGTAAACCATATGGTTAAGGTCATGCGTTTTCGGGTAGGGGAACGGGTGGTCTGTTGCAATGGAAAAGGCATGGATGTCCTTGCAGAAATAGAACAAATCGCACCGGATCATGTCGAATTAAAAGTAATCGAAGAATTAGATGGATCGAGAGAGCTTCCTCTCCACGTGACCATTGCCCAGGGATTACCCAAAGGGGATAAAATGGATTGGATTATCCAGAAGGGCACTGAATTAGGTGCTTTTTCTTTTTGTCCCTTTACTTCCCGGTATACGGTGGTTAAATTAGATGAAAAAAAAGAAAGAAAACGGATTGAACGATGGGGAAAAATTGCCAAGGAGGCAGCAGAGCAATCCCATCGGAGCCAAATCCCTGCTATTGCTAGCCCATTAGGGTGGAGGGAACTCCTTGCAAAAGCGGGCAATTTTGATTATGCTTTATTTGCCTATGAAAAAGAAGTGGAAACCCCCTTATCCCAGGTTATACAGGGAATTCCCAGGGGAGCGCACCTTTTGCTTGTGATTGGCCCGGAAGGCGGTTTTTCTGAAGATGAAGCGAGAGAAGCCGAGGAAGCCGGAATGAAAAAGGTCTCTTTAGGCCGCCGCATTTTACGGACGGAAACAGCATCCCTTTATGGGTTATCTTGTATTTCATACGAATTTGAAAGAGAGTAGGGGTTGGATTAAGATGCCAACTGTAGCATTTCACACCCTTGGGTGTAAAGTTAATCAATATGAAACAGAGGCCATTTGGCAGTTGTTTAAGCATGCTGGTTACCAGCAGGTGGATTTTGAAAAAGAGGCGGATGTATATATAATCAATACATGTACAGTAACCAATACAGGGGATAAAAAAAGCCGCCAGGTTATTCGTCGTGCCATTCGCAATAATCCAGAAGCGGTTATTGCGGTTACGGGATGTTATGCCCAAACATCTCCAGGTGAAATTATGGATATTCCCGGTGTTGATATTGTGGTGGGGACGTCTGGACGAGAGAAAATGATTGATTATATCGAACAATATCGGAGGGAACGGGAACCCATTAATGCGGTATCTAACATTATGAAAGCAAAAGAATTCGAGGAATTAGATGTCCCTGAATTTAGTGACCGCACTCGTGCTTCCTTGAAAATTCAGGAGGGTTGCAATAACTTTTGTACCTATTGCATTATTCCCTGGGCAAGGGGATTAATGCGCAGCCGCAAACCTGAAAGTGTGATTGCACAGGCACAAAAACTTGTAGATGCAGGATATAAGGAAATTGTCCTTACCGGAATCCATACTGGCGGTTATGGAGAAGACCTGGAAAACTATAATTTAGCTATGTTGCTGGCTGATTTAGATGAGAAAGTGCATGGGCTTAAACGCCTGCGCATTAGTTCGATCGAAGCAAGCCAGGTTACTGACGAAGTAATAGAAGTACTCCATCGTTCTGATAAAATCTGCCGTCATCTTCACATTCCTTTACAGGCTGGAGATGATCAAGTTCTAGAGCGAATGAAAAGAAAATATACCACCCAAGAATTTAAAGAAACTATTCTGAAGTTGCAAAAAGCATTGCCAGACCTTTCGATTACCACAGACATTATCGTTGGTTTTCCAGGGGAAACCGATGAAATGTTTGAGAATGGGTATCGTTTTATAGAGGAGATTAAGTTTTCCAAACTGCATGTTTTCCCTTATTCTAAGCGAACTGGAACTCCAGCTGCGAAGATGGAAGATCAAATATCTGATGAAATTAAAGAGCAACGTGTTCATCGTTTAATTGAGTTATCTGATCGCATGTCACTTGCCTATGCAGAGAAATTTGTGGGACAAGTTCTTGAGGTAATTCCTGAAGAAGAACTAAAGGATGAACCAGGCAGTGGTTTATACGCTGGTTTTTCTGATAATTATATAAAAGTTGCTTTTCCCGCTTCAGAAAAATTAGTAGGGAAAATATGCAAAGTAAAAATAGATAAACCTGGTTCAGAACTTTCCTGGGGTACCTTTGTAAAAGATGTAGATTAAAATATATGCTCCGCCAAAATTTTGGTGGGGTTTTTTTATTACCTGAGAACGAGTAAAATATGGTAAAGAATTTGTTAATAAGGAGGGAATCACTATGAAAGAAATATCAGCGGGCGGTGTGGTTTATCGGAAAAATGGAAATAAGACAGAATTATTATTAATAGAAGATCGCTATATGAAAGCTTCCTTGCCGAAAGGGAAACAAGAAGATGGGGAAACCATTGAAGAAACGGCTTTACGTGAAATTCAGGAGGAAACAGGGATTATTGGGAAAATCATAAAACCTCTGGAAACCATTCATTATAATTATTTTCATCCTGTGTTAGGTTCAATTCAAAAGGAAGTGCATTATTACCTTGTAGAGGCAATATCAGGCAATTTAAAGCCCCAGATTGAAGAAATAAATAAAGTGGATTGGCTAAGCTTCGAAGATTTATGGAAAAAACAAAAAAGTTATGGATACGAAAATAACGTATCCGTTCTTAAAAAAGCTTGCAAATTCCTTGGATTGGATAAATAAGGAGAAAAACGTGATGAAATTAAACATGGCCTCCTATATAGACCATACCTTATTAAAGCCTGAAGCTACAGGGGATCACATTGATCAACTATGCCGTGAAGCTGTACAAAATCATTTTTTTTCCGTGTGTATAAATCCCTATTGGGTAAAGCGAGCCCACAAGAATTTAGCAGGCACTAAAGTGAAAGTAGCAACCGTTGCAGGATTTCCTCTTGGAGCTTCCAGTCCGGCATTGAAGGCGCTGGAAGCTAAATTAAGCGTAACTGATGGAGCAGATGAAATCGATATGGTGATTAATATTGGCGCTTTAAAATCAGGGGAAAAAGAGGTTGTGTTAGAAGATATCAAGGGGGTTGTCCAGGCAACGAATGGCCGGATCGTAAAGGTCATTTTGGAAACTGGATTATTAACAAGAGATGAGATTATTGAGGCCTGTTTAATCAGTAAAGAAGCGGGTGCCCATTTTGTGAAGACTTCAACAGGATTTTTGGCAGGAGGGGCGACAATCGAAGATGTAGCATTAATGCGCCAAACTGTTGGTCCCAATATGGGGGTAAAAGCGTCTGGCGGAATTCGGGAAAAACAGCAAGCACTGGCCATGATTCAAGCAGGTGCAACTCGCCTTGGCACCAGCAGTGGATTGAAGCTCCTTTATTAGGGGCTTTTTTTTGTAGCACAATTGGATTATTCACATAAGTTAGTAAGGACAAATGACTAGT
>CAMLDI010000076.1 GCA_946478845.1 uncultured Paenibacillaceae bacterium
TTGCGGAACGGACGGGTGGGGATATTTATATTGGCGTCGTAGGTCCAGTCCGTACAGGGAAGTCCACCTTTATTAAACGGTTTATGGAATCAGTTGTTATCCCAAATATTCCAAATGAATTGGAAAGGGTTCGGGCGACAGATGAACTGCCTCAAAGTGCTGCCGGAAAAATCATTATGACTACCGAACCAAAATTCGTTCCAAATAATTCTGTTGAAATTAACGTCACAGATGGGTTGGATATAAATGTGCGTTTAGTGGATTGTGTGGGGTATGCCGTAGATGGGGCGAGAGGCTATGAGGATGAAAATGGACCCCGAATGATTACAACCCCCTGGTATGAAGAACCGGTACCTTTTGAAGAGGCAGCTGAACTAGGTACCCGAAAAGTGATAAAAGAACACTCTACCCTTGGCGTAGTTATTACTACAGATGGAACCATTACAGATATTCCCCGCAGAGAGTATATTGAAGCTGAGGAAAAAGTGATTAACGAATTAAAAGAGGTTGGCAAACCCTTTGTTGTGGTTATAAATTCTCAACAGCCTAATCATCCCGATACCATGGCTCTTCGGGGTGATTTAGAAGAAAAATATGATGTTCCTGTATTGGCAATCAGTGCAGATACCATGGGGGAAAGGGAAGGATTAGATGTATTAAGGGAAGTCCTCTTTGAATTCCCAGTCCATGAAGTAAATGTGAATCTGCCTTCCTGGGTGATGGTTCTCCATGATAACCATTGGTTACGTGAGAACTTTGAAGAAGCGGTAAGGGATACAGTGAAAGACATTCGCCGTTTGCGGGATGTCGATCGGGTAGTTGGATTCTTTACAGAATATGAATTCATTGACAGAGCCTCCCTTTCGGATATGAATATGGGGCAAGGGGTTGCAGAAATAGACCTGTATGCCAATGAAGAACTGTATGATCAAATTTTAATGGAAGTGGTTGGAGTAGAAATCCGGGGCAAGGACCATCTTTTGCAATTGATGCAAGAGTTTTCTATGGCGAAAAGGGAATATGATAAAATATCCGGTGCCCTTTCTATGGTTCGCCAAACGGGTTATGGCATTGCACCTCCATCCCTTGAAGAAATGAAATTAGATGAGCCAGAAATTATCCGCCATGGATCACGCTTTGGGGTTCGCCTGCGGGCAACGGCTCCATCTATTCATATGATTCGAGTAGATGTTGAATCTGAATTTGCTCCTATTATTGGTACTGAGAAGCAAAGTGAGGAATTAGTCAGATACTTGATGCAAGATTTCGAAGAAAATCCATTAAGCATTTGGAACTCTGATATATTCGGCAGATCCTTAAATTCAATTGTAAATGAAGGAATCTCTGCCAAATTATCTATGATGCCGGATAACGCCCGTTATAAGTTGCAGGAAACCCTTGGAAGAATCATTAATGAGGGTTCTGGCGGATTAATCGCTATTATATTGTAAAAAATGTTGAATATTAACAACCCTATTTTCTAAGATAGGGTTGTTTTCTCATTTTATAAGGCATATATCTTGAAATTTTCTTGAATTACGGGACTTTCTATATTAAGATAAGCATTACGGATGATAGAAAATCTAGGAAATATGTATAATTATCTTGCAAATGGTGAACAACGTATAACAAGATATCATACCTTTGGGAGGAGGTGAAAGGTATGAATAAATCTGATTTAATCACACGTGTATCAGAAGTTGCTGATCTTTCTAAGAAAGATGCAACCAAAGCAGTGGAAGCTGTGTTTGATGCGATTACAGAAGCTTTGCAAGCTGGTGATAAAGTACAATTAATCGGCTTTGGAAATTTCGAAGTTCGCGAACGTGCAGCTCGTAAAGGACGCAATCCTCAAACGGGTGAAGAAATTGAGATCGCTGCAAGTAAAGTTCCTGCCTTCAAGCCAGGAAAGGCTCTGAAGGAAGGTCTCCAATAGGGCGGTACATATCGCCAGGGACATAGGGTAGAAAAGAGCCGTACCATTGGTACGGCTCTTTCTCTGTCCATTTTGGGTATGATAATATTAATGAAGCATGAGAAGTTGTTGGAGGATTACCTAATGAGTATAGATTACGAAAAAATACAACAAGCTGTACGCATGATTTTAGAAGCGGTAGGTGAGGATCCAGACAGAGAAGGCCTGTTGGAAACACCTACTCGTGTGGCACGCATGTATGAAGAAATTTTCAGCGGACTAAAAACGGATCCAAGAGAGTATTTTTCTGCCATCTTTAGTGAACAACACGAAGAACTTGTCCTGGTAAAGGATATTCCTTTTTATTCAACTTGTGAACATCACTTGGTTCCCTTCTATGGTTTGGCCCATGTGGCCTACATTCCCCGAAACGGAAAAGTGGTGGGCTTGTCCAAATTAGCCCGTGCTGTGGAAGCAGTGGCAAAACGCCCTCAATTACAGGAAAGAATTACTTCTACTGTTGCTAATACCATTGTTGAAACCTTAGCACCCTATGGGGTCGTTGTGGTTGTCGAGGCAGAACATTTATGTATGACCATGAGAGGCGTTAAAAAACCAGGAGCAAAAACCGTAACTTCTGCTGTTCGGGGCGTATTTGAAAAAGATGCTGCTGCTAGAGCAGAAGTTTTTAGCCTAATTAAAGGCTAGTTATTGACACCTTTCATCTTTTGCGGGATAGTAATTTGTGGAGATTGAACGGACAATAAGGAGGATGGATGGAATGAATAAAACATCTAGCGAGTTTATCATTATTAAAGCCCTGGAAAGTGGCGTCAATGTGATTGGATTAACCCGTGGGGAATCAACTAAGTTTCATCATTCGGAAAAACTTGACAAGGGAGAAATTATGATTGCCCAGTTTACAGAACATACATCGGCGATTAAAGTAAGAGGGAAGGCCATCATTCAAACCAGTAATGGTACCATTGATACACTCATCGAAGATTAAACAATAAGGGGGATTATTGGTATCTAGACAATTGGTGAATGTGGTATACTTAAATGTATGTGTTTTTTTAAGCACCAAATAAGTGTGGGGAAAGTCAGATGGGGGAAAAAAGAAATGAAACTTGTTAGAGGCCATTTACAGGAGGATATTACGGCTATTTATCAACAGGTCATAGACCAGGTGAACCATGATGTACTAACCCGATATGTAGAAAATCCGCCGATTTCCTTCCTGAGAATGAAATTGCTGTATTTATTTTTAACCCAGTTGGGATTGGCGCAATCCATGATTCATCGTTATATTGTAACAAGTTCCCTGGTACAATTGGGCCTTGATAGCCATGAAAATATTGGACAGGGAAAAGAAGAAACACTGCAAGCCATTCGGACACGCCAGTTAACCGTTCTTGCTGGGGATTTCTTTAGTAGCAAATATTACTACTTATTAGCTCGTGCAGGGGATGTTCGGGGAATTCGCCAATTGGCAAAAGGAATTGAAAAAATTAACGAGTTCAAAATGAAGTTATATCGTGAAAAGAATATAAACGCTGAAGATTATTTGCAGCGTAAAACTGAAATTGAAGCCCAATTGCTTCTATCTTTTGTAGAGGACATGGCTTGTGATAAAAAAGAAATCTGGCATTCCTTTATTTATCAACTGATTCTTATTGAATATTTATTGCATGATTATGAAGCCTGCCGCTGGAATCACTACCCTGGCCAATATTACAACCTTTTAAGCCGGGAAAACGGGGCGTTTAACAGCTATCGGATATTAGTGAACCGGATTCACCAGGCTGTTTTTAAAGGCCGGAAATTATTAAATGGCTTGTCTGATACTACAGTGTATGAAGACTTAAAACAAATTCTGGATGATTATGTAGAAAAATTGGACAACCAGAATGGACTAGCGGAGGAGTTGTAAGGCATGAGTAAGCAATTGGGTGGGGAAGAAAAAGCCCATTTTGTTCATTCGGTTTTTGAATCCATTGCCAAAGAATACGATCGAATGAATTCAGTGATTAGTTTTGGACGCCATGTAGCCTGGCGTGAGTATACAAATAAACGGATGGGTGTAAAAACCGGGGAAAAAGCCATCGATATATGTTGTGGTACATGTGATTGGACCATGAGTCTGGCAAAAGCTGTTGGTCCTAAAGGAGAAGTTGTAGGCCTTGATTTCAGCCAAAACATGCTAGATGTGGGGAAATTGAAAATCGAAAAAGAAGGGCTGAATCAAATCCAACTGGTGAACGGCGATGCCATGAACATTCCTTTTCCAGACAACACCTTTGATTATGCCACCATTGGTTTTGCTTTGCGCAATGTCCCTGATTTGAAACAGGTGCTTAAAGAAATGGCACGGGTTGTTAAACCTGGAGGGCAAGTGGTTTCTCTGGAAGTAAGTAAACCCCCATTTATTCCCTATCGGAAATTATTCTTCTTCTATTTTTATAACATTCTTCCTATGATTGCCCGGTTAATTGTGGATAAATATGAAGAATATAGCTGGTTGCCTCAATCCTTAACCAATTTTCCAGACAGTAAACAATTGGCTCAGATTTTTGAGGAAGCAGGTCTGGTACATGTGGAAACTAAGCTTTTTGTGGGAGGGGTTTCAGCTCTTCACATTGGATACAAAAAATAGGTGGATGGTTTATGAGAAAGTTAAAAATTATTCTTGAAATGATTAAATTTGAACATACTATTTTCGCACTGCCTTTTGCTTTTATTGGGGCAGTCATCGGCAGTTTTGTGGTAAATCATGATTGGCCAACCTGGTGGCAAATTTTATGGATTACTTTAGCCATGGCTGGTGCAAGAAATGCAGCCATGGCTTTAAATCGTCTTATTGATAAGCAAATCGATAAGGAAAACCCCCGCACCGCATTGCGTGCTTTGCCAGCAGGTATACTTAAAGAAAAAGAAGTTCTGCTTTTTATCATTGGTTCCTTTATCTTGCTTTTTGTGTCCGCTTACCAGTTAAATATGTTGGCGGTGAAGTTGTTGCCCATTGCGGTATTTTTCCTGGTTTTTTATTCTTATACAAAAAGATTCACCTGGGCATGCCATTTGGTTTTAGGGATTACCGATGGCCTTGCACCTCTTGGCGGATATGTGGCTGTTACCGGAACTATTGATTGGATTGGTATGCTGCTCTTTGCTACGGTAGGCCTTTGGATTGCAGGCTTTGATATTATTTATTCTTGCCAGGATCACGAGTATGATCGGGAAAAAGGCCTTTACTCTATTCCCAGCCGGTTTGGCGTGAAGAAAGCATTATGGATTGCCCGATTCTTACATGTACTCACTGTAGCTGGATTTGTGGCTCTCTGGTATATGACCGATTTAGGCATGTGGTATTTAATTGGCATCATTGCATCAACCCTTATTTTAATTTATGAACATACATTAGTTTCTGAAAAGGATTTATCAAAGGTGAATACTGCTTTTTCCATTAATGGAATTTTAAGTGTTCTTGTATTCGTCTTTACATTGATCGATTTGGTGGTCAAATGAAAAAGAAGTATATGGTAGGAATTACAGGAGCCAGCGGTTCTGTTTATGGAATTCGCCTTGTTGAAGAATTATTAAAGCTTGGCCATGAGGTTCATCTTGTTGTTACCGAAGCAGGATGGCAGGTTTTCCGGGAAGAATTAAACTGGAATGTGGATAATAGGGAATCTTTCCTTGAGGATACTTTTGCAGGGTATACTGGAATCTTGCATTACCATTCCCTGCATGATTATACAGCTTCTATCGCCAGCGGATCATTCCGCAGCCATGGGATGGTGGTGGTTCCTTGTTCTATGGGGACCTTATCTGGAATTGCTGCGGGTGCATCAGGAAACTTGTTAGAAAGAACTGCAGACGTAATGTTAAAAGAAGGAAATATGCTGGTGCTTGTCCCTAGAGAAAGTCCATTCAACCCCATCCATCTGGAAAACATGTTGAAGCTTGCTAAATTAGGGGTAAGAATTGTACCAGCTATGCCTGGTTTTTATCATAAACCTCAAACCATTAGTGATGTAATTGATTTTATGGTTGGGAAAATAATGGATACCCTTGGCGAGCCTCATAATCTTTTTCGTAGATGGGGGGAGTGAAAAATATGGGATTGATACGGATAGGAAAAATAAATTTTTCGAATGTTTACCCCGTTTTTTATTTCTTTCGTTCAGAACGATTTCTCGGGGAGATTGAACTCATTCCTCAGGTGCCTTCACAATTGAATCGAAAGATGGCAGAAGGCACCATTGATATGGGTTTTATTTCCTCCTTTGAGTATGGGCGCAATTATCGCCAGTATGAAGCGATGCCTGGATTGTCTATCAGTTCCCTGGGAAAAGTCCGTTCTGTATTTTTATTTTCTAAAAAACCATTGGAAGAATTAAATGAAGCCAAAATTTGCTTAACCAATATGTCTGCTACTTCCGTGAATTTACTGAAGATTATTTTGGAAAAGTTTAATGGCTTTAAGCCTACATATGAAACCATGGAATCCAATTTTGCCAATATGATGGAACAAGGGGATGGATGTTTATTAATTGGTGATGATGCCCTTGTTGCTTCCATGAATAATCCTGGATATTATGTTTATGATTTAGGTGAATTATGGTATCGTTATACTGGTTTTATGATGATTTTTTCTGTATGGACAATTCGTAAAGATGCCATTGCCAGAGAGCCTGATCTTATGAGACGCATTTACGAAGAACTCATGTATAGCAAGGAACAGGGGCGCATTCATCTTCCAGAGATTATCAAGGTGGTTTGCCGTAAATTCGGGGGAACAGAAGAGTTTTGGAAACAATATTATACAGGACTTTCGTACGATTTTACTGAGGAGCATAAACGGGGGTTAGAATATTATTATCGTTGTGCTGCTGAATTAGGGGTTTTACCAGAACCAGTTGAAGTAAAAGTCTGGGATGGGGCAAAATATAAGTACAGCTAAACGGGTGGATACTATGAAATTAGCAGATATTTTCTTCCCTTTTCGTGGGGATTTAAATCTAATAGAACGGGAACTGGATCGTTCTCTTGATACAAAAGATATAGTATTAAAGAAAACGTCCAGTCATTTATTAAAAGCGGGGGGAAAGCGCATTCGCCCTGTTTTAGTTTTGCTTGGCGGCCGTTTTGGTACCTATGACATTCAACAATTGAAAAACGTGGCCGTTGCCCTGGAATTAATTCATATGGCAACGTTGGTCCACGATGATGTTATCGATGATTCAGAATTGCGCCGGGGAAAACCCACAGTGAAAGCAAAATGGGATAACCGGATTGCCATGTATACTGGGGATTATATTTTAGCCCGGGGATTAATGATTGTGACTGAGTTGAAAAATCCGGAAATTCATGAGATATTCTCAAAGGCGATTGTGGAAATGTCCATTGGGGAAATTGAACAAATTCGAGATTTTAATAATTGGAACCAGAATCTGCGGAAATACTTGCGAAGAATTAAACGGAAAACCGCTTTATTAATTGCGGTAAGCTGTCAGTTGGGCGCCATAGCTAGCAATGCTAGCCAGGATGTGGTTCGTAAAATGTTTACATACGGGTATAATGTGGGAATGTCTTATCAGATCAGAGATGATATTTTAGATTTTGTCGGGGATGAAAAGAAATTGGGAAAGCCAGCAGGCAGCGATTTGCGTCAGGGGAATATTACCTTGCCTGCTCTCTATGCTCTCAATTGTGATTCCAATAAAAATAAATTCAAAGAACTTCTCAATGAAAACAATGTTGATGAAATGATTCAATTTATCCGCAATGGGGAAGGAATTGAGTATGCCCAAAAATTAGCGGATCGTTATTTACAGCGGGGAATGGCTGCCCTCGAAGGATTACCTGATGGAAAAGATAAAGATGCCCTGTTGAAAATTGCCCGCTTTATTGGAGAACGACAATTCTAATATCAGTTGCAAAGCTTTTCTTGTTTTGCTAAAATTTTTCGTGGATTGTGTTGGAAAGTATAGGATAGATAATTGAATGGAGGATTTTAATCAATGGCAAAAGAACGTACTTTTCTTATGGTAAAACCTGATGGTGTACAACGTAACCTGGTGGGTGAAATTGTTTCTCGTTTTGAAAAGAAAGGCTTCCAATTAGTTGGAGCTAAATTATTAAATGTTCCTCGTGAATTAGCTGAACAACACTATGCAGAACATAAAGAAAGACCTTTCTTCGGCGAACTTGTTGACTTTATTACTTCCAGCCCTGTGTTTGCAATGGTATGGGAAGGGGACAATATCGTTTCTATGGCTCGTACCATGATGGGCAAGACCAACCCTGTAGATGCTACTCCTGGCACGATCCGCGGCGACTATGCAGTTAGCCTTGGCATGAATATCATCCACGGTTCAGATGCTCCTGAAACTGCTGAAAGAGAAATCGCTCTCTGGTTCAAAGAAGAAGAGTTACATACTTCTGATAAAGTAATCAATAAGTGGATCTAGCATCCAGTGGGAAAGGCCCCGGTTTCCGGGGTCTTTTTTTCATTTATAGACTTTAGTCTGTTGAGCCTGAAGAAGGCGAAACATAAAACCACCCGCT
>CAMLDI010000077.1 GCA_946478845.1 uncultured Paenibacillaceae bacterium
AAAATTCAAGAAATTGATTAGGATCGCATTCTAGCTTTTCACTGTTCAGTTTTCATAGTACTTGTCGCTATTATTCAACAGCAACTATTTTAGTTTATCACATTGACTAGTTAAAGTCAAGTGATTTTTTTCACCGTATCTTTTTCAGATTGAGGCGACAAAGAATAATATATCAGCTTTTAAAATATAAATCAATAGTTTTTTTAAAAGAATTTTATATTAAATAAAAATAGCCCCAGAATCTTTTTATTATATACAACCATAGTAATAGTAAACCAGGATTTGCTAAAGGTTACACCATAAAAACAGTCTTTGAGTTTTACTTCACTCCAGCTAAAAAAACAAGGCCCTTCCTTTTCAGGATTGGCCTTGTTTTTCTAACAGATCAGAATTAATAAAATTTTATCTGATCTGCATGAGGGCAATTATAGTTGCCGCCGTCGCCTTAAGCCTTGGAGCCAGCAAAACAATCTTTAACTATTAAATTTTTTCGAAATACTCGTATATTTCTTTTCAATTCCTACCATTGTTGATGTTTTTACTTCACTAATTAATGAACGTTTGACAAGTTTATCTAAAAGAATAATTAATTCAATATCATAATTTTTAATAGATGGATGATGATATAATTCATTTAATGTCCATGCTTCATTTTTACTATCTATAATATCAACTATAAAAGCTGTACAATCTTTCAACTTAGACATAAGGGAAAATTCGCTGGCCAATAAAAATAGTTCAATTCTTTTATTTAGTGGTTCTAAAGAAGTTGATAGTTCTTCATAAAGCTTATAAACAGTGTAATCAATTCCCTGCACCTGTTCCCATACTTTTTCATTAGGGATCTGGCCTTTCTCTATAATAGCTAAACGAGCCCAATGGTGTATTGCTTTACTACAATAATGGAAGGCATCTATTAGCTTGCCTCGATTCAAGAATTTCTTCGCTTCTATTGAGCTTTTAAGGAATTGAGAAAATTCAACACCAATTTTCAACTGATGATTCTTTTTAGAGACGAACTTAGAAAACTCTTTAATATTATTAATTATTTTATTCCGATCAAATAACACTTCTCCATGATTAATGAACTCCAGGATTTCCAATCGTAAACCGTTATTTATCATTTTATAAAGATACTCTTTATCAAACCATTTCCCTAAAATTTTTAATCCGTTTTTCTCTACATTATATAAACGAACTTCCTCAGGCAGTCTGTTAACAATGGCGATATATAATCCATCAAAACCATCTAGATCAATTCCATTTCCGCCCCTTAAATCAATGTAAATAAGAGCCTCCACAGAAGGATCAACCATAAACCCAGAAAGGTCATGTGCTTCGCTCATATTAAGACCACCTTTTTTAGAATTTTGTAATAAATATGTTTAACTAACCCTTTCTTCCACGAATACAATATTCGACAAAATCACTCATATTCCTTCATAGTTGTATAATAAGGTTTTTTTTTTGGAAACATGTTATACTGTTTTCATGTAGGAGGGATAATATTTATGCTTTTTTCAGGAAAATTAAATAGATTACGCAATTTAGCCCTTGGGCTTGTTTTTTTAGGATTTATCATTATGTATGTAGGTTATATGGCCTTTTCTGGTTGGTTTGGTTCCTTTTTTGAACAAAAAATTATGTTATTTGGCACTATGCTAATTATCGGGTTTCTATTCCTTATTGGGAGTAGTTTCATGTATATGTGGATTGGAATGTTATCAACCAAAGCAGTGCAAGTTCATTGCCCTAAATGTGGGAAAGTGACTAAAATAGTAGGCTTACGAGATGAATGTATGTACTGCAAACAGAAATTATCCATAGATCCTAAAGACGCTCCCCAAGAAAGTAAAAAGGAAGAAGTAGAAAATCAATAGAGAAAACTTAGGGCTCCAACCCTTGAGATAGCAAAACAAAAGCCGGTTCCCAAGAGGGGCCGGCTGTTTCATTTCTTCTCCATGTGATTAAGTAGTACTTTTTACTATTTCTTTTTTTAACTTGCGTCCCCCTGTAATCTGAAATCCATTTTGCTCGTAAAAACATAAGGTGCGGTCAAAAGCGGGTAAGGGTGGTGTAGTTACCTCAAATCGATTCCATCCTTTTTGCTCTCCGTAACGTTTTGCAGCTTTCAATAATTTTGCACCCACCCCTTTTGAACGATATGCCGGTTGCACAAAAAACTCCTGGATGATGGCATATGAACCATCAGCGTACAATGAATGGCTTTCACATAAGGAAAGAAAACCGATGTTTTTTTTGTTTTCTTCATCAAAGGCCATAAATACTTTATATATATCTGCTTCAATAAATTGCCTGCATTTT
The DNA here is from genome assembly GCA_946478845.1 of uncultured Paenibacillaceae bacterium. The sequence goes on from CAMLDI010000077.1 coordinate 2,326, forward strand.
TCCCCTGTATTCGTTGTATGAAATAAATTGGGGCCTAAATGTGTCCGATCCTTAATTTCCCGTATCAATTCTTCAAATAAATTAGCAATTATGAAATAATCCATAGGCAAAGCTTCTTTAATACGAATCATTTACTACTCATGGGATTGGCAATTTTCACATTCGCCATATACTTCTAAACGATGGGAAAGAGCTTTATATCCAGTTTTTTTCTCAGCTACCCTATAAGCCTCTACAAGGTTTTCCTCAAACTCAAAGTCATCAATTTTTCCGCATTTAACACAAATAATATGATAGTGATCCATAACATTCCCATCAAACCTGCTTGATGAATCACCATAAGTTAATTCTTTTACCAACCCTATATCTTTAAGTAAGCGCAAATTATTATAAACTGTTGCAACACTCATATTTGGGAATTTTCCATCCAGGGAACGATAAATATCATCTGCAGTTGGATGGGATTTTGTTCCTAATAGGTAGGATAGAATAGCATGACGCTGTGGGGTCATCCGAACACCTGCATTTTTCAGTTTTGCTAACGCTGGTTCAAGTTGTTCTACAGCCATCTATCATGCACCTCTCTTCTGAAAACGTATACCAATTTAAAAATTAAACTTATTTAATAATATGTATAATTAGTCTACGTTTAATTCTTGTTTATTGTCAACCTCACTCTATGGAAATAATGTAATTATATGTTAACTAATCCTATCTTTTATCTTGTTTTTTGACATGTTTGTGCCAGACGATAAACATGCCACACTAATACAATTAACTGATAGAAAGTACTTTTTGTTTTATGATATTGGAGCCACCCTAAATGGTTAGAAAAGTATGGATTATGAAGAAACAGCTTTTTACTGAAGAGAATTAACTTACATAAGTTCGCTTTTACATAATCCATACTTTTAACTTTTTAATCCTTAAATATTAGAGAACTAATTATGTTTAGTATAAAGAATATTCCAATAAATGATCCCCAATACAAAAAGATATTATCATAAGGGAGTGAAAGTACTCTAAATATAATTTTATGAATAATCCCTGTAAAGATTATTAGCAGACAATTCAAAAATGCAATTGCTAAATGTTTCATTCAAATTAGACTCCTTTACGAAATATTTCTATTATTCTATCTGAATTATTAGCGACCTCTTTGTCATGTGTGACACAAACAATCGTTTTCCCCATGTCTTTCAATTTATGAAATAAAGATAAGATAATTTGCTTATTGTAATCATCTAAATTACCCGTAGGTTCATCAGCTAGAATAATATTACATGGTTTTAATATTATTCTAGCAATAGCAATACGTTGCTGTTCACCACCACTTAATTGATATACTTTTTTCTTTAAAAAACTAGAATCTAATCCAACCATTTCTAATGTTTTTGGTAGAAGATCTTTACTGAATTTTTTATTATATACAGTAGAGAGTAATAAATTTGTCATCACTGTTTCATTATCCATAAGTACATAATTTTGGAAAATATATCCTAAATGTTCTCTCCTTAATAGCATTGTTTCATTTACATTGGGATTTTTATACCCCATAATTTCAATATCTCCCTCATCTGGATCATCTAATAAACCCATTATATTTAAAGCAGTTGTTTTTCCTGAACCGCTTTTTCCAATGATAGAGACAAATTCTTTTTCTTCTATCTTAAGTGAGAAATTTGTTAGAACTGGATTTTTTTCGAAGTTTTTGTTTACATTTATAAGTTTGATCATATTTTATCTCCTTTGAGAATTTTATTTATGTTCTTTTGATTTAAGTAGTTACTGAGTAAATACACGATAACTAATTCAATCCCTATAAACAAAATAATAAAGTACATTAGTTCATAAACACGATAATAAAAACTAATAACTAAACCTAGCATAGAATTAGCGGTAAAAGATAAAATTAACAAATGTTTATTTCTGTCCCAGTATGAAAATCCAAATAAATATTTCAGATTAAGTTTGAGAGTATTTGCACTATAATATGTCCAAGTATATGAACTAAGAAAGGCCACAGACAATATCAAAGTTATAAATAGCGAAATTGTGTACTTAATTAATAACCATTGTAATTGTAAAATTTCATCACTTAGTTCTTGGTAAGTTGATGTTGAAGCACTAATTAAATTTTTTGTATTAGTCTCTTCTAAATACGGTATAATATTTTGGTATGCATTTCCTTTAGAATCATCAAAATAGAACAAAGAGGTAGTTGCATATGCACCTATAAAAGAAGTATCTACATTGCCATTGTATAGGACTGCTATAGGATCAATAATATTATTTTGGTTATTTATATCTCCCATGTTACTATTAAATGTAAAATACTCTTGTCCTTTTTGAGTGTATATAATGTTTATATGCAATCTATCTTTTTTTGTCATATTTAAAGGTTTATTAATTTCTTTATTATATATATTATCAACTTCTACCTTTTGGAAGAAAAACTCCTTTTTATACGATTCCACTATTTTTTCTTCATATATAGCATATTGTTCAGGAACTAAAATATTTAGGGTATTAGAATCATTATTAAATTGATTAATTACATTTTGTCCATTTACATCTACAATAGGATTTACTTTTAAATAATTTTCACTTATAGAGACGCTTCTTCCTGCAACAGAATATACTTCATTTTCTTGAGTTGTATTCATAGTATAGTTATAAATGGGTTCTCGTCCATTTCTTCCTATTACCAAATAGTTATTTGCATGCATTATAAAAGCATTTTTATGTTTTTCTAATTCTTGATAAAGTTTATTTACATTATCATTTATTTCTCTATCAATATTTAAATCGTCATAATTAATACCCGTAGGTGCAAAATTAAGACTAAATACTTCCTGGGTTTTGGTCCAATAGGATTTATTATCTAATTGTTGTTTTAAATCTAAAAAATTTGTAAGCGATAGTGTTATTATGTTAAACAGTATTAGTGTTATTATTAATTTAAACCCTAAAGATAACCATTGAAATCTTTTAATTGGAAGTTTACCTTTTACATTTGAACCACTTATCGTAAATTTATGTAAAACCAATGAAATAGACAATGTATATACAATTAATATCAATGCACTAAAAAAAACATTCAGTAAGTAGATGAGAATATAACTTATTAGCCAATAGGTTTGCCCATAGGAAAATGCTAGAATCACTAATAATATTCCGACAAATAGGACTATAAAAATAAACGGTTTTAAAAACATCTCTGGAACAGATAATAAGGATTTCATTTTAGAATATCCCCATAGTTTTTGCAGTAGTTGTTGTTTTCTATTCTTAATGATAAAGAAAAACATACAAATAGACAAAACTACAAAAGAAAGTAACAGTAGTAATAATAATGTTGTATTAAAAAAGAAAAAATGATTATTATTTCCAACCTCAAAGCTGACTTCACCAAAAGGTGAAAACTGTTTCACTGCTTTTTCGAGGATTTCTGTATCCATTGTGTTTATATAGAATTTGTTTCCTAGGCCAACATTATTTACTTGATTTATATCAAAGTATTTTACTTTCCATGTGGATAAAGGAAATGCAATTGTTCCTATTTGATTTTCTTCGTTTACTTCTGTGGTATTTGATATGTACTGTGTTCCGTTAGGGAATTTTCCTGATTTTAAATGTACTGTTGAGTCATCTTCAATATTTGTAGAGTAAATATTTAATGTTTCCTTATCAAAAAAATTATATTGAGTAATATTAACTTGCTCAACCTTTGAAAATTCCACCATTTTCTCTAACAAATTCTCTGTTTTTACAGCAGATTCTGGTTCTAGTTGATGGTAAGTTATATTTAGTTCTGTTTTTTCAGAGAATAGAGTATCAAAAATTTGTTTATTGAAAATATAATCATAGCTAAAAATATTAACAGAAATAAAAAATAAAGCTAATAAAATGTAGATTGTTTTCTTCATCAGTTTTTAACTCCTTTGGTTAAAAAGGGTTTTATGATACAGAATATTGTGTATCATAAAACCCTTTTTTATTATCTAGTAGCCCAGTAAGCTTTATTTCCCCATAGTGTTTGAGGCAGTGTTACTCTGGAATAACCATAATCCTTTGATCTCCACAAATCACGTTCTAAAGTGTTATAATTCTCAACACTTGCTCTATGTTCTAACCCTGTGTGATCGTAATAGGAGTAAACATAACTACCTGAAAAACCATGCTGCCAAGTTCCGCCACCAACATATTCTGTTGCTAAAATTGATACTTCATTAGGATTCAATTCTACTTCTCCACTTTTAACCTCATCTGTAGCGAAAACGATAGCTATCGGAACCAATAATGTAACACCCAATGTCAAGGAAGCAAGAATCTTTTTCAAGTTAACACCTTCCTCCACTGATTTTTTATTACAAAGCTAGTATAGTATATAAATATTAGAATTTGTATAATTTTCATATTTTTTTAAATATTAGTATGTTAATCCTGCCCTATTGATAGGAAAACGACTCCTTGTATCATGATCTTGATAGTCTACCAATAACATTCAATCAAAAAATACATATCAAATCGAAGGAATACAAATAATTTTTGGGTGCACATATAAGCAGGTATAACCAACTTACAAACTATGGGGGTATATGAAATTGTCCATAAGAAAATCAGTGGCTTCACGAAACAAAAACATCAATTTGATAACCTCTTTCAAAACCCGTTTCGGGTGACACATTAATTGTAATGCGAATCGACCGTCTGGGTCGCAATACGGTTCAGATATTACGGCTCGTTGAACTACTTCAAGAAGGAAATGTTCACTTTTCGCTCTTAAATATGGGAATTGATACAAAAACACCCACTGGCAAAGAATTGCTCTTTTCAATCTAATTGCGCAAAAGGAAAAGAAACAAAAAGCATTCAAGTGTTCCATACAAAAACCAAAAACAGCGTCAAGAAGTACAGGGAAAATTAAATATATCTAATTTAACCCAACAATTTGTAAAAAAAAAGAAACCGCCTAAAAAAGACGGTTATTTACCGACCTTTTAAGACAGCCTCTTTTTACTTATAAACATATGGTGCGGTCGGCGAGACTCGAACTCGCACGATCAAGGATCACTACCCCCTC
>CAMLDI010000078.1 GCA_946478845.1 uncultured Paenibacillaceae bacterium
GTTTTCAACACTTATCATCTTTATCCCTTCTTCTCAGGAAAGACGGACACTTACTCCCTTTTATCCCCTTGATCAGCCACTACAAGGATATCAACATACCTGGTATCTTTCATGATTTTATTAAGGATAGAACCCTTTGTGATTTCCTCCCAGCGGGAACGGGCTGATTGGCCAAGAATAAGTTGGGTGATTCCTTTCTCTTTAACAAAATCAACAATAACCTGGGCAGGTTTCTTTCCATTCAAGGCCCGAATATGAAATTGGGCCCCCAGGTCTTTGGCTATTTGCTCAATCATGCGCAATTTTTTATAGGTTGCATCATCCAAGTCCTGAACCGGTTTATCGGGAATATTAAGGATATAGAGCTGACATTTTAAACGACTGGCAATACGCCACCCTCTCCGAATTAACCGTTCTGCATTAGGTCTGTAATTGACACAAACGAGAATCCTCTCATTGGCACCTTTCATTCCGTCTGTAATCCCTTGTTCTTGTTTGTATGTTTCCAACCTGTCATCTACATCATCGGCCACTTCCCGTAAGGAGATTTCCCGTAGGGCATTTAGGTTTCCTAAACGGAAAAAGTTTTTTAATGATTGTTCAATTTTTTCTGGTTTATAAATTAATCCCGCTCTTAGCCGCTCTTGCAACTTTTCCGGTGGGGTATCAATCAACTGAATTTCATTGGCCCGATTAAGAATCAAATCAGGTACCCTTTCCCTTACTTTTACACCGGTTAATTGTTCGATGGTATTATTGAGGCTTTCCAGATGCTGAATATTCATGGCAGAGATTACATTGATGCCGGCATCCAAAATTTCCAACACATCTTCGTATCTTTTTTTATGTTTGGAGCCGGGCACATTGGTATGGGCCAGTTCATCAACCACCACATATTTGGAACGGCGGTGAAGAATGGCTTCTACATCCATTTCCTCCAACACTTTTCCCTGATACTGAATTTGCCGCATAGGAATGACAGGCAGGTCTCCCATTTGCAGTCTGGTTTCCTCTCGACCGTGGGTTTCAATCAGGCCGATTACAATATCTATGCCTTTTTTGTACATTTCATTGGCTTCCCGTAGCATGGCATAGGTCTTTCCTACACCTGGTGCCGCCCCCACAAATAGTTTTAAATAGGCCTCTTTCTCCCGCCGAATCATCTCTAAATAATCTTCCGGCGTTCTCTGTCTTGCCATCCTATTTCACCCCTTCCTTTTCCCATTCCTATCTGCCAAAAGCCGCTCCTTGCATATGCTAGAGCGGCTTACAATTTTGTTATTTTTGCATGTCGAGTAAAGCCAGGTTCAATTCAAGAACATTGACCCGGGGCTCTCCAAAAATCCCCAAGGCCCGGCCCCGGGTATGTTGATCCACCAACTGTTGCAACGCCTGCTCACTGAATCCTGTTGCCTGAGCCACCCGTGGGATTTGCGCCTTTGCAGCTTCCGGTGAAAGATCTGGATCAAATCCCGATCCTGAAGTAGTCACAAGGTCTGCTGGTACCTTCCCTTTTAATGATGGATTTTCCTTCTCAATGGCTGCAATTTTTTCCTGTATGCTTTTTTCATAGTCTTCACTGGCCACTGCAGCATTAGTAGCCGCAGATGCTTTAGGGTCATAATTTGCCGCAGAAGACCGGGGATGGAAAAATCCTGGTGAGGTGAAATCCTGGGCCAACATACGTGAACCCTGAATTTTTCCGTTAGCCTCAATGAGGCTTCCCTCTGCCTGAGCAGGAAATAATAATTGGGCAAAACCTGTGGTGACAAAAGGATAAATAATCCCACATAAAACTAAGAGCACTAAGGATGCCCGAACAGCAATCCATAATGACTTCATGGCCATCTCCCCATTTCCTATTAAAAGTCTAAACGATATGCAATCCTGCCAAAATAATGTCGATTAGTTTAATGCCGATAAAGGGTGCAACAATTCCGCCTAATCCATAAATAAAGAGGTTTCTCATGAGCAATTTATTGGCACCCATGGCACGGTATTTTGCCCCTTTCATCGCCACAGGTATGAGCAGTGGAATGATAATGGCATTAAAGATTAACGCCGAGAGAATTGCTGACTTCGGGTTGGAAAGGCCCATAATATTCAATGCCTGTAATTGTGGTATTGCAAGAATAAAGAGAGCCGGAATAATGGCAAAATACTTTGCAATATCATTTGCGATGGAAAATGTGGTTAAAGAACCCCGGGTAATCAAGAGCTGCTTGCCAATGGCTATGACAGATAGCAATTTGGTAGGATCAGAATCCAGATCAATCATATTGGCTGCTTCTTTTGCCGCCATTGTGCCGGAATTCATGGCCAACCCTACATCAGCCTGGGCCAGGGCAGGGGCATCGTTGGTACCGTCACCGGTCATGGCAACCAATTTGCCTTCTGCCTGTTCTTTTTTAATTGCAGCAATTTTATCCTCTGGTTTTGCCTCGGCAATAAATTCATCAACACCTGCTTCATGGGCAATGGTAGCCGCTGTCAAAGGATTATCCCCGGTACACATAATGGTTTTAATACCCATGGCACGAAGCTCGGCAAACCGTTCTTTTAACCCTGGTTTGACAGTATCTTTTAAATAAATAACCCCATAGATCCGATTATTGACAGCTACCCCTAAGGGAGTTCCTCCCGCCTTCGAAATCCCATGTGCAATTTCCTTAAGATCTGGGGGGATAAAGCCTCCTGAATCCATAACATATTTACTAATTGAATCAATTGCCCCTTTTCTAATGAGGGTTCCGTCTTTTAAATTCAGGCCAGACATTCTCGTATCTGCCGAAAATTCTACTACATCTGCATCTTCATAGTATGATTCCTCCCAGGCCACATCTTTCCGTTTTGCCAGTTCCACCACAGAACGGCCTTCAGGTGTATCATCTTTCACAGAAGCTTGAAGAGATACAAAAGTAATTTCCTGGTCTGTGACCCCTTTTACCGGTACGAACTCCGCTGCCATCCGGTTGCCAAAGGTAATGGTCCCGGTTTTATCCAGAATCATTGTATCAATATCCCCGGCAGCTTCTACCGCTTTCCCAGACATAGCCAGGACATTAAACTGGGTAACCCGATTCATCCCAGCAATCCCAATAGCAGAAAGCAATCCACCTATCGTTGTAGGTATAAGGCAAACCAAAAGAGCAATCAGGGTGGCTACATCCAGTGAAACATGCAAATAACCGGCAATAGGAACGAGGGTTAAAATAACGATTAGAAAGATAAGGGTTAACACAGCAAGGAGAGTGGTTAAGGCAATTTCATTTGGGGTCTTCTGCCTTGAGGCTCCCTCTACCAGGGCAATCATCCGATCCATAAAAGATTCCCCCGGATCTGCCATTACCCTTACAATAATATGGTCGGAAACAACCCGAGTACCGCCTGTTACAGAGGAGAAATCTCCCCCTGCCTCTTTAATTACAGGTGCCGATTCCCCTGTTATGGCTGATTCATCAATAGAGGCTAACCCTTCAATGATCTCCCCATCTGCCGGGATCAACTCTCCTGTATCTACCCGTACAATATCCCCTTTTCTTAACTTCGTTGATGGGACTTCTTTAATAGAACCATCTTTTTGCACGACACGGCCAATGGTCTCTGTTTTTGTTTTCCGCAAAGAATCAGCCTGGGCTTTCCCTCTCCCCTCGGCAATAGCTTCCGCAAAATTGGCAAACAAAAGGGTAAAGAAAAGAATGAAAAAAACAGCTATATTATAGCCAACCCCAACCCCGCTGGGGCCAAAGGCATTTGGCATAAAAGATAAGACAAGGGTAATGAGTGTCCCTACTTCTACAATAAACATGACGGGATTTTTGATCATCACCGCAGGATTTAATTTTTTAAAAGAATCAATAATCGCTTGAAGAACCATTTCACTGGTAAACAATTTACTTTTTTCTTTTCCCATAAAACAACCCTCCCCTATTCACATTAAAATGGTTATTGTAACATCCCTAAATGTTCAGCAATGGGACCAATGGCGACAACCGGGAAAAAGGTTAAGGCACCTACCACCAGAATGATTGCCATAAGAATCATCGTAAACAAGGGGGTATCTGTACGGAACGTACCAACTGTTGCTGGAATAGTTCGCTTCACCGCGAGAGATCCGGCAATCGCTAACATGGCCACAATTGAGATATAACGCCCCAACAACATAACAACTCCGAGAGAGTAATTATAGAAATCCGTATTAGCAGCTAATCCGGCAAAGGCAGAACCGTTATTCGCCGCTCCGGAGGTAAAGGCATATACGACTTCCGTAATGCCGTGATATCCTGGATTGGCGATGGAAGATACAGCACTGGGAACAAGAAATGCAATGGCTGTTGAAACTAAGATTAAGATGGGGTGAATTAGCAAAGCAATAGAAGCTAGTTTGATTTCTTTTCCTTCTATTTTTCTGCCAAGAAACTCCGGAGTCCGCCCTACCATTAATCCGCAGATAAAAACGGTGAAGATGACATATAGCAATCCGTTTAATAGACCGACACCTTTTCCCCCGAAGATGTTGTTTAACATCATTTCTGCTAGAGGAACAAATCCTCCTAAAGGAGTAAGAGAATCGTGCATATTATTTACCGATCCGGTCGTGGCTGCTGTAGTGACTGTCGTAAACAAAGCCGACTCTGATAGGCCAAAACGGACTTCTTTCCCTTCCATATTTCCCTGGACTCCCATGGCTTGCAGAGCAGGAGTCCCGTTGTATTCGGCATAAAAAACCGATGTTAGCATTATGAGAAACATAATGCCCATTGCAGAAAAAACCACCCAGCCTTGCCGTTTATTTTTGATCATGACACCAAAAGCATAAACCAGGGCTGTGGGCAAAAGCATCATGCTTAAAATATGGATTAAGTTTGTCAAAGGCGTAGGATTTTCAAAGGGATGGGCCGCATTGGTGCCAAAAAATCCCCCGCCATTGGTTCCCAAATGTTTAATCGATTCAAGAGAAGCCACCGGCCCCCTAGTAATGGTTTGAACAATTCCCTCTATCGTTGTACCGTGAGCAGCCCCATTTATCGTCTGGGGTACTCCCTGGAACACAAGAAATAAAGCAACGATAAAAGATAAAGGAAGAAAGACTCTTATGATAGACCGGACAATATCCATATAAAAGTTACCCAGGTTATCTTCTTTCCCTACCAGACCGCGAATAAAGGCCATGGCAACAGCAAAACCAGTGGCAGCGGAAGTGAACATAGGGAAGGTAATTGCGATCATTTGTGAAAGATAAGAGAGTGAATTTTCCCCGCTATATGCCTGCCAGTTGGTATTGGTAATAAAGGAGACTGCCGTGTTAAAAGCCAGAGCAAAAGACATATTGTCAATCCCATCTGGATTAAGGGGCAAGAATTTCTGGGTAAGCAATACGATCAGCAACAATAAAAACATAAAGAGATTGCAAAGGAGCATTGCCCCTACATATTTCTTCCAACCCATCTTTTCCTCTTGCCGGACACCAATTAATCGATAGATCAACCTTTCGACTGGGCCGAACACACGGTCTAATCTGGATTGTTTATAATCAAATACTTTAACTAAATATAACCCAACAGGTTTTACTAAAAGCATAATAATGGCAAGTGTAACCAGTACTTGCACAATGCCCATCACCATTTTCCATTCCCCCTTCTTTCCTGCATATCATCTCTAAAATTTTTCTGGATAGATAAGCACATAACTTAGATAACCTATTAATCCAACAGCGATAACAAGAAGTAAGACCATACAACTCCCTCCCATTTCATTTTTAAAAATTATTTATAATCCAATTTAATCGATTGGATCCAGGCTTACTGACAATGACATAATTGGCTCCTAAATGCTTATAAATTTTCAAGTGACGCATAGTATGGGTAATGACAAAGATATTTCCTGTGCTAAGTTCTGAAAAGAAGACTACAATCTCCATTTTTTCTTTCATTTCATCGGGAAATAAAAAAATGGAATTGTAATCCATGAGAAGGGATTTTTCCATCTCTAACTTATGCAAATTAATGTGGAACATGCCCTCCTTGTTTTTGTTACTCCCATCATCTTTTCTTTGGTAGTATGCAAAAGAATCATTTATTTCCTTACGTTGAAAATTGAACGTTGTTAAGTTCTTAACGAATGATAGGAACGCCTCACCCTTTCCGACAACCAAAATGTTTTCCATTCTGGATGCACCTCCTAAGTGTATAGATGATTGTTTCGGCACTCCTTGTTCCTTACGCTTTTCAGAATTGAAACTGAAATTCGTTAGATGGACAAAAAAAGACCGCATACACCTTTCCCAAATACTCCATGAAAAAACATACGCAGATTGATTCTCTTGTGGAATAGAATCCCAGCTGCAGTGATCTTTCATTTGAATTTGAGAAAAAGTGTACCGGTCTACCTAATGCCCAGCTAGTTTCCACTATCTCTGCATTCCGTCTACCTGATTCTTTTTCTTAAAAACCATCTTTTTAGGCAAAACAAAAAGACCTGTTCTACGTTAGGAAAACTCTTTTCTATGCAAAAGTGCACACAAAAAAGCCCCCTAAATCAAGGCGGTCTTTAGACCTCCTTCGCTTTAGCCGACGAAGTTAGCTGACGGGTAGGATGGCGAAAGAGAAGCTCTCATCCCTTCTACAAAAGTAGAATTAACCCCAAAAGATTGGTTCCTCCGCTCCCGAATAATCGGGACTAGGCCGAATGAAATTGTTAGTATTGAGTTTTATTATACTCGGAACCATGCAAAATAAAAGGGGGAAATACAGGAATTTTCCATGATTATTTGCCATTTCCATAGAAAAATTTAAATTTTTGACCCCATTTCTTACTCTACCTTTATTTTTGACGATTTTTTGACATTTTTCATTCCTTTACATTTATATTTTTTAGGAAGTATAGTAATTAAAATCGCTGAATCCAGGTAATGGAGCGGGGGACCCATGTTTGTAGGGGTGAATCCCTTTTTAGGGTAGGGCGACTCTCACGCCCGAATCCGTCAGCTAACTCCGTAAGCGTATCGAGAGGGAGGAATGGATAATGGGTACAAATTCTAAGGGGAAGTTAGAAGCGGAAATTAGTAATGCCTATATTAAGTTCCAAAGGGAAATTCTTGGGAGAGGCCCAAAAGAAACCAAGACCTATATTATTGGTGATATGGTGATTGTCCGTATGAAAGGCGTGCTAACCCACGAAGAAAAGCTACTGGTAAAAACAGAACGGGGAAAGCAAATCGTTAAAGAAAAAAGACAGTTTCTTCGGGAACAATTTCATGAAACTTCCAATGGTTTCATTGAAGCTCTCACAAGTTGTAAAGTCATTTCAAACCATAGTGATCTTAGCACTCGCATTGATGAGCAAGTGGAGATGTTTATACTCGATTGTGATTTAGAAAAATATTTTTAATAAGTTTAAAT
>CAMLDI010000079.1 GCA_946478845.1 uncultured Paenibacillaceae bacterium
CGCCCATGGAGGCAAAAGACCGCGCGGCTTCATAGCCGATACCGCCGCCGGCACCTGTCAGCAGCACAGTCTTTCCTTGCATTTTTCCAGATATCGTTTCAATCATTATAAAATGCTCTCCTCCACAAATTTCTGTTTATCACTGCAAAGAAAGTCCGTTTCAACTCAACATCTAATCCGTTCTGTCGCACTCAAAATCACTTGCTTTTCCCATACTCACTCGTTCACCCTTGACATCAAGACAACACACTCAACATGTGTCGTATGGGGAAACATATCCACCGGTTGCACTTCCACTGTCCGATAGCCTCCATCCTCTAACACCCGCAAATCCCGGGCGAGGGTGGCAGGATTACAGGACACATACACAATTCGCTCCGGTTTCATTTCAATCATGGTTTGCAATAAAGCTTCATCGCAACCTTTGCGGGGAGGATCCACCACAATCACATCGGCTCGATGGCCTTCTTTGTACCACTGGGGAATCACTTTTTCTGCTTCCCCCACTGCAAAGGTCACATTTTTCATGCCGTTTAACGTAGCATTTCTGTTAGCATCTTCAATGGCATCTGGCACAATTTCCACCCCGTATACATGTCTGGCCTTTTGCGCCAGGAACAGAGATATTGTGCCAATGCCACAGTAGGCATCAATGACAGTTTCTTTTCCTGTGAGATTGGCATACTCCAGGGTTTTGGTATACAACCGCTCCGTTTGCACCGGGTTCACCTGGTAAAAGGAACGGGCAGAAATGGCGAATTTAATACGGCCAATGGTGTCATAAATATAAGCTTCACCCCATAATAATTTGGTTTTATCCCCGAAGATTACGTTGGTCCGCTTTGTATTGATGTTTTGCACAATGCTTTTAATCCCTGGAATGCTTTGGGACAACTCCTGGACAAAGGCATCGCCATTAGGAATCTTCTCCCCATTGGTGACAAGAACCACCATCACTTCACTTGTCGCAAATCCCACTTTGGTTACTACATGGCGCAGCAAGCCTTTATGGTCTTCCTCCCTGTAGGCCGTAATCCCATATTTCTTCCCGATTTCTTTCACTTTTTTTACAATGAGATCACTGGTTTCATGTTGGATAAGGCATTCTTCCATATCAATGATTTCATGGGTTCGCAGGGCATAGAATCCCCCGATTAACCCGCCTTCTTCTTCCCCAAAGGGAACCTGGGCTTTATTGCGATAGCGCCAGGGTTTGGTCATGCCAATGGTAGGATGAATAGGAACCCCTTCAATTTTGCCAATGCGCCGCAGGTTTTCCTCCACCATGCGGTGTTTGAAGGCTAACTGAGCTTCATAGGTGGTATGTTGCAGGGTACATCCACCACACCGTTTAAACACAGGACAAAGGGGATCCACCCGATATTCTGATGGGGAAATCACTTCCACCAGGCGGGCATACCCATATTGTTTTTTCAACTTCACCACTTTTGCCCGAATACGTTCCCCAGGCAATACACCTGGAATAAAGAAAGTATATCCCTCAAGCTTTCCCACACCATTTCCTTCATGGGAAAGATCCTCAATTTCAATTTCAAATTCCTCGTTTTTTTGCACAGGACCGCTAACCTTGCTTGCCTTCTGTTTTTGTGCCATTATTTCACCTTTAACCTTCTTCAATAATTACAGAATTAACCGAATATGCCTTGGTAAAGCAGTAAAGGTACAGGGGCATTTTCCCCCGATTTCACCATCTAAATTCAACACCACTTTTTCTGGAGAAGTGGCCTTAAGGGTTTTCGCCTGAAAATAAATAACCCCGGAATCATGAATATGTTCCCCTTTTAAGGCCATTGTTGCCACCCGAATAAACTCGGGAAGAGACATTTTTTTGATAATCAGGACATCAAACAATCCATCATTTAAGCGGGCATTAGGCGCAATCTTTTCAAAGCCTCCCACAGAGTTGCTATTGGCAATGAGGAACATCATCACCTCATCTTCAATGACATAATGGTCTGCTTTAATCTTCATCTGAATCGGGGTAAGGGAAGGAAGTTTCTCTAACCCTTTCATATAATAAGCCATTTGCCCCAGCAACGTTTTCAACTTACTGGGCACTTCATAGGTAAGGGTCGTTAACACCCCGCCTCCGGCAATATTAATAAAATATTTATCATTTATTTTTCCAATATCAATGGGTGTTGCTTTCCCATTGGCAATCACTTCGGCCGCCTTTAATATGGAACGGGGAAGGCCAATAGCCCGGGCAAAATCGTTAGTTGTTCCTGCAGGAATAATTCCCAAAGCAGGACGATAAGGCTGTTCAGCCAAACCGTTGACCACTTCGGAAATGGTTCCATCTCCACCCGCAGCAATCACTACATCAAATCGATGATCTACCGCTTTGCGCGCTGCCCTCATGGCATCCCCTGGCCCTTTTGTGGCATGGCAGGACGTTTCTAATCCGGCTCTTTCCAATATATCTAAAATCTCCGGAATCCGTTTGCGGACTTCTTCCCGTCCGGCAGTCGGATTATAAATCAGTCGCGCGCGTTTCATTTCGACTCCACCTTACATTGTTTAATATGCTTATTATCATAGCTTTTTTTTCCACTCTTGAAAAGTTACCGAAGACCTAAAGGGAATTCATATTAGCAAAAAATGAGAAACCGGCATGTACAAAGATGTAGATGCCGGTTTGTTAGGTTACGCCTCGTTTACTTCATTCTCTTGTGGATATGATGAATAGGCTTTTGCCATAGCAGGTAAACCATACACCACATTGGCTGCAGTGCAGGCGACCTTATGTTTTGCTGCTTCCAATGGGTGGGTTAGAATGGAATGCTTATTCATTTCCTCCTGCAATTGCCTGAGGGTATACCCCTTTTCATCTAACGCTTCATTGAATTCTGTTTGGGCGGCTTGTTTTGCTTTAAACAGGGCCATTTGAATGCGGCTATACACATTCACGGCCCCATCCCCCGTCGTTTCAATGGGAAGGAAAATCGCATCAGGATATTTCTCCGTAATCAGAGATTGAACCCCGTCGGATACTCCAGAAGATGGCATACAGCCAAAAGGTTTTACGGAAACCGTCATATTTACTTTCTTTTTCACTACATTTAAAATGAGCTTTCCAACTTCCATGTGGCCTTCCCCGCCCCGAAGCTGATTATCATAATGATCCTGAGCCGTTTGGGCAATCTCATCCATATCTGGCAAGTGATAATCCTTCAGCCCCATGGCGCGGGCATAAAACTGGAACAAGAACCGCAATACTTTATTGGCTGTCCACAATAAAGCTAATTTTTTGAATGGTTTTTTCCCTGCCAACCCATAGCGGCCCCTATCATCTTCCCTTAGTTTCAACCGTTTCAAGGTGTCATAACGTCCTTCCCAGAGCAAATAAAGAATCCAGGCAGTCACCGATTGGACTTCTACCTCGGCTCCTTCCTTTTCTAAAAAGCTTTGCAACTGATAATTGCCGTCCCCTTCTGTGGTCATCGCCCAAAACTCGCCAATAATGCTTACTTTGGGCTTCACCAGAGTCCGATCCACTTTAATCTTTTCCAGTTCCTTGCGGCAATAGCGCAACGTAGATAACAATCCCTTTCTCTTCTGGAAAGATTGGTAAATCTCCTGCTTACACCGCTCCATAGCTGCATCGGTTGCTCCGGGTTCCAATTCATAGGGACGGATACGATAGGCCAGAGCATTCAGAATATCTCCAATTAATAGAGCTTTGACCAGGGCAACAAAGAAGGAAGTATCCAGCTTCAGGGCTGATTCCTCCCCTGTTGCCTGTTTAATTCCGCTATGCTGTTGGAAAAGGAGCACCCGGAATCCATCAAACCCTGCATCCCGCAAGGCTTTGCGGTACTCGGTTACATAGGTTCCGAATCTGCAAGGGCCACAGGAACCGCTGGTGACAAACAGATACTTGCTCACAATTTCTTCTTTTGATTTTCCTTCTACATCCCGCAGGTGGGTTAAATATTTTATTAAATTCCCTACTGTAAAATAAGTAGGATTACACTGGCCCCGATTTCCAAACTCCTTGCCAAAACGAAGGGACTCCATATCAGGACAATCCATATGTTTCACCTTATACCCTAACCCCTGGAAAGCCCCTTCAATTAAATAATCATGAGCCATGGTTAACCCGCTCACAAGAAGGGTAGTAGAATCTTTCTCACTAGCGCGAAAATAGCGAGGAACAGGATCGAACCATTGTTCTTTGGACGGTTGATCGAAACCAGGCTCTTCTTCCCGACTTTCACGATATTGGATACCCATGTTGATCCCTTCTTTCACTTATTTTGAAATCGCTTTTTGTTGTCGATAGTTGTCTATCCAATCCATAGACTTCTGGGCAATCAATTGTTCTAATTGTTGTCTTTTCTGTGCCAGGCCTTCTAATCGTTCCTTATGGCGTTCCAGGCTATGGGCATAGGTTTTCACCCGAATTTGAATGGAACCGCTGGGCTTATTGGCATCGATATCATGAAGGGCAGAGTAAGGAGTCCCTGCAGTTGAAATAATGGAATCAATTAACCCGTAAGTAGGAGCATCATGGCCACATTTAAAGCTAGATAAATCTAATACGGCTACATTAGGATGGCGAGCAGCGAATTTGGCTGCCCATACTTTTTGCACACTATTGGAACTAAAATTTTCCGGCCATACATCCCTTACTTCCAGTGCAGTTTCTACCCGGCCCATCTCCAGATCCTGCTGGAAGAAGCGCCGTAACCAGGCTTCATCCTTTGGAATGGAACGCATGGATAAAACAGGGTAGCCTAACACCTGAAATTCATCTAACACCCCATGGTTTATTCCAGGGTCAGAATGATAAGGCCTCCCAATCATTAAAATCGCCATGCGATTTTCTTGCTCCACCTGTTCAAGAATCAGACGCCCTTTTTCTTGCATTTCCTTATCGAACATATCCATGGCTGTCCACGCCTGATTAACGGCAAAATCGCTTTCATCTTCAGTAATTTGCAGGAATTCCCCCAGTGCTTCAAAGAGCTGTTTCTTCATTAAGTTTCTTTCCACAAAAGTCACAGCAGGGTCAAAGTATCTAATGCCCCGATCTGCGAAGAAATCTTTTTCCTTGGTAAAAGCAGCTTTCATCACATTGGGAGTTCCAGCCACAATGGGACAACTAGCGGAATCTATCACATACTGGAGATGAGTCTGGATATGGGTAATGCAAGGAAAAAGAATGGCATCCAATTTATTTCTTTCCTTATGGTGTTTAAATAACAGGTTATGCATATGGGCCTGGGCCACTTTGGCAGGGTAACAGGGATCTACGGATCCGTATTTCCCCCCATCTTGCCAGAGCTCTTCACTGGTATAATCACTGAACACCACATTTTTGCTATCAATGCCCAGGGTTTCTAAATAGGTCCGCCAGAAGGGAGCGGTAGACCAAATATTCAACACTTTAGGAATGCCAATGCGCAATCCTTTGCGGCGTTCCATAGTCTCTTCACTGGAACGCTGGAAAGTACGTTTCACTTTTACTTTTTTAATGCCAAAGCCAAGCAACCCTGATTTTACCTGAACGTCTTCCATCACTTCATCAGCCTCAGGCAGTGGTTCCTGGTCATAAAAATGCTGGAACATGCGGCGGGCTTCATAGTCCACCAGATTAGGATATAAGGTTTTCTTTTTATTCCTTTCCCTGGTTAATTTAATAACCGCCTCTTTATCTTCCACCGTACCCTTTTCACAACTGAACCCGGAGATGTAACGGGCTTTTTGCCCATCCGGTGTGGTGGTATCAATAAAGGTACGGCTACAATGGTTGGGACAAAAATTGCATCGGGTACTTTCATCATTGCGGGATTCAAAGGTTATGCCAATCGCCGCGTCTAATCCAAGAAAAGTAGAATACCCTTGCCGTTTTACTACATAGAGGGTTTCCATAGCTGCACCAATGGCCCCTGCCTCCCCGGTATGGGGGTGAATGAAGACCTCTGCATCAGGCACCCGTTCTTTGATATAATCCACCTGGGCTTTTACTGCCGCCAGATTATGCTGGGTTCCCCCTTGCAATACAAATTTTCTGCCCAACTCAGCCATGCGGGGAATTTGCACCACATACTGCCAAATATTTTTTGGCAACACCATAGCCAATCCTGCCAACAACTCTTCTTTGGCATACCCTTCCTTCTGAAAATTCACCCGGTCCGTATCCAGGAAAACGGCACATCCATAAGAAAATTTAGGGCTCAATTCCGCCTGAAAAGCATGATGGGCATATTCCTGAATAGGAATTCCAAACTGGTCTGCCATGGCCTGCAACAACATGCCGTTTCCTGCAGAACACTGATTAGACAAACGGAAATTGCGAATGTCGCCATTTTTCATAAACAATACTTTAATGTCCTGGCCGCCAATATCACAAATTACATCAATATCACCAAAGAAATGTACAGCACTCATCATATGGGCAACCGTTTCCACAATGTTAACATCTGCCTTAAGGGTTTTTTCCAACACATCCGCCGCATACCCTGTAGCCCCAAAACCAATAATTTCAAGGGTTGCTCCTGCAGAATGGACTTTATCCCGAATGCGGCCCAACAATTCCTTTGTATCTTGAATCGGGTTGCCTTTAGACAACCGGTATTCTTTCAAGAGAATGGTCCCCTCTTCGTCTACTAAAACCGCTTTTGAAGAGGTAGAACCTCCATCAAGGCCAATAACTCCTCGTACAATCTGCCCAGGGACAAAGGTTGCAGGGGCAAATAAAGGAATGCTATAATGCTTGCGAAAAGCTTCTAATTCCTCCTGACTGGAGATCAAAGGAGCACCTGCTTTTTCACCCAGTTTTTCTTTCCGGCCATGGGTAATAAACCTTTTTAAATCCTCAATTCCTTTATAAACACCCACATCTACCGGTTCATACAGGCCGTACATCACCGCCCCATAGGCCGCATAATATTGGGAATTGTCCGGAACAAAAATCAACTCTTCAAGAGGCAATTCTTTAGGATAATCATAGCCCCTTTGTTCCCATGATTCAGGAATTCGTTTCCTCCAACATTCCTGCAGGAAAGGAAGGTATGTATTAGGCCCTCCTAGTAAAAGAACCTTATGGCGCAGCGTATTGCCCCGGGTTAACACAGAAAGATTCTGCATCACAATTGCATCTGCAAGTGAACACATAATTTCCTGAGAAGGAATCCCGCTTTTAACCAGGTTTACAATGTCTGTTTCCGCAAACACCCCACACTTAGCTGCTACATGATGAAGCTTCTCATCATTAAAATGAATGTGGGCCATCTCCTGTTCAGGCAATCCTACCTTAATCATGCACTTATCAATGGTCGCCCCTGTCC
>CAMLDI010000080.1 GCA_946478845.1 uncultured Paenibacillaceae bacterium
ATAATTAAGGCGACCTAACGGTCGCCCTGAATGTTTCAGTTCTCTACTCTACTTTATATACACAATCCTTTTTCTGTTTTTAACTATGCATATGATACTCATCGATGGAAAGGGAGGGCTTATCAGATGTTATCAGTTTTAGGAGGAAAAGCCCCCCGTAATCAAAGAATCGGTCTTTTTTTGCAATTAAATTAAATTACGAGGGTCTAAAATACGATCTAAATCTATTTTATCTATGTTTGTATCTTCCTCAGCAACTTCTATTATCTTTCTTTTATTTGTATAGGCTTTTTTCGCAATAGCAGCCGCTTTTTCATAACCGATCAGGGGGTTAAGTGCTGTTGCCAGGGATAAGCTTTGTTCTGCCCAGTACTTACACCTTTCTTGATCTGCCTCTATTCCCCGAATACACTTATCATTAACCACTTCCATGCTATGGGTTAATAAAGCGATTGACTGAAGCAAATTATGGGCGATCACAGGCATCATCACATTGATTTCTAATTGGCTACCAATACCTGCAATCGTTATGGTTTCATTGTTTCCAATGACTTGAGCACAAACCATATACATCATTTCTAACATAACTGGATTTACTTTGCCTGGCATAATTGAAGACCCTGGTTGGACTGCAGGCAAACGAATTTCTGCCAGTCCAGTTCTAGGACCGGAACTGAGAAGGCGTAAATCTGAAGTGATTTTTATTAAATGAAGGGCTAATTCTTTTAAAGCTCCACTTAAATGAATTGCTGAATGGGTATTTTGCATAAACATGAATCTACCCTTTGCAGGACGAAGAGGGAATCCTGTCTTTTCAGCAATGTATTGAATAGCATTTTTGGCATACATGGGATTGGCATTAATTCCTGTTCCTACTGCATTTCCTCCCAGACCAATTTCATAAAGGCTAGACCGTACTTGTACCAATTGTTGATATTGCTGTTGCAGGGTGTCAGCATAACCGGCAAACTCTTGCCCTAAACTCATAGGTACAGCATCCTGTAAATGAGTTCTTCCGGATTTAATAATGTGGGTAAAGTCTGCCGCTTTTTTTTGGAAAGTATTCTGCATTCTTTTTAAGACAGGAAGCATTTCTTCTAAACAGTCCAGTGCCGCCAGGTTAATGGCAACATGTATGGTATCATTTGTAGATTGGGCTTTATTTACATGATCATTAGGATGAACCCGTTTATAATCCCCACGTTCTGCCCCCAATAGTTCAGCTGCACGGCTTGCTATTACCTCATTGGCATTCATGTTTTGTGATGTTCCTGCTCCTGCTTGAAAAGCATCGACCACGAATTCTTGATCCCATTTTCCATTTATGACTTCTTCTGCTGCTTTAATAATAGACTGACCGATATCTTCTGGGAGTTCCCCTAAATCTAAATGGGCCCTGGCTGCGGCCCATTTAATTAAACCCTGGGCTTTAATAAAGGCCCGTGGTAATTTTAAGCTGCTGACGGGAAAATTTTCACAGGCCCTTTGCGTTTGAGCACCATAATAAGCATCACCTGGTACTTTAACTTCACCCAGGGTATCATGTGTGATACGAAATTCTGACATTATAATCCCCCAATATGTTAAATTATTACTTATGATTTCAAATGAAATAGACGTTTATTCTTTTAAAATAGTATGATGGAAGAAAACTTTATTATATTGAAAAATTTATAAGGAAGAATAAAGGTGAGGTCTGCTAGAGAAAAGTAGGCCTTAGGTGATGAGCTGCGGGACATTGAAGCCTGTAATAAAATTCATATCCCTTGTACGGCGGTGACCTAGGGATTTGAAGCAGCGGAATTATTGAAACAAGCAAATCCTCAATACCTTATTCATGAGCCAGCAGAACTTTTCCACATTATTAGTAAATGAATATCTTGTTTTGCTCCTTATTTAGGAATAATATCAGGTAATAACACTTTTGAGGAGAAATGAAGAATGCAAGATATCCCTATATATCGTTCTATTTCTTTGGATATTGCCTATCGAATTATCAAAGGGGAATTTCCCGTATCAAAGAAGATATCTGGAAGAACGTTATTAGCTAGTCAATATAAGGTATCACCCGAAACAATCAGAAAAGCCATAGGGCTTTTAAAAGAAGAGAAAATTGTGGAAGTATCCCAGGGTAAAGAAATAATGGTGATCTCAGTAGACGAGGCATATCAGTATGTAAATAAGTTTAAATACATGAAATCCGTTTATTCTTTAAAACAGGATCTGGAAAATCTCTTAATAGAAAAGAAAAAAATCGACAGGAAGTTTGAGGATATTCTTAAGGATATCATTAATTTTTCTGATCGCTTAAGAAATTTAACCCCTTATAATCCTGTAGAAGTGAAAATTCCTAAGGGGTCTCATTTAATTGGAACAACTATTGCTGATCATCAACTCTGGCAGAATACAGGAGCAACGGTAATCGCTTTAAGAAGAGATACAGAAGTGACCATTTCTCCTGGACCCCACGTTATTTTATTAGAAGGGGACACGCTTGTGGTTGTTGGTGATGATGGTGTATTCAAGAGAATGAATAATTTTGTTAACCAGTCATAGAGAAAAAGCCACTTGGAAAAGTGGCTTTTATTCGTTATTGACAAACCAACTATTACGTGTTACTATATAGCGGTAGTAAGTAATACTGAATATTAGTCATACGGAATAGCAAGGGGTGATTGTGCTGGAAAACCTAACGGAAATGCTCAAGGGCGTGCTTGAGGGCTGTGTCCTTGAAATTATTAACCGCGGAGAAACCTACGGCTACGAAATCACGCGGCGGCTGAACGCCCTCGGATTCACAGATGTTGTGGATGGAACGGTGTACACCATTTTGGTGCGGCTTGAGAAGAATAAACTCGTGGACATAGAAAAAAAACCATCCGATATGGGACCGCCGCGCAAGTTTTTCGTGCTCAACGACGCGGGGCGCAAGGAACTACGGAAGTTCTGGGAAAAATGGGAGTTCGTATCATCAAAAATTAACGAGTTAAAGGAGAGGAAATAATGAATTTTTGGGAAAAAATTACAGGCAGCGACATGACTAAAGAAATGAAAACTTTTGAATCGCGAGCCAAAAAACTGCCGGCTGATTATCAAGCGGCATGGGAAAAAATTAATGCCAATCTTTGGTCGCACTCAGATTTCACCGGTCGCAACCTCATGCCAATTCTTGACGGTGTGCTTGGCCTGCTCGAAGAAACGGCGGCGGACGGTCAGAGTGTACAAGAGGTTTTTGGTGACGATATCAAAGGCTTCTGTTCAGCGCTGGTCGGCGAAGAAGGGGCAAAGTCTTTTCGCGACAAGTGGCGCGAGCAACTCAACAATAATATCGCAAAAAAATTAGGTAAATAGGAGGATAAAATGAGCATACAAGATATCATCCAAGGCAAAAAACAGTGGCGAGCGCACGTGGCGCGTGTCAAAGCGCTCCCGCAAGATTATCAGATTGTTTATAAAGAGATGCAAAAATATCTCTTTAAGGTCGGCCCTGTTGAACTAACCGAAGGGACGGGTTTGCTCTCGGGGATTATCGATCTTTTTGAAGAGGGCGTGGCCTTGGGGAAAGGCGTGCTCGAAGTGACGGGCAGTGACGTAGCGGCTTTCTGCGACGATCTAATTAAAGATTCAAAAACTTACGCTGACATCTATCAAGAATCTGTTGACCAAGAAGTTAATAAGGCCATGAAAAAGGTTACGGATAAAAAAAAGTAAAAGGGGGATATCGGGATGGAAAAAGCAATCCAAGTGAAAGGGCTGCAAAAGTCCTACAAGAAACTTCATGTTCTAAAGGGTGTGGATTTTGAGGTGGACAAAGGCAGTATTTTTGCCCTGCTCGGCTCCAACGGCTCGGGCAAGACAACGATTGTCAAAATCCTAACCACGCTGCTGAAACCGGATGGAGGAACGGCCGCCGTAAACGGATTCGATGTTGCGTCAAAACCCGATAATGTACGGCAGTCGATTAGCCTGACCGGGCAATTTGCCGCTGTGGACGAGATCCTGACAGGGCGTGAAAATCTCATCATGATTGCCAAGCTGCGGCACCTCAAAAATACGCGTCAAATTGCAGATGATATGTTGAAACGTTTCAGCTTAACCGACGCCGCCGACCGCAGGGTATCTACTTATTCTGGCGGTATGCGCCGCCGACTCGACATCGCCATGAGCCTTATAGGAAAACCGCAGCTCATTTTCCTCGACGAGCCGACCACGGGGCTTGACCCCGAGGCGCGCATCGAGGTTTGGAAGACTGTCAAAGAGCTTGCAAATAATGGCACTACGGTATTCCTGACCACGCAGATGCTGGATGAAGCCGAGCAGCTCGCCGATCAAATTGCCATTCTTCATGAGGGCAGGATTATCGTGAGCGGCACGCTTGCTGAGTTGAAAAAGCTGTTACCGCCCGTAAAGGTGGAGTATGTAGAAAAACAACCGACATTGGAAGAGATATTCCTCGCAATCGTCGGCAAGAAGGAGGAAAAATAAATGGAAATGATCAAGAAACACTTTTTCAGCGACATGGGCGTCATGCTTGGGCGTTCCATGCGCCATATTTTCCGCAGCATGGACACCATCATCACGGTCACCATCACGCCTATCGCGATGATGCTGCTGTTTGTCTACGTGCTCGGTGGCGCTATCCAGGCCGGCACGGATAACTATGTGAATTACCTGCTCCCCGGCATCCTGCTGATGGCGATTGCAAGCGGCATCGCCTATACGGCTTTCCGCCTGTTTATGGATGTGCAGGGAGGCATCTTTGAGCGGTTCCACTCCATGCCGATTGCGCGTTCGGCCGTTCTGTGGGGGCATGTGCTGACCTCACTGGTATCCAATGTGATTTCGGTTGTTGTCATCATTCTTGTAGCGCTCATTATGGGCTTCCGTTCGTCAGCGGGGGTTCTGCCATGGCTTGCCGTGGCCGGTATACTCGCATTTTTTACGCTGGCCTTGACTTGGATCGCAGTGATTCCTGGACTAACCGCAAAATCAGTGGATGGCGCAAGCGCCTTTTCCTACCCGCTTATCTTCCTGCCATTTATCAGTTCGGCGTTTGTGCCCACTGAATCGATGCCGTCAGTCGTCCGTGCTTTTGCCGAAAACCAGCCGGTGACCTCGATAGTGGAAGCCATCCGTGCGCTGCTGTCAGGTCAGCCTGTCGGCAATGACATTTGGGTTGCGCTCGCATGGTGCCTGGGTATCCTCATTGTTGCCTATCTATTCGCAATGAGAGCTTATAAACGGAAAGCTGCTTAATGTATATGTCAGTTATCAAAGAGCCTGACGCTAAGACGCAGAGCCGATAACCGTGAGTGAAATCACAGTTGTCGGCTTTTTCTTTTTTGAGAAAAGGATTTGCTGAGGGGGTGGTAAATCTGCCCTTTTATTAATGCTTAACTAACAACTTATATTGATAAGTTGAGTTGCTAGTTTACTCCCCATTTGTTATAATGAAAAAATGAAAGGCCTGGTTTTGCAAATCATGAGCCTCAACCCACAGCAAAACGATTTATTGATTTTCTGTTTCCTGAAACTATAGAGAAACCATAATGACATCTTATGGGAGGGGTAATAATGGTACAGCCAAGATACATCACAGATATTCGTAAAATTGACACGATTTCAAATGAAGAGAAAAAGATATTAAAGAAAATTACGGATAAATTCGTTTTCCGCGCAAACGATTATTATTTATCCTTAATTAATTGGGATGATCCAAATGATCCAATTCGTCGGTTAGTGATTCCGAATAAAGGGGAACTAAAAGAATATGGGTACTGGGATGCATCAAACGAAGAAGCAAATTATGTAGTTCCTGGATGCCAGCATAAGTATAAAACAACTGCTCTTCTTATCGTTTCTGAAGTGTGTGGGGCTTATTGCCGCTATTGTTTTCGTAAACGCCTCTTTAGAAATGATGTAAAAGAAGCCCAATCAGATGTTACTCCAGGTTTAGACTATATTCGCTACCATCCAGAAATCAATAATGTCCTTTTGACGGGTGGAGATTCCCTGATTCTTTCAACGAAAAAAATTCGTATGATTGTAGAAGAGTTAAGTTCTATTCCTCATGTTAAAATTATTCGTTTTGGTTCTAAATTGCCTGCTTTTAATCCTATGCGAATTTATGAGGATGAAGAATTGTTGCGAATTTTTAGAGATTATTCTACATCTGAACGTAAAATTTATTTAATGGCACATATCAATCATCCACGGGAAATCACAGAGCATACCCGAAAAGCCTTTCAGGCATTGATGGATGCAGGTGTTGTGGTTATGAATCAAACACCGATCTTAAAAGGGATTAATGATGACCCGGAAGTACTTGGACAATTATTGGATGAACTTTCTTGGGCAGGAGTAGCACCTTATTACTTTTTCCAAAATCGGCCCGTCGCTGGGAATTCTGATTTTGTAATCCCCTTTGAAAAGGCAGTGAAAATTATCGAAGAAGCGAAAGCCCTTACTTCCGGGTTGGGAAAAAGAGTACGTTATGTAATGAGCCATTCTTCAGGAAAAATAGAAATTTTGGCTGTAGAAAATGGAAAAATCTATCTGAAATATCATCAGGCGAAAAATCCTAATGATTATGGGCGATTTATGGTATATGATTGTCCGAAAGATGCGGCATGGTTTGATGACTTGCCCGAGGTAAAAAACCAGATGATGATTGGCGTATAAAAAAATTCCTAAAAAGAGGTAGAAAACTGAACAAAAAATCTTTATTAAATATATGTAAACCTACTGA
>CAMLDI010000081.1 GCA_946478845.1 uncultured Paenibacillaceae bacterium
GTGAAGAGGTGCCGTGAGGCACATATCATCTGTATCCCATTGGGTCAGGAAGCGAGAGGTGGATGGTGGGGGGGCGTGAGGCACATATCATCTGTATCCCAATGGGTCAGGAATAGGGCTCGGTGATAGGGAAAGAATTAAACAAATTACTATGAACTGAAATTTTTTACCTTAATAAATAAGGAATTTCGGTTTTTTTAATAGTGGATTAGATTAACGCTAGAAGAAATTACTATTTTTGTAACAAACAATATTCTTACAGATGATATGATTAATCAAGGATTTATAGGAACTTGTAGGAGGAGAAGAAGTATGCTTAAAATATTAAGAATAATCTTAGCGGTAATTGTTATTGTAATAGCCGTTTTTAGTATAATCATTCAAAACTTTGTGGCTATGCCATTTTTGATGTTGTTATTAAGTGTTTTTATGTTGGTGTCAGGATTAATTGAATATCAAAAAGACAAAAAAGGTTTCTGGCTTTATATTATAGTTTCTATTTTTATTTTTTTGGTTGCTATACTTGGATACTTTTTAAACTAAGGGGAGCATTAATTTATTTTAGGGATGCAAATATGCTTAATAAAAGAGAGGTGCTTAAATGCAAAAAAGCTTATTATCTATAATTTCAGCAATTGTAATATTAATCTTTATATCTGTTTTCTGGGTTAAGTTAGAGAAATCAGATTCTTATTCAGAACCTCACGAAGCATTATTTGCAATTGATAAAAATTTATTGTTAATTTCCGCCTATAAGATAAATGATAAAGCTCTCTTCTTTTTCATTAAAGATAAAAATAATTTAGGTGCTACTTATGTTCAAAAGAGTCCCTTTGGATGGAAATCAGGAATGCTTACTTGTAGTCCAATGAACAACGAGAGAAGTTATGAAACTTTGTCCGGATATCAAGGACATGGAGAAAACCTAATCTATGGATTAATTAAGCATGGTGATGATCGACTTATCCAAATAGGTGAAAATACAGCTACTATTCTTAATTTAGCAATGTTATCACCAAGTGAAGTAGCAAAATATCGATTAGAGGGTCTGTATATTTGGTATTTTGAAAGTGATACATTTCTTAATGAAGGGGAAATAAAACTAATAAATAAAAATACTAAAGACGTATTAGATATCATTAATTTATGAAAAGCTTTAACAACATGAGTAAAAGGGATAAAGACAGGAGAAGTGATGCCGGAAGCCTATTGATCATCTCTATCCTTTAATATTTAATTACATAAAACAGGATCGCTTAAAAGGGTTACCATAATGATTGGCATCTTGCTTATGGTACGTGGCTTGGATGGATAGGATGGGTCACTAATCCTTTAATGGAGAAAATAATAACTGTAAAATTAGCAGGTGCTGTTTTTAATGCTCAATGTTGGTGGTACTCGATAGCCTTCTTAATTGCCGATACCAATCAACATTCCCCTTCATAAAATATAAAATCATTGAATAGGGAGGGGAAAGAAAATGAGAATACAGATAACAGGCCTTCTCATTGAATCCAATGGGCCTGGGCCTCAGCATTCTCACAACTTTTATATTTTGACCTGGGATAGCAGAACGGTTCACACTCATGCCTTTTCCGGGTATACTTCTATTGATGATGGACACTCACACTATTACTCTGGAAAAACAGAACCAGCACCAACTGGGGTGCCCCACGTTCATCAATATTATACAGTGACAACGGTAAATGATGGTCATGACCACACAATAAGGGGAACGACAGGTCCCGCGATTTCGATGACAAATGGGGGCCATTACCATTATTTTGAAGGTTATACCACCATTAATGGAACACAACCACATTCCCATAAGTATCGCGCTCAAACGGGGAATGAGATGGCTTAAGGATAATTTGAAAAGTAATAAACCCCTCCAAAGTTTGGAGGGGTTTACACTAATTGAAGTACCTAAAAATATTTACTATTTTCTAATATATACTCCTTTAGGTTTATTAGGCCTTCTTGTAATTCTGTATTTTTTCGGAAAAATTGATAAAAACAAAAAATAATTTTAACAATTCTACTTTTTTTCCATGAGTGAAGGGGATAAAGATGATAAGGGTGCCAGTATGGTTACTACTGGCACCCTTAATCTCGTTAGTTTTCTTCTATTTCTTTACGATTTTTCTTAAATAGTTTTGATAGGACTTCATATACGATTGGCACAATAATTAAGGTTAATAGGGTGGAACTTGCTAAGCCGCCCATTACCGTGATGCCAAGGGATTTAGAGATGAATCCGCCACCCCCATTGCCAAAGGCTAATGGGAGTAAAGCACCGATTGTGGCGATGGCTGTCATGAGAATTGGGCGCAGCCTTGTTGCTCCTGCTTCGAGAATGGCCTCTCGCATTTCCATTCCATCCCGTTCCATGTGAATGATGCGGTCTACGAGAACGATGGCGTTGGTGACAACAATCCCAATCAACATTAAGAGGCCCATCAGGACTGTAACGGATATGGTTTCTTCGGCAAAGTATAAGCCAATAAAGGAACCAATTACGGCAAATGGCAGGGAGAATAGAATGGTAAAGGGTGCAAGGCCTTCACCGAATGTAACCACCAGGATGAAGTATACAATAGCGATTGCAGCCACCATGGCGATTCCCAGCTGGGTAAATGTTTCGTTCATGTCTGCCACGACACCAGAAACACCCATTGTTACCCCTTTCGGGAGGGTTAGTTTTTCGATTGCTTCATCCACTTCAGCAGTCGCTTTAGAAATATCTTCATCTTTGATTTTTCCGGTGACTGTTGCGTAGTACTCCCCTTTGCTGCGGGCCAGGGTATTTAACGTGGTTCCTTTTTCAACTTTTACAAGTTCGGACAGTTTCATGGTTTGGCCCATAGGAGTTGTTACTTCTTTGGCTAACATGTCGTCAATGGATTTTGGCGGTGCTGTTTGTTCATGTTGCACAATCACATCCATGGAATCCCCATTTTTTTCTACAGTGGAAATGACATCTTTTGTGGTATCCGGGTTAAGCATCATGATCACTTGTGCTGTGGTGAGACCGTGTTTCATTAATTCGTTTTGGTCTACGTTGAATGTGTATTCCACATAGGCATCTTTTGCGCTGGAAGAAACGTCTTCTAATCCTTTATTTTTTTCCATAACGCTTTCAACCATTTTTACAGCATTATTGAGTTTATCTAAATCTTCACTGTAGAACGTATAGCTAAGTTCATTGGAAGACATGGACATCATGGACATGCTCTGGCTTTTCCAGTTGCCTGATTGGCCAAGGTCAGCAAGGTATTTTTCAATCTTTTTGCGTTCTTCGGGGAAGTTTTCCATGTCTGGATCAAAGATGACGTACATGACGGCACCGCTTGCGCCGCCACCCATCATGGCTGACATGGGGTCCCCGTTTTTTGTTACAGATAGTTGAACGGTATCAATATCTTTATGTTTCAGCAATTTTTCTTCAACTACTTTAAGGTTTGCCAGTGTTTCCTCTTTTACCTCTCCGGTGCCAGGGGTGTAGGTTACATACATGACTTTCTCTTCTTCACTGCCCAGGAAACTAAAGCCGATTAAGGGGGTTAAGGCCACACTGCCGGCTAATAATAGCACCGCAATAAGTGAAGTAATCACTTTATGGTTGAGGGTCCAGGTCAGAATTTTTTTGTAACCTTTTGCTAATTTACCAGGTTCTTTATGGCTTTTCTCTGTTTTTTCACCATAAAGCTTCTTCTTAAATAAGAAGTGAGAAAGCGCTGGGACAATGGTTATGGCAACTACCAGTGAAGCACCAAGGGCAAAAGCGATGGTTAACCCAAAGGGCATAAACAACTCGCCAACCATTCCCCCCACAAAAACCAATGGGGCAAATACAGCAACGGTGACTAATGTTGAAGCCAGAATAGGCTTAAACATTTCAATGGTAGATTCACGGATGAGGGCACGGCCTGACAATTTTTCTCCTTTTAAATGGAGCCGCCGGTATATGTTTTCCACGACGACAATGGAGTCATCAATGACACGGCCGATGGCTACCGTAACAGCCCCCACAGTCATGATATTCAGGGTAATATCCAACCAGTTTAAAAGCAATAAAGCCATAAAAACAGAAACTGGGATGGAGACAATAGATATAATCGTAGATTTAAAATCACGGAGGAAGAGCAGGATAATTAATACGGCAATTAAACCGCCAAATACTGCTTTTTCAACCATCGTTGTGACGGATTCTTCAATGGGTTTTGCCTGGTCAAAGGTAACGTCGATTTTCATGCCATCCAGGTTTTTTTGTTCTTTTTTAATTAACTCTTTGACCTGGTTGACTACTTCAACGGTATTGGCCTGTTGCCCTTTGACAATTTGGATGGCAATGGCATTCTTGCCGTTTGTCCGTGAAACAGATTCCACTTTGCCAACCACGTTAATCGTTGCAATATCCTTCAGTTTAACGAATGGAACTGGATTTGCCGCTGATGGGGTGACAGGTATCATCATTTCCTTTAATTCATCAGCAGTCATAAACTTGCCGTCTACCGAGACAGCCTGTTCTCCTTCTTTAAATTCATAGAGTCCCAGGGAAACTGCCATATTGCTGGCCTGAATCATTTGCTTTACTTTATCTTCTGTCAAGCCCAGTTCAGCCATTTTTTCTTTGTTATAGGTAAGTTCAACTTCCTGAATATGCTGTCCGGTAATGGTAGCCTGGGCAACCCCATCAATTTTTTTGATTTTTGGAAGCAAAACCTCTTCTACTGTGGATGTGACGTTAACAATATCTTTTGTCGTAGCGCTTACGCTTAATGCAACCACAGGCATCATGTTCATGTTAATGGCTGTAATGGTTGGTTTTTCTGCCTCTTTAGGTAGCGTTACATTGTCCAAGGCGGATTCTAGGGCGTCTTTGGCTTTGTCCATATCTATGCCATACTCATATTCCACTTGGATACTTGCCATGTTAGAATATGAATTGGAATAAACGGCTTTTACGTCTTTTAACCCTTCAACGGCTTTTTCCATGGGCATAGACACCTTTTCCATAACTTGCTCAGGCGTAGCCCCTGGATATACGTCCATGACCATTAAATAGGGAATCGAAATGTCTGGCATCATTTCCATTTTCATTCTCATACCGGAATAAATGCCAGAGGCGGTAATAATGATTGTAAGTAACCAAACGGCTAGTTTATTCTTCAAAACAAAGTTTACTAAGTTTTTCACTGTTACACCTACCCCTACCTTCATTGACTTACACGACTCATTTATTTATAATAATGACCAATTGGTCAGCTGTCAATTAATTTGCCCTGGGAGCGATTGAAGAGAATGGCAAAAAAACAATTAATTATGGAGAAGTCCCTCGAATTATTTGCAAAACAAGGTTTTGAAGCCACATCTGTACAACAGATTACCGACTATTGCGGAATATCCAAAGGCGCTTTTTACTTATCCTTTAAGTCAAAGGACGAACTGATATTAGGATTGATTGACCATTTTATGAAACAAATTATCTCTGATATTGACCGTGTAGTCAAAAATAAGGGGAATGAAGAGATTTTATATGATTTTTATCAAGTGATGTTCCATTCATTTATTCAACAAAAGGATTTTGCCAAACTGTTCATTAAGGAGCAAACCCTATCTTTTAATGAAGAACTTCTATTAAAGATCCGCTATTACGACCGTTTAATGGACAAAAGCATTTTATTGATGATTGAGTGCCAGTTTGGCGAACAGATTAAAGAGACGAAATATGATTTGATTTATTGTATTAAAGGCTTCATCCATACCTATTCAAGCCTTCTTTTATTTAATAATGCATCTCTGGATGTAGACAAGTTGTCTCAATCTCTGGTAGAAAAAACAAAAATCCTTGCTAAACATAGTACAGTTCCCTTTCTATCAAAAGAGTATGCCCATATTTTTATGGAAGGAATCCATGAAAAGGTAACAAAAGAGCAGCTGATTGGGCTTCTAGAGGAACAAATGAAAGAAGTGGAAGAGTCTATTGAAAAAGAATCTTTAATGTTGTTAAAACAGCAATTGGTTGAGCCTACTATGAGCCGTGCTATAGTGAAAGGGTTAATAGAAAATATACAAAAACATCCTCAATGTAAGTGGATTGCTTACTTGCTGCGCCACCATTACGGGTTTTAAAGAGAGCGGGGCAGGGATGGCATGGGCCTGGATTCTATATGATAGGATCCAGGCTTTATTTATGTTAATCATGATTATCCCAGTAGGTCAGGAAGAGAAAGGAAAAGTGGGGCCGGAGGCCGACATATCATGATTATCCCAGTGGGTCAGGAAGAGAAAGGAAAAGTGGGGCCGGAGGCCGACATATCATGATTATCCC
>CAMLDI010000082.1 GCA_946478845.1 uncultured Paenibacillaceae bacterium
ATTAAAATATGAGAAAAATGAAGAGAATGATTATTTTAGCTGGAAGATGGAGTTTGATAAATAGGAGATCCCTCTGATGAAAAATATAATCCTTGTCCTTTCTGTGATTATGCTGGCTGGCTTAAGCATTGGCACGTACGTCTACCAAAATCAAAATCAGATGACTTATCCAAAATTGTATCAGCCTAATCATCCAGACCAACCTCAACAGCCCAAACCATTACGGCCAGTCAATTATGATCAGATTAGTTATTCTTTACAAAACAACGAGTTAAACATTACCTACAATAAGTGGACTGATTGGATAAAAGTTCCCATCGAAAAAGATTTATTATTTGAAGGGGAGTATAGTGGGAACAAACAAGAATTGATTGCTGGCAGCTATATACTAACGGAAAATCGTGCTGCCTTCTTATATTCCAAGGGTGATCTGGGATCAAAGAGAATCCTATTAACCTATTCCCTTGATCAGGGAAAAACCTGGCAGGATGCTGTTGTAAAAGAAACATTCCCATCCCTGCGATTTAGAAAAGTTGATTTCTTAAATGATCAGTTTGGATATGTGATTCTTTCAGGTGATCGAACCATGTCTCAGGAGTATTCTATAGCCTTGTTGACACATGATGGAGGGAAAAGTTGGCAAGCAACAAAGGATTCAGGGAACACGAGATTAATTTCCGATGGTGGCTTTATCGATGAGACCACTGGATTTTTGTCCTATGGCATAATTAATCCCGAGGAACCGGACCTTTATGTTACACAAAATGGGGGAGATAGCTGGAGGAAAGCAGTCATTACTATTCCAGAAAAGTATAGAAGGATTTTTGTTCAGGCTGAACTTCCGATAAAAGAAGGCAATCATTTGTCCCTTTTGATTAATCAAGGCCCTAATGGGGACTATGAAGGTGGAAAAGTTAAAGGGAAATTTGTATCAAAAGATAAGGGTAAAACATGGGAATTTTTGATGGAGGTAAAGCCTAATGAAACCAGACAGGGATAAGTTGATGAAATTCACTGGTTGGATTTTATTTCTTTTTGCATTTGGCTTGTTTTGTTTGCAATTAGGGTATTTATTCCTTCATTCAAAAACTCAGGTAGAGTATATTGATAATCATTTGTTTTACATCATCAATATTTTTTGTATGATCAGTTTGCTCTTGGCAATCTTCCTTCTACTTAAACTGACTAAAAGATTTAAATTAATAGGTGCAAGTATTGTGGGGATATTTGTTATCGTTCAGGTTGTACTACTTGTTGAAAGTAACAATAAAGTAAACAATATCACAAGCATTTCTCCTGATTTAAAACATGTTTTCACTATTAAAGAAAATATAAGTAGTGGACAGGCCGTTTACTATAGGCCCTATTATGGTATTTTTGGTCGTCCAAAAGAAAATTTGCCACATCCTATTGTTGGAGAATATAAAGTGAAATGGCTAGCAAATGACATTGCAGTTTTTACATATAAAACTGCCGAAAATACCCTTCAGCAATTTATCGGTACATATGGCGACCGTAAAACTGGTAACTCATATTATTATGTAGGGTCGGAGATTCATGGGGTATGGCAAGGAGATAATGTCAAAGTGACCACGAGTTCAGAAGGAATTACTGTTACGGAAAATTATAAAAAAGAATTGTTTTCCTGGGAAAATATTCAGCAGTTTGGCACACTAGCTATTGTTTTAAAGAAGAATAACGAAGCCCGTTGGACCATTTCCTTAAATGAAAATTATGTGGTTCATGCAGATGCTTCTAAACCAAAAGAAGGAAATATTAGTTTATATAAAGCTACCATGGATAAAAACCAGCCTGTGATTCTTCAATATGAGACTTCAAACTAAATATTTTGAAGGGAGTCCAAAACAAAGCAGAATAAATTCAGTTTTGAATAGAAGCAGGGGCTTATCGCCCCCTGCTATTAGATTTAATCATAGAAAGTTACTTTGGCATCCTTTACATTGGAATAAACAAAGAATTCCGCCGTATTATTGTCACCATCACGATAACCGTTAAGGTCATTCCAAACAGCATATCCCCCAGCGTTTATCCATTTTGTCGACACTATATCATCTGCATTTGTCGGATCATATTCAGTTAAAGTATAGTAGCCTGATTTTGATGCGTAAACTTTAAAATCTCCTCCACCAGAATTCACGTAACCACTATTATATACGGCATAACCATAGTAAGGCCAACCAGTAGCGTATCCATAAAGCGTAGACGTATAACTATAACCCTTGTAATCCCATTCCCCTGCCCCAGCATTGACTGATGAAAAAGGAATGGTCAACGCCAGTGTTAAGGTGAGAAAAAACAAACGGATCTTTTTTGATTTTATTCCATGTAGAAATGTCAAAATAAATCAAACCTCCTAAATGGTGTATTTTTCTTTTGTATGAATAAATTACCACATCGTTATTGTCGAAGTAACCTAATTTATGTCGAGCGCTTTTTAATTTTTGTAAAATTGAAAAATCTTAATATACTTTCAATGGTAAATGAGTTAAAGTTTGACCCGTAGCTGAATTTTTTAGATTTTTTTCTAATTCAAATAATGGAACAGATTCAATTTGGGAAAATTTTTGTAGAAATAATTTTAATGCTAAGGTTATTTCTAACCGGGCAAGAGGTGCACCGAGACAAATATGGGGTCCGTTTCCAAAGGTTAAATGTTTATTATTATTTGGGCGATGGATATTCATGGAGAATGGATCTTCAAACATCTCTTCGTCCATATTAGCTGCACTCATCCAGGCAATCACTACATCGCCTTTTTTTAATTCAATGCCTAATAAATTATTGTCTTGTTTGACTGTACGTTCCCTTTTTGACATATGGAAGCGATAACGAAGCATTTCTTCGACTGCTTTAGGAACAAGCTCTATGTTATTTTGTAATTCTTCATACAATGATTCATTATCATATAAAAGTGAATAAAAAGTATTCCCTAACATATGGCTTGTTGTTTCAATACCCGCTCCTAGAATTAACATTGTTGTCCGTACAATCTCATCATCTGTAAAATTTTTACCATCTACTTCCACATTTATTAAATGGGAGATGATATCATCACTCAGATTTGATCGTTTTTTAATAATCAAAGGATAGAGGTACTGGTAATATTCTTTGGCAGCGGCTTGTTTTTGCAATTCAACTTCTTCTTTATTTTCTTTGGTATAAGGTTGGAAAAGGATATCTGCCCATTTTTTAAATAACAATTTGTCTGTGGAGGGAATGCCTAATAAATCAGCCATTACAATGGCAGGCAAAGGACCTGCTAATGTTTCGATAATATCTATAGTAGAATTTCTTTCCACTTCTTTTAAAAGTTCTGTAACAATTTGTTGAATGCGTGGTTCCCAATTTTTCAAACTTTGGGGTGTAAAAGCAGCAGATAATAGGAAACGCCTTTTTCGATGTTGGGGAGGGTCAACTTGTGCAACATTTATTTTATCTGGAATTTTTCCCTCTTTATTGTTTGCCCCAACAGATATAGCCGTTCTAGGGCCTTCACTTGAAAAAAACTCATAGTTACTCAACACTTGTTTTACATGTTGGTATTTAAAAACACTCCATGTATCTGTTCCTTCATGATAATAAACAGGATGATGATGGAGCATTTGCCTATACCAATCAAGAGGGAAGAATGCTTCAGAACGGGTTTTGAAGGGTGTAATTTCATCAATTAAAAAGACTTCTTTGTTCAAAATAATTTCCTCCTTTAACTTTAAACAACACTGTGTTGTTTTTATTTCAAAATGTATATTATATATTTGTATAAAAGATAACAAAAAAGACGTGTGCCAATTCACACGTCTTTCTCATGTCCGATGATTCGATGGAGGACTTCAACTACTGGTTCGGTAATTTTAAAATAACCAATGGTTACATACTTCTGTAAATCTGACTCCGTAAAGGAGGCAAAAATTTGTTCATGTTATATAATCCTTCTTGGTGGTTGTAATCCCCTTGAACGATACACCATAATGGTACCGATGATAATCAATAAGCCCGCCACAATGTTCCACACCAAATCGTAGATAAAAACATTTTCCACATAACGAATCTGGTGGATTCTCATGATTTTGTGTTGAATAATCCCATCGTATAATTGGAACCCGCCAGCTCCCAGAAAAACCCCTGCTGACCATCTGGAAAGCCAGAAGACATGGAGGCGGCGAAGATTGGCAAACATAAATAAACCTCCAATTGTAGCAAACCAGCTAAAAGCGTGAAACAAACCATCTGAAATAAGTCCTATATCAGTGGTAGACTTGTCATAAAAATGATGCCAGTGGAGGATTTGATGAAAGATGGCATCATCTAAAAAAGCAACTATTCCAATGCCAAATAGAATGCCAGACCATATATTTCGGCTTGAATAAACAGAGCGATTGATCAATTTAACAGCCATTTTGTTTACTCCTTTGCAATAGGTCTCTCCATAAATTCACATTTATCCTTCCCTGTAATTTGTTTTTTATTTTCGCTCTCCCTGAAAAAAGGATATTAATACATAGAAATAGTTTGATTAATTGAAATATTTATAATATTGCTATATATTTATAGTGTAGGTAGTAGAATCCAAGTCTATTAATCTAGAAGGAGGGTACCATGAGGGAGAATAAAGTACATAAGCACCTTAATGTGAATACCATTAGTGCTGGTACCGTTGCCACTATTTTTGGCTGTACCGGTCCTGCCCTGATTATCATCGGGGGAGCTGCCAGTGGGGGATTAACCCATGTGCAAACCATTAGCTGGTTATTTGCTGTTTATTTTTTTAGCGGTTTGTTAGGAATCTTTTTATCAATGAAGTACCGTCAGCCTATATCTGGTGCCCATTCTATTGCAGGGGCAGTATTGGTTACGGGAGCTCTGACTCATTTTTCCTTCAACGAAGTCATAGGCGCTTTTTTGGTAGCCAACATCATTGTCTTTCTTCTCGGTTTGACAGGCTTAATCGAAAAAGTAATGAAATGGATCCCTCTTCCCATTGTGATGGGGATGATTGTGGGGGTTATGATTCGTTTCGCTACGGAAATGGTCACCTCTGTAACATTATCACCACTCATCGCAGGCTCGGCTATAGTGGCTTTTCTCCTTTCTTCACGATTAACCAAAAAGATTCCACCGGTTTTAACAGCATTAATCGTCGCTCTATTTATTTCCTTAATTACTAAAGAGTTTCAACTTGGGAATGTTCAAAGCGTCTTTGTTCTTCCCCAATTGTCAATGCCATCTTTTAGTTTGGACGCTATTGTGTCTATCTCAATCCCATTGGCTTTGCTTATTGTTGGCACTGAGAATGCCCAGGCTACAGGTGTGTTAATGGCTCAGGGGTACAAACCTCCAATCAACGCCATGACCATTTCCGGAGCAATCGTAGGTTTCATTGCTGCATTTTTCGGTGGCCATGCCATTAATATCGCCGGACCCATGACAGCCATTTGTTCATCCGAAGAAACAGGGTCAAAAGAAACCAGGTATGCGGCATCGGCAGTAAATGGTGTATTGTTTGCAACCTTTGGCCTTCTCGCAGCACTTGTAGTTCCTTTTGTTGTAGCCATGCCAAAAGTGATTATCAGTGCAATTGCCGGATTAGCTATGCTGGGAGTTCTTGTAACCTCTCTCAAAAACGCCTTCTCCAATAACAAATTTCAAATGGGCGCTTTTTTCGCTTTAATTATTGGGATGTCAGGGGTGAATTTTTTTAATATTAGTGCTCCCTTTTGGGCCATTGTGGGGAGTTTACTGGTTTCGTTCCTCATTGAAAAAGACCATTTCACAGTGAGAGGGAAGGAAAAAGTAGAAGAGCGAGTTGAGAAAAAAGAGAAAGTAGAACGATTGGAACCAAAAATGGAAGTAAGCAGTTAAGATATTCCCATGAAAAAGGCCCCTTATTGGGGCTTTCTTGTTTTATGTTTTTCTAATTTTGAAATGATAAATAAAACAAGAGTAATGGAAAATAAGGTAATGCTTACAATTCCAGTTATTATATTACTTTGTCCAATATAATTTACAAGAGTAATAATTAATAAAAATAACGATCCAATCCATGGTAATGTTTTCTCAATCATTATAAAAACACCTCTTTTTTTAAAAAAATAATTAATAATTTGAAATAAATGAAATTTCTGTATATTCTATGCTAAAATTATATTATTCATAATATTAGTATAAAAGAGAGGAAGAAGAATGGAAATGGGGAAAAGAAAATTTATACTTATTTTTTCTATTTTGTATCTTTTTGGGGCAATATTACCCGGGTCTTTGACAGTTACATAAATATCAAAATTATGAAAAGCCTTGATAACAGGG
>CAMLDI010000083.1 GCA_946478845.1 uncultured Paenibacillaceae bacterium
TTACCAAATTGTCCAAAATGTAATTCTGAATATACTTATGAAGATGGCAGCTTTTTTGTTTGCCCAGAATGTGCCCATGAATGGTCTTTAGAAGAAACCAGCACCAGTGAAGATACAAAAGTTTATAAAGATGCTAATGGTAATATATTACAAGAGGGGGACACAGTAAGCGTAATCAAAGACCTGAAAGTAAAAGGAAGTTCTTCTGTTATTAAACAGGGTACAAAAGTAAAAAATATTCGCCTCGTTGATGGGGATCATGATATTGATTGCAAAATCGATGGGTTCGGAGCCATGAAACTAAAGTCCGAATTTGTGAAAAAAATATAGGAGCAAGTGAATCCTCTGTGGATGTGAAGGGAATAATTAGTATGTATGACCAATATATTTCATGGAGGTTATGAGAATGGCAAAAGACGTCTTATGTGAAGTAAACAACTGTACCTATTGGGAAAACGGGAATAAATGCAGTGCAGAGTCCATTAGTGTTGTCAGCCATAAAGGGAGAACTGCTTCTCAAACAGCGGAAACAGACTGTAGCACCTTTGAACCAGGTGGACAAATGTAATGATCTTTAGTAAGGGCAGGTATTGAATCTGCCCTTTCAAAATAGATTGTATTGATAATTATTCTCACTTACTCTTTTTTAAAACAATATAGTATGATGGAAGAAAAGGGTAGAAAAGAGTGAGATCCATGAATAAATATACTCTTTCATTTAAGAAAATTAGAAAATGCGATTTGTCTCTCGTCGGCGGGAAAGGCGCAAACTTAGGGGAACTGACTGCAGCAGGTTTTCCAGTGCCTGCAGGCTTTTGTGTAACTACGGTCGCCTTTATTCGTTTTGTTGAAACTAGTTTGGAGATGGCGTCTTATTATGAAGAATTAAGAGAGTTAGATGTTGAAAAATTAGCTAACCTGAATAGGGTTGGAGACAAGATAAGGAATCATTTAAGCACCCTTCCTTTTCCAGAAGATATTCGCAGGGAAGTTGTGGCTCAATGGAGAGAAGTGGGGACCGAGAAATCATATGCCATTCGCTCCAGTGCTACCGCGGAAGACCTGCCAGGAGCTTCTTTCGCTGGGCAACAGGAAACCTATCTGAACGTGGAAGGGGAAGAAAATATCATCCGCCATATCCAGCTTTGCTGGGCCTCTCTGTTTACGGATCGGGCTATCGCTTATCGCAGCAAAAATGGCTTTGACCATGATAAAGTGGCTTTAAGTGTGGTTGTTCAACCCATGATCTTTCCAGAAGTATCGGGAATTCTTTTCACCGCTGACCCGGTGAATGGAAATCGCAAAACCATTTCCATTGATGCCAGTTATGGATTGGGGGAAGCGTTGGTTTCAGGAATTGTAACGCCTGATTTATATAAAGTGATAGATGGGAAAATCCAGAGTAAGAAAATTGGAGAAAAGAAAATCGCAATATATGGAAATCCTGCCGGGGGAACCATCCAACAGGAAATTTCTAAAGAAAAAGCAGAAAAACCTGCCCTCACCGATGAACAAATCCTCACCCTGGCAAAATGGGGAAAGGAAATCCAGGAGCATTTCCAATGTCCCCAGGATATTGAGTGGGCAATGATGGATAGCCAATTTTATATATTGCAAAGCCGTCCAATTACTTCTCTATACCCTGTGCCAGAAGTGAAAGATAAAAGCTTTCTTCATGTCTTGTTTTCCTTTGGCCATCAACAAATGATGACAGATGCCATGAAACCTATGGGGATTTCTATTATGAAGACCTTTTTCCCCTTTGGAAAAAAAGGGGGGGATATGGAAACAGACATCATGGCTGAAGCAGGGAATCGCATTTATATTGATGCTACCTATATGTTACACATGTCCCTTCCCCGCAAAAAACTGCCTCTCGTTTTAAAAAATATTGATGAATCCATTGCAAGAGCCGTATCTGAAGTTGCTAATAGAGAAGATTTCTTAAGGGGCGTGCAAAACAACAAAGGCGTGAAAAAAACAGTCATTCGCTTTGTCCCCAGAGTTCTATGGAATTTGTTCCTCAACTATTTCATACGGGATTTAACTCATGTCAAAGAGCAAACAGAAAATTATATAGCTTCCCAATTGGAAAACCTACAATCTGAATTATCATCCCTTTCCGGGGCAGCCCGTCTTCGGCGCATGCAGGAAAGAATCGCCAAGGACCCTGTTGATTATTTTCTTCATTTGTTTTTATTCGCCATTACGGGAATCAGCTCTTACCACATGGTAAGGAAACTAACAGAAAAGTGGTTGGGAGATTCCTCAAAGCTTACCCATCTGGGGAAATCGTTAAGTGGGAACGTCACCCTGGAAATGGGGCTAGCATTAGGGGATATTGGGGATGTAGCACGGAAAATTCCCAATGTGGTCTCCTATTTAAGAAACCCAAATGAAAAAAGTTTTTATAAAGACCTGCGCCAACTTGAAGGGGGAGAAACATTCCTGGAGTCTTTCTATCAGTTTTTAAACAAATATGGCATGAGGTGCCCTGGTGAAATTGATCTTACCCAAACCCGTTGGAGTGAAAATCCTGTTTCCTTGTTTCCAGCCATTGTGGGCCATATTGATAGTACAGAACCAGGAGAACACAGAAAGAAATTTACACAGGGGGAGTTGGATCGGGAAGAAGCAACCCAACAAATCCTTGCTTTAATTAAACAAAAACCTTTTGGTTTTATAAAAGGCAAGATCATGGCAAGAATGTTAAAGGTTTTTACCACCACTATGGCTCTCCGTGAGCATCCAAAATATATGATTATCCAGTGCTTTTGGATTTATAAGAAATTTATTTTAGAGGAAGCAAGCCAGCTGGTTGCTAAAGGTGTTCTTAATCAAAAAGAAGATGTTTATTACCTCAGGCTTTCTGAACTGATATCATTCCTGGAGGGAACCTTTAAAGAAGATGTTCAGGAACTCATTACAAAGCGGCGAGAAGAATACGAGAATCACCGTACCTTAACTCCTCCAAGGGTGATGACTAGCGAAGGAGAAGTCATTAAAGGAATCAATAAAGCAGAAAATCTTCCTGAAGGCGCACTTCCAGGCACCCCAGTTTCATCTGGTGTGGTTGAGGGCCGGGCCAAAGTGGTAGTGAAACCGGAAGAGGGAAAACTGGAAAAAGGGGATATATTAATTGCTCCCTTTACGGACCCCGGTTGGACCCCCCTCTTTATTTCTGCCAAAGGGTTAGTTATGGAAGTTGGAGGACTCATGACTCACGGAGCGGTCGTGGCCAGAGAATATGGTATTCCAGCGGTGGTTGGCGTGGAAAATGCCACAAAACTCATTAAAGACGGGCAACGGGTTCGGGTTCATGGGGACCTGGGATATGTTGAAGTGATTGATGATTAAATAAGCAAAATTTTTAATTAGGAGTTAAAGTACCCTGTAGTGTAGACACTTAAAAAAGTCTACCTATAGGGTATTTTTTATAAAGAAAATTTTAAGATGATTTTGTGAATAAAAGTGGGAATAATAGGGTCATAGCAGAAAAGGAGGGATAAATATGGGATGGCATGAGTTTTGGTTTGGGGGAAAGGAACTGCCTTTCTGGGCCTTTGGATTAAGAGCTTTTATCCTATATGTCTGCTTAATCATTGCAACCCGATTTATGCGGCAAAGACAAATTGGCATTTTATCCGGCCATAACTACTTAGTAGCAGCGGGGATTGTCAGTTTGGCAGCAGTAAGGATGGTGAATCCCGAAGCCTCTTTGTTAGCAGGAATTGCAATCATTTTTACTTATGCTGGTATCAATGTCTTGTGGTCTTATCTTGATTTAAAGTTTCCTAAACAAATTGATCGGCACTCCATCAAATTAATTGAAAACGGAAAATTAATTAAGAAAAATTTGAGTGAAACTCATGTAACCATCGATAACTTGATGGGGCAATTACGGTTAAAAGATGTACACAATCTTTCCGAAGTAACCCTTGCCATCCTGGAACCTACAGGAAAGATTAATGTAGTAAAAAAACCACAAGCTTTACCTGTCACTAGAAAGCAAATGAATTTACCTTTCAAGAATACAGGACTTTCTACAGTATTAATTTATGACGGTAAAATTCAAGAAGAGAATTTAAAGAATATAGGTAAAGATGTCAACTGGTTGAATAAAAAAATCAGGGAAAAAGGGTTTTTACAATCTAAAGATGTGTTCCTTGCTTTATTGGAGAGTGACGGAACCGTTTATACAAGTGTATAAGGAGAATTTGTATGTGGGAAGGAATTTGGAATTCTGTTGAAAAACTCAGCACAACCGGCTTTGTTTTACGAACGGTCCTTGTGGGCATTATTCTGTATTTTGCTAGCCGGTATCTTCCGAGAAGATCAGGCGGACAGTATGCCGGTTATGACTTTACTTTTTTCTGGATGATGGGTGGGTTAATTGTCTCTCCCCTAATTGATCCTAAAAATAACTTTACCAATACCATTACGGCCATCGTAACCATATTTGCAACTCATTATCTTATTGCTTTTTTGGGAGTCAAATCCAGAACTTTTGCCAGAGTTGTCTATGGAAAAGCAGAAATTTTGATTGAAAACGGACAGATTAAGAAGAAAAATATGTTCAAATCATTGTTTCCCATCGAATTGTTGCTAGCCCAGCTGCGAGAGGTGAATGTTTTTAATGTAAATGAAGTACAAACCGCTATTCTCGAAACCAGCGGGCATGTTAGTGTAATTAAAAAACCGGATTATCTCCCGGTTACTCCTATGGATTTAAATCTTCCGGCAGGGGGTGGAGGGCTTCCTATCACACTGGTGAATGATGGAGAAATCTTAAAGGAAAATATCTATAAAATTGGACACGACGAAGCATGGTTGCAAAAGCAATTATTAAAATTTGGTGTCATTGATTTGAAAAATGTTTATTTAGCGAGTATTGACAGTGAAGGGAAGCTCTATTGTTCATTAAGCCAATAAAGGAGGAATACACCTTGCTCTCCGATCCGGAAATTATAAATAATGCTTTAAAACAAGCACTCCATATAGAAGAAATAACAGC
Organism: uncultured Paenibacillaceae bacterium; assembly: GCA_946478845.1. The sequence goes on from CAMLDI010000083.1 coordinate 5,015, forward strand.
AAAAAAATACGCAGAAATCTCTGAATACATAACTAAACCTCAGTTGCAAACCATGTTAAAAGGGATGGAGATGGCAACACGCAGCAATTATGCCATGATCAGTAAGAAAATGTCCGACATGGCCATGATTTAAATAGGTTATAGAATAAAAACGGAGAAGAGGCTGTATGGATGATTAATGTTAAAGAGTTAGAAAAATTAAGAGATGTTCTTCAAACGGAAATGAAAAATCAGGCGATGTATAACCAGTTCATGATCCATATTCAACATCCGGAAATTAGGCAAATGTTCATGTTGATGAGGGAAGGGAAAATGCAGCATATCACCCAGCTACAGCAAGAAATCAATAAAATGATGGCCGGGAAAAATTAAGAAGGAAGGGATATAGGTGCTATCACAACAGGAAATTATGAATAATGCCTTTAAAGACATGTTGTTTCATGAAGAAGTTTTAGCAAAAAAATATGCAGAATTAGTCCAGGAAATCAAAGATCCACAAATGCAAAAAATGTTTCATGAGATGGAGGTTGCAACCCACAGCCGTTATAACGAACTAGCACAAAAAATGACTTCCTTTAGTATTGTTTGAAGTTTACAACGGAGGACAGAAGAATGAATAAATTGGATAAGTTATTTGACATGTTGGAAATGGAAATGAGTGAACAAATGTTGTACAACCAATACATGATGCAGATTACTAATGAGGAAGTACGACAATTGTTTACGCAATTGCGTGATGAGCATATGCAGAATATAACTCAATTACAGCAGCATATTCAGCAATTAATGCAGAAGAAGCCCTATGATGAGTGACCAAATTTCAACGATCTCACCCCCTGACCACTTGTTAGTATCACATCTTTTTAGAAATTATTAGTATAAAAATTTCGAACTGGTTTACTCTAATACAGGAGGTGATTATGGATGACTGTAGGTATAAAAATGCAACAAACCATTGCTAGTGCAGAATCCGTATTAGCAAGTTTAAAAAGTTTTTCCTTGGAAACACAAGATCAAGCAGCAAAACAAATGTTTCAATCCCTTTCTCAATCACAGCAGATGATATTGGATAGCCTGAATTCACGTTTACAATATATTGAAGGTCAAGAACCACAATATAAACAACAGTAACTTAAATTTTATGTCGTTGTAATTGCTAAGAAAAGAGGCACGGATTTTTCCGTGCCTTTTCCAATTCCGCGTGCCCAGCAAGCCGTTAATTGCTAGTCGGTGAAAGTCCGACCCAAGTAAG
>CAMLDI010000084.1 GCA_946478845.1 uncultured Paenibacillaceae bacterium
AATTGATACAAACAAGTAAGGAAAAGCAAAAGGGGGGCAGGATGCAAGAAAAGCATGATTCCTTCTACGAAAGGTTTATTAATAAAAAGGTTGACCCAAAGATACAGGACAAAGGCATATAAAAACCAAAAGATTACGCTAAAAAGAATCCGGGTGAAAGCATAACATGACAGCCAATTCAGCTTTAATTGCCTTAATTGTGCGATTCCATTGGTCCATAAGTTAGGTTGATGAAATAAATCCACCAGAATCCAGTAACCGTCACCAGGCAATAAAGGAAAAATGGCAAAAAACATGCGAAAGAGATGAACAATAAGAAAAGTCCAAATCCAGGGGGATAGCTGCTCAAAAAAGAAACCCATACTTGCGACCAATCCGGCTACAAAAAAATCAGCGACAAACCCTGCTATGTTAATTGCCATTCGATGCCTTTTCGATAGTTTCCAAGCTTCATTATGAATGATACTTAATAAAGGTACAGGACCTGACCATTGCACAGACATGGATATATTTTTTGTTCGAGGCATGACTAGCAAATGGCCTACTTCATGAATTATGACTGATAAGGTTAACAATCCCGTAACCATCCATTGATCGCTAAGACTTGAGACAATGGTGACCGGCGTTTTTATAATAAAAGAAATTAGAAAGAAAATGGAAAAAATAAAGGCAAAACTCAGGCCCCAGGTCACCCATTTTCTTTTTACCCGGTGGGTCTTTTCCAGGGATTCTTCTATCAGTAAAATCGTTGTATCCCCATTCATCCCAAGGATTTCACGCAACATAAAAATCTCTTCTTTAGATACATCCCTCTCCTTCTCAATGTCTTCGATGGGTTTTCCATGTACCAAATCCTCTAATACCCTTTTTGTATGTAGATCGATCTGAAAAAACCGGCCATCTTGACCTTGCACCCAAAACCGATCGCTTTTTATTTTTCCCATATAAAAAATGATGGATTGATTCATTGGGTTATTTCTTTCCCTTTTTCAATGAGCCAGGCTGCAAGCTGAGAAACAATAGAAATAGGAGCCACTCGATCGAATCCTTCAAACATCGGACTTGGATTACATTCAATACATACCACAGATCCATCGGGACGAAGTTTTAAATCCACACCGCTAAAAATCAATCCTAACCCTTTACAGGCTTTGATACACAATTCAGCAATTTGGGGTGTTACTTCATAAGGTTCTAATTTATTGGTTCCCTCCCGATAATCAATTCCTTCCCCTGCTACAATAAAAGAAGCAATCACCTGACCGTCTAATACAAACACTCGCAGATCTTGCCCTTCAATAAACTCTTGAAATTGAACAGGTGCCGTCCACAAGGATTCCAATCGCTCTGGTTTTTTATCTTCTTCCTTTAATAAACGACACATGGCTCCACCGGCCACTGGTTTATACACAACATCACGATTCTTGCTAAAAGCTAATACCTTTTCAGGATTGCTCGTGACTAACGTTTTGGGCACAGGAACACCTGCCGCTCTTAACCGCTCTAAATGGTAGGGTTTTGCGAAATGAATAAGTAATGTATCTACTGGATTGACAATCAATCGTCCATGATAAGGGGCAGACTTTAACCAGGAAAGCCAGGCAGCATATCGTTCCCGTTCTGCTGCATATGCCAGGTACCCCTCTTCTTTCATTTGTTCTTTTATATTGGATGAATCAAAAGCAGGCGTTGGCAAAAATAAAGCCCTCAAGAAATAAACCTTTGTATTTGATAAATCAAGGTCTCCATAATTACTATCCCCTTCATAAAAAGTAAGGGGATAAGGGTGATCTGACGTATTATCTAAAATAACCACCCGGGCACCCTGGCGTTCTAATTCTTTTTGCAAATAGATACAATGTCGTTCAAGTGTTGAACCGATAATCCCTACTGAAATGTCTTTCATTTTTCCCCTCCAAAAAATGTGCGCCACAGAGGAAAAATCTCTGAGGCGCTTCATTCGATAGGTATGTTCCAACTGGTTATTTAATTATGCCAGAACCGCCTTCTTCACCAATTGCAAAGGTTGTTATAGGATATCCGCCCTCTTCACCGATCGCTTGTGTCGTGTAAAAACCGCCGCCTTCTTCTCCTAAAGCCATTGTCGTCATAATTGGATCAATTGGAGAAACAAATAATGGAGAACTGGATTGGCGAACTTCAAGTTCTTCAATGAACAACTTCTTTTTCTTTTTCATTACTTTGTCATCCTCCCTAAAAAGATTAAGGATTCCCTTATGACTAACTTATAAATATTTTCCAAATAAGTCAATCCCTTTTTCAATCTGTCTCACTAGTTTCTTAAAAGCCGTAAAGACAGACTAAAAAAACTACGTGTTTACCAAAATGCACAGGTCCAACACTACTGGCTTGTCAATCCTGAGGAAAGAACCCTGGAATGTTTCTCCCTGCGCGAAGGTATTTATGCCATTGTTGCAACCGGTATGGATGAAGATGTGGTAACACATCCTGACTTTACAGGTTTATCTATTCCCTTAAAAAAATTATGGAAACATATATAGACCCCAGGCTTCTTAATTATGGCCTGGGGTCAATAATCTTTGCTTAAGTTAAGGTAATTCTTTTTCTGTAATCCTTTGCAAAGCCTGCAAAATTTCATCCTCTACTATTTTTTGTTGGTGATCCCTAGTAATTGTTGCCTTTTTATCCCCTAATTGAAAACTGTAGTAGCCAAATTGAGAATGGTTTCCCCCGTCAATTTTTATCCAATGGGTATTAGTAGGTAAATTCCCTGCATATTCCTTAATCTCTTGTTCACTTGCTAACCCATCATTTGTTGCAAAGATCTTTGTCACATCGATTGTTACACTTGAAAGAGAAAATTCCTTGGGGTGAGTTGTACCTATTAAAATTAAACCCTCAACAAGTATAGGTTCCTCTTTCACAAATACTGATGCTAAAGCCCCTCCCCTGGAATGCCCTGCCAACACCCAACCCTTGATTTCATCATCGTTTCCTATCAATTCCTTTGTTCGGGAAAACAAAGTTTGCTTTTGAGATTCAAAAAATGCAGTTCTAAGTGGCAGCTTTACAATAACCACCTTATATCCGCTTTCTGCTATTTTCCTTGCCATAGGCACATAGGCTTTTGGATCAACAAATCCACCTGGATAAAACAGCAATCCCGTTTCTTTTGTATTTGTCAGGGGAGTAAATTCCATCTTATCGCGATCATTTATCACCTTAACCGTATTATTACTTTCTATTAACCGATCATCTACACCTTTGGCTTGAAAAGAAAGAATGAGTAAAAGAGTAAAAACAAGCCCTAAAATGATCCAAACTCTCCTAATAATCTTCCGAAGCCTTTTCGTTTTTTCCTTTATTAATGAATCCATGCTTTTTCAGCTCCAGTCAATGCAAAATACTCGTCTCTTTTTGTACAAGATTTTCTTTTAAATGTTTTAACAGTGCCACAATCATAAAACTGACAATCACAAGCAGCAACCAGGAACTGATTTTCCCAAAATGAACCATGTGCCATGTCTCCTGCTGGTTAGGATATTGCCATGCTCCAAAAAAGGTGGCAATGTTTTCCGCAATCCAGATGAAAAAGCCGATTAATACAAAGGATAATGCCATAGGCATGCGATAGGTTTTCTTATTGACTGTAAAATAAACAAAGGTTCGAAAGAAAATAAGCAAAACTAAAATTTTTAAAATCCAGCGAAAATCATAAATAAAGTGGTTGGTATAAAAATTGAAATAGATTGCTGTACTAAGTACCACCACGATCCAGGTGGGCGGCCAATTAGCCAGTCTCACCTCTAACCTTCTCCAGGCCTGACACAGATAGCTGGCCACACTGGCATACATAAATCCACTATACAAAGGAACGCCAAAAAACTTAGTGACAGCCTCCTCAGGATAACTCCACGATCCCATGTGAACTTTATACAGCTCTAAAGCCAACCCGATGAGATGAAACACGCAAATAACTTTCAATTCATCCATGGTTTCAATTTTAAAGACAATCATTAAAACCTGAGTCACTAAACAAATTAATAAAATTAAATCATAGCGAGCAATAAAAGGCACATCTACCATCTTTGTCAATGCAAGGGAAAGAAATATAACAACTGGAAAAATACAAGATTTTGCTTGTTCTAAACCAAAATACCATAATTGTTTCATTGGAAACACCCTATCACAAAGTTACTTACGATTCTATTTATAAATTTATTCCCTTTAATAGAATAGCATGACCAGGAAGAGAGAACATCAACTAAAAGAAAACATCAAAAAATCCCCACAATCATCAACATATTATGGGGATTTACATTATCTTATTTAATTAATCCTTCATTCAACGTTTTACCCATTACTTGAGCCATTTCTTCCCTGGTAATATTTTTTGTAGGTTTGAATTGATAGGTTCCGTTCTGTTGCTTATATCCATTGATAATGCCATTCTGACTCAAATTTAAGATAGCTTGATAGGACCAATAGTTTGGGTTGTTTTCATCATTTGATACATCTGTAAAGGGTGATGTTTTTGGTTTAGAGACATCTTGTAATTTTAAAAGATTATCTAACATTTTTGCAATTTCTTGTCTAGTAATTGGAGCTTCTGGTTTAAATGTTCCATCTGGGTAACCACTAACAAGCTGATTTTCATAAGCAATACGAATATTATTTAAAGCCCAATGACCATTAACATCTGAAAATGCGATTGGTTTTGTAGGAGATTTTTTTTCTAGTCCCATTGCTCTTACCATAATCGTAGCAGCCTGAGCTCTGGTTAATTTTCCCTGAGGTTCAAATTTCCCATCTGGGTTGCCTTGCATCCAACCTTTAACATTCACTGCATAAATAGAATCTTTAGCCCAGTAATCCCATGATTCTATTGTTTCAGGTATATCGCTAAATTTTTCAGCTTTTAACCAGTTGTTATAATAATCCCACATTGAAGTTTGCTCTTGAATAAAACTCCAGCTTGCTGCTCCCCGTAAGTCATATTTACGAACAAGAGATAACTTTTTCTTGATAGATTGCTCATCATCAAACCAGATTTTATATTCACCCGCCGTAAATGTGTTCTTAGAATCAATCTTATATGCAGTATCCTTACTTAATGTAAAAGTAGCTTCAGGAGTTTGTGTTGTATTATTAAAAGTAGGTTTAAGGTTAAAGGTTTTTAAAATTCCTTGATCAGAAGGATCTCCAAAAATTTTCCAATGAGGAATGGTTATAATAGCCTGATCTGTACTTCTCCATAATTTTCCGTACAGAGGAATACCAAGAAGAATTTTCTTTTTTGGAACCTGTGAAAGAGCATATTTAATTGAATTTTCCACGAATGATAAACGTGCCACAGTCCCTTGTTTTGTATTGCCAAATTCATCATAAGTCATAATCACAATATAATCATTTGGCCCATCTAATGCTTCTGCAATTTTTTTATAATCATATGTTTTTTGCCATCCTGTAGGAATTCCAGTCGGAACTGCTGCCACAGCAACAGATACTTGCTTTTCTCTTGGAATGGCATTTCTTATTTCCTTAACAAAGTTCGTGAAGTTCTCTCTATATTTAGAATCTATTTTTTCTAAGTCTATGTTAATGCCATCTAAATGAAACCTATCAATATCATTGGCTAATTGATTTACTAATTCTTCCCGGTTGTCTAATGTTATATAATCCTCACTTTGCAGAAAAGGCACGACACGAATATTTCTTTCGGGCTGGTGCATCTGTTGAATAAAATCCTCTCTAATCGCTACATTATTCAGTTTTCCGTCCTTATCTATTTTAAAATAATTTGGAGAAACCACATCTAGTGAACTCTTTTTCCCATCTCCAGACATATAATCAATATATAACTGGTAATTATCCGGATTGTTCATACTAATATAAGAAATATTCTCCCGATCCACACCTGCTGCATAAACGGCGTTAAACTGTAAGGGTGACAATAACGTGCCAACTAAAAGAGCTAAGCCCCCGATTCTCCCCCATTTTCTCATCCTATCATTCTCCCTCTATGAATTTTTTATCTGCATTCTATCATTATACTCTATCTATT
>CAMLDI010000085.1 GCA_946478845.1 uncultured Paenibacillaceae bacterium
TAGATGGTATCCACATCAGGGCGTTCTTCCCGGTCCACTTTAATGGAAATGTAATGGTCATTGAGGATTTTCGCTACATCATCGTCTTCAAAGGATTCATGGGCCATCACATGGCACCAATGGCAGGTTGAATAGCCGATGGAAAGAAAAATGGGCTTGTTTTGTTCTTTGGCTTTTTGGAAAGCTTTTTCATTCCAGGGAAGCCAGTTTACGGGGTTCTCTTTATGCTGGAGAAGATAAGGGGATTTTTCAGTATAAAGCCAGTTATATTCATCAGAGTAACGGTCGCTAGTTAACATATCAGGTGTTATGTTATCCATTGTACATCCTCCTTAATGGAATGGAATTTACTTCCTTTAGTTTATCCAGTTTGGAGGATTTGAAGCAAATATTTTCCTTATAATTGTCCGCATTATTTAACATAAGAAAAGGCTTGGCTAATTACCAAACCCTGTGAAAGTTAGTTTTTATTCTCTTTTGTCAAATGGAATAATTGTTCATCATGATTTCTTATCATGTGACGTTGGTAGTCTAGTGACTTTTCTACTTCTCCAAGTCTTTGTTTCACTTCTTTCATGTCCTGCTTCAACTCTTGAACGTCATTCTTCAACACTTGAACGTCCTCTTTGACTGTAGTTAAATCCTCCATAACCTTTGCAACCATTCCGATTAACATATCAAGCTTTTGTTCCATTGTTCCTGCCTCCTCTCGGATGATTATATTATATTGGGTGCGGTATATGCTTGCCAACTATTTTCCAAACCACATGACCACCTGTCTGTTCCGGGTTATCCCTTTCCTTTTTCAATTCTTCCGGCATTGGTAGTGGCTTGGGTGTTATTCTGTGTCTTTTATCATCAATATTTCCAAGTTCCCGCATGTATTTTTGTATTTTAGTTTCTGTGTACCTTGGCTTTAATAGTTCCGCATCATCAATAATTTTGATTGTTTTACCTAGATTCTTTTTTATCCAATCATTCATTCCAAGGCACTCCCCTTCATATTGGAATCACACGGAATCATCTATATTTGTTTCCTTTTCAGGCTCTTTTTTTAATTATTCAGGCATTGGCAGGGTCTTTGCAGGGTCTAACCATTTTAAAAATTGTTAAGTTTGTTCAATTCACTTCTATATCTTTCTAACCGACTTTTTGAATCTTCTTTTGAATATAGTTGTTGGCTCGTTTATAATGACCCATTAGAAATAAGTACTGAAAAATGGACTGAATTACTTACGGACAGAGAAGTTACCAAGGAACCTGACTTAAATATTCTAAAGCTTGTATATGAGAGTAAAAACCATGAGATAAAAGCATCTGATATAGCATTAAACCTAAATATAACTCATCTTGTATGGGGTTATTTTTATGTTGAAAGAGATAAGGAGATTTTTCCGTATAAAGCCAGTTATATTTATCAGAGTAATAATCCCTAGTTAACATATCATGTATTATGTTATCCACTTTCGAAGCCTACCTCATGGTCAAATAATTTCGCTGATAAGATGACATTATCAACCTGTACCTTTGTCCTTTCTAAACTCCTGAAGGATCTTACATCAAATCATAACAATAGGTGTTTTCAATTCTCCCTATCTCAAATTTTTCACATAAAATGAGATGTCCATCATTACTCAAAAAATATTAGATATCCAACTGCTCCTGAATCCATATCTTTTCATCCAACTGGTAACCCATATTTTCATAACCCTTTTTTCTTTTCTCGTACATTCGATGTAACATGGGTACCTGTTGATCAACATAATCAAATATTTTCACAAGTTTCTTGTTATAATGGAAACGATGCAAACGTCCCGCATACTGTTGCAATGTACCCTTCCAGGAAATAGGCAGGGCTAAAAACATAGTATCTAATCGGGGGTCATCAAAACCTTCCCCAATATAACGCCCGGTTGCAATAATTAAACGTTCCTCTTGTTCAGGGATTTCCTTTAATTGATTCATCACATGATTTCGCTGCTTTTTCCCCATTCCTCCATGCAAAACAATTAAATTTTTCACAAATGGGGCTAGTCGGTTTGCAAAGTAATCCACGTGGGCTGTCCGTTCTGTCAATAATAAAGGTGTCCGCCCCTGCTTCAGGGCAAACATTACATCATGAAATATCAGGTCATTACGTTGTTCATTTTTAATGAGGGATTCATATATACCCTGAATGGATACTTTCTGATCAACTTCTTTTTCAAGCCGAAAACCTGTAAAACGTGGGACAACCACATACTCGAAAGGTTGTTCAATTGCTTGCTTTTTGGCATCTACTCGATAACGGATAGGTCCACATTGCATCGTGATAATGGGATGGTGTCCATCTTTACGTATCGGAGTTGCAGTTAATCCAAGTACATATTTTGCTTTTACCTTCTTTAAAATTTGTTCAAAACTAAAAGCTGATAAATGATGGCATTCATCTATAATCACATGGCCATAATCCGCAACAAATTCTTTAACCTCTCCCCGTCTGTTTAAGCTTTGCATAACTGCAATGTCAACCTTCCCAGTTTGTTTGTTTTTCCCTCCTCCTATTTGGCCAATCTCTTTGACAGGGAGATTTAGATAAGTTGCTAATCTTTCCTTCCATTGTTCCATCAATTGTTTCCTATGGACTAAAATCAATGTATTGACTCCCCGGGCAGCCAGCATCCAAGAAGCCACCACCGTTTTACCAAAAGCTGTACTCGCTGAAAGAACACCTTTATCATATTTAAGCAGGGATTCTACAGCTTCTTTTTGATTTGCCCTTAATTCACCATGAAACTTAAAATTAGTTGGAATTCCCGGATAACGTTCATCCATTATATTTACTTTAATGTTATGATCTTTCATCAATTTCAACACATCATATAAACAACCCCTTGGCAATCCCAGGTAGTGAGCATAATCCTCGGCACATCCAATAATCCTCGGTTTTCCATAAGTATTCATTCTCATGGCCTGAGCGTGATAAAACTCAGGATTATGAAAAGCTGCCAGGCGTTTGAGATGGTTTAATATGTTTGAAGAGAGATTATCTTTTTTTATATATAATAGGTTGCTATGAACAATCGTTATTTTCTCTGGAAATGGTCCAGTCAATCCCTGGGGTTTTCCTTCTTTTAAGAATAGATTGGTCCAAGGTTTTTCCTCTTCATCTGTTGAAATTACTTGAATACCAACAACTTTACCTTGTCGCGCTGCCTTATCTACAAATCTATCTACTTCCGAAATACTCATTTTTTTAATGGAAGAAAGAAAGGCCCATTGATCCTTATAAGGATTAAAATGATCATCAACAAAAACGCTGTTTCCTTGACTTCGAGAACTCCCTTGTAAAGGCAGGGCGATTAAATTACCAAAGCCTCCTATTGGCATTGTATCTTGATTAGGAAAAAGTCGATCGTAGGATTCGAGGCCAAGGTGATGTCTTTTCTCCATTGTATATGTCAATAAAGCGCATCCCATATTCCTAGCAAGAGAAGCAGGAATTGGTTCATCAAAAAAGATCCATACGTGGGCACCGTTTCCAGACCGTGATCGTTCCAATACAGAAGGAATGCCTTGTTCCCTGCATACCTTAGTAAATGATAAAGAATCCTCCTGCCAACCCTTTTTATCAAAATCAATCGTTATAAACAAACACGTCTCATCATGTAATAGAGGATATATCCCGATTGTTGTTGTACTATTTTTATTTAAGTGTTCATAAATCACTTTATCAATCAAAGGTGATAATTTTCTGTGAGAACAGTCAGAACATTTTTGGGATGGTTTTAGGCAGATTTGTGGGATCCACTCATTTTCACAAACGGGGGTATAACCTGATTTTCCATTTTTCCCTTCCCATCTTTTAGCATAAACATCTTGTCTCCCCTGAAAAAGACTACGAAATAATGTTATTTTTTCTTGTACAGGTGATTTGATATGAACAGTTGGCTGTATACCCAAATACAAGTCATCCGCTTCCTTTGCAATGGGCTTGAGGGGATTTTCAGAGGTTTTAATAGTTAAGGACTCATAATAGGCAAGCTGTTCCTTTAATTGTTTATTCTCTTTTTGTAGCTTTTCATTTTCCAATTTCAATTTAAGAAAGGCTTCAAGACCAAACATATCAGAACCTCTAATCTAAAGTAATATGCTAACCGTATTCTCTTATAATTTCTGTTAATTATTATATCTAATTTTTCAATAAAAACTGTAGATTAATAGAGGGTAATATTAAAAAATAAGTAGAGGTATTGCTTGAGTGAGGATAATTATGGAGAAATATTTTAAAAAATATTTACAAAATCATAACCACCCTTCAAAAGGGTGGTTTGAACAAAGGCTATAAGCCTATGT
>CAMLDI010000086.1 GCA_946478845.1 uncultured Paenibacillaceae bacterium
ATCTGGAATGATGGACTGATGGATCCATCGGGTGTCCGTCTAATGAAGCCCCGCTTCCAGGGCTTAACCATGGTGATCGACAAAGGATTAGGAATTAGCTCTTTTTCCGATTTATTGTCCCTCTCGGCACCTTATATGGATTATATTAAGCTGGGTTTTGGAACATCTGCCCTTTATCCTCCGCCAATATTACAAGAAAAACTTCGCATAGCAAGGGAACAAAACATAATTTTATATCCCGGAGGCACTTTTTTCGAAGTGGCATATCAAAAAAATGAGATTCCCACTTATTTAGATTCCTTAAGCAATTTAGGGTTTGATTATGTAGAAATCTCCGATGGCACCATTACCCTCACATCGGAAGAACGTTGCCAATTTATTAATGAAGCCCAAAATAGAGGATTTCACGTAATTACAGAATGCGGAAAAAAAGCCCAGGGGTCCATACTTACTATTGATGAATTAGAAGATACCCTATATTCAGATCTTGAATGTGGTGCGGCCTATGTGATTGTAGAAGGTAGAGAAACAGGGAAAAACGCAGGGATTTATGATAAAGAAGGAGATTTAGATGAAGGATTTTTAAATGAAATAAATGCTAGAATTCCACATCATTTATTGCCTCGTCTAATCTGGGAAGCTCCTTTAAAAAAACAACAAGTATGCCTAATTGAATCATTTGGCCGGAATGTAAATATAGGAAACATTCCTGGCACTGAAGTTTATTCCCTCGAATGTTTAAGAAGAGGACTCCGTTCTGATACATTTTCCATCCAAAGTTAATCAAAAGACCAATCCAAAAAGGATTGGTCTTTTACATATTAAGCACGGGATACATAGTCGCCAGAGCGAGTATCGATGATTAATTTGTCACCTACATTTATGAAGAAAGGAACTTGTACCACAACGCCTGTTTGTAAAGTAGCTGGTTTGGTACCGCCAGAAGCAGTATCCCCTTTAATTCCTGGTTCTGTTTCCACAACTTCTAATTCAACAGTGTTAGGAACTTGTACGCCTAGGATTTCCCCTTCATACATTACGATGCTCACAAGCATGTTTTCAAGAAGGTATCTTAATTCGCTTTTCAGGTTTTCAGCAGGAAGAGAGATTTGGTCATAGGTTGTAGTATCCATGAATACATGCTCGTCCCCAGAAGCATAAAGATATTGCATTTCTTTGGTTTCAATCCGGGCACGAGAAACTTTTTCACCGGCACGGAACGTTGTTTCTTTAATGGAACCATTTCGTAAATTACGAAGTTTAGTGCGTACAAAAGCTGCACCTTTTCCTGGCTTAACATGTTGGAATTCAATGACAGAGAAGATGTCTTTATCCACTTCTATGGTAATGCCAGGGCGCAGGTCGTTTACTGAAATCATGAATGAACCTCCCAAAGTCTAATCTTAACTTAGAAATTATAACATAAAAAATTAAGTTACAGAATAATGAATTCTTTAGGGGAAGAGGTTAATACATCACACCCTTGTTCAGTAATTACCACATCATCTTCAATCCGAACGCCTCCAAGTCCTGGCAAATAAATGCCAGGTTCCACCGTTACCACCATTCCCGGTTCCAGCTTCTGTTCTCCCCGGGGAGATAATGTAGGCCCTTCGTGAATTTCTAATCCTACCCCATGGCCTGTGCCATGGCCAAAGTATTCAGCAAAACCAGCCTCACGAATGATTTCCCGAGTAAGGGCATCCCCTTCAATGCCCCTCATCCCAGGTCGAATGTTTTGCACTCCATTGAGCTGTGCTTTCAAAACAATGGAATAAATTTCTTCCAATTTAGGATCCGGTTTACCGACAGCGATGGTTCGGGTAATATCAGAACAGTATCCTTGATAGTATGCCCCAAAATCCAGGGTGACTAACTCCCCTGATTGGATGCTTTTATCTGTCGCAACCCCATGGGGCAGGGCAGACCGGGGACCAGAAGCCACAATCGTATCAAAAGAAGATGCGGTTGCACCCAAGCGGCGCATGGTAAATTCCAATTCGTTGGCAACCTGTCTTTCCGTTACACCAGGTTTAATAAATTCAAGAATATGGGCAAAAGCCTGGTCTGCAATGTGCGCCGCTTCTTTAATCACTTTGATTTCTTCTGGCGTTTTAATTAAACGGAGTTCTTCAATCATTCCCTGTACAGGAACCAATTCCACTCCCTGTGTACATCCCGCCAATTTTTGATAGAGGGCATAGGTCACATAATCCTGCTCAAAAGCCAGGCGTTTCACCCCCTGTTTTTTTACCTGTTCACCCACACATTCAAGGATATCCCTTTCATGGCGCACTACAGTAAAATCAGGGGCTTGTTGGCCCGCTTGCTCCACATAACGGAAATCTGTAATCAATTGGGCTGAATGACTTGTGATTACTAAGTTAGCAGAGGTTCCTGTAAAGCCGGAAAGGTAGCGTCGATTATATGGATTGGTCACAACAAAACCATCCAGGTTTTCTGTCCTCATTTTTTCCCGCAATGCCATGAGTTTTACAGACATTTTCATCTCTCCCTTTCCCATTTCAATTTATTGCAAATGGTTTACAATGGCCCGCAATGCCAGCTGATAACCATAAATACCAAAACCCATAATTTGTCCAACAGCAATTGGCGCAATCACAGAATGATGGCGAAACTCTTCCCTGGCATGAACATTAGAGATATGAATCTCAACTACGGGGATTTTCACACTATCTATTGCATCCCGGATGGCATAACTATAATGGGTAAAAGCCCCTGGATTGATCACGATTCCATCAACCTTCCCAAAAGCTTGATGGATACGATCAATAATGGCCCCTTCATAATTAGATTGGAAAAAATCTAATTCAACACCTAATTTTTTTGCAAGGATCTGCAGTGATTCCTCTACATCCTTTAATGAAGCCGAACCATAAATCCCTGGTTCCCTTATACCTAACATATTTAAATTGGGTCCATTTATAATTAATATTTTATTCATAATAACCATTTTCCTTTTCCATGATTTTCTTTTTATCATTTTATAATAGTTTAACCCGGAAACGCCACTCTTGTAACTTATGTACTATAAAATAGATAAAACCACCTAAAAAAAACATCCCTCAAGATATTCTTGAGAGATGTTCTTCAATTCATATAACCCTCTACCTTATGTAAAGAGATTATTTTTTTGCTGCAAGGTATGCTGCAACTGCATCGATTTCTTTTTGATCAGTAAGGCTGCCTGGAGGCATAACACCAATTGTACCTGTTTTACCATCTTTAATGATTTTAGCGATATCGTCCTTAGTTAAACGAGCACCAATATCCGCTAATTTAGGTCCAATCGTCCCTTCAAGGTTTTGGCCATGGCAAGTTGCACATTTTGCTTTTACAATTGCTTCAGCGTTTGGGCCAGCAGGAGCTGCTGTTTCTTCTTTTTTACTTCCACAAGCGCTTAAACCAATCACAACCGCTAACATTAAAACTGCTGCTAATAATTTTTTCATATCGTTTCACCTCCCTTTTCTATTATCCACTTCCTGTCGATTTTTTCAATACTTTGTCCATCGATAAGTGCTTTTGAATTGTACTTACGCTAGAAACTCCATTCCAAATAGGATAAAATATAAACTAAGGAAGGTGTTTACTTTGCGAAAACAATTACCAACCGCATACGGTGGGCAAGCAGTCATTGAAGGCGTGATGTTCGGCGGCAAACGTTATGCTGTAACGGCCATTCGCCGCCAGAACAATACTATTGAGTATTATGAAGAGGAGAGAAAAGAAAGTCTATGGGTGAAATCCCTGAAAAAAATCCCCTTTATCCGCGGAATTGTCGCCTTGATTTTATCCAGTGCAAACGGTGCCAAACATTTGAACTTTTCCTCTGAAAAGTATGCGGATGACAATACTGATGAAGAAGAAGCAACCGAACCAGAAAAAAAGGATACTTGGAGCTTAACGCTGATTCTTGGAATCGCCGTAATTGGTGTCTTATCCTTCCTTTTTGGCAAATTAATTTTTACAGTTGTTCCCGCAATCTTAGCAGATGTGCTCTTCAAAAAATGGGTACCGAATAACATTGCCCAAAACTTTATTGAAGGCGGAATTAAAATACTATTGTTATTGGCATATCTATATATTATTTCCAGGACCCCAATGATCAAAAGACTGTTTCAATACCATGGTGCCGAACATAAAGTGATTAATGCTTATGAATCCGGGGTAGAATTAACAGTAAAGA
>CAMLDI010000087.1 GCA_946478845.1 uncultured Paenibacillaceae bacterium
AAAGGAATTTAGCAAGACTCCTTACGTTTCAAAGTAATAAGAAGAAAACAAAAAAAAAAACTTTCCCAGGGGTTTTAGCTTTACATAAAAAACTTTCTGCAGATATGGAAAAAGCCATCCTCATTTTTATAGGATGGCTAAACTTTTTAGTTTTTTATATTATTCCTATACAATTTCCTGTTTGGATGGATTCCTCTCAGGTTTTATTTTTTGCGTAAGTGACATTAATGCCGGGATAAAGATTGGCAACATGATCATACTGAGCAAGATTAGGCCGACGATTACAACGGTGGCTACTTGAATAAGAGTTAGAATCCCTGAAGGAATTAAAGCAGCAAAGGTTCCTCCTAAAATGATTGCTGCGGAAATGACCACCCCACCAATATGACCTGCTGCTTTCACAATCCCCATAGGTGATGAATCTCCTAATTCCCTATATCTCGTCATGAAGAAAATACTATAATCTACGCCTAGAGCAACAATCATAATAAAACTAAAGAAAGGAACGTTCCAACTGAGAGAATCTAGACCTAGAAGAGTTGAACTAATCATTTCAGAGATGCCAAGTGAAGTAAAGTAAGCCAACAGCAAGGAAGCAATGATAAAAATGGTCTGCCAGAAAGAGCGGGTGATATATAGAAGTACCAGCCCAATGCCAATTAACATGATTATGGCAGTCCGCAAGAAATCACTGTTGGCGATGTTTTGCAAATCTACATTTTGCGAGGATTTGCCTCCAATCGCTGCTTGTGCACCACTTAAATCACTGCCTTTTAACGCTGCATCGACTTGATTATTAATCTCTTTAATGATAGGCATGGCTTCTTTAGAATAAGGATTAACATCCAGGATAATCAACATTTTTGCTGATTGACGGTTATTGGACATATATAGATCCAATCCCTTTTGAAAATCTGCACTTTCCAACACATCCTGTGGAATAAAGAATTTCTTTGAAGCCGGAGACGTGCTAAGGCCTTTTAAGTAGCTTTGTGCATCCTGAAGCCCATTGGTGACTTCATTCAATCCATTTGTACTTTTTAGTAACCCGTTTTTTAATAATCCTAATTTCTCCTGAAAACCATTCAGGCCTGTTAACAATTGTTTTTGCCCATCATGAACCTGTCCCAGGCCTGATTCCAGTTTCCCTACATTATTATTGATTTGGCTGGAACCATTGGCCCCATTATTTAAACCATCTTTTAACTGGGAAGCCCCTTGTTGTAGCTGGCTGATTCCATTCTTGATTTGATTCAGGCCCTCATTTACTTTGGCCAGGGATGCATTTGCTTCTCTAAAAGAATTCATAGCAGATTGATACTGGGCACTTAATTGATTTAATTGTTTAACAAGCTGGCCCAATTGTTCCTCGCCTGATTTTGCAATCCCTATGGTTTTTTGTACATTAGGATCATTGGCTAATTCAGGTTTTGAAGCAATAAAGTTAGCCATGGTGTTTTCTATTAATGCAAATCCCTGTTTTGCTCCCTCGATTCCTTGAGCAATACTTGTAAAATAAGTGCCAAATAAACTCAATCCATTTTCTAAATTTGTATACCCTTGATATAGTTGAGAGGTCCCACTGGATACATTTCCAACGCTTTCATTCACTAAAGCTAATCCTTTTTCCAGTTCTGCGGCACCGCTGGCTCCTTTATTCATCCCAGCAGTGACCTGATTCATGGCTCCATTTAATGTAAAAAGACCTGCTTTCACATCACCTGTCCCATTCATGAGAGTTTGAACTTTAGACAAATCGCCAGCGCTATTTCCATTAATTTGTCCTTCTGCTGAGGATAACCCATTGTTGATTTGCCCAATCCCACTGTTGGCTTCACCTAAACCTGTATAAAGGTTTTCTGATTGGTCATTAATATATAACTCTGCAATCTTTTCCCCCGTAGGCCGGGTAGGTGTATAAACCTTCGCAACACCTTTCACCTGAGAAATTTTTTCTGCGATTTCATCCAATGACTGCAATGATTTTTGATTGTCCTGTGTTGCATCAGATTGAATCATTAGTGTTGCCGGGGCAGAAAATCCGGGAGAAAAATGATCCTCAATGACTTTAACCCCTTGTTTTGATTCATAAGCATCATTTACTTCTAACAAAGAGTTGTAGTTAAGATTCCCTTTGTGCATGAATAGAAAAGGAATGCATAATACCCCAATAAATAATAGGGCTACAAGAGGCCTTCCTACTGAATTTTTTGCTAAGAATGCCCATACCCGGCTATCTTTGTGTCCATCTAACCCTTTCATTGGGTAAAATAGCCTTTTCCCCAACAAAACCATAAAAAATGGATTTAAGGTCATCAATACGAAAAGTAAAACAGCGATTCCAATGGCCACCGCTGATGTGGCCTGGTACAATTTAAATTCCGCCAGAATCAGTGCTACAAAGCCAATAAAAACAGCTAATCCGCTATATAACACCGTTTTGCCAGCTTCTTTAAAGGTTTCCTTCATGGCTAATGTCGGGTTTTCATGTTTGCTTAATTCTTCTTTAAACCGGGTGTATAACAAAATATTATAATCTGTGCCAATCCCAAAAAGGATAACAACTACAAACACCTGGGTGAAATTGGAAAATGGATAATTCAATTTATCCACTAAATTTGTAATGATCCCCATGGAAACCAAATAAGAGACTCCTACTGTCAGAAGAGACACAACAGGGATAATTGGTGATCTGAACACAATAATTAAAACTACGATGATAAAAATAACAGCGATGATTTCTGTCTTTTTCACACCATCCTGGGTGGACTTAACAAAGTCCTCCATGACAACTTCATTTCCCGTAAGATAGGTTTTTACATCCTTTATTGAAATAATTGAGTTCAGTTCATTGACTACCTCAGTAATGGTCCCATGTTCTTTCCCAACCGAGATTTGTGTGAGGATGGTTGTTTGGTCTTCGGAAATTAATTGTTTCTCTAATTTATCATTATCTAAATGAGATAGGATCTCTTTAATGCCCAGTTGTTTTTCTTTCTCTTTCAATTCATCGATAACCTGATGAATTTCTTCTTTTTGCTGTTCTGATAACCCTTGTTCACTGTTGCTATTAAATACTGCAATAAGTTGATAATTTTCACCTCCACTCTCATTCATGTTTGACATCATTTCTTTTGCAACTTCACTTTGTGCATTAACCGGAATGGTAATCTGGCCTTTTTCCCGAACTAATTGGTCTAGATTAGGCATTGTGATCACTGAAAGTACAGCTGCAACAATCCAAAAGACGAAGAATACTATTCTCCAATGTTTTGCTTTCCACTTGCCCATGACCTTACTCCTTCCCACAAATATTTTTTATTTTATCTCTATTTGCGGAATGAATATTCATTCCGCATATGGTAAAGCGATAGAATCAATGGATTCTAATCGCATTCCAACAGCACTCTTCTACGCCTTGTAATAATTCTGGTGTTTCATCCAGCACTCCCATTTGAATCACTTTATATAATCTGACAAAGGCGCCATAAACGATGGAAATTAAGGCATCAGAAGGCAATTGGCATATAATTCCCTGCTTTTTTCCATTTTCTAATATTATTCTTAAAAAATTGAGAAAATCGGCGAACACCTTTTGGCTTCGTTCATTCAAATAACGTGCCCCTGAATGGGAATCGATGAAAAGCAGTGCGTTTATATCTTTTTTTGCAAAATTAAACATCTGTTTAAAACTATGTTGAAACTGCTCACGAATGTCTGAGTTAGAAATAGGAAAATCTTTTTTTATGGTTTCAGAAAGCTGAATCACACACTTTTGAAACAGGGCATTTACGAGAGATTCTTTATTTTCAAAATAACGATAGATGGTTCCAGCTCCCACTTTGGCTCCTTCCGCAATCATGGGTACCGTTGTTCCATCAAAACCTCTTGTGGCAAATAAAATTAAGGCAGCGTCGAGAATATCTTCTTGTTTGTTTTTCGTCAATGGACTCACCCTCCACAAAGGGAATGAATATTCATTCCTATATTATAACTAGAAAAACAGGTAAAATGCAATTGATAACTTTTCAGTAGGGGCAATGCTATAGGATAATAGAAACTACCCGCTTCCCAATTAGCATGTATCGAGGGTGACTTCCCTTCTTGTCGCAGGGATTTTCCTGTAGTTATCCCTCAAGTTTTGTGTAGCTTTTTATAAAGTTTGATTAAAAATACC
>CAMLDI010000088.1 GCA_946478845.1 uncultured Paenibacillaceae bacterium
CCATCAAGTTAATCATTTATGACCTCCACAAAATAAAAAATTGAGCTTCTTTTACTAAAAGAAACTCAACAATTTCATTTGAGGGTACTTATCTTTCTTAGCTTGATGAAATGGGGTTTTTATTAATTCGTTACCCCTGTATGTTCGATGATGCGCTTCATCGCTTGAATTTGTCCCAAATGGTTTGCTTCATGCAGTAACGCCATACAGGCTAATTCTCCAAAGGTTTCAAGTCCCATAAATGGTTTTTCCAACATTTCATTTAACCGTTCAGCAGGAATTTGTTGAAGACGAGCTAACTGATCTTTTAATTGAACAACGAGCTCATCTACGGTAGGTACATCGCTTTTCCAATCAGCTGGCTTTGTGCCGTTCCCAAATAATTCGATATAGTTTGCCGGAAGGTGGATCGTTTTGTGGGGAAAGCCGAACATAAACTGTTCAGTAACTGTTAATACATGGCCAATATGCCATTGAATCGTGTTGTTAAAACCGTCTGGCTGTACATTCGCTATTTCCTTTGAAACTGATTCTACATTTTTAATAAAATAATCTCTTGCCATCCCAAATTGTTTAAACACTAAGTTAGTCATACCTTTCTCCCCTTTCAATATCGATTCTCCCATAATATACCATAAATATGGATGAATTAGGTAGCATTAAGCCACCTGAATATGATGATGTACAAAGCAACGAGGATCGTACAGATGTAGCACTATTAACAGGATAATAATTTTTATCTTTTTTGGGGTAGCAAAAAAGCACCGCTAAGGAACAACAGAAAGTCATTTTAAAAAGTTTCTTAAAGAAACAACATATGTCGAAATAAGATAATTGGCTTTTTGACAATAGCCATAGCAAGAAATCTTTAGTAACTTGCTAAATGAAGTGTTTTACGCTTTCAGATGTAAAGCTTTATATTTAAACATCACTTTTTATTTTTTCATTATTTCAGATAATCAAATCAACTGTGATAAATATGCAATTAGGTCATCATTTTATACCGAACTACCTACCGCAATTCTTACACTCGGCGGACATCCAAACTGACTACCTGGACGAATAATGAATCCTTTTAATAACAGACAGCTGGATTCCCCCAAGATGTTTTTTAAATTTCATATTCTCACCTCCAAGTGGTAACATCACTTTATTGACGATACGTTTACTTCTTTTTCTGTCACTCTTCTACTATTAGTAGACTTAATCGATTTAGTACGAATGAAATAGATGATCAAGCCAGTTGATAACCATATCAAGCCTGAAAAAAAGCCGGACCCACCTACTGGAACAAGCAAACAAAGGCTAATTATTAACGCTAATGCTGGTAAAAGTGGATAAAAAGGAGTTAAAAACTGTGTTGATCTTTCTTCCTGAGTTGATTTTCTTCTTGAAATAAAAAATGCTATCATCGTAAAAATAAAAGTGATGAGATATAAAAAGCCCGTAGCATTAACTGCAATATTAATTGAACTTATAAGTGTAAACAGAATTTGAATACTTACCCCAAGTAAGATTGCCCAAACTGGAGTTTGGAAACAAGGATGGATAAATCCAAGTTTTTTTGGTAAAAATCCTTTACGCCCCATAGCAAAAGCAGTTCTCGAAATGGAGATTATAAATGCATTAGCTGTCGCAGGTAAAGCAATCACAATTACGATGCTAACAAGAGTCGGCCCAAAATCCCCTAAAAATTGTTGACTTGCTAATGCGACGGGAATTTTTGATAATCCAAGTTCCTGCCAAGGAACGACTCCCACTAAAACAAATAAAAGGCCGGAGTACAAAACAAGTACGATAATAATGGACGAAAAAATAGCTTTTGGAATCGTTTTACTCGGATTCTTCATTTCTTCCCCAGCATCAACGATCACATCCCAGCCGACCATAGAAAGAAAACCAACTAATGCTGCAGCCAGTATGCCTTCATAACCATTAGGTGCAAACGGAATATACAACGAATAATCCACATGACCAAAACCTAAAGCAAAAAATAAAACGAGTACCATGATTTCAACAAGCACAATTCCCACTTGAACAACACCACTGAATTTAATTCCCAACATATTTAAAAGTCCCAAAATAAGAAGGAGTATTACCGCACTTAACAACGGAGGAGCCCCCGTTAAAGAATGAAGGTAGTTACCAAACCCCTGTGACACGAAACTACTTGCTGCAAGCCATGCACCCCAATATGACCATCCAATTAGTGTTCCGATAAACGAACCCATTGTTTGACTTACGTATTCATAAGCCCCACCTGCTTTAGGATATCTTGATGCTAATTCTGCATAGCATAATCCTTGTAAGATTTCTAAGAATGCAGCAATGACAAAAGCAAGCATAACAGCCGGGCCTGCTTTACTGGCTGCTACACCGCTAAGAATAAAAATACCTGCACCGACCATTGCGCCAGTACCAAGTGCAGTGGCCTCCTTCCATCCTAAATCTCTTTTTAAGTTCATAAAGTTCCTCCCCTTTACTAGTGATTTCACTTGGCTTTTCTATACAACCCCATTTTTTCATATCAACAATCCAGTATTTTTTAGGTCGAACAGTGCCGTTTATGTCATATACTGACCTGCGTTCCCACTCCCCAATTTCATAATCATTAGTTACTTGTAAATTAGCTAAATCTTTAGTTACATTGCCTTTTCCAATATGTGTAATCCTATTCCCTTGAAATAATTTAACATGATAAAATGGTAGATATAAGAACCAATTATGGGAGAGTTTTATAGTACCAATTTGAAAATAAGGGTGAAAAACATGATCTGGATACCAATTGATCGAACAATGGATATACCTTTAATTCGTCAGGTATATGAACAAATCCGTACGCGAATATTACATGGGGAACTTGTGGCCGGGGATTGTCTTCCACCTACCCGTGAACTTGCCTCCAATTTAGAAATATCGCGAAATGTGATAGTAGAAGCTTATGAACAATTATTAGCAGAGGGATATATTGAAGGGAGACAAGGATCTGGAACGTACGTTGCCGAAGGAGCGTACTTGGACCAACAAGAGAAAACAGAATTCCTGTCTTTTTTTGAAATGCACCATTTAAAAGAGGATACAAATGACATCATTGATTTTCGTTCAGGCCTTCCTGCTTTAGATATGTTTCCGAGGAATACATGGGGGCAAATTGCTAAACAAGTCTGTGTAGATACTTCAAATTCCGTATTTGGTTATGGGAATCCTGAAGGTAGAGTGGAATTACGTTATATCCTTTCTCGTTACCTGAAAAGAACACGAGGGGTCCATTGCCATCCTGATCAGTTAGTTATTACTTCTGGGGCAACGCAAGCTTTATCTCTAATAGCTAACTTGTTGCTTTCCCCCGTTGATGAAGTAATGATCGAAGATCCCATTACTCATGAAATTCAAACTATTTTTACTTCTCCAGGTGCATCGCTCTGTCCTATACCTGTGGATGAACAAGGAATGAAAACAGAATTAATTCCTCAAAATAAAAAGCCAAGTTTTATTTTTGTTACTCCGTCCCATCAGTTCCCACTTGGAGGTACGTTACCCATTCAACGAAGAATTCAGCTTATACAATTCGCAAGGAAAGTGGATTGCTTTATTGTGGAAGATGATTATGATAGTGAATTTCGTTATCAAGGATCCCCTATTAATTCACTTCAAGGGCTTGATCCGGATAGAGTGATTTATATTGGAACTTTTAGCAAGATATTGTCGCCAGCACTTAGATTAGGATATTTAATTCTTCCTCCTTCCTTAACCAAACGCTGTAAGGATTTAAAATGGTTTACAGATTTGCACACTCCCTCATTGCAACAACTTACCATTGCTCGTTTCATAGAAGAAAGTCACTTAGAAAGACATATTAGAAAAATGAAAAAAATCTATAGAACACGAAGAGACCATGTAAAAAAATGCTTAGTAGAAGAGTTTGGTACTAAGGTTAGAATTTTAGGTGATTCAACTGGACTACATTTGATCGCTGAATTTCAAAACACAGTTTTTTCGGATCAAAAAGTAAACGAGATAATGAAGGAGGATAAAGTTAAGATTTATCCCGTGGAACTACATACAATTCAAAAGGGGATGCACCAAAATAAAATCATTTTGGGTTATGGGAATCTAACAACAGAAGAAATACATGTAGGTATTCATAGGCTAAAACAGGCTCTTACATAACT
>CAMLDI010000089.1 GCA_946478845.1 uncultured Paenibacillaceae bacterium
CGCATGAGCCATCTCTTGTACACTCGTGCCTTTGTCAATATTGGGAATACGGAATATTTTCAATTGAATGGGGACCTCAAAGGGTCGAAAGGAACCAGTCCTACCAGCCAGAATGGGGTTTTTGAAGGAGATGCAAATGGCAAGTCTGTCCTAGCGGCTTTTAATTCAACCACCAATCTATTAGCAAACAACCCCTCTTTTGAAAGTGGCACAACGGGCTGGAATGTATCTGATTGGAGTTTATTAACAGGAAAATGGCGTACGGTGAATGATGGGGTAGATGGAGGTACCAGCCTTGAATCTTACGATTCAGATAACTTAACTGATGAAAGTATTACCAACTGTGTGGCATTCCAGGAGTATTCCTTATCATCCCCTTTAACAGCCAGTAAAGCTTATACCTTGAGTGCCCAGGCAAAGCGAATTGGGGCATCTAACCCCAAATTATCGATTCAATGTTTAGATAGCAGTGGAAATGAAATTCCCAATGCCTATTGGGTGTATGAAAAAACGATCCCGGAAAATGAATGGACTAAAATTAGCCATACTTTTACCCTTCCGGCCGGCACAAAAACCATCCGTGCCATGGTTCGCACATCGGTAAAAGACAGGGATCTGGTTCGCTTTGATGGGGTTCAATTAGAAGCCAAAAATTATGATTCACCCTTTACCTTAACCACGTTACCTTCAGCGAAAAATCTGTATCACCTGGGACTTAATCGTACTCGAGGTACCATGACGGTGTGGTTTAACACCCGAGTAAGCGGGACCACCCGGCACATTCTGGCCAATGAAGGCAACAATGGAGCCCATTTGAACGCTTACATTGGTACCGATAACAAGGTTAAAGTAGCGGTTCGAAATACTTCAGGTACGTTTGTCAATTTAATTACAACGACGGAAACCATCTCACCCAACCAGTGGAAGTATCTCTCTTTACGTTGGAATTATGATGGGTCCAAATTAAATGTGGCCTTATTCTTAAATAACGTAATATATACTGCATCCACCACGGATTTTAAAGATTTTTACCGTGGAACTACTGCTCTTGGAAGCAGTATTAATGGAACAGAAGCCTTAAATGGGCATCTGGAACAGTTTAGTTACTCTGATGTGGTTCTGACAGATGATGATATCATCGATATTTATGAAAAAGGCAGAAGCAAAAACGTTTATAACATCTTTGATCCCAGTGGAAGGATCAATAAAAGAACCATTTTTACAGGCAAGACCAACTATGTGACCAGCTTTACCTATGAGGCCGGAGTAAGTGGCTCTACCACCACAAAAGTGGATACCATGAACAACAATGGGAAAACCATTTCCTACGACTACTATAAGGATGGGAACATTAAAACCATTACCCAAAACGGGAAACTCATCACGTATAGTTACAACGAGTTAAACGAGTTAACCCGTGAAGACAACCAGGTCCTAAACAAAACCATCGTATATCGGTATGATGGGGGAGGAAATCTTCTCGATAAAAAAGAATACCCCTACACAACAGGAACTCCGGGGACACCAACGAAAACCGTCACCTATTCCTATGGGGATGCCAATTGGAAGGATAAACTGACAGCCTATGATGGAAAAGCCATCAGCTATGACAACATAGGCAATCCTAAAACATATAACGGGTACACTTATACTTGGGAGTTTGGGGATCAACTTGCCAGTATTACGGGAAATGGTATTACGTCTACTTTCAAATACAACGATGCAGGGATTCGTACGCAAAAAACCGTCAATGGTGTCACCACAACCTATCATTTAGATGGCGGATTAGTGACTTATGAGACCGATGGAATCGACCAGATCTATTTCACCTATGACGGGGACGATCAACTGGCCAGCATGAACCTGAATGGAGAGGAATACTTCTACATTCGCAATATCCAGGGAGATATCATCAGTTTAATCGATGAAACAGGTGGGGAAGTGGTTTCTTACACCTATGACACCTGGGGTAAGGTCATCTCCATTTCAGGAACCCTCGCAAGCACTGTTGGGGAGAAGAATCCCTATTTATACAGGGGCTATCGTTATGATAGTGAAACGGGATTGTATTACTTGCAGGCCAGGTATTATAACCCAGAGTGGGGACGATTCCTCAATGCGGATAATTTCGGCGGAGATACAGGAAGTTTATTATCCCATAATGTCTTTGCCTATTGCATGAATAATCCGGTGAATTTAAGTGATCCCAGTGGGCATTTTATTCAATTTCTTATCCCAGTAGCTATTATTGCAGTAAGGGTTGCTTTGGCAGCTATAGCGATATATGATGCATATAATTCTGCTAAAAACATATATAATGCCTATCAAGAAGGTGGAACAAGCGCTGTCATTAAACAAACTGCACTAGAGGTTATAACTTATCCTACTAAAAAATTAAAATTAGCTGTTAGTATGGCGAAAAAATCGGAAAATCTTGTTAAGGATATTACATCAATTGGATTTAATGGAACAAAAAAGACTGGACCAAAACCATTTGGGACAGGACCACATAATAAAAAAATCTCTGAAGTTGCTAATTTAGTAACAGATGGAGAAATTATAGCAGGTGGACAAAGTTTACGTGAGAAGCTAATACCGACACCTGGTGGTTATAAATCAAGTCGAAGACCAGATATATTGGTTAAAAAACCCGATGGAACAATGTATGGAATTAATGTTGGCAGAACAAACAAAACAGGTGCTCCTGTGAAAAGAGAAGTTGAAGCGATTTATGATTTAGAGGATTCAGGAATTCCAATGTATTTTGTTCCATATGATATAAAATAAACAGGGGGGTAGAATGAGTAAAATTGGAATGAATTTTCATACAACACAATTAGAAGTTTTTGAATTAATTAAAAAAGTTATGTCAGAGTTTGATTTAACTGTGATAACAATTAAACTATTTCCAAATTTTGAGAGGGAATTGATTTCTTTTGAAGAAATTGATGAAAAAAAAGACCATATTTTCACATCTGAAATGATTGTCTTTTGTAAAAAAAAACCAATGGAAATATCGACAAATTATGCTGTATTTTTAGAACAGACTAAAGGAAATCTCGTACTTCAAATTGGTGAACAAACTGAAGAGTTTATTAAAGAATCTACAATGGGTACTATTGTTGAGGATTCTGAAATGTTAAAACTATGGAAAAAAGTAATAATTAAATTAAAAAAAGAAATGAAAAATGGTGTTTGGGTATTAAATCCACATAAAGGGGTTGGAAGGTTTTATAAGGATCACTATTATACAAAAGGCGCCAAAGTTGCATATCTAAATGGATGTAGAATAAAGCCAATTGCGGGTTGGTTAGAATATCATTTAACAGATGAGTTAAATATATAAATGAATCAATTATGAAATTGATTCATGTGTGTAGTTATAAAGGAAAAAACTAAAATAGTTACGATGAAGCATAGGTTTTGAAAAAAGAAGATTTTTTTGAGTTATCTAATCTGATTAAAATATTGGATAAAATTACAAATTTTTATTTTGATGGGACCGTAAGGTCCCTTTTTCATATTGAATAAAGGCATTTGTACTAAAAAACTGTCAATGGTGTGATCACAACCTATCATTTAGATGGCGGCTTAGTCACCTATGAGAGTGATGGCATAGACCAGATTTATTACACCTTTGACGGGGATGAACAACTTGTCAGTATGAACCTGAATGGGGAAGAATACTTCTATATCCGAAACATTCAGGGGGATATCATCGGAT
>CAMLDI010000090.1 GCA_946478845.1 uncultured Paenibacillaceae bacterium
ACATCAAAGAACAAGGACTCGATGTGATAGGTATGGTTAAAAACCTCAAACAGCGTTATCTTGTTGATGGGAAACGCACGAGTTTAAATGAGCTTTATCGTTTAGCAGCACTGAGAAAGATAAAGAGTATATACCAATTATCATTTTGCTTATAGAAACGGGCTTTAGAATCAGTGATGTTTTGAATTTAAAGTATGATAATTGCCTCATAAAAACAAACAATCAGTGGTATTTAAGAGGGGACATTCAGAAGACACAAATTCAAGATCATACCATCCCCATTTCCGAAGAAGTTGCTTTGATAGTTCAAGCTAGTATTAAATACCGGCAAAGTAAAGCAGAAAATGCTGAATATAATCCCAACAAATTTTTGTTCGTTAGAAACTATGGTTCAAGAATGGGGTATCCACCATCACCTGCAGCTGTGGCTAATACACTGAATCGTTGGGCCAAATGTTACGGGATTTTTGATGATTCAGGGCAAGTTTATTATTTTCGAAACCATGCTTTTAGACACACGAGAGCTGTAGAATTAATCAATAACGGGATGAGTTTGTTAACACTTCAAAAGTACATGGCTCATTGTTCACCGGAAATGACTATGGTGTATGCACAGATTACCGATGGTACAATGAAAAAAGAGTGGGAACAAGCTCAAGAGGCTAGAAATCCCTTACTTCAAATTAATATAACTACTGGTGAAGTAAGGGAAGCCGAAACAGATGTTATTGAGTGGGAACGTATTCGTCATAATTTAGAAGCAGCAAGAGTTCCAATGGGGTATTGTATGGCCTCTAAAAACATGGGGTGTCCATATGTAGAAACCCCATGTTTAACATGCAATAATTTCTGTACAACTCCCGATAATCTTCCGGAATATGAGAATGAAATTAAAGTTACTGAAGACTTGATTAATCGTACAAGGAACATGCCAATCTGAAACGAAAAAAATGAAAAACGACTAATTCATTTAAAAATGATAAGAGACACGTTAGCAGTAGGATGCATTCATCATCCTGCCGGAAAAAACAGACGAGAATTTCCAGGTTAATGAGGTATATTACATGAATAAACAACACAAACGGAACACGGAAGCAGTGATAGCATTAGCGCGAAAGAAAAATGAACAAACACTAGATAAAGTAAATCAAACGATTAAGACCTTAATTAAAAACAAGGAAGTAATTAATTTTAATACTGTCGCAATTTCTTCAGGTGTTTCAAAATCTTATCTATATAATAATGTTGAACTCAGAACACGGATTGATTCCTTACGTCGACAACAACAGCAAGTAAAGTCACCAAAATCTGTTAAATATAAAATGAGTGATCCAAACAAAGATGCAACCATAGAAATGCTAAGGGCAAAAAATAAAAAACTTGAATCAGAAAATAAAAAGCTTAAGGAAGAGATTAGTCACCTGCTTGGTAAAAAATATGATGATCTGAACCTTTAATGTTTATAGTTCATGTAACAAGAAATGTGGATTTTGTTTGCTAACAAAGAAAATGAACGGTCACATCTGGAATTAAAATCCAGTTATGTGACCGTTTTACAATTATCTAGATATCTTTACGTTTCAAAGAGTATATGGTGGTCTTAGCTACTATATTAAAAATCTTTATTAATAGCTTACATCCTAGAAGAGAAATGTGTTGTAATAGTTCATCTTGAATGATTCCTTTAAGGGGGAGCGATGAATTTACAGCTCAATAATTAACTCAATATGTAATCAAGAATGAAGATTGTTTTTTCAATTTGACTCAATTCATAGAGTACATTAGATAATTTGTTTTGTAGCGAATATGAGCCGAGTTCCCCAACGATGAAAAAATCCTTTCCAATAAATCTTTTGGGGTCAAATCATAAAGATTATTATATTTAATTTTAAAAAAAGAGTTAAAAATGAGTAATAAATTAATCTAGGGGAAAAACTGTTAATATATAAAAATAACTATCTATAGGTGATAAAATGAAAACTAAATTGATGTTGACTTTCTTACTTGTTTTAGGGGTTTTCTTTTCATCCATTCAATTAACTTTTGCTGAACCAATTGACAGGGTTGATGTAAAACTTATTAAAGCTATGATGAAAAAAAATGAAAAGTTAGCCCAATCGTATTTGACTGAGGGAGTGAAAATCCCAAGACTTAAAGATAATAAACCAATTAGAGGGTATGTTATACTACCAACACCAAAAAAAGGTGTAAGTGTTCTTGTTGCCCATAATCGAGAATCAGGATCATTAGGTGGATGTGATTCGAAAGTAATTATTTTGATTTGGGAATTAACAGTTAAAAACAATAAAATAACAAATATAAATGTGGTTTTTTAACGGGTATCAAAAGAGAAAGCCGATTCTTTTACTACCTCTATTTTGTAGAAACAGGGGAAATTGATAAAGGTTTATTAAAAATGTTGATTTATTTAAATAAGATTCTTCATATCTACAGAAATGTTTAAAATAAGCCCTCGGAGCAAAAATCCGAGGGCATATCCTAATAATTAGTGTTTAAATTTCCAGTACCATAGCAACCTGTTTGTTCATTACCACCACAAGTCACTCTTATATAATAATATCCATCATATGGGGCAGAAACGATAATATCACCGCCTACATATCTAGGGTAAGCGATTGAATGATCCAATAATGTGCCACCGAAATATGGAATAGGTTCATAAAAAACTCCCACATCAGCAGAATGGCCCCAAGTAGACCCTTCGAGATAAAACTCATAATAAATAGTATCTCCAGCATTTCCCCAAATTGGTACAGATTGATTAGTGTGCTGACTTTGGTACAACGTCATACTTGTAGTTGCAGCAAAAGCTGGTGTAACTACAGATAAAGAGAGTAAAAAGACTGAGATGATTGATATAATCCTTTTTTTCATCTTAATTCCCCTCCATTATTCTATTAAATTGGTAATAATTGATAGTTTCAAACAAATAATAGAGCAAATATTTATAATTGTCAATATTTTTCGGTAGTGAATTAGATTTTTTTTAAGTTTTGTTGGGGAAATCAAAATTAAATAGATTTTTTTATTCGTTCAGTTTTATTTCTTATCAAGTACAACGAAACATAAATTGGATCTTTTTAAAAATGGTAGATTAAATATTTGAGATGTATTCATTATCTACTTCCCTTCTAATAAAAAGTAGTATATTAATTAGAAAAAAACTGATTAGTGCCAAAAATGGGATTGTAATAAATCCCAACCAATTTATATACTGACCACTACATGGTACTCCTATAGTACATGGAACCACATCCTTCATTACTGGTACTTTTTGTTCCAAATAATGAAGTATAGAGATAAACACTCCAATCATACTTAAAACCTTTGTATATGGGATAATATTATAGTCATTTCTAAAAACGCCCATTCCTAGTAGGATTGGTAATGGATACATGCAAATACGTTGGAACCAACAAAGCTTACATGGTTCAAACTGCATGATTTCACTGAAATATAAACTTCCTAAAACTGCAATTACTGATATTAACCATGCAAAATATAAGTTATATGTTTTTAATAAAGTTAGTGTTCTATAGAATATCATTTTTTCGTCTCACCTAGAGTTTATGGTGCTACACGATGTCAAGACAGTTTTTTTAAATTTTTAAGGTGTGTGAA
>CAMLDI010000091.1 GCA_946478845.1 uncultured Paenibacillaceae bacterium
AACCCGCTTAAAGGCATAAACAAATTGTTTAGGAATTTTATAATATTACGGTAAATAAGAAATATATAAAGCCTGGTTTTTCAAAAGGAAAACCAGGCTTCTGTATGTTAATCAGGTTAATTTTTAACTGTCAAATCCTTTATGCGTATATGGAAGAGCAAACCAATGAGGACCATCACAGCGAGGGAGCCAATGGCGAAACGGCTGGCAAGGGTGCCGCTGTCAGCGAACAAGAAGGTGATGGAACCATAAATGATAGGACCGATAATGGCTGATACTTTTCCAGAAAAAGCAAAGAGGCCAAAAAATTCACCCCGTTTTTCTTCGGGAGTCAGTTCTACAATCAGGGTGCGGCTCGTTACCCACATAGAACCAAGGGCAATGCCGAATAGGCTCCCAGCTACCCAGAACAATCCTGTAGATGTGGTGATAGCGGCTAATACAATTGCGATGATCATAATGATAGAAACCTGAATGACTGCTTTTTTCGCGCCAACCCGTTTCGTAATATAACCGAAGACAAAGGAACCAATAATACTGGATACTGTTGACACTAAATAAAGAAGAATGAATTGTCCTGTGGAAAATCCCAGCACAATTTTAGAATAGACAGCCATCATGGCAATGGCTGTTTGCAGGGCATCATTAAAGAAAAAATAGGCAATCATAAATGTAAAAATCGGCTTAAAAGTTTTCATTTCTTTGAAGGTTTGGATAATGTCCCCATATCCTTTGAAAAATGAAATGGATTTTTTGGGGGATGGGGAGGGCTTTTCCCGATATAGAAGAAAGATTGGCAAACTAAAAATGAGAAAAAGCATGCCGCTTAAGAGAAAAGCAAGGGCATATTTTTCATCCCCTGCAAAGGGATAGACCAGTAACCCTACCAGTGTCCCCACATAACCAATTGCAACCCCAAAACCTGAAATAAGAGGAAGTTCTTCTTTGTTTCCCAGATCAGAAATCATGGCATCATAAAAAACTAGGCTGGAATTATAGAAAAACTTTGCTGTGACAAATAAGAAGATGACGAGGATAAAAGATAAAGACAGATTAAAGAGAGTAGTACTGGTTTCCCAGAATTCAAAAACACCCATGAAAATAGTAGAAAAAATAGAGAGAAGGGCAAATACCATTAGAAGGAATTTTTTCTTTCCTGTCCGGTCCATGTATACCCCGTATAATGGGCTGAAAACTACTAAAAATAAACTGGCAATGGCATTTAAATAACTAATAAATGTACTGGCTAATTGATCAAGTACAGGATTTCCTCCAACCTTGGCTTGCAAGTAAAGGGGGAAAAAAATCGTGTTGATGTTGGAGGAAAAAATAGTATTTGCAAAATCATATAAGGCCCATGAAAAGATCGGCAAAGTAAAAAATAGTGCCATACCCTTTCGTGAATGTTCTGTACTTTTTGCTATCATGGTCATACGACCCCCTTCGTGTAATCAACTACTAAAGATATTCGCAAAGGGATTATTCTTTTCCTTTTTATATCAGGACAAAGGTTTAGTCATAGGAACGAAAGCCCCTTTAATACAATGAAGTATAAAGGATAGGAGAGGGGTAGTAGAAGTGAAATGGATCACTTTTCGCATGGCAGAACAACAGGAAATTGGCTGGGTATGCCGGGTAGGAAACCAAACCTTTGTTATTCCGTTGCGTAAAGCAGCGATATGGATGGATCACGAACAGCTTCCTTATCCGGAAGTGGTTTTAAATATGTTAGATTTATTGAAAGCGGGAGAAGAAGTGCAAATGGGTTGGTGCAATGTGGCCCGTTTTATTCAGGAACAACCTCTTGTTGTAAGGGAGATAGGAGTTTCCTTTCATCAAATTCGTTTGCATGCGCCTATATTAAACCCCATTAGCATTCGCAATTTCCAGGCCTTTGAAAATTTAAATACAGATTATCCTGAGGAATGGTATGAAACACCGGGCTTTTATTTTAGTAATCCCAGGTCTATTTATGGTCCCGGTGAAGGAATTAGCCGTCCCAAAGGATGTAAACAATTGGACTATGAATTGGAGTTAGCCTGCGTGATTGGGAAAGAGGGACGGGATTTGTCTATAAAAGAAGCGGAAAAATATATATTTGGCTATATGATTTTGAATGATTGGAGTGCCAGGGATTTTCAGAAAAAAGAGATGGGTATTGGCTTAGGATATGGCAAAGGAAAGGACTTTGCTACTTCTTTTGGGCCCTTTCTTGTCACAGCTGATGAGTTGTTGCCTTATCGTAGCGAAGAAGGGCGATTTGACTTAGAAATGAAGGCGTTTATTAATGGGACAGAACTGTCCAGGGGAAATTTTCGTAGTATCTATTACACCTTTGCAGAGATGATTGCCCATGCATCCAGAGATGTTACGTTACATCCTGGTGATATTATAAGTTCTGGACCTATTGGCAGTGGTTGCATTCTGGATTTAGGGGATGAGAAACATCCCTGGTTAAAAGAGGGTGACCGGGTGACCTTATCTGTTACCGGGCTGGGTGTTTTACATAATAATATTACATCATAAAAGGAATACCCTCGACAGTATTTTTAAACGAGCGTTTAAAAAATAAGAAGAACTTTGTCAATAAATAACCAAACACATCTGATGGTGGAGAAATAGAAAAAATATGTTACAATATTGTTAACAAATTGTGACGAAGTAATTTCGAATTGTTTCCTAAGAGAATTAAGGTTGAAAACTTTACAAAATGGAGGAGAACGATGAAAGAAATGATAGATGGAATGGAGCGTAAGGTTCTTTTTTCCAATCCACCTAGAAGAATAGTATCTTTATGCCCATCCATTACTGAGACGTTATATGAATTAGGTTTAGAGAACCATGTGGTTGGCAGAACCAGTTATTGTATTCATCCAGAAGATAAAGTAAAAGGGGCTACAGTGATTGGCGGCACAAAACAGGTTGATGTCAATTTAATCCGTGAATTAAAACCAGACCTTATTATTACAGATAAAGAGGAAACCCCAAAAGAACTCGCTGAAATGCTGATGGAGGAATTCCCACTATTTATTTTTGATGTGCAAAAATATAATCATGCCCTTGACATGATTGAGACATTAGGGGTTATTACCAACCAGATTGAAAAAGCAAAAGAGATGGTTTCCGGTATTGAGGAAGAGTTTTCCTTTCTCCCTGGAATTGAAAATAACAGAGTTGCCTATTTAATCTGGCGAAAACCTTATATGGCTGCAGGAAAGAACACATTTATTACGGCCATGTTAGAAAAATGCGGTTTTGATAATGTTTTATTGCACCGGGAAGAGAGATATCCTTCGGTAACAGTCGATGAATTGCGAAAGTTAAACCTGGATTATTTATTTTTATCCTCTGAACCCTTTCCTTTTTCTGAGGAACATAAAAATGAATTGGAAGCTGAACTGCCTGGGGTAAACATCGTACTTGTTGATGGACAATCCTTTAGCTGGTATGGGGCCAAAATGGAAAAAGCGGGGCGGTATTTTCGTAGTATGATTGAAACCATTAAAAGAGCTGGTTGCTAATGTACCAGCTCTTTTACTTATAGACTTTAGTCTGTTGAGCCTGAAGAAGGCGAAACATAAAACCACCCGCTA
>CAMLDI010000092.1 GCA_946478845.1 uncultured Paenibacillaceae bacterium
GGATGCATTACTGTTAACATAAGGAATGCGAAAAGAACAACGGCTGCTACCATCCATTCTTTGAGAAGGAAGTTAGGCCAGAAAAGTTCGGTTTTTCCTGGATATTCATCGTAAGACGGAGCAACGTTGGGAACCCGTTTTGCAGGCACCTTGGAATCGCCAACATACTCAATGTCTTTATCATGCTTTGCCATTTCAATAATCCCCCCTTATCTATGGAATTAGATCCTATAGCGGACCGGAAATACCCTGTCTGCGGATCATAATAAAGTGAGCGCCTAGCAACCCGAAAAGTGCACCAGGCAAGAAGAATACGTGAACAGCGAAGAAACGAGCAAGGGTTTCCGCACCAACGATGTCTCCACCTTGAAGTAATTTAGTAATAAAACCACCAATCAGTGGAACCTGACCAGCCATTCCAATACCAACTTTAGTTGCAAAATACGCTTTGTTATCCCATGGTAAGAGGTAACCCGTGAAACCAAGTCCTAACATCATAAAGAATATTAACATACCAACAACCCAGTTTAATTCACGCGGATGTTTGTAAGCGCCCTGGAAGAATACACGCAATGTATGTAAGAACATCATCACGATAACAAGAGAGGCTCCCCAGTGATGCATACCACGAACGATGACGCCAAATGCTACTTCATTTTGTAAATACTCAACTGACTTGTAAGCATTTACGATGTCCGGTACATAGTACATGGTTAAAAACATACCGGATAAAATTTGGATAACTGTAATAAAGAAAGTAAGTCCACCAAAACAGTATACAAAAGCAGAAAAGTGATGGGCCGGGTTCACATGTTCTGGCACTTCATGGTCAGCAATATCACGCCACATAGGGGTAACATTGAGACGTTCATCGACCCAATCATACATTTTACGGATCATTTACTTATGCCCCCCCTACGATCTTGTTTGGCTCTACTTTACCAATTAGTACTTTCCCGTCCTTAACTTCCACTTGATACGTATCCAATGGTTTCATTGGAGGCGTACCTGGAACGTTCAAACCATTCTTCTCATAAAGGCCATTATGACAAGGACAGAAGAAACGATTTTGTTTTTGAGGATCGTTTTTCCACCCTACAGTACAGCCAAGGTGTTTACAAATTGGGGATATGGCAATAATTTGTCCACCCTCTTTGTAAACCCAGGCAGTATAACCTGTTTCTTGTTCACCGAGCCACGCATCTTTTGTTTTTGCAGTGAACGGAATGTTTTGTGGTTCTGCTGTAATGTCAGCTTCATTAGCAACAGGTACCATGTTTCCTGCTGCCTCACCTTTCTTTAAGGCAGGGTCAACAGCAAATTTAATCATTGGTGCTAACATCCCGGCTGCTAAGAAACCGCCGACACCAGTAAGACAATAATTAAGAAATTGTCTTCTTGAAACCCCCTGGTCTTTGCTCATTCTCTCTAACCTCCTATCCTTATGATCACGTCCAAACGGACTAAAATAATGTACATCTAATACTAGGACATTAACAATCATACAGAATGGCAATTATACTGTCAAGATTATGTTGTTACACCAATCGAAAAAGTATGTATATTTTCGACGGTATTCCCCTATTGACTCCATGTGCCTATCAACTTGGGTATTACACGATTCGCCTCGATTAGAGATTTCTCCAGAAATCGTTTGGATGTAACGGCTTCTTCAGGGGTTGGTGATAGTAGATAAACGATCGTTCCTTCCTCTTGAAAGGCATCCACTAGTTCTTGGGAATTTGTGAGAATGGCCCGATGGGGAAATCGATTAGACAAAGCTTTGATATTCTGGCGAATAAAAGGGAGTGTGGTATCAAGAAACTCATCATTCCGGGCGACACAAAGTGGTTGAAATAGAAAAACCCTTCCTTTTAAATTCTCTTCTACATGGAAACTTACTTTTTCTAACCAGAATTGATCTGCAATCCATTTCACATCCCATTCTATAGGAGAAACAGATACAGGATAGACCAATGTATCCACATACTCCTCCATGCCTAACAATTGTTCCATATCTTCAACTTTCCACTTCATTATTATTCCTCCTTTAACACATTCCTTGGCAAAACCTTTAACACAAAAAATAATCCGGAAATCCCGGATTATAGCTTACCATACTATTTGATTTTATCTAGTTTACCTTAGCGAGGGCAAGTAATTCATTTAATTCTTCTGTTAAACGGTAAAAGGTTTGTCGATCGCCTGTTGACAGGGCAACGTCTATGTCATGATATAACTTCTGTATATGATAATTACGAATCACTTTATCAAGAACCATCTCTGCCATCAGACTGTGTAATGTTTGATGGGTGAAGCCTCGTTTTTGTTTCTCCATAAGCCTTCCCTCCATTTGTTTTTAAGATGAATACCACGTTATGTCGATAATCAACCGGACGACAATTACACGAGTTCCCGATCCTTGTATATCGATTCTTTTTCTGTTATATAAGCGTTTACTTTTTTAATATTTAGATTATTTAAATTATATCACATTTTGTTCAAATATTCTCTCGAAAAATTCAAAAGCTTGTGTAATTTCTTAATATATAATATTCTCGTCCTTTTGATTTGTACGACATTTTTTAAAATTTTTTTCCTTTAAAACCAGGTTTCTCCCCCGGGACTTAAAGTGAAAGCACAAGTGGCATCACAGAGAGTGGTTTTTAACAAAAAACCAAAATAATTTAACATTGTAATGATTCGTTTATGCAGCACATCTTCTGGAGTATCGTAATAAAAATGAGTGGTAAAAGGGAGTAATTGTTCAATTATAACCTCTTCCTTTACCCATTTATTTACACAAAGAAGTGAAATAGCCCTTGTTAGATTTTCTATATTGGGGATTGCCCTACGATAGGACAATAACCAAAAGGAAAATAAATCTTTTGTAAATTGTTCATAATTGATTCCTTCTTCTACTATGCGAGATCCTTCCTTTGTGAGGATGATATGGCCAATGACAGAATCTTCAACAATCCATTCCCTGTGATAAGCAAAATCATAAATCAGGGCAAATCGGTCAGGATATTCACGAAAACGGCGGCCATAACCAAACCTCCAGTTCTCAGAAGGTAGCTCTTCGGCAACATGAAATAAATGGTTGAGGTTTATGCTATGTTTGCGATACATGGCTCCATTCTTAGCAAATGGAACAGGATTTTTTGCTATATAATGAAATAGGCTTTCTAGATCACGGGCCATATGATGGGTTCCATCATATATAGTCC
Organism: uncultured Paenibacillaceae bacterium; assembly: GCA_946478845.1. The sequence goes on from CAMLDI010000092.1 coordinate 3,231, forward strand.
CTCCTGCAATCTCCTCCTTTCCCATCCCCTGAACTCCATGAAATAATAGTGAACGCCATTGCTTTCTAACTTCGTCTGGGAGAATAAATTTTTCATTCTGCCGGATACTTACACGAAAAATCCACCCTTTTTCCAGTGCCCGCTCCAGCATCCCATGATAAGTCCCTGTTTCATTGTTTTTCATGCATGCCTGGCGTGCTTTAGCATAGATTGCATCTCTTGTATACTCTCTGCGTTTCTCAAACATTAAATTAAATAAAAACATTTGATCTCCAGAGGATAGCTTCAAAAACTCTTGATGTATTTGATATTTATTCGTAAGGTGATGAAATAGACTTTGTAT
>CAMLDI010000093.1 GCA_946478845.1 uncultured Paenibacillaceae bacterium
CAGGCAATCCTACCTTAATCATGCACTTATCAATGGTCGCCCCTGTCCCTGAAGCACATTTATCATTCATGGAGGTAATGGCCTGCTTGTCCCCGGTTTCCTGATTCTCTTTAAAAATTATAATTTTGGCATCTTGTCCCCCAAGCTCAACCACACTGCCTACATCAGGGTGGAGCTGTTCCACAGCCATTGTGACTGCATTCACTTCTTGCACAAACTTAGCCCCGATTTGTTCAGCAATAGGCCCTCCGCCTGATCCTGTGATAAACACACGTATACTTTCTTTTTCAATATCTGCAAATTCATTTCCAATACAAACGAGGAATTCCAATACTTTTTCAGCCTGTTTTGTATGATGTCGGTGGTAATCTGACCAAAGAATCCTTTTGCTTTCCGGTTCCACTACGGTGGCCTTCACAGTGGTCGAGCCAACATCTATTCCGATTAATATTTTTTCCACCTTGGCCTCCTTGATGTATCAACTATTTATTTTTATTTTCGCCTTTTATAACCCATTTATTCCCTAAGGGACACATTAAAGATTACTTTTGCAATTAATAAAGAAAAGCGGCCCAAAGGGACCGCTTCTAAACACCTAAACCCAATTTCCAATCAATTCCTTTACCCAGCGGACACCATTTGGATGTGGAAGATAAGGCCTTTGATCATAAAGGTAAGAAATGCCTGCCAACTCCTGAGGGATGAATTTTTTCGTATAATACCCTTCGCAAATAAATAAGGGCAAGATTAATAAAGAATGACTTCGGGAAACAACCAGGGCTCTTCTTTTTAACGTATTGGGGCGAATTGTCGCATAAGTAACTCCTTTAAAACCAAATTCTTTTTTAAAACTTGCAGCCATCCTGGCTACCATGGCTTCCCATACGTTTTGCTTTTCCTGATCCTGGCTGCCATGGGCAACCAGCATGAGTACTTCCTTCTCAGGATGGGTAGACAGGTCCAGAATCCTTTCTTTTAATACCTCTCTAATGAGAGGGTGATCATTTAGGGGCTCTTCCCAGAATAGGGTCATTTCATGTAAAAAAGTGGTGTTTTTCTCCTCACTAAATCCAAGAACAGCCCGAATTTCTTCAATATGCCCACTGCCGGAACAAACAAACAAAGGGATGACTAATGCCTGGTTCACACCCTGCTTTTTCAATCCCAATAACCCTGCTGTTATTCCTTCTTCTCCAAATCCATCCAAAAATCCTATTTCAACGGGATAATCAATGTGCAAATTTTTAACTAATTCATGAATTCCTTTTCGCCATTGGGAAACACGAGATCCATGGGCAACCAATAGTACCCCTTTTTTCATAAATAACTCCTCCCTTTTTGAAACCTTTCCCTTATCGCCTCTGGATGCTTATTACTCTTTTTACCTATTCATGGAGAGCCACCATTACAACAGCCCAACGGAATCTAGCCAAATTAATTTATAATTAATTTTATTAGTTTAGTCGGATTTAATCAATATAGTAAACTTTTTTTTCTATATTGGACAAAACCCCTCACATAATTGTCGCAATTATCATTCTATATTAATATAGAAAAATATTAGATCATAAAGGGAAGGAGTAAAATGAATTGGCCTGTAAAAAATGCGGGAAGAAAATAAAGAAGAAGTAAGAAAGTAGTTTAAAAGGAGTGGACAACCAGATTTGCAGGCAAATAAACTATGATACAGATCTGGTTGTCCAAATTTTCGAAAATAGAAGGAGTGTGTGGGAAAGCTGGAATTAGCTAATTCCTTTTTCGTTTAAATATGGGCCATAAGGTTTATCCGTACCTGGAATGTGATTGTATAGCCAATCTCTAACAAAAGCAGTTACCTCTTCGGTTAATTCAGCTTCTCCAGCATTAAATTTTGCTTGTAATCCACCAACTGTTTCTACTAATTTGTCATGGGCCTCTTTATGTTGATCATAATTTGGATAGTTGGTTTCTTGCATAAATTTCTCTTCTGTAGCAAAGTGGTTAAGAACAAATTGTACCAATGCATTAAGTTTTTCACCGATCACGGCCCGATCAGCTGATAAAGAATCGTGCAGGTCATTCATCATTCTGAATAATTCCTCATGCTGTGCATCCGCTTCGGAAACGTTTGTAAGGTAAGTTTCATTCCAGGTCATTAGTGACATATTGTAAAACCTCCTTGATTTATGTAAATAGTTGTAAACAATTCCATTTTAGCAGAATATAAACAAATTGAGGCTTCTGTATTTGGAATAATTTTTAAAATTTTGTGAACATATGTATAAATAGTTAAATTAATACATTTACATAGTGGCAATAGGATGTGAGTAGTGGGGTTTACTGTTTTACCAGCTTATTATCTCCATCCCTTTTGCTCAGAAACTATAGTTGATGACGGGAATTTATTCTTTAAAGTTTCAGATAATAGAGGATAAAAAGAAATATTGAGAAGAATTATCTTGATGTCATTCTTTAATTTATATATTTTTCATGATTCTTTAAGGCGCCGTTCATCAAATGTCTTTTCATCATTGGTACCGAAACCATAACCATCTGCGATTACAGAATCAATAGGCGGTTTTGGAATGATGGCGATTTTCCATTCTCCCTCTTCCCTAACAACAACGATAAAGAAATAATTGATTCCGTTAATATAATGTTTCGTTTCTTGATCCACTTTTATATCCACAGCAACATAAAATGCTTTTGGACTCTGGAACTTTTCCATATAAGAAACAGGTACAAAGTTTCTTACATACTGATAAGGCACTTCTTTCCACCGAACCAGTTGAGCTTTTTTAATATCAAAAAAATCAATCTGATGCTCTTTAACCCAAAGTTTAGATATTTCAGTCCAATTATTTTGGTTTAAATTTTCAATATACCTTTTTACTACTCCAAACGGAGAATCAGCTACTATTTGAGATGGAAAGTAAACTATACAAAACAATAAAAATAATAAAATCACGAAGATATTCCTACTGCTCAACACAATCATTCCTCCTGTCCATCTTAACTACTTCTATAATCTCCAAATGATTTTAAAAAATTTGGCTAGCGCTAACCCTTAAAGAGAGAAAGCACTAGCCTTAGTTACCTTTATGCAAAAAAATACAATTACCCGTTTAGATAATTGTACTTGTTATTGCTGATTTAGTTGTTCCACTTGAGTTTCTAATCTAAAAACTCGCTTATTGAGTATATTGATTTCAGCATCTTTCACATCGAATTTTCCATCCATTTTCTTTTCAATTCGATCTAAAATGGCCAGAATGTCTTTAGGCTGGCCTTCTTCTATTCTATTTAACGAAATTTGAATATCATCTACTTTTATCTCTAATCCATCAAACCTGGTTCCCATTCCATTAAACTGTTCTTCTAATCCATCAAACCTGGTTCCCATTCCATTAAACTGTTCTTCTAATCCGTCAAACCTAGTTCCCATTCCATTAAACTGTTCTTCTAATCCATCAAACCTAGTTCCCATTCCATTAAACTGTTCTTCTAATCCATCAAACCTAGTTC
>CAMLDI010000094.1 GCA_946478845.1 uncultured Paenibacillaceae bacterium
GCGAGATGCCATCATTATTGGGGTTGTCTTATTCTTGTCCTTCTTCCTTACCTTTTCATTGATCTATCTTTTAAGAAAAAAACGTGATGAGGATTAACTCGGCTTCTACTCTCCCTTCATGACCAAAGGGGATAATGGTGATAAGTAGGGACATTACCTCACTCTCTACTCTCCCTTCATGACCAAAGGGAAAAGGGGGCCTTCCGGCCCCCCTCCATATTCTAGTGAACGTCTCTTTTCTTAAAGTTTCCGCCTTTTACATTGTTAATGGCACCTACTGCTAAAAAGGCCGCTTCATCTATATCTTCAATAATAGATTTCAGTTTTGCTTCTTCTAAACGGGAAATAACGCAGAAAATCACTTTTTTGTCTTCTCCAGTGTATCCCCCTTCACCGCTCAAATAAGTTACGCCACGGCCTAAACGGGCAAGAAGAGCATCCCCAATTTCCTGATATTTTTCACTAATAATCCATACAGCGTAAGATTCATCTAACCCCATTATGGTGACATCAATCATTTTATAAGCAATAAAATAAGCAATTAATGAGTACATGGCACGATCCCAACCAAATACAAAACCGGCACTTCCAAGGATGAAAATATTAAAGAACATGACCGTTTCCCCAACAGAGAAAGGAAGCCTTTTGTTAAAAACAATGGCGATAATTTCTGTACCATCAAGAGATCCCCCGTAACGAATAACTATCCCTACCCCGGCACCCAGGATAATTCCGCCGAATACAGCTGACAGTAAAGGATCATCAGTTAAAACAGGCACTTCATGAAGAAATGTGGTACTCAAAGACATGACCACTACGCCCAATAAAGTGGATAAAGTAAAGGTTTTTCCGATTTGTTTGTAACCTAAAATTAGGAAAGGAACATTGAGGAAGAAGAGGAAAAGTCCGAGTTGGTAGCCTGTTAAATGAGAAAGAATAATTGAAATCCCGACGATTCCACCATCAATAATATTGTTAGGAACGAGGAAAATTTCCAGTCCGATGCCTACCATGAAAGCACCAATCATAATTAATAAAATACGTTTCGCAAGTGTGGTTTTTGTGGCTTTTTTATGAGTTTTCTTCACTTGTTGAATATACTCCATACCTTGTCTCCTTCTATTTTCGTGTTTTCATTTATTAAATCGAGGATTTCTCTTTAAAACGCCCCGTACCATTATTCATAATTTTATTATAACATAACTTTTCAATTAATTGGGCACATCCCCCTTAAAAAGCTATCTATATTTGCGATCATTTCTGTTAAAGAAACCTATCTTGATCTGCAAAAAGAAGAGGCACCAATCGAGGTGCCTTAAGAGAAGAAGGAGGTAAACTATATGAAAACCTGAGGTTAATCAGGGATTCTAGCAAAATTAAAAGTTTAGATTTAATCTTTTCATGCGATCCACAAATTCCTGGATGCGTTGTTCCGTGGTTAGTAAAGCGAGACGGACATACCCCTCACCAGTAAGGCCAAATCCAGTGCCTGGGGCTAATACCACATTAGCATTTTCTAATAAAAAGTTGCTAAAGGAGACAGCTGTAAATCCTTTGGGAACAGGCAACCAGCAGAAAAAGGTGCCTTTACTTAAAGGGGCTTCCCAGCCCATGTCCTGCAATCCTGCATAAAGGAGGTCCCGCCGTTTTTCGTAAGTTAACGTAAGTTCTTTTACACATTCCTGGGAACCATTTAGGGCTTCCACAGATGCCATTTGAATTGCTCCAAAGATGGAGCAGTAATAATGGTCTTGTATACTATTGATTAGTTCAATGGCTTTCTCATTGCCAACGGCATAACCAACACGCCATCCGGCCATGTTATACATTTTGGACAGACTGCCAAATTCTATTCCTATTTTTTTTGCCCCGGGTATAGATAAAAAGCTCAGGGATTCCTCATTGTCGAATACAATGGGGCCATAGGCAAAATCATGGGCAACAAGAATGTTGTGTTTTTCGGCAAATCGGATGGTTTCTGCAAAGAATTCCCGAGTCGCAATGGCTCCTGTTGGGTTATTTGGATAATTTAAAAACATGAGCTTCGCCCTATGGAGTTGTTCCGGGGAAAGCTGTTTGTAATCGGGCAGAAATTGATTTTTTTCCAGTAGAGGCATTTCTGCCATAGTAGCCCCGGCCATGGCAATCCCGGACCAGTAGTCAGGGTAGCCCGGGTCAGGCACGAGAGCCTTATCCCCCTGGTTCAGGAGACACTGGCTGATTTCCACCAATCCAGTTTTAGAGCCGGGAAGGACAGCCACTTCTTTTTCCGGGTCTATAGTCACTTGATGGTGGACAAAGTACCACCTGGCAATGGCTTTTTTTAATTCCCGGTATCCCGTGAAGGGGGAATATTTATGATGGCGGGGATTTTCCCCTTCCCGCTGCAATGCTTTAATAATATGGGATGGGGTGGGCAAATCCGGATTTCCTTGTCCCAGGTTGATGACATCGTGGCCTTCTTGTATCCGCCGGTTTGTTTTGGCTACCAGGTTAGAAAAAAATTGGGCAGGCAGCCTTTTCATTAATTCTGAAGGTTGGATGTTCACCGGCATACGCACTTCCTTTCTCTCTTTACACAAACTCTGGATCTTCGTAAGGGTTCGCTACCCAACCCGCCGGATTGATAAAGAGGCGAACTGCAAGCACTTGCCGATCTTCCAGTAAGGTAAAGAAGTGTGGGGTATTTTCTGGTACGGAGATGACTTCTCCAGGTTCTAATTCTATATCAAAGTAGCCGGTTTTTTCAGTCCCTTTAATCACAAAAGTGCCATGGCCTCCCACAATGGCCCGCACTTCATCTTCAGAGTGAGTGTGGATGGTTTTGAATTTTTCCAGAAGATCATCAATTCCCGGGGTAGCATCAGAAAGAGCCACAATATCCCATTGGACATACCCTCTCCGTATTGCAAGGTCTTTAATTTCCTCCTGATAGGCAAGGAGAACTTCCCCTTTTTCTTCCTCACTTAAAACAAATTTATCTTTCAAGGTAGCCGGAAGTTTTTCAGGGTCCCAGGTTTCAAACAAAACCCCCAGGCTGTATAAAAATTCCCCAATCTCTTCTCGATTTGTTGTTTCTTCTCCCGTTTTGCGAAAACGCAATAGTGCCATGGTCAATCTCTCCCTTTTTCTATAAACCTTTTTTGTAAAATCTCATAGGCAAACAAAAATTCAAAGGCTTCTAAGTACCTTTTTGCCGCAAAAGCATTAACGCCCCATACATAAATTCCATGATTATGAATGAGAACGCCCGGGTTCTCCTCATTAATCACCTCTTTAACAGCCTGTGCCAGGGCAGGAATGTGATGATCATTTTCTACAATAGGGAGAATGACTTCGGCTCCTTCCTCCCATTTTCCCAGTGCTTTAATCAGTTCATGGCCACTGGCTTTGAACTTTTTTTCTTTAAAATAAAGAGAAGAGATAATATTGTTTTCCAGGGTATGGACATGAAAAAC
>CAMLDI010000095.1 GCA_946478845.1 uncultured Paenibacillaceae bacterium
GGACAAAGGTCGGGGTTTCTTTTCATTTCCATGATCTTCTAAATCCACTGCGTTTCTTAAGTTGAAAAATCCTAATATAACGTTCATCTTTAATTTTTTTCATGGTAATCCTCCTCCTCTACCCAAAATATTTCATCCAACGTTTTATGTAGGGCATAGCAAATTTCCAAACATAGTTTTAGGGTAGGATTATATTTTCCCTTTTCTATTAAACTAATGGTTTGTCGTGTCACGCCGATTTTTTCTGCTAATTGCTGTTGTGTTAAATCCATTTGCACACGAGCAACTTTCAATCTATTATTCACGGATAATTACCCCTTCCTACCATACATTGTAATATATAAATGGAATAATGCAATATATATTTTACGTTTAGGGTAGATGGTATAAACCTAGGCTCTCTTATCAGTACAATCCCCTTTACTCAGGAATTGGATAATCAATATATCTAAAGGGTAAATGGATAGCTCTTGCGAGCTAACTGAGTAATGGGGATAAAGGTGAAAAGGAGTGTAGAGTGGCATCCCTATTGTAAGCTCTTACGAGCTCAACTGACCAAAGGGGATAAAGGTGATAAGGAGCAGTAAAGGGGAACCCGGTGTACTATCCCCAGGTTAACAGGACTTACCCACATTTTATCCACAGATTGTGGATAACCCTTAATATTGCATCTATTAGATAAACAGGCTATAACTAAAAAGAGCAATAAATACAAAGAACAGAGTGATGATGAGTGAAAATGCTTACAAAATATTGGGTTGTGGAAAAGTCTGTGGAAAACAGGGGTTCTTATCCACAATACCAATCTGCTATTCAAGAAGCAGCCGATTTAATTAAACAAAATCAGCTAGTCGCCTTTCCAACAGAGACGGTTTATGGACTAGGAGGGAATGGCCTTGTGGATGAAACCGTGGATAAGATTTATCAAGCGAAAGGCCGGCCTTCAGATAATCCACTGATTCTCCACATATCCACCCGGGATCAATTAGATTCCCTGGTTACCCACATTCCACCCATGGCGGAAGCATTGATGGATGCTTTCTGGCCAGGCCCGCTAACCCTGGTTCTGCCAAAAAAACCGGGTACAGCCATGCGGGCATCAGCCGGGTTGGATACAGTGGCAGTCCGTATGCCCGATCATCCTGTAGCGTTGGATTTAATTAACGAGGCAGGGGTGCCCATTGCCGCGCCAAGCGCCAACCTTTCCGGGCGGCCAAGCCCCACGACAGCCCAGCATGTTTTGCAAGATTTAGAGGGGAGAATTGCCGGGGTCCTGGACGGAGGCCCTACAGGAATTGGCGTAGAATCCACTGTGGTGGATGCTTGTGGAGAAGTGCCTTTGATTCTTCGGCCAGGGGGAATTACCCCGGAACAAATCGCTGAAATCACCGGAGAAGTAGCCCTTGACCCGGGCCTTAGCTCAGAAGGTGTTGCCCCTCGTTCACCGGGAATGAAATATCGCCATTATGCTCCAGCAGGAGAAATGTGGCTTGTAGAAGGGAATAATCTAGAAGAAACAATCCCTACAATCAACCGTTTAATCAGGGAAGCTCAGGAAGAGGGGCGAAGAGTGGGGGTTTTAACCACAGAAGAAAATCAACAGGCTTATCCTTTTGCAGATGAGGTTTTTTCCTGCGGAAAAAGGGAAGAATTAATCACTGTTGCCCGCAACTTATATGATGTTTTACGTAAAATGGATGATAAAAAAGTAGATTTTATTCTATCCGAAACCTTCCCCGAACAGGGGGTTGGCCAGGCGATTATGAATCGATTGCGTAAAGCTGCTGGAGGGAAACGTTATACACCATAACCTTCTTGCATATACCTGTCTATAAAGGTAGACAGGGATGGAGGGATCTTTTTGGACATTGGCACGGTTCAGTGGGGAGAACTTCTTACGATTTCCATCATTGCCGTTGCACTGGGGATGGACGCGTTTTCCCTTTGTGTAGGAATGGGGATGTCCGGAATTCGTTTGCGTAATGTGATTAAAGTGAGCACATTAATTGGTGTTTTTCATGTCCTTATGCCATTGTTGGGGATGGGTCTTGGGTTTCTTCTTACCGGGTATATGGGCCATATTGCCACATATGTTGGGGGAATCATTTTAAGTATTTTAGGGATTCAAATGCTCTGGCATGCTTACAATGAGAGGAAAGATACCAGAACCGGGCAGCCTTTTCTCTATTCTACATATCTGGGTCTCCTTCTTTTTGCGGTTAGTGTGAGTGTAGATGCCCTCACCGTTGGTTTTTCCTTCGCAATCTTTCAAGTGAATACGGTGCTAGCCCTTGTTACCTTTGGCATGGCAGGTGCGCTCATGTCGGCTTTAGGCCTTTTATTAGGGAGAAAATTAGGAAATTGGTTGGGCTCTTTTGGCAATATGTTGGGAGGGTTTATTTTGCTTATTTTCGGCATTAAATTCCTAATATAAGGGGGTAACAGCCATGTCGGAACTTCTAATTATTAGCACGTTGACAGGATTAACCACCCTGATTGGGGCAGGGGCTACGTTATTTGTTGGGACCCCCGGAAAAAAACTAATGGCTTTTTACTTAGGGCTGTCTACCGGGATGATGACCCTTGTATCTGTGATTGATTTGCTTCCTGCTTCCCTTAGGGATGGAGACCTTTATGGTACCTTATTGGGTGTTTGCATGGGCCTTATTTTTTTATTGGTTGTACAAAAACTGATGAACCATTTTTATCCCCATCCCCATTTAAACATGATGGAGGATTCATCGGGCTGGCGGAAAACAGGCTGGATGATGACCATTGCCATTGCCCTACATCATATACCTGAGGGGATTGCCATTGGTGCTGGATTTCATGCCCATCATAGTATTGGGGCCATGATAGCCTTATCCATGTCTCTCCATAACATCCCTGAAGGCATTGGTTTGTCTGCGCCATTAATTCTGGGGCAATTAGGAAGATTGCGCATCCTCCTGGTGGCTTTGCTGATCAGTATGTGCATCCCTTTAGGCGCCTGGATTGGTGAATTATATTTCACGACTTCCCCTCAGGCTATTACCTTTGGCATGGCTTTTGCATGTGGGGCGATGGCCTATATCATCGTTAAGGAAATGGGGCCTGCTAGTATTCGTCTTCATCCCGTAAGCGCTCAATTAGGAATGTTCATTAGTTTACTTGTCATGGTCCTTTTGCATATTTTGGAGTAGAAAACTAAAAGCAGCCTCTTGCATTATTTCCATTTTCGTACAAGAATGGATAAAGAGAGGTAGAAAACAGAACGAAAAGAAAAATAGACAGATTGCTACGTTTTGGTTTTGACAACAAATAAAATATTTAAAGGAGAGGAGGTTGACCATGGCAAAACAGAAAAAA
>CAMLDI010000096.1 GCA_946478845.1 uncultured Paenibacillaceae bacterium
ACATAGAAATTCCCACTCCTAACTAAAACTTTAACTTTTCTATATAAGTATACATAAGTAGTACAACTTTTTGTATTATACCATAAACCACAATTATTTTTGTAGTATTTTGACTCAAATTGTAGTTCGTTGACTGAATTTTTTTTATTAACAAATTAAAAACCGCTTACAATGTATAGGAATACCAAAAAAATAAACGGCGCAAACCGCACCGATTTAAGTTTGTTACACATATTAAGATTTGTTTTCTACAGTAATATTATTCCCTGGAATTTTCATATGCTGTTTTACAATATTGATGATTTCTACCACTTTATCAGATTTTAAGGTTTTTGCCTGTACAATAACGCGAACCATATTATCCTGGGCTACAACAATTACATCCTTATAATTGCCGGCCTGTTTAATTAACTCTTCAACTTCATTTTGTTGATTCCTTAATGCTTCAAGTTCTTCGTACTTCTTCTTCGCTTCATCTCTTAAATCAGTTTTTGCATTATTATTGGTCATTACTTCCATATATTTATCTAGTTCTTGTTCCTGGCGAGCATCACGATTCATTTTGTAACTGAGGAAATAATCATCATTGCTTGTTGCGGAAGGGGTTGCCGTATTGGGCGTCACTTCTTTTGTATTCACATTTATATCTGTTTTATCTCCAGTGTTTGTCCCTTCTTTGTTTTGTGTAGAGGTTGGGGAAGTTGTACTATTTGGACCTTCAACTAAATAATACCCGGATAACACCACCAAAATTGCCAACATGGACAAAAGCCATACCGTTTGTTTTTTTAGGATCATTTTTTTCCTCCTAACTTTTTTTCGGTTGAACATCAATTTTATAAGATGGGATTCCCAACGCCCTTTGCACAGCTTCACGAATCATGGCCACTACTTTCAAGCTTGTGGCTCCTTCCGCTACGACAAGAACGCCTGCAACTTTCGGTTTTATTGTTTTTAGCACAAGGGGTTGTTCCCCACCTCCTTCTTTAATGATCACGGTTTGGTCTTGATCGGACTGCTCTGTGATTTCCCTGCTTTGCCCTTTTGTATCAGACTCCTTGGTTGTCTGATTTCGCTGTGTACGATTCTTGTCTACAACAATCTCTTCTGTAGATTCTATGCTGACCATGATGGAGACTTGACCAACTCCAGAAATATTTGCAAGAATTTTTTCTAACCTTTTTTCTGTCTCACGCTCATATTCAAACATGGAATTTGTCGTATCATTCTTTGAAGCCATTACGTCTTGGCTTGTTTCAGATTTACCAGGGGAAGTGATGGAGGCTTTTCCATCAGGTTGGAAAAAAGTGCCTAAAAGCATAATAGCAACTCCAGCCGTTCCTAAAAGTAATAAAGCAGGAATTAAAGTCCCCTTTTTCTCCCCTTTGTTCTTATTGAACAAGCCTTTCAAAAAATCACCCCATTTCTCACCGGCCATTCTCCTTCCCCTCCCCTGTCTGGTTCCATTTCACAAACACTTGCTTGTTGGTTAGGTTCCATGCGGTGGCAATGTCTGTTTGTATCCGTTTTAATTGAGGAGAATCTTCTTGAATCACAGGAACAGAAGAAGACTTATTAGAGGGAGAATCTAAATTAATGTCTACGTCCACTGGATCCATGGGCTTCATTCCTCCTTGCTCACTTTCTTCACTGGCCATTTGGGCCTCATTTCGCTGTAAATGGACTACAATCTGATTGATGCTTTGTTGGTTTTCGCTGTCCTTTTTCAGTTTTACATCCACCGTTTCCACCTTCACCTGATATTGTTCTTCCACCTGTTTAGCCACCAGGTCTTTAATTTGTGTTTGTACATATTGAGTGGTTGTTTCATCCTGATGGGATACTAACTGCTGGGATAATGCCTGAATTCGCTCCATATCAATCCCCTGTCCATTTTCTGTGCTTTGATAAAAACCACCTAACTGATCCAGGGTAATGGGTTTTTGAAAGATCTCCAACAAAGGGGTTAACAGCGTGAGTAAAATAAGAAGACCCATGGCCATGCGTACATATTTCTGATAGGCATTCGTAGGAAGAAGCAGTTCTAAAAAGGTGGCCAATAACACCAATAAAATAAGTTTTTTGACCCAAAGGGTTAAAATGGACATGTGCATCCCCCTAGCGCATCATGACAGATAAGTTGCTCGCTGAAATAATGATGGTAATCGCCAGAAAAAACATAAGTCCCATCGTGGCCAGGATTGCAAAAACAAACAACAAGTTTTTTCCGATAATACTAAGGCATTTGATCACAGGGCTATCCCCAAGAGGTTGCATTACTGCTGCTGAAAGATTATAAAGCAAAGCTAAGGCAAGGATTTTTATCGCTGGAAAAGCAACAATAAATACAAGAATTAAAACCCCCGCCAGACCCACTGTATTTTTGACCAGTAAAGAAGCGCCGACTACTGTTTCCGTGGCATCAGAAAACATACGGCCAACCACAGGGATAAAATTACCCGCAATATATTTTACTGTGCGAACAGCCACTCCATCGGTGACAGCAGCGGTGGCACCCTGCAGGGATAACACAGATAAAAAAATGGTAAAAAAACTTCCCAACAACCAAAGGCCTGCACTGCGTAATATCCCTGCCAATTTGGTTAACTGGTATTTTACAGAAAAGGTACTGACAATGTTTAACAAAGCCGATAAGAAGAGAAGAGGAAAGACAACGGTGTAGATTAAAGTTCCACTAATGTTTACGAGAAAAACAATCATAGGATGAAAGATGGCAACGCTAGTTATATTACCCGTCGAGGCCATGAGAGCAAGTACCAGAGGAACTAGAGCAATCATAAAATTAACCATTTCGGAAATCGCCTGGGTTGCATAATCAATTGCCACCCGAAAACTATTTAAGGCAAGTACAATGAGAACAAGATAAGATACGGCATACCCCACTGTACTAACGGTTTTTCGTTCAAAAGCCGATTGCATGGTTTCCAGAATCATCGCAAAAACCGTAATAATTAAAATAGCGCCTAATAACTTCCCATTACTGATTACTTCATGAAAGAGAAAATTCATAATTCCTTTTAAAACATCTTGTAGAGTGAATGAATGCTCACCCATTAACATTTCAAAAAGGCTTTTGGACTGGCTTTCAGGCAAATAACCCTGGTATTTATCCAGAATACTGTTCCAAAATTGCTGAATCCCTGATGTATCCAAATTCCCCAATTGTTCTGTTACCAGAGGGTTTAAGGAAGCAGGGTTTGTCTGATTCATTGGTTTTCACAACCTTTAAGAA
>CAMLDI010000097.1 GCA_946478845.1 uncultured Paenibacillaceae bacterium
CAAGTTTCATTGCCTGCTTCACAACTGGCAATCTCAGCAGGTTCCTTTTGAACCTAAACACATAACGCGTGTCCACGGCTTTTCCTACCCTAATTTATCTCAGAAAAGCAACTCCAGGGCGAGTACATTCCAGTTTTCTTATCCGGTTCACAGCTACCCGGACTCTCTGAAAAGAAAGGACTGAATGGTTTTCCCCATCACCGTTTATCTTTTATAGCATAATCTTATTGCTTACATTCTATGCAACAACACAAAGTGATATTACATGCAATTATAGAACATGGTTTAAAAAAGTGTCAACCATTATTTATCATGAATTCTGCAATTTTAAGGCAAGATTCGCCAAACTTCGCACCATTGCTCCTGTTCCGCCTGCTGGTGAAAAATCATCAGCTTTATCCGCCCATGAAGTACCGGCAATATCCAAATGGACCCATGGTGTATCCTCTGCAAATTCACCTACAAAAAGTCCCGCTGTAATCGTTCCGGCATTGCGTCCACCGGTATTTTTTAAATCTGCAATTTTGCTTTTTATTTGTTCTTTATACTGTTTATAAGCAGGCAATCGCCAAACAAGTTCACCTGCCTCAGCCGCCGCTTCCAATACATCTTCCACTAATTCTTCATTATTAGTAATCGCTGCTGTTGTACAAGTCCCAAGGGCTACTAACGCTGCGCCAGTTAATGTGGCCAGATCAACAAGGTAATCGGCACCTAATTTCTTTGCATAGGTCATTCCATCTGCAAGGATCAAACGCCCTTCAGCATCAGTATTCAAAATTTCAATGGTTTTACCGCTCATTGTTGTTATAACATCCCCAGGCTTCAATGCATTTCCATCTGGCATATTTTCGGTAGTGGGAATGACAGCAACGATATTTATTGCAGGGCGTAAAGCTCCAATCACTTCTAAAGCCCCTAAAACGGCGGCTGCTCCACCCATATCCCCTTTCATTTCATCCATACCGGCGCCAGGTTTAATGGAAATCCCTCCGGAATCAAATGTGATTCCCTTTCCAACCAACCCCAATACATGATCCCATTGCTCTCTTCCTCTATACTTTATGGCAATTAATTTTGGAGGTTCCACTGATCCTTGATTTACGCCAAGTAATCCTCCCATACCATATTCCTTCATTTGTTCTTTTTCCAACACTTCTATATCCATCCCATGGCGAACAGCTAATTCTATTGCCTTCTCTGCCATCACAGATGGAGTTAAATAATTGCCTGGCATGTTTACCAAATCACGTGCATAACACGTTCCTCTAGCATAGAGTTCCCCTTTTTTCGCCCCTTCTTTCACTCGTTCTGCCCATTCCTGCTCACAATAAAGAGTGATGGAGGAAAGTTGAGGAATTTCTTCTTTCTGCTTTTGAAATCCAGGGAAATGATAATTGGCTAATAGTGCCCCTTCAACAAAAGCATGGGCTTCGAGACCTTTATCATCCAACAAACCAGGAAGAATCATTGCCACTCGACTTAACTTTTCCTTTAATGCTTCTTTAATAGAACGTGAAGCAGCTTCCCTTAAAGTTTCAAAAGTTAATTTTTTTCTTTCTCCCAAACCAAGAAGGATTATTCTTCTTACCCCCATTTGGCCAAGGGTATAAATCATTTGTATATTTTTAAAGTCTGTATTTATTTCCTTAGATTGAAACAATTTAGATAGCATTCCACCCAGAGCCTGGTCTACAATGGAAAAAAAGGAATCTACGCCTTCATCTTTCGTAATTCCCAAAACCAATGCATCTAACTGGTCACCATGAATACCTTGTGTCTTTACATAAATATCCATCTCTTTGCACCTCCGGGTAAAATTTAACTAAATTTTATCAGTAAAGAAATGAAATGAAAAGATTGCAATATTATAATAAGAACATTTAGTACAATATAATCTGTAACAGCGAGAAAGGAAGAAGCAGATGTCTTCATTATTTTCTAATTATCCCTTATGGTCGGCCCTTTCCGCCATTGTAATGGCTCAAGTCATTAAAATTCCCCTTGCTTATTTCACATTAGGAAAACTAAACTGGAAGTTGCTTTTCAGTACAGGCGGGATGCCAAGTTCCCATTCTGCTGCCGTTACAGCTTTAACAACGGCCATCGGTTTAATTCATGGAGCAGGATCTTCTGAATTCGCAATCTCGGTGATCTTCTCTATCATTGTTATGTTTGATGCCGCAGGAGTACGACGCCATGCAGGCATGCACGCAACAGTCCTCAACATCCTCATCGAAGATTTTCAGAAATTAATACAGGAAATGAAAGCACAGCACACTTTAAAACCTAATAAACAAATGGCTGTTAAATTAAAAGAGTTATTAGGGCATCAACCCAGTGAAGTTCTTGTTGGAGGTTGGCTGGGAATTATCCAATCCGCTTTACTCTTCTATTTATTTGAATATACCTGGAAGTAATGTAATGAATAGAAAAAAGCTGCTTTTGAAAAATAAAAGCAGCTTTTTTGAATATTGTTTATTTCCTTGCTACACTTCCATTTAAATTATTTAATTCATGCAAGGTTTGTTCATCAACTTTCCCATTACCCATTTCAATAATATAAACATCCAACCTTTTTTTGCCCCACTCTTTAAATACATCTTCTACTGTATCAAAGAACAAATCAATTTTATTTCCCTTAATGGCAGATCCTGTATCAGATACAATTCCATAACCGTAACCAGGAATATAAAGAATCGTACCTAAAGGAAATACCCTTGTATCTGCTGCAATTGTAGAAAAGGTATCTCTTCTTGCTTTAACACCAGAATAGGTTATTCCATATGCTGGATGGGAACTATTCTTACCTGTTGATTCAGGTCCAGGTGTATATCCAGTGGCAATCACATTATATTTTGGATACTGGGCAAACGTAGACAATACTTCTATTGAATCTCCTTTAACGATAGGATATGTAATTTTCTTTTTAACTGGATTAGCAACTACTCCCTGGGGCTTTTTTGTTTTGCCCTGCTGTGTGGCTACCGCCTGTGGCTTTTTCCTTTTGACCTGCTGTGTGGCTACCGCTTGTGGCTTTTTCCGTTTGCCTTGCTGTGTGGCTACCGCCTGTGGCTTTTTCCTTTTGACCTGCTGTGTGGCTACCGCCTGAGACTTTTTCCTTTTGCCCTGCTGTGTGGCTAC
>CAMLDI010000098.1 GCA_946478845.1 uncultured Paenibacillaceae bacterium
ATTGCGTTTAAAAAGGATATAAAAATCAATTCTTTCGGTAACGCTCATTCGATTTACACTTTTTTGAAGCTATAATCCATACTTTACAAGTATGGATACACGGTATTATAATTCAGATACAAACGTAAATAGGAAAGGGGGGAAGCAAATGATTGCTGTAACAAATCTTCAAAAGGAATTTATTGTGAACCATGAAAAAAAGAAAGCCCTGGATGGAATAAGCTTCAAAGTAAAAAAAGGGGAGGTATTTGGAGTTATTGGGCATTCAGGTGCAGGGAAAAGTACCCTCATACGCTGTATTAACGGACTTGAAAAACCAACAACAGGGGTTGTCGTGTTTGATGGAATTGAAATCACCCATTTAACTGGAAAAAAATTAAGGGAACAGCAAAGAAAGATTGGCATGGTCTTTCAGCATTTTAATCTTCTGTCATCAAAAACAGTGGAAGAGAATATAAAGTATCCACTGTGTTTGGAAAATAAACGTTCAAGAAAAGAAATGTCGGATCGTGTTCATGAATTACTCCAACTTGTTGGACTGGAGGCTTATTGTAATCATTACCCTTCCCAACTTTCTGGTGGGCAAAAGCAACGGGTAGGGATTGCGAGAGCATTGGCTAATGAACCAAAATTGCTCCTTTGTGACGAAGCAACTTCTGCATTGGACCCTCAAACTACTTCATCCATATTATCCTTATTGCTAGATATTAATCGCCGCCTTGGCACGACGATTCTTCTTATTACTCATGAAATGAATGTAATTCGAACCTTGTGTGACAGAGTGGCTATATTAGATCAGGGGAGATTAGTGGAATCGGGTAAGGTATCCCAAATTTTCTTGAATCCGGAGCATCAAGTTACACGAGAATTTTTATTACAAGAGAGTCCGTTGCTAGATTTTTATAAAATTCCTATACAGGCTTTACGATATAGTGAAAGGAGAATTTTAAGACTTTCTTTTATTAATCAACAAACTTATTCTCCCATTCTATATACTCTAGCGAGTAAAATCGGTATTTATTTCAACGTCCTTCAAGGTATAGTTTCCCAAATGAAAAATACCCCGTATGGCCAGGTGGTTGTTGAAATTCAGGGAAACCAGACTCAATTAGATGAGGCAGTCTCCTTGTTAAAGAGGGATTGTGCAAGGGTGGAGGTGGTATGGGATGGACTTTGCGGAGATCAATTGGGTTGAGATTGGCACAGCCTCTGTTGATACCCTTAAAATGCTTGGGTTTTCCCTGATATTCACAATTTTTATTGGTCTTCCCTTGGGAATTGTTCTTTATTTGTCATCAAAAGGACAGTTCCTTGAAAATCGTTATATCTATGGTGTTTTATCATCTATTGTAAATGGGTTAAGATCTGTTCCCTTTATTATCCTCATGATTGTTGTCATTCCTTTTTCTATTTTTTTAACAGGGACGTCAATGGGTGTTCTTGGTTCGATTCCACCTCTTGTTATTGGAGCGGCCCCCTTTTTTGCCCGATTAGTAGAAATGTCTTTGCGGGAAGTAGAGCGGGGTGTTATAGAGGCTGCTCAATCAATGGGGGCAACGGGGTGGCAACTGGTATATACGGTACTCATTCCAGAAGCTAAGGCAAGTTTATTGGCAGGGGTGACTGTTACTGCCGTTACCCTTATTTCTTACACTGCTATGTCTGGAGTCATTGGTGGGGGAGGACTTGGTGATCTGGCAGTCAGGTATGGTTATCAAAGATTTCAAACGGATATCATGGTCATTACAGTTGTTGTTCTAATTGTTTTTGTACAAGTTATTCAATTGCTTGGGGATTGGCTCGTTCTTCGAATGAGCAGGAAATAAAAACAGATAGTAAGGGAGAGATAAATTTGAAAAAGATATTATTTTTATCACTGGCTATTTTCTTATTCATTTATCTTACAGCTTGCAGCAGTAAAGAAACATTTAAAACGAATACTGGAGAACAGAAAGAAGTGACATTAAAAATAGGAGCGGCTGCGGTTCCCCATGCAGAAATCTTAAATTTGATTAAACCTACTTTAAAAGCTCAGGGTGTTAATTTGGATGTTAAAGTATTCACAGATTACATTCAACCTAATGTACAACTTTTTGAAAAACAACTGGATGTTAATTTTTTTCAACATACCCCTTATTTAGATCAGTTCAATAAAGATAAAAAATATAATCTAGTAAAAGTGGTTGGAGTACATATTGAACCCTTTGGTGCTTATTCAAAAAAAGTGAAGAAGGTTGAGGAAATTTCTAATGGGGCTACAATAGCTATTCCCAATGATCCTACCAATGGCGGCAGAGCTTTATTGCTTTTGGAGAAACAAGGGATTATTCGTCTGAAAGACAGCAATAATATTAGTTCCACAATAAAAGACATTGTTGAAAATAAGAAAAGCTTAAAGTTTAAGGAAGTAGAAGCGGCTATGCTGCCCCGGGTTTTAGACCAGGTTGACCTTGCTTTGATAAATACCAACTATGCCCTAGAAGCGAAACTCGTGCCTACCAAAGATGCATTATTTATAGAAGATAGCCATTCACCTTATGTGAATATACTTGTGGCTCGCCCTGATAATAAAGATGAGGAAGCCATTCAAAAATTAGCAAAAGCTTTAAATTCTCCTGAAGTAAAAAATTTCATTAAGGAAAAATATAATGGATCTGTGGTGCCGGCTTTTTAAATTTACATTAAAAAATGTCCACTGTAAGGCCCTTATAGTCTGGGGTCTAGCAATGGGCTTTTTTTATGCTAACCATTAAAATTTTTGTTGACTTTTATCTTTAGAGCATATAAAATAAATCTTGTTCTGCTTCGGCAACTCAATAAAACTTTCAAGTCAACAATAAAAAGTTAAAAAAGTAGTTGACAGAATAAAAGATAGTTGATAAAATAATAATCCTGAGCCATTGAATTGAAAAATGGTGAAGAATTAAAAAGTCTGGTGGCGATGGCGAAGGGGTCACACCTGTTCCCATCCCGAACACAGAAGT